>CAMLKK010000015.1 GCA_946480715.1 uncultured Bacteriovorax sp. | reverse complement strand
TTCTCGTTGGTATCAACCTCTTGCGAGAAGGTCTCGATATTCCCGAAGTTTCACTAGTCGGTATTCTAGATGCCGATAAAGAAGGATTCCTTCGTTCAGAGCGATCTCTTATTCAAACGATTGGTAGAGCAGCAAGAAACTCTGAAGGACGAGTCATACTTTATGCCTATAAAACGACCAAATCGATGGAGAAGGCGATAAGTGAAACTCAAAGACGCCGCAAGCTTCAAGAGGAATTTAACCTTGTTAAAGGCATTACTCCGAAGACCATCAGTAAAAACGTAAGCGGCGGAGTTATTGAAACTCTTCGTGGAACGAAAAAAGAAAAAGGGCCGAAGAAAAAGGCAACAATCGAACACCTTTCTGCAGAAGGAATTGATAAACGAATCGAAGAACTAAAGAAATTAATGAAAGAAGCGTCCCGAGATCTTCGATTTGAAGATGCTGCTAAAATTCGGGACGAAATCAAACAAATGTCAGAACTCCGAATAATGCTCTAAAACTAAAATACTCAGTGATTTTTTATCACTGAGTATTCCTTAAAAACTCAATCACTCAGTACCATTTCCACACCGAAAACGCGCATTTCGTTGGCATTCTGCGTGCTCATTAAAGTCCTTTAAAAAGAATCAAGATGATTTTGGTTTCATCCGAAACAAAACAATACGTTTTTTCAAAATTGATCAAGGACAAAAAATGAAAACATGGAAGTACATTGCAAGTCTGGCCTTCGCCTTTGCTGTGAGTTCTGAAGCAGCAATGGCAGCACCGGTTTCTTTCGTCAATCCCACAATGTTTGGTGATGTGAATGTTGGTTCGACAAAGACGATCACCTACACAGTAAAAAACACCAGCAGTACTCAAGTACGGCTTGATAGTTATTGGTTTAATGGAAGTAGTGCTTTCAAGCTGACAGGTGGAACATGTAAGTATGATCAATCGAGTGGCTTTATTGTTAAGGCCAGTAAAACTTGTACCGTTAACATTCAATTCGCCCCAACAAGCGCAGGTGATTATAACGGTCAATACGTTTTAGGATACTATCCTGGAAAAACCTGGACGTGGACGGAAGCTTCTCTTCCTCTTACTGGAAAAGGAATTTCACCAACACCTCCACCACCAACAGAACCCCTACCTCCAACAACACCAACGCAAGGATGGTTAAGAGTTGAAGGAAATAAAATCGTTGATGATCAAGGTCTTCAAGTTGTTTTAAAAGGTGTGAACATTGCAGACCCGGAACATTTAAATACGAAAACATGGGAGCGTCCTGGAGCAACGGCGAGAACAGTTGCAAACCTGGCCACTGATCAATATTTTGCTGAAGTTGTTCGTCTTCCTATCTTACCGGGAAATGCAAATTATCCAGACGAAGGATGGTTTAGTACAACAAATGGCGGAGAAAAATATTTCAACTCTCACGTGAAACCACTAGTTGATGAATTAACCGCGAAAGGAATTTACGTCATCATCGATCTTCATTATGTAAGTGACTATCAAAATTTATGGCCGAGAGTTCAGCAGTTCTGGTCTTATATGGCGCCGAAGTTTGCGAACAACCCATACGTGATTTATGAAATTTTCAACGAACCTATTCTTCCGGATAACTGGTCAACATGGAAAACAACAATTGCTCAACCAGCAGTTAACCTGATTAGAAGTGTTGCTCCTCAAAATTTAATTCTTGTCGGTGGTCCTTATTGGTCATCACACATGGCCGGAGCAGCTACAGATCCTGTTGCTGGATCAAATCTCGTTTATGTAGGCCACGTCTACGCTAATCAAACAGAAACTATGTGGAATAATCGTTATCTTCCAGTCATTCAAAAATATCCTATGTTCTTTACGGAATGGGGATTTGAAACAGGCGGGACAGAAGGCGGAGATTTGTCGTTCGGGACAGCATTTGAATCATGGATGCGCAAGTACAACACAAGTTGGACAGTTTGGTCATTCGATACGCTCTGGGGACCACGCATGTTTAATTCTGATTGGACTCTCAAAGGCGGGACAGGTGGTGAAGGTGTATTCGTGCGAGATCTATTGTTAGAAGAGCATAACAGATAACATTTCTCTGATATTCATCAGTCTTTTTATCAAGAGGTCGGGACACCGACCTCTTTTTTTATCCCCTAAATCTAGTAAGTCATACGTCGCATTTTCGAGTTGTGAATTTTTCATCACAAATTTTTTATTCATTCACAACTCGGGACAGTGAATCTAAAAAACGCGTCGACCAAATTTTTAACTATAAATTTTTCAACGCGCGTTAACTCAGATGTTTTGCGTGCTACGTTCGTCGAAATTTTTTAGTAGGAAAACTCTTATGACGATTTTAGTAACAGGCGGAGCTGGATACATTGGTTCACACGTCATCTCACTATTGGGAAAAAGAACACAAGACATTCTTGTTCTTGATAATCTCTCGACTGGAAGAAAAGAGAATATTCTCCATGGAGAATTAATCGTCGGCGATATTGGCGATCAGGCACTTCTCGATAAAATTTTTACTACCTATAAAATAGAAGCCGTTTTGAACTTCGCCGGAAGCATCGTTGTTCCAGAAAGCGTTGTTAATCCAACGATGTACTACAAAAATAATACACTCAATACATTTACTCTTATAAATACGTGTCTTAAGTACGGAACGAAAAAATTTATTTTCTCATCAACAGCAGCTGTTTACGGTATGCCTGAAATCGGTATTGCTTCTGAGAAAACACCCACTAATCCGATTAATCCTTATGGCCGCTCTAAGCTCATGACAGAGTGGATGTTAGAAGATGTGGCCAATGCTCACGATTTTTCTTACGTGGCCCTGAGATATTTTAACGTCGCAGGAGCAAGCAGAGAAGGGCAGATCGGGCAATCAACTCCAAAGGCCACTCACCTCATTAAAACGGCCGCAGAACTAGCGACTGGAAAAAGAGAATCAATGTCTATTTTTGGTGATGATTATCAGACATTTGATGGAACTTGCATTCGCGATTTCATTCACGTTGATGATCTTGCTCAAGCTCATTTAGATGCTCTCGATTATCTCGAAACGAATAAAAAATCGCAGGTTCTCAATTGTGGATACGGTTTTGGTTTTTCAGTGAAACAAGTTTTGAGTGAAATCGAAGCATTAACAAGCCAAAAGCTAAACGTAAAAATTTCTCCACGCAGAGACGGAGATGCAGTAGCCCTCATATCTGAAGCTGAAAAAATTAAAAAAGTTCTCGGATGGGAACCTAAATATAACGACCTCTCTTACATTGTTGAAACAGCAGTGAATTGGGAGAAAAAATTGGGCCAAATTTCATAAAACTTTAAATTGAACTTTTAGATAAAAATAATTAAAACGTGTTCTTCATTTGAGCGGAGTAACTATGAATCACTTAACATCGGTGACTTCTGGCAATTATAAAAAGTCAGAATTCGATTTGGCCTCTTATTTCTATTCTGATTCGCCATTGTTCAAGCAGATCAGAATCGGTGAGACTGCCAGTTTGATTTTTGAAGTTTCTTTCGCCATTTTTTTACTCCTCATTCTTTCTCCGGCACTTCTTTTGGTGGCCGTTGCTATCAAATTATTTATGAAAGGTGACGTTCTCTATTCTCAAGTTAGAGTGGGGAAGGACGGTAAACTTTTTAAAATTTACAAATTCCGCACAATGGTTGCCGATGCTGAAGCAAAAACAGGCGCAGTTTTTTCGACTAAAAATGATCCTCGTGTAACAACACTTGGTAAATTTCTTCGTGCAAGTCATTTGGATGAGCTACCTCAGTTGTTTAACGTTTTAAATGGAACAATGTCATTTGTTGGACCTCGTCCTGAACGTCCAGAATTTGTTAATGTGTTTAAAGAAGAAATTCCAGAATACACAAAAAGACATGCAGTAAAACCAGGTATCACTGGTCTTGCTCAAATTTGTCTCTCTTACGATGCTAAAGCTTATGAGAAAATCGAATTCGATCTCTTCTATATTGAAAATCGCGAATCAGTTATTCTCAATGTTTTGATTAGCTACTATACAGCTCTCAAAATGTTCAGTTTCTTTAAGAACATTTAATTGTAAGAGCGAAAGTGCAAAATCAAAAAAGTCCTTTTAACCAGGCCATACTTCTCATTGGCGCAAGAATCTTTGGAGTCATTTTCTCTATCGTGATTCCTATGTATCTGGGGCGAAAGCTTTCTGTTGAAACGTACGGAACTTATAAACAGATCATGCTTTATTTTTGGTTTGCACAAGTGGCCCTCAATCTTGGACTTGATGATTCGGCCTATTATTATCTTCGTTGGGATCCAAAGAAATTTCCTCTTTATAGCTTTAATGCTCTCGGATTTAATCTCGTGATTACCGGAATTTTATGGCTGATCATGACGGTGTTTTCACACGAGATCGCCACACTTTTAAATAATAGTGAACTCGAGGCCTATCTTCCAATTCTGGGTTTTCTCACAATGGTGACTGTTTCATCAATGCAAATTGAAGGAATACTCATTGGGATGAACCGTTTTAAAGAACGTCTGGCCGTCGAAGTAGGGATGGAATTTCTAAAGTCTCTGGCCATTTTGGGGGCATTCTTTTATTTCAATTCAATCATGGCCGTGATGATTCTGCTCAGTGCTCTCATGAGCATTCGTCTGCTTTTCACTCTTAAAATCATTTTGAATTATAAGAAAAAAGAAAATCTGCATTTTTCAGAAGCACCGGCGCTTTTAAAATCGCAATTAAGATTTGGTCTTCCTCTTGGGGCATCTCGCATCCTTCAAAATATTTTAAACGTCGAGAACTTTTTCATTTCATCTTTTTTCTCTCTCAAACAGTTTACTTTTTATACAGTCGGATGTTTTGAAAATCCTCTCGTTAATGCCACTCGCACGTCTATGTACGAAATCATTAACATCGAGATGATCGATGCTCTTAAAAATAAAGGTCCAAAAAGTGCGATTGAAGTTTGGCGAAAGATGAATCGCAAGCTTTATTTGATCATCATTCCGCTTGTTGTTTTTATGATCTTTTTTGCTAAACCAATCATCGTTTTTATTTTCTCTGACAAGTATCTCGAAAGTGTGCCTTATTTTATGGTTTTTAATGTGTATCTTCTCGTTGGTGCCCTCAATCCAGAGCCGCTTTTCAGGGCCTCGAATCAAACACACATTGCTCTGAAAATTAAAACTATTGGACTTCTCATTGGATTAGGACTTTTTGCAGCAGGCGCTTTTATCGGTGGACCCATCTGGGCCTTAGTTGGAAAAATACTCGGCGTTTTCCTCATGAATCTGACTGGTCTTCTTCAGGGAGCAAAACTACTAGAAGGAAAGTTTGCTGATCTTTTCGTTTGGAATGAGCTTCTTATGGCATCACTTCTTTCTGCGCTTTTGAGTGCAATATTAAGTTTTGTCTTTTCTTATGTACAATGGGCTCCTTTTTGGATTTTAGCAGCTAGTTTTAGTCTTTTCTGTCTTTCGTTTTTGCTTTCGGCCGTATGGATAAAAATAATTTCTGATGAAGAGATTTTTCTCATCAAAAAAACTATCCAGCAAAAAGTTTTACGAGTGGGTGTAGCATGAAAAAGACTGTGCTTATTATCGCACTCAATGAAAATTGGACTGGAATAAGCCGATTACCAAGCGGCCTTGATCGCGCTGGTTTTAAAGTATTCGCCCTTTGCCCGAAAAATAGTCTCATTGCTAAAACAAAATATTTAGTGAACGCAATTCTCTATCCAACGTTTACATATTCTCGTTCTAAATTAGTTTTTATCTGGATGATCTTTGCCATGTTAAAGTTCCGCCCAGATGTTGTTCTTCCAGGTGATGAAGATGCCATCCTTGCCATGCAGGAGCTTGCTCGCCTTACAAAAAAACTTCCTTTCTTAAGTTTCATATCGAAAAAATTCAGAGAGTCCCTGGGCCCTGAAGAGTTCGATTCACTCGTATTGAGCAAATCTGATTTTCAGGAGAAGTGCAAAGAATGGGGGGTGAGAACACCTCAGAATATTATTGTTAACAATCTCGATGAGGCCATTAAAGCTTCAAAGCAAATGTCTTTTCCACTTGTCATCAAACATGATTCTGGCTACGGCGGAAGCGGAGTCCATATTTGTGAAAATAGTGATGATTTGAAAAATCATTTTCAGCAGATAGGAAAGGCATCTTTCGCGACGAAACTTAAGAATCAAATTAAAAAGACCTTATTCGTGACCGTTTTATCATCAAAGCAATCAATCTCACTCCAACAGTACATCGATGGAGTTGTGGGGCTTGCTCCTTTCTGCGCTCACAATGGGGAAGTGTTTGCGATTAATCAGATGATGAAGATCAGAACTTTTCCAGGAAAGACAGGACCTACGGCCGTTGCTGAAGGAATCGACAATGATGAATTGGACTCATTCGTAAATATTGTAGCGAAAAAACTTTCGTTAAATGGCTTTAATTCGCTCGATTTCATCATAGATTCGAAAAGCGGGACACTTTTTGTTATTGAACTTAATCCACGACCAACTCCGAGCTGTCATATCGGAGAAGGACATATCGTGAATGATTTGTGTGAACTCTATTTCAATGGTTTGAACAATAAACCTTTAATGAAAAAAAGTTTTCACCCCTATGTAATTGCAATGTACCCGGGAGAAAAGAGAAGAGATCCCCATAGTGATTATCTCAAATCTTCTTTTCATGATGTCCCGACTGATGACCCAGAATTATTTAAAGCGATCGAAAAATTGTATTCGTAATGTGATTTGTGAATTTAGAAAAAAATTAAGTTTTTATTTTGATGTTAATGATGTAGTCATGCGCATCAAATTCTAATAATAGTACTTTAAAAAAAGGATGAGAAAATGAGAATGAAGCAAGTGGCGATTTCGCTTTCGCTAGCAACAATGCTCGTTTCGGGACCAACAGTAGCAGATACTGCTGGAAGCACTGGAATGATCAATTACAGATGGATGAACCAAATCGTTAACAAGACTCCAGTAGCACCTTCAGCATGTCCTGAAATCAATACTGATATCTACGGCGCTGGTTATTCAGTAACTCTTAAAAGAAGCTTTTACGGAAACGTAGCTGCTATCGGTTCAACTTATTTTCCAAACTCAGGAGCATGGGCATCAGTTGGTGTTGGTCCAATTAAGAATGATTTCTCATTCATTACAAGTAACATCTCAAACATTTCTGAATTAGAATTTGAAAAGAAAAAATCACTTCCACTTTCAGCTGACGAAGTTTCTCGTTGGAAAGTAACAGACAGTGCTTACTGGGAAACTAACGGTGGTGTTTCTCTTTACGTTGGTACAGGAATTATGCCAATCGATCTTGGTGTATTCGTTGTTGCAACAGGTGGATGGGCAAACTACTTCCAAAAAACTGGTCCAAATCGCGTTTACGTAGAAAGATCAAAAAAGACAATCCGTTCAGTTAACGTTGGTGTAGGTGTTGGCCGTCCAAACGCTTCAATCGACAGAAACTTCGAAAACATGAAAGGTTTTGCTTATGAATTCACATTAGACAATCCTTCAGCTATCGAAGCATTCGAAAGATTCATGGCCGGAGATCAAACTAAAGCTCAAGAGCTTGAGTCACTTGAAAGATCTGGCGTTAAGAAAATTTCTAGCCTTCAAGAGTCTTACTCTAGCTGGGCACGTGCTTTCGGTTTAACAACTCCATTCATTCCAGTTCTTGCTTTCAAAACAACAACAACTTCTTCATACGATGTTCTTGAAGAAAATTCAGTTTGGGATGAGCAAGTAATTAAAGATACTGGTGCATACGTAAAACAAAGAAGCGTATTTATCGGTGGAACTCAAATCAACGAATCACGCTCATTCATGGGTGGAAAAGTTTTCAAAGATTTCCCAGGTCTTGATGGACGTGCAAAAACAGAATCAAGCTTTGGTAACTTCAAATTTGCTTACCAGTCGAACTGGGGACAAGAAAAACGTTTAAGAAGATACATTAATAAAGTTAAAGCTCTTACAGGTCTAGTAGATGAAACTTGTGCAACTGTTCCAGCTTTCGACGATACTCTTGGATTCAACCAAGTTGTTCTAGAAATGAATTGGTCAGATGAATACGTGCAAGAGCTTGCTGGTACAAGAAGCGCAAACGCTAACCCAAATGCAAACATCAACCTTCTTAAGAAAATTAAAGCTGCTGCTTTAAACTTCGAAGGTGAGAAAAAACTTTCTTCTATTTGTGCTCCTTCAGAAGGTGGAGATATCAACTCTGATTCTTGTGGACCACAAGGTGCTTCAGTTGAATCAATCTTCGCTAACCTTGAAACTTATTCAAACAACATGAAAAAGTTCAAAGCTGACAGAAAAGAATTCGCTAAAAACTTAACAAATTTCGGTCAAGAAGTTTGGAAATCACCAGCTGTATTCAAAGCTTTCTACGAGCGTGGAAAACTTTGTGGACAAGAATTCAGATACGAAGTTTCTGGACAACGTTTAACTCGCCATGCGGTTGTTCGTAAGTTCAACTTCACTGAAGCTTGTAACAACTAATAAGCATCTAGATTTTTATGTTTTCAGTGCCTCGCGACCATACAGAATGTATTGGAATCGAGGCACTTTTATTATGGTCGTATCTTTATTGAGAATTAATTTATGAAAAGACTGTTCCTCTTCCTTGTTGTCCTTCCGAATTATGCTTGTTCTTCAAGCATCTTTATGACTTCAGGCCAATATGACAGAAACTTAGATCCTGCTACTCAGGCCACGATTACTATTAATTTAGACAAAACATACCAGACCATTGATAAAAATTTTTATGGATCGCACATTGATTCATTCTCTGAAATTCCAGAGACAAAACTTGTTCATGAATTGCAATTAGGAAAAATCAGAATTGGTGGAAATGATTTTGATGTTTATAACTGGAAGAACAACAAAACAATTAACGTTCGAGGAGAATTAAAGAATGCACCGAGCTTTACGGCCCTTCACCAGGACATGGAAGCATACAAAGTTGATGGGATTTTTCAAGTTAACTTAACAGGCTACCAACCAGAAAAAGTAAGTAATTACTTCCAAATCAAACGCACTTTCACTCCAGAAGCAGCGTATGAAATGATCAAAACTTTGAATGGAGAAAAACAACTTAAGATTGAAAACGTCAGCCTTGGAAATGAATTCTCAATTTGGAATGAAACCCATGCAAAAATTTGGGAATCAGAAGATGCAATCTCTGCTGACGACTACATAACAAGATATATTCAATACGCTATTGCCGTTAGACGTGCTCAGGAAGAAGTAAATGGACACGCCGACAGTATCAAACTGTGGGGACCTGAAATGACGTCCTCTTGGTATGACTGGAACACAGGAAATTTTACGAAAGATTGTCAGTGGGGGGATATTAGAGGACAGGTGAGCTGTTCTTATGGAAATGGCCAATTCACAAACTTCATCCCATATTTTCTCGATCGCTTAAAAAAAGCTGAAGCAGATACAACACTCAATCCTAAAGGGTATAAACTTTTAGATTATTTCTCGATTCACTATTATCCAAATTTTAGAACGAAAAATTCAGATCCAACATCTGTAGTAACAGATCAAAATGGAAAACAGCTTGTCGCAGAAATGCTGGAATCAACACGTCTGTGGAATGATCCAAACTACATTAATAAGTACGACATAACTTCTTATCGTAACTTCAGCCCGAATATTCTCAATCGTATGAAAGGTTGGCTGAACCAATATTATCCAGAGGCAAAACTCGCTATTAATGAGTTTGCCGTAGATTCGGATTACCGCTCGAACAGCTACCATGGAATCGTGAGACCGCTTTATATGGCCGATTCAATTGGAATTTTTGCAAAAGAGGGTGTCTCTTTTGTTAATCAGTTTGTTCTCAGCACTCCTGGAACTTCACCACTACCATGGTCACTCATCGAAGGGGGCGCCCGCATGCCGCTCTTTTATATGTATAAATTATTTACTAATAACTTTAAGGGGACAGTCGTTGAGGTGACTGACAATTTAGGGGATGAGGTAAACGCCTATGCCACAACGTCAGGTGAAATGGTGAATTTGATTGTTGTGAATAAGGCCCCTTTAAGTAAAAAAGTTCAGGTTTTTCTAAGTGATAAAGGGGCTTCAAACAAGCTCACGACTGTCGAAATCCCGGCTTGGTCGGCAGCGCTTTTAAAGCTCGATAAGATGCCTGCAGCCTCAACTTTGAAGTATGAAATGCAGGTTTTTGGCGCTAAAGAGATGGCGATTACGATCGATCCAAGTTACCAGAAAAAACCCTAAACAAACGGACCACTTTGCTCTGTCAAATTTACACATTTCCCAAGGGAATGGCAGGTTGAGGGCGGTCCGTGATAAATAGAGTTCATGAAAAAGCAGAACGTTCTACATTTGGTTGAATACCTTTATTTGGGTGGCATTGAGCGCCTATTAGAACAGCTTGCCGTTAATGCTAAAGAAAAGGCCAATAATCATTTTTTTTCGTATGAAACTTCTGAATTAGGCGGAATAGGAAAACAAATTCAAGAGAGTGGTTTTCCTGTTTATACCTATAAAAAATCTGCCGGCAGAGATTGGACTCTCGTTAAAACGCTTATCAAAATAATCAAAGAAAATAAGATAGACGTTCTTCACACTCACGATTTCGGGCCAACCGAATATGCAGTGCTTTTGAAAATGCGTTTTCCTTCACTCAAACTGGTGCACACTCAGCATACGGTTATCAATTTCATTCGCCATAAAAAATACACTCGTTTTTTTCAGGCCGCGAGTTACTTCTATAGCGACATTATCGCTGTTTCTCAGTTTGTGGCCGATACTATTTTTGAACACTGTCCTTCGATGAAAAAAAGTGCTCTTAAAGTTATTGCTAATGGTGTGGACACGGATATTTTTTCTGCAACACCATCAAGGTTGTTTGGTGGTCCACTTCGCCTCGTGAGTATTGCGAGAATTTCACATGAAAAAAACATCATGTATTTGATGAAAACATGTAAATATCTAAAAGAGGCCAATATACCTTTTGAATTTCATCATGCTGGTTCGGCAAAAACCGTAGAACAAGTTCAGGTTCTGCAAGATTTTATAAATGAAAATGAATTGAATGATCAAATCACTCTTCATGGTTTTACCAATGATGCTCTTTCGGTTTTAAAAAATGGAGATATCTTTATTTCTGCTTCTCATACCGAAGGTCATCCGGTTGCAGTACTTGAAGCTATGTCGTGTAAAAAACTTTGTTTCTGCAGTGATATTTTAGCTCATAGAGAACTCGGGGCAGATATCGTTGTCTTGTTTGACAAAGAAAATGAACGAGCGCTTTTTGAGAAATTAAAAGAACATTATTTAAAAAATGAGAATGAGGAAATTGTCTCTCGTTTAGAAAATGGTCGTGAAAAAGTAGAAAATTTTTTTTCAATAAAAGAAATGGTGAATAATTATGTCAGCTTATACAACCAATAAAATTGCTCTCAGTTTTGATGTGGAAGACTGGTTTACAGTGCGAAATATGCGCGAGCATTTTGATTTTTCGACATGGGATGAGCAGGAGTTACGTGTTGATGTTGGGATGAAATTTATCCTGGATGAACTTCGTAATCGCAATATTAAAGCTACTTTTTTTATTCTTGGATGGGTTGCTGAAAGATGTCCGGAACTTGTAACGCAAATTATGAATGATGGTCATGTTATCGCAAGTCATGGTTATTCTCATACGCCAATTGATCTTCTGACTCCTGAGACGTTTGAAATCGATCTAAAAAAATCGCTTGATGTACTTACTGGAATCACTGGGAAAAAGATTAAAGGTTTCCGTGCGCCGAGCTTTTCGATAACAACTGATACTTATTGGGCGCTTGATATTTTAAAACGAAACGGAATTGAATACGATAGCAGTATTTTTTCTAAAATTACTCACCCAGATTATGGAATTAAAGATTTTCCAACGACTCTTACTGACGTTAATGGAATTTTGGAAGTTCCGATGTGTAAGGGGAAATTTTTTGGGTTAAATATTCCTGCTAATGGGGGCGGCTACTTTAGATTACTTCCTTATTCGATTATCAAAACTTCATTAAAACAATCTCTCCGCAAAGATCCACTCGTTATGTATTTTCATCCGTGGGAATTTGATGTTGATCAGCCTCGCGTGGAATTAAGTAAGTTCAAAAAATTCCGTCATTATGTTGGACTTAATTCGAATCGTGAAAAGTTCATTAAATTACTTAACGATTTTGAATTTATGACGATTGAAGAGCTTATTGAAACTCAGAGGAAAGGGACATTTGCCATTAGCGAGCTAAGTGTTGTTTCATAAGCTCTGATAATGTTCGGGCCTTAGCTTTCCATGTTTCATTTTTTTTCACATAATCTAGAGTCTTATGATAATCATGAACGAGATGACCATTCATGATGGATTTAATAGTGGCCACCCAATCATCATAATCACTTCTCACAAATAGATAGTCTTTTAGTTTTACGACTTCTGGTAAATCAGTTGCAACGACAGGTCTTCCAGTGGATAGATATTCTTTCAACTTAAGCGGATTTATAAAATGAGTCAGTTCATTTTTTTGATAAGGGAGTATGAAGAGATCCATTTCTCTTATGGCATCGGGAAGCTGGGAATAGGCGACAGGACCGTGAAACTTAATATTATTTTTCTCCTTCAGTCCTTTCACTGAACAAACAACATTTCCTATTATATGGATTTCAGCTTCCTGGATTTCATTTGCTAGTTTCAAGATCAAATCCTGATTGCTTCTTTCATCGAACAAACCAAAATAACAAATCTTATATGGATTCGATTTTTTGGACTTCTGACCTATGTTGAAATGTTCAAATTCAACACCATGAGTGATGATTGGCGGCTTGTTTCCCTTTGTATGTGAAAGTGGTTCAGATGTTACAATGATGAGATCGGAAGCAGCTATAAGCTTTTTTTCGAAGCCAGAAACAAGCTGCATATCTAGGCCCGGCCATAGTGAAAACTCATCTACGCAAAAGTAAACTTTTAGTTTTTCGTCAAAGAGACCTACAAAATCGCAAGCATTAAGAACGGATGCGATGCTGATTAATTTTGTAATGTTGTTTGTTCTTATGGCCTCATTAACTTTTCTTTGAACCTGGAACTGATTAAATTTTCTCACTAACGAATATTGGGTGAAAGGAAGCATGAAAGGCGAGACTATGATTACATTCGATGGAACAACAATTGATTCTTCTTTCGGTTTAAAGAACCACTGCTTAATTTTCCCGCCAATTCTTTTTAAGTCATAAAAGTTTAGCTTAGGAGAACGGAGACCAATAGTTTCCACCCAAATAAATTTATTATCGTTAAACAACGGACGCAGGAGATGTTCGAGAGCATGTGGGTGTCTTGCGAAGTCTTCACCAAAAACAATGAAATTTTCATTCTTGATTAGGTCGTAATCCATATCTACCTTGTTGCCTTTTTCCAAACATCCACGTTTGATCTTTGCTTAAGATAGAAAGTAAAACCTTTGAATGCCGCAAGATTTACGTTGCAGTAATAGTAGGGAAGATAAAAGAGAATAATTTTTTTGATATTTGCTTTATCCATCGCCCATCCGATCAATGCAAATAGATAAAACAGCACTTGTAGCGTAAAAAAGATGTTGTAAAACGGATGACTGTTTAGACAGAAGAGGTTGGTTGTAAAAATAAGAATCAACAATAACCACATTAGATATCGGAGTGTCTTATGAAAGAAAAACTGCATTCCAAAAAAACTGGTGAAGGGATTCAATTCGTTTTTATAAAGGGCCATGATTTGAAATCCACCATAAACCATTCTCGACTTAACATTGAAATCATCTTTCAGAGAAATAGAAGCTTCTTCAACCGTAACGGCAGATTTATCATAGATAACTCTCTTTTTTTGAGCAAGGATATCGAAAGTGATCGCCATATCATCGTTGATAATTTTTGCATCCACTGGGTGGTATAATTCTTTTCTCATCGCAAAGATTTCACCGTCTGCAGTTGGAATTGATCCTAAATCTGATTCGGCCTGTTTTAGAGTTGATTCGTACTTCCAGTAAAGATTGTCACCACCTGAAGCTTTACGATCTGAGTTTTGAAGAACGCTTTTTCTTCCACAAACACCGCCGATGCTTGGATCAGCAAAATGTCTTACAAGTTTTTTGATTGCATCAGTTTCAAACATAGAATTAGCATCAGAAAAAATAAGAATTTCATTTTTAGCTTCGGCAATGGCCCTGTTGAGTGCGGCCGTTTTTCCCTGTCTGGGAGCACTGTGCATGCCTTTAATTCCTTGAGCTGCATATTCACTCACGATATCTGGTGTTTTGTCACTAGATCCATCTGAAACAATGATGATTTCTAATTTATCTTTGGGATAGTTCAACTTGAGATCATTTTCAATCTTTTGTCGGATAATTCTCTCTTCGTTGTATGCGGCCACGATGAAAGAAACACTTGGAGTGATATCTTCTATCCTATGACTCTTCTTGAATAGTTTAGAGAGAATGAGTACAACAAAACCGAATAATACATAATGCGCGCATATCAGAAAAAAAATGATGAAAAATAAAGTTTGAATAACAACTCCTAGACTTCATCCATTGCTGGGTAGTTATAAGAAGCAATGGCACCCAACAAAAATAAATGGAGGATGAAAAGATCTTTATACGTTAAACCAATAGTTAATATCGATAATGATAATATGATGAGAGATGATAGATAAAAATATCGTTCTTCCGATTTCAAACGAATTGTTTTTATCCATGGCCAGAAAAAGACAAAACAAAAGACGCTAAAACCGATAAGTCCAAGTTCGGCGAGCGTTTTAAGGAATGTATTATGCACTTCCAGCGTTTTTGCTTCAGATTGAAAATGAGGGAAACCAGTGTTGTGATAAAATGAATCGCGGGCCTTATGAATTCCCGCTCCAAAGAAAGGTTGATCGGTAAAAACTTGGAAGCCATTTTCCCATGATAAAAAGCGATCAGAGTTTGATTTATCCTGGATATCTGAAAATCTTTTGAGGATTCTTTCCCCACTAAATCCCAGGGCCACTACGAATATTAATATAATGACTGGGATTATTCTTTTTGAATAACGGTATACTGGCCGGGAAAGAAAATAGAGCATTCCAACTGAAGTCGCAATTAGTCCCATTCTCGATTCAGTAAGAACAACACAAACAGATAATAGGAGTGCTGTGCCGATAAACAATATTTTTTTCAGACCTTGAGATTTCCAAGATTGTAATAAAGAAAGAGGAATCATCATTGAAAAGAATGTGCATAAAAAATTTGCATCACCATGACGAATTTTCAATTGAGGACGTAAATCATAATCACGTACTTCGTGAAGTATGAGATAACGATAAAGAAAATAAATGGCAAATATTCCATAGGCCAGAACTAGAAAATCCAGAGTGACTTCACGCCATTCTTTTTTCTTTAAAACTAAAACCAAACAAGGAATAAAAAGAATCATTTTTACGAGAGTTTGATACTCTTCATCTAAGAGAACATTCAAATAATCTTGAGTCGCCAATGAACTAAGTAGGGGCGTCGTGATGAAGAGTAGGCCGAGTATTAATGTGAAATACATGGGGCCTTTATGTTCATCTTTGTTTGTTATGAAATGAATGCAAGTTGCAAACAATGTCCATAAAAGTGTTAAAGATTCTATTCGAAGACTAACTAACAGTGAACTCTCGACATGCAGAGTTGTCACCGCCAGAAACAGATAAAGGAGCACTGGATACAATGGACAAAAAATGACCGATTGTATTTGGGTTAAAGAAACCATTAAGCTCTCTTAGTGCATCTTAAAACATAATCTAAGGCCAGGCCGAATACGAATCCGATGAATGCGCAGACCACTAAGATCATTTTACTTCTAGGCCAGATTGGAGATTCATTTAATTGAGGAGAAGCAATGACTTCAACCGCTGATTGCTTTTGTTTTTGTTCAACAATATGAGCGAATGTTAATTTATTGATTTTATCTTCGTAGAATTCAAAATTCGCACCTTTTTGTTCCTGTTGTTTTGTACGTAATTCTGCTACAAGTTCATCAAATTTCTTTTGATCTGCTTCAACCGCCAGGTATTTTAGACGATTAAATAACATATAATTAAGTTCCAGAGCAATTTGTGGAGTAGGTGCTTTAACTTCAATTAGATAATTATTTTCATCTGCACCAGTAAACTGAACATTAATCATTTTGCTGAAATGATCATAGGCCAGTCTCTTATTGGGAAATTTACTTGCGACTGCTTTTGCTTCAGCATTTTTTGTTAAAAGGTCATCTAATAAAAATTCTGTAAAGAGAGCACTTTTTAAATTCAAACCATCGCGAATCCAGATCCAACGATTGCGTGATTCTTCCATGTTTGATCCCGGATCTTCGATTTTCAAACGGAAGATAGCAATATGACTTTTTGAAGAATAAACTTTAGAAGCTGAAAAACAATAAATAAATCCGGCCAAAATGAAAACGAGAGTGCTGCTTACGATAATAGTTTTTGAAGAGAGTTTCGTCATAATTGATCTCGATTGGGTTGAATAAAATTAATTATAATTTAAATATTTGAAATTACCATTCAATGGCGAGGTTTTTAATCGCCTTGGACATATCTACGATAGCTTCATTGTCCCGTAAGGCCTCTAAGGCCATTTCAGCTCTTCGCTCTTTATTCATCGAGGCGGCGTTAATGAGCACGCTAAGCAAGTTTTGTTCGTCATAAAACAGTGCTGTTTTATTGTTGACCAAAATAGTTCCTCTGGCGCCAAATGAAGTGGTAACGATGGGAAGTTTGGCAGCAAGATATTCGATCATTTTCACATTTGTTCCAGAACCTTCTGTTATAGCATTGAGACCAAAATCAGCTCCCCAGAAGTACGGCAGCATTTCTGGAACTCTACCGACTACTATGAGATGTGGTAAATTGACAAAATTCTCGGAAACAGTTCCGGCAATCAAAAGTACGATTTTTTCTCTCACAAGGTGATCTGCATTTCTCTGCGCCCATTCTGTGAGTTGGTTAAAGGCCTTGACGTTAGGAATATATTTGCTTCCAGTGAAAAGAAAAACGGTTTCATCATCAGCAATTTTGTAACTGGACCTAATTCTTAATCGATCTTGTGGATCAAACCTGAATTTATCAAGGTGAATCCCGTTGGGGACAATCGCAACTTTGGACTTTAAATCACCTGAAACATCATCAAATTTTTGGAAATCAGATTCATTACAGAAAAGAACTCGTTTGGCCTTTTTGAAAGCTGCTTGCTCAATTTTTTTTACAACGCTTTTTAAGAATGGACTTTCGGAATAAAGCTCAAATTCAGCATTGTGAGTGTTAACGATTAATTGATGATTAATCAGTCTGCCCAGCGGGTAGAGAAATGGAAAGTCGAGCACCATTGAGCTTGCTTCATTTAATTTGTATTTTAAAATTTTCGGGCAATAAATTTTCGTCAGCCACGTTAACCATAGTGGAGGCAGTCCTAATTTGTAGAACGCGTACTGGACGGCACCCCAGAGGGGATTACGATTCACATACTCTATAAGGTTTTCTGAAATTTTATTTTCGTCACTGCTTTTAAATGCGAGATATTCGCTCTTTCTGCCAGTCAAAGAATAAATTTCAACTTTATAACCGAGTTTAACCAAGGCCAGACATAAATTAGCGCTTCTAAGTTGTCCGCCAGATTCGGGAGGAAAGATCTGAATGCCGGAGACAAAGATAATTTTTTTCATTATTTTTTCGTCAGAAGATAGGTTGTAAGTCTGGAAATTCTGACTCTGCAATCAATAGAGTGGACATGATCCATAAGAACTTCTTCAAGCTCCTCACCAAAGCCCAAATCAAAGGCAAATTTGTCAGCTTCAATTTGCGCCGTTAATGTTTCAACTTTAAATTCAGTGTGCTGATGAAAGACATGACCTAATTCATGCGCTAGTATAGCAATTCCATGAAACGCGCTTCCAGATTTTAAAAGCTGTATGAGTTCTGGAAAGACGAGAATTAAATGATTGTTGCCTGTTTTGCCAATGGCACAGCTGAGATGGGCCTGGCATGGAATAAAATAAGTTTCATGTTTATGAAAAAATTGAATATGCTGATCTTGAAGCGAATCGATTAAAATCTCAAAACTCCTTTTAATCATTTTATCTTCATTGATCCATTGATGATTGGGATGATTTAAAAAGTTCTTTTTAAACATCTCTTTAGAAATCTTCTGATCGCGTTTTTTTATGAGTCCAAACATATCAGGCTTATCGGATTTTTAAAATGTTGACATTAATGCTCAGGATAGTCCTTCCATCTACGCGTTTTTCTAAAACCTGATAAAATGAAAGCAATGAAAATATTATTCAAAATTTGCCTGTTTCTTAGTTTGATTCAACCGGCCTTCGCTATCGAATCCCTTGATGGATTTCTCGTTTCTGCATTTGATGATCGGTTTAAAGTCGTTTCTCCAGCAAAGTATAAAGGGGATATGGAAGTCATCATCGAAAACAAAACTCTTGTGCGGTTGGTGGGGAAACTTCTTGTTAATAACCAAAAAAGTGTTCAATTTGTTTCTGTTGATCCAGAAAAATATCAAAAATTAACAGTGAAACTCAAAAAAGGGGACATTCTCCATTTCGTTCCACTCTCTCCGGCCTTTCAAGAAGTAGAATTGATCATTGGAAATAAAAACTATGAAATTCCTGCAAAAAAATAAGGTTACCAAAACCATTCTAGTTGTATCGGATCTCCATTTAGGGGCCGGGCTCAACGTTAATAAACGTAAGAATTTTCTAGAAGATTTTCACTATGATAAAGAACTCATTGAGTTTATCCATTATCATTCAAGCGGTCATTATGCTGAACGCGAAGTTGAGCTGATTATTAACGGCGATTTTCTCGATCTTCTTGCCGTTCCATTCGTTGAATATTTTGATGATGAGTTCTGGAGCGAAGAGGCCGCTATGGAAAAACTAAAAATAATCATCAATGCACATTCAGATGTTTTTGAGGCGCTTAAAGATTTTCTTTCATTTCCTCAGAACCGCTTAGTTTATATTCTTGGCAATCATGATGCTGAACTTATTTTTGATTCGCTTCGTGCGTACATCATGCAGTTATTCCCTGAAGAAGACCGTTTTAAATTCAAAATTTTGCTTAATGCTGATGACGTTTACATTCCTGAGCCGGGAATCGTTCTTAAACACGGCCATGAGTATGAAGTGGCCCACCACTACAGTATGGAAAAATCCATAGTCACTTCACTGGAAGGTAAAAAATATTTTATTCCACCATGGGGATCTTACTACGTCACGAGAGTTATTAATAAATTTAAAGAGGGAAGAGATTATATCAATGCAGTAAGGCCTGTTAATAAGTTCATCATCAATGGTATTATTTACGATTCTCTCTACACGCTCAGATTTGCATTTGCGAATTTCTATTATTTTTTGATGGTGAGATTTGTTGAAATTTTCAAACAAAAAAAGAAGCTCTCTGAAGTTTTTGAACACGTTCAAAGTGAAATACAACTTTTTCAAAACTATGAAACGCTTACGGAAGAATATGTAACGAATAATCCCGATGTGAAGGCCCTTATCGTTGGACATACTCATGATCCTATCTTTCGTGAATATGATGATGGTTCAGTTTTCATTAATACTGGGACGTGGACTAAAATGTATAACCTGGATTTTGGAAAAAACTTCTATGGCGCTCGTCTGACTTTTGCAAAAGTCGATGTACTTGAAAAAAATGAATTCAGTTCCCAGGAAGTCGATCAATTCGACCACCTGGAAATTTCACTTAATGAATGGCGCGGGAAAAGTGATCTGCCGTTTAAGGAATTTAGATACTAACTTTCAGTCAGTGAATAACACAATTCCATATACATTTTTCCGTGGTTTGTTTCAAACGGAATCAATATCACAGTTGTATTAGCTGGGTAACGGATGCTATGGTCTTTTCCTTCGATCATCGAAGGGATGGCCATGTTAGAAGTGAATCCAAGAGTTTTTAAATCTCTCTTAGCATTACCCATAATCATGTTAACAATCTCACCACCTAAATCGCGGATGTCTTGATGGTAAGAAGTGTATTGTTCGCCCAACATTGCAGATGCAACTTTGAAATATGTTTCATAGGGAAATGAGATAACGAGCATTGCTTTATAAGGAGTCGATTTGCCGTTTTTTTCCAGTTCTCCATTGAGACCTAAAACAGCAGTCACATCACCTTTGGAAAGTGCGTCTGTCTTAATAGAAGGTTTCTGAGGCTCGATATTGCAAAAAACCATTGTGCTGAAAACATTTTTTGCAGCTTCTACAAATGGTTTTGAAAATTCTATAAAAGTGTTATCCCCGGCCATTTTATCTCCAATTATAAACCTAAACTCTGCATTAAATCGTCAATAGACTGTTGACTGAGGTTACCCTCAATCTGACAAGAAGCTCGTTCAATTGCTTTGAACTTTTCCGATAACCAATTAAGCCGGGTAGCGAAAGCTTTCGTATTTAATTTGTTCATGCATTTGTCGTCTCCGGCCCTCAAGGCAAGAGTCATTTTTCTTAACATATGAAGCGAATCAAATAAGATTGCCACAACCACTTCAATTAGGTGAACGTCTGTAATTTGAGATGATTTATATCCAATAACTTTTCCCAATTCACAAAACGTAGCAATCTCTGTGGCACCGATGGATTTAGCAGCTCCCATAATTCGATCAATAATTTGACCAAATTTTTCGAGCTCTTTCGTTGCAAGAGGATTACTTTCTAAAATTTCCAATGAAGATTCTAACTGCGCAAATAAATCATCTGCTTCGTTACAAAAATCAATGATAATTTCCTTCATTGAAGGATCGTTTAAAATCGACATAATTTACTACTTAAAAATCTTCTCGATTTTTTCTTTAAGTACTTGGGCCGAAAACGGTTTTACAATAAAGTTACTTACTCCCGCTTTAACGGCAATAACAACGTTTCCTTGTTCTGCTTCTGCAGTAATCATTAGGAAAGGAAGTTTTTCCAGACCAGGAGTCGCGCGTACTTTTTTAAGTAGATCTAGCCCAGACATAAGTGGCATGTTCCAGTCTGAAACAATAAACTCATAAGGAGCGCCTTCTTTAATAGCACTTTCAATCATTGGCCATGCAGTGGCCCCATCATCAGCTTCTGCAATGTTAGTAAAACCAACTTGCGAGAGCATGTTCTTAATAATTTTTCTCATCGTTGACATATCATCAACCACGAGAATTTTCATGTCGGCCTTCATCGCCATTTTTTTCTCCTTAACATTTCAAGCTGCTTTGCTTTTTTCGTCATTTTCTGTATTTATTAAAGTGATAATTGCTTCATAAATGCGCTCACCGAAATCAAATTCCAGTCCTGGCAGGTATGACTTATTCTTCATACTAAAGATTATAGACTTTAATGGAGTGTTCGCACCATTAATTTTGCCTGAAGAGTACTCAAACAAATGTGAGACTGCCCCCACAACTTGAGAAAACATTTCTATAGAATCACCGGATTTAAAAGTAGGATAGCCATTTCCATTAACACGTTCATGATGGTCAAGAATAATTTTTTTACATCGTTCGGAGAGTTCGATATGGCTCTTCTTTATAAGATGCAGCCCTAATAATGTGTGTTTTTGAAACAACGTTTTCTCTTTGTCATTGAGAGAGAGATATGGAGTACGAGAGAGTGTTAGAGGAATTTGAGTCAGGCCGAGATGAGCCAGGAAGGCGCCACAAACGATATCTGCTAATGCACTTTCGTCGTTTATATTAAGTGTTTTTGCTAATAAATAGGAAACAGCAACTATACGGTTGATGTGTGTATCACCATCCAAATAAGTTTTAGCTAATACTAATGCTAAAGACACTGTAGGTGAGTGGGTCACACTAAAAGTAATTATGTCAACTTTTGCGTGTTCAATAATATAGTTGAAGTCATTAGTTTCACATGCCTTTTCAAACGCACTTTGAAGTGAGAAACCAGGATTTTTCTCGAGAAACATTTCTTTTAGCTTAATGTTCATGATCCTCTCTTTTTCTAGAGGATGAAGTTCACGCTCTTGCAGCGAAGGGACTTCCGAAGGTTGTGTTTCCTGGGCCACGAGAAAAGTACGTCGTTGCTTCTTCAAAATGGCGAGCTTACCACCGCGATCAATGAGATAATCAATGAATTCTTCCAATTCACGTGTGAGCGGGCGATTTCCATTAAGAACGAGACTATGCTTTTTATGAACGGGATTAAAAATATAAAGCTGGAAAGGAAATGTTCTTTTTCCTTTTAGATGTGTCTTATCGATAATAAAAAAATCATATTCAGTGAGTAACATCAGCCCACCTTCTTTTTACCGAAGAGACCTCCAAAAAATCCTAAGACTTTATTTGGTTGCTCTTCAGTTAGAGTTTCATCTTCTGTTTGAGATCTCGCTTCAGGCGCTTTTTGACGTTGAATTGTATCGAGTAAAAGATGGCGTGCCATTTCTAAGGTCGTGAGTATGGCATGTTCGTCTTCCGGACGGATACCTTCATGGAAATTGACTAATGCCAATCCCATTCGATCAACACCATCAAAATAAGGAAATGCGAGCTCAACACGTTTATCGCCTAACTCATTTTTTGCCCAGCTAGGCAATTCAACATCTTCCCATATTGAACCTTTCTCTACTATCTCAGGACATCGCCACGTATACATGGATCTTGTCTGGAAATGCTGGAAGAGGGCCGAATCTTTTTTATACTCCGGCCACCATTCTTTCTTTTCTACTGAAAGGGTAGGAGCTGGTATTTCATTATAAGAATTGTAAACTTCGGTATGTTTTTTTTCTGAGGCCTTATATTCCCAAAAAACAGTTACACCTGAATATTTGTTAAGTATATCTTCTGCTAATTGGGCGTAGATTGTTTTAGGCTTAATATTTTTTTGAAAAATATTCATGAGAAGTGCAACAGACAAATCTAGTCCACGAGGATTTAGTTCAACGACTTTAAATGAACCTTCATCTTCTGGATCGCCTGATGCTGAATGACTTCTTGAAATAGCATTTGATTCACCAACGGTTTCCCCACGATTGATGAGATCGAATTCTTGTTTTAGTTTACGATAGTCAATCGTAATTTCCCCAGCATCTTTGCCTTTGCCATTTCCTTCGAGATTGATATCTGCCTTATTGCCTTTTAAAAGAGCAAGCTCGACATCCTTTCTTTTATCCGTCAGGTTATCCCAGCTATGCTCAACTTTCTTTGAATCACCACTTCTATAGAATGTATCGATTTTATCGACTTTCCCATGATTATGTTCAGCTTCGGCCTTTTCAATATCCAGCTTAGATTGAGACATCTTTTTAAGATTCATCTCATTTTCATTCTCGTATTTTTCGCCTGCTTTCTGGTTGAGATCAGAATCTTCTTCCAAAAGCATCATTTTTTCGCGACGGAGACCTGCTCGAGAATCACTGTCTTGATCTTCATCAGATTTATTGTCTTTATCTGTATCGAATTCTAATTCAGTAGTAGTTGTTTTCTTCAGCGATAGATCTTTCTCGTATTCTTCCGTTTCAGTTTTTTCTTTGTTTTTCTTTGAAGCATCTTCAAGATCGAGTGTAGTAGTATCGTTAGATTGATCATCATCTTCGTCAGAGTTGTACTCTTCGGTTGATTTAAGATCTAATTCCGTATCTTCCGAATCAACGTTCATCTCTTTCTTTGACGAAGTCGTGACACCGCCCATGAATGTTTCAATATGATCAGTAGAACCCTCTCCGTTCATATTATCATCACTCAGGTGATCGACTTCACCATCATGTTTTTTTGATTTTGATTCTTCAACAGCTTCTTCATCTTTTTTCTTTTTTTCTTTTGTGAACTCCAATTCTGTCGAATCTTTTTTATCGAGGTCAAGCTCTGAATTATCATACTCTTCGTGAGTGGCTTCTTTTTCTTCTTTGTAATCTTCTTCAAGTTCAAGAGTTGTAGTATTGATTTTACCCTTGTAGTGACCACCTAAATCTTCAACTTCTTTCTCTTTTGCTTTTTTATCGCCGGCCTCTAAATCTAACTCCGAAGAGGCGGCCTTGGCCCGTTTGCCTTCCAGAGGATTATATTCTTCTATTAGCGCTGATTTTTCTTTTTCAGTTTCTTCTAAATCGAGAGTAGTTTCTTTTTGTGACTTTAGCCCTAACAGATCATTGTCGTACTCAATAGAATCTTCTAGCTTTTTCTGGCGGATGTAATCATTTCCATATTCTTCCTGGAAGGTTGATTTTCTCTTGGCAGCTTCCGCTTCTTGCATTTCTTCTTCAAGCTTTTTTAATCGCTGGAATTCTTCTTCATCTGTCTCAAGCAGGTCAGAATCTTTTTTTCTTTTCCCGCGGTAGTAGAGATCAATGTCGTTCATTTCTTCAGTTTTGACTTTTGAGTTCTCTTCACCGGACTGCATTTCCAGAACAGTTTCTTCTGTTTTTCTTTTAGATTTCCAGTGAGTTTCGATGGCATCTTCCTGCGGCTTGATTTTTCCTTTCAAACTTCCGCCATAATCGATGACATTTTCATTTTCAGCTTCAAATTTTTTCTTCTGCTCAACTTCCTGTTCAATCGTCGTTTCTGTAGAAGTTTTTTCACGAATTTTATCTTCGTCCTGGGCAAAAGCCTTACTGTCTGCTGTTGAATCAGAAATGTTTTTAACAACTTCTTTTTCTTTTTCTACGGAAGACGTTCGAATAGAGCGGAGCTGAAGTTTAATTTTATACAGTAAAGTTTTTGGTGGAGAGTTCTCTAGAATTGACTCTGTTAAACCAACTTTTGTGAATTTTATGAGTGTCTTTGCCGGTATTTCTTTCGGCGTAAACAGCATTGTCTTACTGTGGGATTTTGAAATAATAAAACGGTTGTCTTGAAGAAAAGTCGCACACTTCTTTGCGTTCGCGCAGAGAATAAGGCACTGGCCTGAAGATCCAATGAACTGTCCAAGTTCCTTCAAATCATCGATGAGTGAAATTTCAATGTTCTCATCTGCAGCGATTCCTTCCAATACTTCATGAAGCTTTTTTAAAGCTTCTGACATTGGGGGAACGATGATGAGCTGTTTTTTGTTTTCCATACGACAGTCAACTTTTCGTCAGCTTTTGCATAGAAGATGAAGGATTTCTCCTTAATTTTGCCTATATTGATATCGGAATACCTGAGTAACAAGATCCAATGAAAAAATCACAATTTATGAAAAAAATTTTAAAGGTCTTTGCAGAACGTACGACAAGTTCATCAATCAAAGGCCGAGTCATGGTGACGAAGCTTGAAACCAAATTCAGTTGAGCAGTATGCTCGTTGACCATCTCGCAAAGAGAGTTCAAGACCAAGGAGGGACGACCGAAACTACAGGGAGGATCTCATGGGTTTACGTATCAACACAAACGTTACATCACTTGCTGCTCAACGCACACTTGGTGCTAACAACGCAGAACAGGCGTCAACTTTAGGTAAGTTGTCATCTGGTACTCGTATCGTTAAAGCTGCAGACGATGCTGCAGGGTTAGCGATCTCAGAAAAGTTAAGAGCACAAATTAGAGGTGTCAATCAAGCGGAAAGAAACGCTAATGACGGTATCTCTATGATTCAAACTGCAGAAGGTGGTTTGAATGAAGCTTCTAACATCCTTATCAGATTAAGAGAACTAGCAGTTCAATCAGCTTCAGATACAGTAGGTGAGTCTGAAAGAAAATTCACTGATCTTGAATACCAAAACCTTAAGCAAGAGCTTGAGCGTATTTCACAAGTGACTGAGTTCAACGGTAAAAAACTTCTGAACGGTCAAGGTGACAAATACGATTTCCAAATTGGTATCAACAATGATGATTTCCAAGATAGAATCAAGTACGATGCAGCTAGATCAAATGCATCTCTTGATGGTCTACAAATTGCTGAGCTTTCAGTTCAGTCAAAAGAATCATCACAAGCTTCACTTTCTAAGATCGATACAGCTATTCAAAACGTATCAGGACAGAGAGCGGAACTTGGTGCGGTTCAAAACCGTCTGACGTCGACAATTAACAACTTGCAGACATCTAGTGAAAACTTATCTGCTGCTAACTCTCGTATCCGTGATACAGATTTCGCTGCAGAATCAGCAAGAAACACAAAGATGAACATCTTGACTTCAGCAGGTACTTCAGTACTTTCTCAAGCAAACTCTCAAGGTCAAGCTGCACTAAAGTTGATCGGTTAATTTTTAGATTTTTAAGCTTTTATAAAGAAGGGCTGGCCAGTATGGCCGGCCCTTTTTTTTATGGAAATTTTTTTTGTTCTGCGGGTTTCAACACAGTAAAATTTTCAATCTTGTGTTTGAGCTTGGCGAGTTCTAAATCTTGCAAAGGTGCTTCGATCGATTCATTTGTTAATTGAAATGTTCCATAGTGCATGCCTAATGAATGTTTTGCATGTAAATCAAGATGAGCGAGAATTGCATCTTCTGGATTCATGTGAACGTCTTTCATAAACCATCGTGGTTCATAAGCACCAATTGGCAATAAAGCAAGATCAACTGGACCATATTTTTTAAAAGTATCGACGAAATGTGGTCCATAACCAGTATCACCACCGAAGAAAAAAGAATTTTTCATTCCTTTTACAAGAAGTCCTCCCCACAGAGCTTCACGCTTATCAAAGGGAGTTCTAGAAGACCAGTGTTGAACAGGTGTCATGATAAAACGGATGTCTCCGATTTTATGTTCTTGCCACCAATCAAGCTCAACAATATTTTTGGCCTTAAATTTTTTCATTGTTTCGATATTTTTCAAAGCAACGATAAAAAGAGGATTGTCTCTCTCTGCAAGTTTTTCGATGGTGGCACTATCCATGTGGTCATAGTGATTGTGAGAAATAAAAACAACATCGATTTTCGGCAAATCTTCGAAGCGAACACCAGGATCATGAGCACGTTTTGGCCCTGCAAACGTAACCGGTGAAACTCTTTTACTGTAAACCGGATCTGTTAATATATTCAGGCCATCCATTTGAACGAGATAAGTTGCGTGATTGATAAAGGTAGCAATCATTGAAGATTCATTGTTTCTTTCAATTGGTTTAATGGGGATAACGGGAGGAATGACTTCATCCGGCCACTTATCTTTAGACGTTCCAAGCCACCATTTCATCAAATCCTTAAAACCCTTGGGTTCAATTTCTTTGTTTTGGTTGGTGAATACTTTCCCATTATAATGATCAGTAAGTGAATATTTATTTTCGCTGCTTGCGCAGGCCCCAGAAAAAAGAAGACATGAACTAAGAAAAATTTTTTTCACTTAAAAGACCTTTGCTTTAATGGCAGCTGGTCGCTCCATCATTCGTTTCATGTATCTTTCCATTGGAGGATTGTTCTTCACAAGGTAATCATGTGCTCCAGGAATGATGGCCGCCATGATGACGTCAACAGCAGAAAAACCAGAGGAGAGGAAATATTCCTGTTTTTCTAAAATGGGGTTATAGAGTTGCTTTAAAATTTCACATTGTTCTTTTACAAATTTATTCGTTCTGTTTTCAGCTTCTGCATCCTCAAAATTTTCAAACATACGGGCAACCACAGCTTCAAGTGTTCCGACAGAGTGAACCATCCATTGAATGTATTCTGCTCTTAGTTTTGGATTCGACTCATCTGGGGCCATCTTACCTTTACTGTATTTATCTGCAAGATAAAGGCATATCGCTGCCGATTCATGAATGACGACTTCGCCATCAACAATAGTAGGGACGCGACCAAGTGGATTGAGTTTTCTATATTCTGGCGTATCAGTGTCGCCTTTTTCTTTCTTTAAAAAAACGTTTTCATAAGGCACATTCATTTCTTCCAAAAGCCAACGAACGCGATCACTGCGATCTTGCCAGTACTTTCCGTATAATTTAATCATTTTTTATTCCTATCTCGGTGAACAGATTTTTGCTGTATTCACGCCGAATTGATTGAAGTTAACTTGGACCATTCCACCACTAAATGATTTCCCATTTAATGTGATTTGAAAACCACGATTGCTGTTTTCAGGATTGATCCAATTAATCTTCCCAACTTCGGTCTCAATAGTGAGATCTTTGGAACTAAAAGGTGTTGAAGGTAACCATTGATCTGCGATTGGTTTATAAGCGCAGGCCTGATCACCGCTAGGAAGCGTCTGGCATGATATCAAAGCTTGTTTCGTAAGACGGGTAATGACGGAATAATCAGTATTAAAGAAAAAAAGAATGCGAAGATGTACGGGTAAATCTTCAAACGTTTCATTGAGAGGGATTTTATAAAATTTCATGGCCGTGAAACTGAGATTGTTTGTTTCACAGCTGCCCATTTCTCTAGTAGCGATCGTGCTCATAAGGTCAAATGCTTCCACTCGGAGAGTGAAAGCAAAGACCAATAAAATTTTAAAAAATGGCATCTAACCAAACTTTTTTAGAACGTTCATCGCAATCTGATTCCCAAATGTGGCGAACTTCAAGATAGCTCATGATTCCTTCAGTTCCCATTTCGCGGCCGATACCAGATTCTTTGAATCCTCCGAATGGCATTCCTGGATTTAACAAGTGATACTCATTGATCCACACAGTTCCTGCTTCTAATTGAGAGGCCAACTTCTTTGCGCGAGCATGGTCTTTAGACCAGACAGCACCAGCAAGGCCATATTTTGAATTGTTCGCAAGAAGAACAGCTTCATTTTCATCACGAAACTTTGTCACACCAACAACTGGTCCAAAAATTTCTTCATGAAAAATTGTGTGTGAAGGATTGATTTCGAAAGCCGTTGGTTCAATGAAATAACCTTTGGCGAACTCACCACTTGTCATGCGATTTCCACCAGCAAGCAGGCGAGCGCCTTCTTCTTTTGTTTTATTGATGAATCCCATGATGGTGTTCATTTGTTTTTCACTGACAACTGGACCTAAACCTGCGTTGGCATCACTTGTAGGAAGAACTTTTACTTCTTTAATTCTTTGAAGAAACTTTTCCATAAAAGCAGGGTAAATGTTTTCTTGAACAAGAAGCCTTGTTCCCGAATCACACGCCTGGCCTGAGTGATAAAGGAAGGCATAAAGCGCACCATCAACTGCAATATCGAGATCAGCATCATCTAAAACGATGTTAGCTGATTTACCACCTAATTCCATTGTTGCATTTAAAACGTGGTTGGCCGACGTTTTTAAAATTTCTTTTCCAACGGCCGTTGAACCTGTGAATGAAACTTTATTAATGAGTGGGTGAGCAAGTAGTGTGCGACCTGTTTCAGCTCCACCAGTGATGATATTTACAACTCCAGCAGGAACACCAGAGTCTCTAAGGATTTCAGCAAGAATGCCTGCCGAACATGGAGTTTCTTCTGCTGTTTTAAGAACTGTCGTACATCCCGTTGCTAGAACTGGACCAATTTTCCATCCCGCCATAACGAGAGGAAAGTTCCATGGAATGATTTGAGCGCAAACACCAATCGGTGCGTACTGACGAGAATTAATTGAAAAACCTGCGCGTGATGCGTTTTCGTCGGCAACTTCAAGCTTTAAATCTTTTGCAACTTTTGCCATAACTTTGAAAAACGATGCTGTGTTGTGAACGTCAGCTTTTGCTTTTCTAAGAGTTGAACCAGAATCGCGTACTTCGATTTCTACTAATTCTTTAGAGCGCTCTTTCATCTTCTCAGCGATTTTGAGAAGTATATTTGCACGATCATCTTGAGACATGTTTTTCCAAGCAGGATTGTAGAAAGCGTCTCTTGCAGCAACGACTGCACGATCAACGTCTGCAGTCGATGGAACATGGTATTTGGCAACTTCTAACCCTGTTGAGGGATCGAAGCTGGTTTTAATTGTTTTATCGCTTGAATCAACAAACGTGTTATTAATAAAGAGTTTCACTTCCATTAATAGTCTCCTCTGAAAGATTAGATGCTGTGTATGATTTTCTTAATTGTTCTTCATGTGTTGGCAGTAGATGACCTCTACGTGAACACATAAGATTGTTCACATCGATTTCGTAATAGATCATCGCCTGTTCTTGAGTGTCGTAAAATTCAAGATAACAATCTTCGAATCCTAGCACGTGGCCGTATTCGTGCCTGATGGTCCATTTCTGATCGTTACTTTCAATCGGGTATTCCGCTTCCATTGTAATGAGATTGCCACCAATGCCGTTTACATTGGCCGTGACCCCTTCTTTGAATTGAATGCGTGGAATATCTCTTGTCGTTTTAAAATAATTGATCTGCATATTAAAAGATGAGGTTTTCCATTCATCTTCAACATTTTCTTTCAGCCACGATTGAACATCTACTCTTTCAGGTGTTTGAAAGGGAGAAATCAATTTCGATTTATCTTCATTCCAGTAGATTTCAGGTCTCGTCTTTTTGATTGTATAAAAAAGATCATTCATCTTTTTTCCATATTTTTCAAAACGAGTGAAGAAGCTGTAAAGGCGAGCACGTGGTATGTGTTTGTTTAATTCTTCCTGACAGTCTTTTGAATCAAATTCACCATTTCGGCATAGGCCTAAAAGCCAAAGTCTAAGTTTAGTTTGTTCTTCAGCAGGCAGATTTGAATAGTCATTGAGTTTTTGTTCGAGATTTGGAGTGTTTTTTAAAAAATGATAACCGCGCACATCAAACATAGCGCGATTGATATACCAGCTCATCCAGTTGCGAGAGCTGGCCCATCTAATTGTTGATTGATAAATGCGATCGAGTGTTCTTAAAGTTTTTAAAAAATCTGAATCTGCAACAGGGGCTTCTGTCGGAAAATCTACACTTGAAGCAAGAACATTTGTTAAAACAGAAGGATTTTCGGCCAGAAACTTTTTATAACGTTCCATCAAGATCGCAGTTGAAGTTTTAAGGGGCTGATCCATCGGAATGCCACCCGAACTACTCGGACTTGAGAGATCGAGTTGATTGTCAGAAGAGCGATTTGCATTAACGACTGTTAACCATGCACTTGCTCTTTTTCCGACGTTTAAGAGAAATTTGATATCAGCATCTTCGTTTGACTTTAATTCTTTATCGAAGAGCTTTTCAATCTTCATTGCGTGAAGACGGTTGAAACGAAGTCCTTCGGGGCCAATGTGAGGTGGAGCGATGGTTGCTTCAGCAGTTACGCTAAAAAATAATGCCAGCAAAAATATTCTCATTACTGACAGTTCCTGAAGCTTACGGCAATTCCCTGGCCTACACCAATACACATTGTCGCTAGACCTTCTTTAATGTTTTTATTTTTCTTCATTTGGTGAGCAAGAGTTGTCACGATTCTTGTTCCAGAACTTCCAAGAGCGTGCCCAATAGCAATGGCCCCACCGTTTAAGTTCACTTTGCTGGCATCTAACTCAAGACCTTTGATACAGCCAAGTGATTGAGCGGCAAAAGCTTCGTTCAATTCGATTGAATCAAAGTCAGAAACTTTTTTTCCTGTTTTTTTCATGAGCACTTTGACTGCTTCAACTGGTCCTAGTCCCATTGTGTTCGGATGGAGTCCTCTTACAGCGGCTCCCGTCACTTCCATCATAGGTGTGAGTTTATGCGCTTTTAAAAATTCTTCAGATACAATCATGATTCCAGAAGCACCGTCGTTCATCGGGCTTGAGTTTCCGGCCGTTACAGTTCCTTCTTTTCTGAAAACTGGTTTTAGTTTTGATAGTGCTTCCATCGTTGTGTCTGCACGAACACACTCATCTTTTGAAAACACATAGGAATCTTTTTTGAGTTCAACTGTATAAGGAAGAACTTCATCATTGAAGTCACCGCGTTCCCAAGCTGCAGCTGCTTTTTGATGCGATTTAAGAGCGAATTGATCCTGTTCTTCACGTGAAATTTTATAGAGAGAAGCTACTTCTTCTGCTGTTTCTCCCATTCCTAAAAGAGGAAACATTTTTTCCATCTTTGGGTTGATGAATCTCCAGCCAAAAGTTGTGTCATACATTTTTTGTTCACGATCGTAAGGTCCCGCTGCTTTTGATAAAGCAAACGGTGCTCTTGTCATCGATTCTGCACCACCAATGACTAAGCAGTCAGCAAGTCCAGATTGAATGCGAGCGTAACCATCAATGAGAGCATCAAGTGATGATCCACAGAGACGATTTACCGTTGTACCTGGAACTTCTAATGGATAACCAGCAAGGATAAGCGACATTCGTGCAATATTTCTATTATCTTCACCCGCCTGATTCGCGCAACCAACGATGACGTCTTCAATGAGGGCCGGATCAAACGTTAAATCTTTTTTGAGATCAGCAAGAACGTGAGCGAGTAGATCGTCCACGCGGGCAGGGGCCAGCTTTCCAGCGAGTTTTCCGATTGCAGTTCTTTTAGCATTTACAATAAATGTTCTTCTCATAATGTACCTGTTAATGATTTTAGTTTTAATTCTTTTGAAACTCGATAGCGCGAGTCTTCTGTAATCTCATGCAGCTCTTGTAATAATTCGCAGACATGAGCGAGACCAATTTTTTCTCCCCATTCAATGGGACCAAGCGGATAGTTCACTCCATTTTTCATAGCAAGATCAATGGCGGAAGGTGATGCTAATCCTTCATCAAGAGCGAAATAGGCTTCGTTGATGATCATAGCAATAGTGCGCGGGTAGTGAAACGTAACGTGGAGATCTTTATGCAGAACGCCTGTTTTATCCAATGATCCAATAAAAGTTGTTATCAATTCAGTTGAATCTGCTACAGCATTTTCGCTGTATTTATTGATGGCATACTCAATGGCATTTGTCGGTGATTGAAAAAGTAGTGATACGGCACCAATGACGTGTGGGCACGTTTTGAAAATATAATCTCCCCAGCAGAGGGTGAGGTCTGAAACAATTTTAGCTTTAGTTGTTCGGCTCAATTCTTTTAGAAGAAGCAATTTCTTTTTTGTTCTTAGAATACTGAGATCAATGATGAGTTCAGGTGTATCAAAACTAGCAAGAGCTTCGTCAATAGATTTCACTTCCCATTTTGCTTTTACTGCAGAATAGAGCGGATGATTTTTTTCGATGATGATCATCGGAGCATTATTAGTGTTATTGATCATAAGAGTAGAATCCCTTATTTGTTTTTTTACCTAGGCGATTGGCATTCACCATGTCTTTTTGCAATCGATGAGGCTTAAAGCGTGCTTCATCAAAAAACGCGCGATAAACTGATTCCGTTACACTTAAATTGACATCAATACCAATCAGGTCCATTAATTCGAAAGGCCCCATTTTGAATCCGCCGACTTTTTTCATAACATCATCGACTTCTTTTATTTTTTCCAGATTGTAATTTTCAACTGCTCTGAGAGCTTCACCGTAAAAGTTTCTTGCGACTCTGTTGACGATGAATCCAGGAGCATCTGAACACAAGCAGGCCACTTTTCCTTTCTGATTAAACCAATCAAAGAGTGATTGCGAGATTGTAGTGTCCGTTTCAAGACCGCTGATAACTTCAACTAGTTTCATAATCGTAGCGGGATTAAAAAAGTGCAGACCTAGAAAGTTTTTCTTGCGAGAAGCGCTTAAATCACGAGCAAGCTCTGTAATCGGAAACGATGATGTGTTGGAAGCAATAATTGTTTTCGTATCCAGCATCTCATCGAGCTTTTTGAAAAGATCAGTTTTGATATTTTTATCTTCAATGATCGCTTCAACGACAAGATCGCAATGTTTATTAATCTCTTCGAGTTTTTTTACATTGAGTTTTGGTTGCATTGAAGCAACAGCAGCAGCATCGAGCTTACCTTTTGCTGCAAGTGTATCGAGGCCAGCTATGATTTTTTCACGGCTTTTAAGCGCGAAATCATAATTGGCATCGACCATTTCTACTGAAAGGTTTTGTTGCAGGAACCATTGAGCAATTCCTTGCCCCATAGTTCCTGTTCCTATCACAACTACATTTTCGATTTTCATTATTGTGCCAGTTTTTTCTCACGTTGTGGTTGATCTTCTTCGCGGTAAACCGGAAGAGTTAATCCCACTTCATTACACATATCCTGAATTTCTTTGACGAAGACTTCGCGGATTTGTCCGTTCGTTCTTTGTTTTAAACCTAGGTTTACGTAAAGGTCGTTGCTTGCACCTTGAGTAGATCCGAAAACGTTCATTACACGCGGCCACCATAGGTTTAAACGCTCTTGTAAAAATTCTTTTTGCTCAGGATCTTTAGCGAGAATTTTAACCCACTTATCTCCGTGAGCTAAGTGCATAACTTCTTCTTTGTAAATTCCTTCAATGGCCTTTTTCCAAGGCATATAGCTTGAATTGAAAGTGTCTTGTAATTGATGTCCTGCTGCTCTATCCATTAAGAAGTTGAATAGAATGTAGTCTGTCCAATACTTGATGTCGTAGTAAAAGATGTTTACACGGTAATCATCTTTTAATCTCTTGAAACCGATGTTCACTTTATCTTCTTCAAGTTTGTAACCAAGTTCTTTTGCTTCAGTATGCGCTTTTGTATTTTGTCCCAATTCGTCTAATAAACGGTAGATGACTGAAGCATGTCTCATTTCATCTTTTACCATTTGAGCAACGATGACTTTTTCCTGAAGAGTTGGAGCTTTTTCAATCCAAGGCATATATCCAAGAGCTCCAGAATATTCTGAATCTCCTTGCATCCAAAGAAGATTCAATAAGTGCTTGCGGTAGAACGCTGGCATATCGTCTTCTGCTTCAAAAGTTCTGCCGTTTTTAATATCGGCGAATAGTTTTAATTCTTCTGCTGAGTAAGTATGTGCTGTCATAAGACCTCCAATTAGTGACCTTTAAAATTTGGTTCGCGTTTTTCTAGGAATGCACTCAGACCTTCTTTGTAATCATTGCTGTTACCAAGAAAGCGCTGAACGTATGTTTCTCTTTCCATTGATTTCTCAAAAGTTGAATCAAGTGACGCCTTGATATTTTTTTTGATCATTTCAGATGAAAGAGGTGAGAGTTTATTGATCGCCATAGCGTATTCTGTAGCGGCAGTCATTGGATCATCGGCCAGCTTGTTGATCAGACCTGCTGTATGCAGTTCTTCACTTGTTAGGGCCGAACCCATTAAGAAAAATTCCATTGTTTTCTGGTATCCAAGCGCGCGGGTAAAAATGTAAGTTGATCCAGCATCTGGAGCGAGTCCCAACTTTGAAAAAGCTCCTATGAATTTTACACCTGGTTTTGAAACGATGATATCGCATGCGATGGCCACTGAAATACCGGCACCAGCGCAAACACCGTTCACACAACCAATCACAATTTTTTTGGAGTCGCGGATGGCATTGATGAGGGGATTCCATTCAGTCATAAGTGTGTGACCGAGATCAACCCCACCGTTAGTTGCTTGTACATTGCGATCGTTGAGATCTTGACCTGTACAGAAAGCTTTCCCTTCGCCATTTAAAATAATGGAATGAACGTTTGGACTTTTGTTGGCCTCTCTCAAGGCCCCCACAATTTCCATTTTTGCTTCAGCATTAAGAGCATTATAGAGCTCCGGACGATTCATGCTAATGACGGCCGTTCTATTTTCTTCTACATATTTGATAAACTTAAATTGTGACATGGCTAATTTCCTTTGTACTCAGGACTGCGTTTGTCTAAGAAAGCTTTCATTCCTTCTTTTTGATCAGCAGAAGAAAAAGTCAGGTAGAAATTTCTGCGTTCGAAATCCATGCCGTCCTTCAACGTCATCTCAAAAGATTTGTTAACGGCTTCTTTAGCTAATCGAACTGCGACAGGCGCACGATCAGCGATTGTTTTAGCAAGCTCAAACGTCTCTTGCAGAAGAGTAGGAGCGGGGACAACTTTCGCAACTAATCCCCAATCATAGGCGGTCTCAGCATCAATCATGTCACCTGTGAGAACCATCATCATCGCTTTTGATTTTCCAATCGCTCGCGTGAGTCTTTGAGTTCCACCAGCTCCTGGGATTGTTCCGATTTTAATTTCGGGCTGTGAAAATTTAGCATCATCGCCTGCAATAATGAGGTCGCATGACATTGCTAACTCACATCCACCACCAAGCGCGAATCCATTTACGGCCGCGATGATTGGTTTTGTAATCAAACGAAGCATTTCCCATGTTCTGAAGCGCTGATCGTTGATTTGATCAACAGGAGTCGCTGTCACCATTTGAGCAATGTCTGCTCCTGCGGCGAAAGCTCTCTCATTTCCTGTGAGCATGATCACGCGTACATCTGGATTTTTATCAAGAGAGAGAAAACAATCAACAAGCTCTTGCATAAGATCCGTCGAAAGAGCGTTGAGCACTTTGGGACGGTTTAAACGCACGAGTGCGATATGTTTATTGTCTCGGTAAGGGTATTCGAGCAGGATGTTTTCCATGCTTAGGCCTTAACCACTTCTTCTTCAGCGAAGTGAACAGAGACGATGTCTTTGTAGTTTGTGAATGCATCTTTTCCTGCGGCCATGTTTTCTGGTGAGGCCATAGCTGTTTTAAAATCTTCTTTTGAAGCAAAACAAAGTTCAGCGATGAGGTGCAGATCACTTGCACCACGAGGTCCACCAGTTACTTTTGTGAATCGGAATTCTTTTACTAACGGAACTTTTTTAGCGATTTCTTTATGTGAACGGTACCAGTCTTCGAAAGAGTTGACGTCAGTTGGAGTTTTATAAATAGCAATCATCTTGTACATCTAGATTTCCTTGGTAAAATGTCAGTCAAAAGTTGTGAAATTGTAGCACTAGTCATTCGACTAAAGCAAAGAGGGAATCGCATGGAAAAGTTGCAAATCTTAGAAGTTTTTTTGGTCGCTTTTGTGGCCCTTTCCCATGTGGGATTTCTTGTGCTGGAAATGTTTCTTTGGCAGACACCGAAAGGACAAAAAATTTTCCAAATTGACGCTGAGTTCGCTAAAAAAAGCGCGGCATTGGCCGCCAATCAAGGACTCTACAATGGTTTTCTTGCCGCAGGACTGATTTGGGGACTTATCGTTGGAGGAGCTGAAGGCCATCACATTAAAATATTTTTTCTTACGTGTATCGTCATAGCTGGCATCTACGGGGGATTTACAGCGAGTAAAAATATATTCAAAGTTCAGGCCCTGCCCGGTTTTCTTGCTCTATTGGCCGTTTGTTTTTTCTAAAATTCTTCGCAGAGAAATTCACCTTCAGGAATTTTACTCTCGAGTGAGCGGTATAAAATTGGATAGCCAATTTCATCGATGCCGATATCGATTTTGATGAAATAGCGAACTTTTAAATCAGTACGTCCATCACTCACAGTCATTCGATAGCCAACAGAGTAATCAGCTTCATGTTTTGATTGATAAATTTCGTTTGTAAGTGTGAGTGAATTATTTCCGTCGAATGAAAAATTCATAAGCTTCACAAAATTTGCTACTGCTTTTAATTCAGGAGAACGGAGGTCTCTGAAATCTGTTCTCTTAGTCAGCACAACTTCTCTTACAAAATTGAGTGAAACTTTTGATTCGTTTTGCAGATAACGATAATCTTCCACACAACCAGCAGAAACATTGTAGGCCCCAAGTAAAAACGCAATACCAATGAACATTTTTTTCATGAAGATCGCTCCTAAATTTTTATCCGCTCAATTACGAATTCCCGAGTGAATAGTACAAAAGTTTCGCTTTTTACAGAGAAAAGTCCGAATGACACCATCAACCTTTCTTTGCTTAGCTGAAAAATTGTGAGATATTTTTTCAAACTTTTTTCACTGAGATTTAAACGCTTATGACTACAGAAATTCTGAACGGAAATGAAATTATTATTCAAGGTGCGTTGGAAGCAGGATTCCATCTTTTTACGGGATATCCCGGCTCACCGCTTGCTGATTATTTCAATATTCTTCATGAACGCAAAAAAGAGTTTCAAGAAAAAGGAATTCGCGTTGTTATCGCAAACTCTGAAGCAAATGCAGCCGCGATGGCCTCAGGAGCGAAACAAGCTCATCGAAACGCTTTAGTGGCGATGAAATCAATGGGTCTTCACGTTGCCTCAGATGCCCTTTCGGTTGGAAATTTTGCTAATCCAGGTTCAGGGGGAGTGGTGGTTGTTGTTGGTGATGATCCATGGTCGATATCAACTTCAAGTCCAGCTGACTCACGTTATCTCTTTAAACATTTACACATTCCTTTTCTTGATCCTTCAACTCCACAAGAATTGAAAGACTGGATGAAAATAGCACTGTCACTTTCTCTTGAAACTTCAGTCTATCAAGGACTTCTTCTCACTACTTTTATGGCCGAAGGTGGGGGACGAGTAGAGATTGGTGAAGAGAAAAAAATCGATTCAACACTCATTGAATTAGATCCATCGACATTTGATTTAAGTAAAAACGTCATGGTTCCACCTAATTCACTTAAGGCCGATGTGGCCATGATCAAAGAGCGTTTTCCCCGTGTACTAAAAGCACTTAAAGAAAAATCTCTCGATCAAAAATTTGGTAACACTGATTCTAAAATTGGTTTTATCTCAAGCGGTGCTGTATTTGAAATTCTCAAACAAGTTCTGGATGACAATCAAGCACTCGAGAGATTTTCGCTTTATAAAGTTGCAGCTCCTTATCCGCTCATTGATGACCTGCTAGTACCGTATCTAAAAAATCTTGATGCTCTTATTGTCGTTGAAGAAAAGCGTGGCTTTTTAGAAACGGAACTTAATGAAGTCATCATTCGTCACCAATTGAAATGCAAAGTTTACGGAAAGAAATTTATCAGCGGAGATGGTTTTCCAATTCACGGCGGTTTGAATTACGAAATCGTTGTTGAGAGACTCTCGGCGATTATGAAAGATCTGGGTCTTGAGGCCTGTCATCCAACAAACCCAGGAGTGACTCTGACTGAAGTGATGCCGCGAAGACTTCCTACTTTTTGTCCAGGATGTCCTCACCGTGAAACACTCTCGCTGTTAAAAGATCTGCGCGCGCATTTAAAAGGTCAGAACATCAATCTTCTCTCGCACGGAGATGTTGGGTGTTATTCACTTTCTTTTTTAGAGCCATTTAAAGAAATGCATAACCTATCGGCCATGGGACAGGGGGGAGCGCTCGGTGCCGGAGTTGATCTCTTCACTACGAATCCTTCTGTTGTTCTTATGGGCGATTCAACTTTTTTCCACTCAGGGATTACAGACATTTCAAACTCTGTGCAAATGGGCCACGATATTACTTACATTCTTTTAGATAACGACAACACCGCGATGACGGGGCATCAAATGACTCCACGTTCAGGTGTATCAGTTGAAGGATTTAAACGTCCTGCTCAAGACATGCTAAAACTTGTAACCGCTCTGGGAGTTGATGAAGCTCTTGAAGTCAATCCATCGGATAGATACTTTTATCAAAACCTTCTAAGAGAAACAGTTCTTAAAAAAGGAACGAAAGTTATCATCTCTAATAAAGAATGTGGTCTTACTTTCCACGGAAGAAAAAAAGCATCGGAGAGAAAATTATTTTCGAAAGGCGAAACTGTTGAGGTTCAATCATTTTATCAAATCAACACGGATGCTTGTGAAGATTGCCGTGAATGTGTTGATATGACCGGATGTCCTGGTCTCTCACAAACTTTCGATGCGTATGGAACGAAAGTTTCGATTGATCCCCAAATTTGTGTTTCCGATTCTTATTGTACAAAAATTAAAGCATGCCCAAGTTTTGAACTTGTGGAAGTCGCTGATTATCATCCGACGAAATACCGCGAACAAAAAACGGCGATTGCTGCAAAAGAAATTACTGAACCTATGCGAGTAAAGACTCTTGATTCGATTGCAAAAGGCATTGACTACCGTATGGTGGTTACCGGAGTTGGTGGTTCGGGAGTTACAACTATTTCTCGGGTTCTCGCTGAAGCCGCGAAGGCGATGGGTGGACGAACAGATATTGATTTTAAATTTGTCGATCAAAAAGGGCTCGCTCAAAGAAATGGAAACGTCACTTCTCACCTTGCTCTTTATAAAAAAGGAAAATCTCATGCTCAAGTAACACCAATGGGTGGAGCAGATGTGCTTTTATCACCAGATCTTCTCGATGGCTCTCATCATTTAGGTTTTGTGAGCAATACTGGAAAAGTGATTCTTGATCAAAAGTTCCAAGTCCCACTGACACTTCTAATGGATAGAGGACTGGATAAAACTCCAGTTAATGAAGTCAGTTTAAGTGAAAAATTAAAATCACTTTTAGGTGAGCGCCTTTTCATTCTTCCGATGAAAGAGACTGCAGAGATGCATCTTGGAAAAAGCGTATATGCTTCAGCGATGATTCTTGGGGCCGCCTATCAGGCAGGACTCATTCCTTTTGAACTTAATGATCTTGAAAGTGCATTTTCAAGAACGATGAAGAAAGATGAATTGAAAAACAACCTTCAAGCGTTTGCGCTGGGAAGACGTCTCTATTCAGGTGAAGATTTAAAAATTTCTCAGAACGAATCCATTACGCATGAAATGTTGCTTGAAGCTTCTATCAAAGAAAGTGCATTCGTCATTGGCGGAGCTCTTGTGGCCTCATACAAAGAAGCCCTCGCGGAGCTTGTCGGAATTGTTCCTTCCCATTTCAATATTCCACGCGCTGATCTCGCTCAGTACGTTCACGACATTATGATATTTGATCGTGGATTAAAAATGCATGATTATTTAAAAGATGTGAAAGTCCTCGCCAGTCTTTATAAAGATGCTGAGCTTTTTAAATTAGCAATGGCAGCTCTCACTAAAACATATTTTATTAAAGATGAAGTTTTCATCGCTCATCAGATGATCTCACCCGTGAGACGTTATAAAGATGAAAAAACATATGGCCCGCAAGGATCCCGCTATCGTAAAACATTCATCAATCGACCTAGCTTCGATGTGGCCGGCAAAAAAATTGAGTTCGATTTTTCACCGACACCTTGGATGCTCAAAATGATGAGGCACGCCCGCTTTTTAAGGACCATTCTTCCCGAATGGCACAAAAGAGAGAAGGCGATCGCCGCTCACATCAGGCAGTCTGTTCTTAAGGAATCATTGGGTTTTAGCGAGCTAAAACGCCTTGAATCCGTTAAGGGCTACCGTCATGTTCGCTATAAACACCTCGAGTCTGTATAAGTTTCACGGTTCAACAGCTCAAACTAAAAATCGGTATACTTGTTTAGAATTATCAATTTTTGGCAAGAGCTTTGCTCTCACACAACTTAGTAAACACCCACCAAAATACAGGGACGATTTTGGGGTCAGAGTAACACTATTTTCAGTGTCACTTTGAACCTTAAAAATCGTTTTTTTATTTTTGGTGTCGTTCGAGGAGAATCTTATGGCCTTTCTGAATCGTGTCTTCCTCCTTCTCTCGCTGGTCTTGGGATCCATGTTCCAAACCATCTCAGCGATCGCCGCTGACATTCCTGGTTACATCGGATCTCAAAGTTTTCGTTTGAGTGATGATCCAGGTCTTAATCAACTTCAGCGTAGTGCTGAAGACGCTAAGATTGAACTCGCAAGAGTTGATCAAGGTCGCGAACAGATTGCAAACCAAGTTGCTGTACTTGAACGTGACGTAAGCGAGATCAAAAGAAAGATGGAAGTGCTTCAAAGTGAAGCGCAGGTTTTCCAAGGTCAAAAGAAACAACTCATCGTTAAATTAGATGAATTGAAAAAAGATCCAACAACAAACGCAGCTGCCATCACAACAACGGAAGCAGAAATTGCGGCCATGGATCAAGCAATCACAGAAAGAAATAAAGCAGCAGGTGCTCTTAAGTTAGAACTTGCTCCAGTTGCAACTCGTTTAGATCAAGTTAGAAATGATCTTAACAACGCAACAAGAAGATCAGATGAAGCACGCAATCGTTTATCGAATGTTCAATCACAACTTCAAGACTATAGAAGAGATCTTATTGCAGCTCTTCAGACAATTAATAAAGAAGGTGCTCGTGTTGGTCAAAGCGATGGTGGTAACGATGGTTACTCGCTCGCAAGAAGAATGGGTACGGATCAAGGTGGTCTAGACGGTCAAGTTGACGGACATAATGAAGGTACAGTTGCCGGACAAGATCGCTATTACGCTCGTGGTGCTGAACAAGGTGAACGTGACGGTGCAGCTCGTGCCCGCGTAGACGGTGACCGTGATGGTACAGCAGAAGGAATTATCGCAGGAAATAGAAGTGCAGGTAACAGAGAAGGTACAGCGGCAGGTGAAGCGCGTGCTGCTAAATCAGATGCAGCTGCTGTTGGTATCGCTCAAGGTAAAAAAGCTGGTATGGAAAGAGCGGTTTCAACTGGTCAAGTTGATGGTCGCAATATCGGTGAATCAGAAACAACGAAAAAATTAGAAAATACTGAATTAGGGCAACAACTTCTTAACGGTGCATTCGCAGGAAGTTTCTCTCGTCGTGTTCCAGGTTACCCAGGTGATTTTAACGGATCATCTTTTAATCCAAACATTCACCACTCAAAAGAGTTAGCACGTAAAGCATACGCTGATGGATATGTTTACAACTACCGTGAATTTTCTCGTTACGAATTCACAAGAAGAATTGATGGTGAGTACAACTCTGCTTATGATAATGCTCACAGAAATGCCTACACAATTGCTGTAAATCGCGAATACCCAGAGCACTACAATCAAGGTCGTCGTGATGCTGATGCTAGAGCTTACGGACGTGATTACCCGGTTATCAAGGCCGCGGCCTTCAGAACTGCTTTCGCGAGAGTAGACGCTGCTCCAGATCGTTCGTCTTCAACATTTAAAACTTCATATGCAAGTGCAGAATCTTCGGCTTACGCTTCTACATACGAAGCTATTCGTTCTGCAAACTTTGACCGCGTAGAAGGAGAAGTTTTCAGTGCAAACATTGCTCAGCAAACAGAAATCTACCGTCAAAAAAGAATTTCTGAAGTAACTGACATCTATAACAACAATGCAGTCTTAAAATTCGTTTCAAGCGATATGCTTGATGTTGGTATCTCTGGAGTTGCTGCTCAAGACGGTGTTTACCAGCCAGGTGAGCGCACAGTTCACTCTGTGGTTGTTAAGAACTTCGGATTTAAAGCGGCTACGAACGTTTCAGTTCAAATCGATGGTGGAGCACTCGTAAAACTTCCGGCAATTCCAGCTCGTTCACAAGCTGTTGTAACAGGTGCTGCTGAAGGAAAAGTTGCTGCTAACTTAGGTGGAACTCACAAAGCTTCGCTAAGAATTGTTTCTCCATTAACTTCAAAAGATGGAGTTGAAGGCCGTCACTACGATCGTCTTCAAAATGGAATCTTAAAAGATGCTGATCAAAAAGCTGTTCGTGTTGCTTTCCCAATCTCACTTGCAAACATGTCACTTGAATCAATCCTTCTTAAAGGACAAAAGAACAAACTTAAACTTTCTGTGACTAACAATTCAAAACGTGCTTACAAAGGCGAGTTGAAAATCAAGCTTGTGACAAACTCACAAACTGGAATTATCACTCGTGACTTCGCAAACCTTGCTGAACTTTCTGGTACAGCTGCTCTTTCTGATGCTGAAGTTTTAGTTTCTACAGAAGCAGACGTTTACCGCGATCTTTCAATCTCAGCTTCAATTGAACAAAACGGAGTTGTGATTGGTCAAATGGAAAGAGACTTTCAGGCAATGGCCCGTGCTCAATTCTCTGATAAAGGCAACAAAGTTCCAGTTATCGTAGCTAATTCGCAAACTCACTTGCCAGCTTTCCTGGATGCACTTGCTGATCTAGGTGGAACAGATAAAGTTTCTGTTCTTGATATGAGTTTAGATTCTCTTAATGCTTCAACGCTTGCTAATGGTCTTTCTTCAAAAGTTCTTCTGGTAGTTGATGATTCAGCGGGATCAACAATTAAAGCGCTAAACGCTTTCATTGGAAAATCTAAATCTTCAACTTTCTTATTGATTGATCAAAATGCAACTGGTTTAAAAAATGCTCAGGCCCTTTCTTCTCTGAAAGATGCAACTAAGCTTTCACTTGATAAGAGAACAGTTCTTTTCACAAATCCACACAGAGCTGCTGGTGTTGTGAAGTCATCTGTTCTTTTACAATCAAGTCTTGATTCATTCACTAATGATCTTGAGCTTGCTGGTCAATTGGCCTTGACTGCTCCAGAAATGCTTGAAGAAATTAAAGCGAAGGTAAGCCCAGCTACTTTCGGAACTCCGAATCAGATCATTAAGATCTACTCTCTAAAAGCACTTGCTGAAGTATTGAACATCAATGTTGCTTACGACGAATCAGGTGGTATCTTTAACCGTGACCGTAAGTGGCCGGACATGATTGAAAAGGATTCAACTCTTTTCATCCATGCTCTAAAAAATGCTTCTAAAGGTGATGTCGTTGTATCAAAGCTTCCGTTTGTTCTTTCAGCGGTAGCGATGAAAGATACACTTTCAAACGCAATGATGTGGTCTGATACAGTTTCTCGTGGAATGAAGCTAAAGATCAGAAGTACGACGAATGATGTTCTTGATGATATGGAAGATGACTACAAAAAAAGCTTTAAAAATAATTTCAAAGAGCTTTATAATAAGTCAGGTGAACTTGCACAATTACACCGTCCATTCTTTATCGAGCCACCTCCGTCAAATGGTAACATGTAAACGTCTATCGTTTTCTATAGTGAGACCGGTCTTAGGACCGGTCTTTTTCTTTTTCGCTTGTCTCTTTTCTCTTTCAGCAGAGGCCACTTTAAAAATCGCTATTCTTGATACGGGGTTTTGTCCGGAAGAAATCAAAGTTTCTTCATCAATCGAGATCAAACCTCCTACCGATGTTTTGGAAAAGGTTGTCCTTCGTTGTGCCGATTACACGGTCGAACAAAAGAAATCATCGAGGCGTTTTCACGGACAATGGGTTTTAGAGCAGTTTTTAGCTTCTTATAAAGGCAAAGCATCACTTACCATTCATCCATTTATTGTTTTTAATGAAAAAGGCGAGCAGACCCCTGAGGCGTGGTTAAAAACGATCGCCGAAATAAAAAAGCAGAACGCAGATGTTGTCATTGTGGCCGCGGGACTTCCGGTCGCAAATGCCCTCACAAAACGCTTACCAGGGGTCTGGTTAGTGGCCAGCGGTCGAGCGGAAGGGAAGATGACAAAGGACACATCACTCTTTCCTCAGATACTTGCTCCTCTTCAAAATCTCATTCTTATTGGTTCCTACATGGAAGGACGCGCTGGTCAGTCAGATCTCTTTGATCAGAATCTTCTGTATGTCGATAAAATTGATTTTTTTATGCCTGCAGGAAGCGGTCACTTTCAAGGAACTTCCTATGCTGTTGCGAGGGCCGCTGGCGAAGCGCTAACGAATTGCACACCTAAAAAGCTAAAAGCTTGTCTCAATTCTCGTTCGGTTAAAAAACGTGACTCTCTTCTTAAAAAAGATTTTCTTACGTTTTAATTTTCATTCATGTTAAAGTCTTTGCATGAGAGAATCAGTATCCGCCGTTTTTGTTACTCAAGAAGAAGTTTATTTTATTAAACGTCAGAACTATCTGGCCGTTTTCCCAGGCTACCATGCCACACCTGGGGGAAAAGTCGATCAAACAGATCCGACGACGCCACTAACTCATGAAATCTGGCCCAAACATATCAATCCGCAAATTCTGCATGCTCTCATTCGTGAAGTGAAAGAAGAATTGAATTACGATCTAATGGAAGCCATTGAGCGTGGTGAAGTCGAAAGTATTCATGATATTGGAATTGCCATTACTCCGGAATTTAATCCTTACCGCTTCAAAAATTATTATTTCAAAATCAAACTCAAAGAAAAAAAGATCTTTGCTTTTGATTCAGCGGAAGTTGAATATGCTGAATGGTCCCTGCCGGAAGCTTTGTTAGAACGTTATCAAAAAGGGGAGATGCTGGCCGTACCTCCTGCGATCATGCTGCTTAAAAGTTTTATCGACGATCGCGAACTTTCTAAACCGATCAATATGACTTTACCTCACGATCCAATGACCGAAGTTCCGATGATCGAATCTATTTGCGGTGTTCGACAATTTCTTCCGCTTTCAAATACTTTTCCTCCTGCAAGCAGGACGAATTCTTTTATCATTGGTGATGACGGCCAACTAAAATATCTTATCGATCCATCTCCTGCCAATGAAGCTGAATTGCAAAAGTTCATCAAATCAATTTCAAAAATTGGATTTGATAGAATTTTTATCACGCACCATCATCCTGACCATTATGAATTTTCTCGCGACATCGCCAAGCAATTCAATGCTCCGATAGAGATGAGTGAATACACTTATAAAAAAATTGGTGCAGATTATTTTAAAGGTCTTAATGTTACGTTCAGAAAAGAAGGCGAGATCCTGACGAAGAGTTTAGGTCAAGATGTTCTTATTTACGAAGTACCAGGACATGATGAAGGTCAACTTGCTCTTGCGCCAAAATCACTTAATTGGTTTTTTGCCGGAGATCTTATTCAAACGATTGGAACAGTCGTTATCGGCGATGAAGAAGGCGATATGAAAAAATACTTCGCCTCTCTAGAAAGAATTATTAAATTAAATCCAAAAACAATAATCCCGAGTCACGGAATCATCATCGGTGGAACAAATAAACTCACCGAGACACTCCAGCATCGTAAAAAACGTGAAGAGCAAATTATAGAACTCATGCGTGCGGGAAAGAATGATGATGAAATTTTAGGCGTGGTATATGAAGGGCTTAAGCCTGAACTTAAACCCTACGCTTTAAAAACGATCTATGCTCATAAGAAAAAAATCATGGACGATAATCTTTTATAATCTTATCGACGATTTCCGGATTGAGCAGAGTAGATGTATCACCAATATTAGCAATATCATTCTCCACAATTTTTCTTAAAATTCTACGCATGATTTTACCCGAACGTGTTTTTGGTAATCCCTCGACCACTTGAATGCGGTCTGGTTTAGCAATCGGGCCAATAATTTTCTGAACAACATCCTTAATTTCTTTTTCAAGCTGTTCAATGTTTTTAATATCACAAGAAGTTATAACGAAGGCCATGAGTCCTTGTCCTTTTACAGGATGAGGAAAACCTACAACGGCACTCTCAATAACTTCCGGGTGCTCATCAATGGCCTCTTCTACCTCAGCTGTTCCAATCCTATGCCCGGAAACGTTGATGACATCATCAACTCGGCCAGTGATACGGAAGTATCCATCTTCATCACGGCGAGCACCGTCTCCCGTGAAATAATATCCAGGGAATGTAGAAAAATATGTTTGTTTAAATCTGTCATGATCTCCATAAATCGTGCGAGCAAGTGAAGGCCATGGAGTTTTTAGACAGAGATTTCCTTCTGCCACTAAATCCGAAATTTCTTCTCCTTTGTCATTGAGAAGTACAGGTTGAACACCTTCAAGAGGAAGAGTTGCATATCCTGGTTTTGTTTTTGTCAGACCGGCCTTAGGTGAAATTAAAATCCCACCTGTCTCTGTTTGCCACCAGGTATCTACTATCGGGCATCGCTCTTTTCCAACATGTTTGTTATACCACTGCCAAGCTTCTTCGTTGATTGGTTCGCCAACGGATCCTAAAACTTTAAGTGATTTCATTTTGAATCTATCAGGAATATCATGCCCAAATTTTTCAAGCGAACGAATGGCCGTTGGAGCTGTATAGAGATGAGTGATATTGTGTTTTTCAACGACTTCCCAGAAACGAGCTGGAGTTGGATATGTTGGAATGCCCTCAAACATTACTGTTGTGGCACCATTAAGAAGTGGACCATACATAAGATAACTGTGGCCAGTGATCCAACCAATATCGGCCGTACACCAAAAAATATCATTTTCTTTATATTGAAAAACATCTTTAAAACTTTTTCCTACGTGAACCATGTAACCGGCCGTCGTATGCAGAAGCCCTTTTGGTTTCCCTGTTGATCCGGATGTATAAAGAATAAAGAGTGGATCTTCAGCAGCGACTGCGACACTTGGACAATAAAGTTCAGCATCTTTAATCAATGTATCGTAGTAATAGTCACGACCAGCTTTCATTTCTAATTTTTCATGCGTGCGTTTCACAACGAGGACAGTTTCAACTGTATTAAGATCAGCTATTGCTTCATCTACCATGCTTTTTAATGGAGTGATCTTATCGCCTCTGTAAGCTCCATCATGTGTGATAATCATTTTTGCTTTTGAATCTTCCAGACGTCCACGAAGAGAAAGTGGTGAGAAGCCACCAAAAACGACAGTGTGAATGGCCCCAATACGAGCACAGGCAAGAACACCCATCATGAGTTCTGGAGTCATACCCATATAAAAACAAACGACGTCTCCTTTTTTTACTCCACGGGACTTGAGGAGATTTGCAAAACGGCAAACAGCGAGATGTAATTCACCATAAGTAAAATGTTGGGCAGATTCGTTTGGATTATTAGGCTCAAAAATAAGCGCTTTTTTCTGACGGCGCTTTTCAAGATGGCGATCCAGGCAATTATCAGTGATATTAAGTTCTGCACCCTCAAACCAGCGGACATTTACTTCATGAAAGTCGCCAGTCATCAGTGATGACCATTTTTTCTTCCATTGATAAGTGTTTGCGGCTTCAGTCCAGTATTTACTTAGCTCTTCGTTTAACATTCCAATCCCTCGGTTCAATATTGATCTCGTTAAATGGTAGAACACTTTTAATCGGCTTTGAAGCGTTTGCCTCTTTTTTAAGGCACATTTAAGACAGGCAATCGGCCTCTAACTCCACAATAAAACGACACTTTAATCGCCACGGAGCGTTTTGCTCAAGTTTTTAGCTGTTTAACCGATACAATAGTCTGAGGAGTCTCATTATGAAGATTTTGTCCGTAACACTATTGATGATGGGTTTAGGCCTTAATGTTGTTTTTGCTGAGGAAAATAAACCTTTCACCAGCATCATTATGCAACAATCGCGATTGCCTCAATTTGGCAATTCATTAAGATTGCTTCGCTCACCTGCAAGTCAAGCTTGCTCAAGTCTGGATCAATACAGCGGTTACGAAATCATTGATGATCTTGCTTTTGATGTGAACAACATCAGTAAGCAAGAAGCTTGTAATAATGCAAAGGCGCCACTTTATCTTAAGAGCACTCGATACAATGTCTCAAGATGTGAGAATGTAAATGCTTGCTCGCAATTAAAACTTACAACAGTACAGGATGCAGAAACTAGAAAAAGAGCAGATGCCATTATTCGTTATTTAACAGCTCAAGATTTTGCAAAAAAATTTCTGAGAACAAAAGCAGAAGAAATGGAAAAGCTAGAGGTACTGAAACATTTCGCTCAAAAGAAATTTGATAAAAGTCTAGGCGCTAAATGTGCTTCACGATTTGAACTCAGTAATAAACCAACTTGTAATATATCATTAGTGACAAGTGGATTTGATGATTATCAAGAGACATGCTCAACAATTAATCCAGGTTGCTACAGCTACGAAAATGCTGATAAAAAAATTGTCAGTTACAATACTTTCGCCAAAGAATACAAAGGCAAAGATAAGCCAGCAATGATTGCTTTCTTTGAGTCACGAATTGATAGACGTACAACTAGATATGCTGAAGTAGATAGTGAATACATTGATGCCTTAGGTGAACTTGTTACATCTGAAGAATTTAAAAAAGCTTCTACCGATAAAAAAGAAGAGCTATTCATCAACGCAGTTAAATCAGGAACAGGAAAAAATAAATTTACATATGTAGATCCGGTTCTAAGCTACGACTTCAATTTTCAAGACTCAGATAATAAATCTTTTAAAAATAATTCACACTATAAAAAACTTAAAGAAATCTTTTTGAAGAAAAATGCTTCAAAAGAAGATTTCGCTGCAAACTTTGATAGTTTCCGTAAAGCTAGAGCTGAAAACATTTTAGGAAGCAGTGGAGAGTGTTCAGAAGTTGCTTCAATTGAGTCAGTTTGTGAGATCGCCACAAATTTAAATAGAGGCAGAATCGCCAAGATTGATGTTGATGGTAGAAGACTTTGGGATATTATTGGGGATCAACCTGTAAAAGAGAATCGCCACTGGAAACGTCTTAAAGATCTTTTAGGTGAAGAATTTTCAGATGAAAAAGACCTGGAAGTTTTTCTCGATTCTAGGCTTTGCAAGAGTTTTAATATCGTCGGAGCTGAAAAAGGATTAGCGGCTTCACTACAGGCCAATGATCAAGAAAATGTCGATAAGATAGTATACAATGCAGACAATGATTCCTACAGTTATGCTCCACGTTCAACAACTGGTCCTGATGAAATGGATAATGGAACGCTGGACAGTATTGGTCTTGGAAATTCTAAATCCGACTTATTTGAATCTGCAAAAATTTATGAACCCGTCGAGGAAGATTTTTCGTTCAATCAAGACAATTTGGTCAACAACGATGGAAACAATTACAACAATCCAAATAACACATTCTATAACCCAAACACATTTAACAATGCTATTGAAGATCACAATGCCCCAGTCGATCACACAGCGGTGATTCCAGAAATTGAAACGGTAAAAAAAGAAGCTGAAGCGATCGCAGCGGCTTCACCAAATGATGCTCGAATTGCTGAACTTCTTAAAAAACTTTCAGCGACTGAAGAAAAACTCGATAAACTAAAAGCTTCAACAGAAGCTGCTGAAGAGGCCCGAGTAAAAGAAAAAAGACAGCAAGAAGAAAAAGATCTTATTGCTGATTTAAGAACACAAATTAATGAACTCAAAAAAACAACAGCTGCGAAGAAAGCCGAGCTTCCAGCATACGCTCCTAAAGCAGAAGTGGTTCAGTCGTCAGCTTCTCAAAACTCAACTCAAACTTTTTCACCACGAGTGAGTGAAAGCAAATCTACTTATTCAGCAGACAGTGATGAGCCTGTAAGAAAAGCAGTTGATACTTCTTCTGGGGCAGCTGCTCCAACATCATCTGCAGCACCATCTCGTTCGATCGCGAGTGCACCTAATTTAACTACAAATTCTGCGGAATCAAATGATCAGACAAATGGATTAACTCTGACAAGAGTTGACGGAATGTCGTCAGAGAAAGCAGCTGAAACTATCACTAACAGAATTTTAGAACTTAATGGTGTTCCATTCCTCATTGAAGAAGATGGCGTGACGAAAAAAGTTATCCCGCTTATCAAAGACGGAAAAATTGATCTCGATGAAAAAGGGCAGCCTAAATACGTTAAGATTAAGGTCAACCGCAAGGAATGTTCCGCTGAAGAAAAAGCGGCCGGAAAATGCCGTGCTCCTGCCTCAATCGCTGCTAAAAAGGTCAATACTTCAGTCGCAGATGAAAAACGCGACCAGGAAGAGAAGGCCAGACGTGAAATTGAGCGAGCTCAGTATATGAAACTTAAAGCGCTCTCTGAACAGGCCCTTAAAAAGCGTTAAAATCCTGTATTTTTTTCAATAAAATCAATCTGTATTCTAAGCTGTGGTAAAAACACCACATGCTTAGAATACTTGTGGTTGATGACGAAAAGTTATCCCGTTTGAAAATTAAGGCCCATCTGAAAGATCATTACGTGGTTGAAGCTGCGACCTATGATGATGCCGTTCTTAAACTCAACAGCACTTACGATCTATGTTTCATTGACCTTAATCTGGATAATACGGGTGTTGAGCTATTAGGTCTTGAACTCCTCAAGCTCGCTTCTCAAAAAGGCATTTATAGCGTCGTTATGTCTTCATTGCATGATGAGACCATTATCGAGCATGCCTATGAACTTGGCTGTAGCGACTATTATTCTAAAGGAAACGAAGAGGCGAGTATTGCTGATACACTTAATCGCTATCTCCTTTCTAAAAACGACTATCTTGAAAATTTTATTTTTACAGAAGTCTTTCCGACAAAATCTAAGGCTCAGAAAGACATCATAAAAAAAATGGTTCCGGTTATTGCTACTGATCTTCCCCTTTGTTTACTGGGAGAAAGTGGTACGGGAAAAACTTTTCTTGCAAAAGAAATTCATGATCAATCAAAGAGAAACGGACCTTTTGTAGCTGTGAACTGTGCAGCTTTAAGCGAAGATCTTCTGGAAGCAGAATTATTCGGACATGCCAAAGGGGCCTTTACGGGCGCAAATGCTGAAGTTAAAGGGAAATTGGCCCTGGCCAACGGTGGAACTCTATTCCTGGATGAAATTGGATCTATGTCAAAAGGGCTTCAATCAAAACTCTTAAAGGCCATCGAAGAAAAAAGTTTTTACCAGGTCAATTCAGACAAACTCATCAAATCAGATTTCCGAATAATCTCAGCGACTCTTGATAATCTCGAAGATAAAATTAAAGCAGGCGATTTTAGATTTGATCTTTTTCAGCGTCTTTGCGGGCTCTCTATAAAGCTCCTTCCTCTTCGTGAGAGAACAGAAGATATTCTTGATCTGCTCAAGAAGGAAATGACCGTTTATGGACAATCCGGACGCAAACTTGTTTTCACGAAAGAAGCTAAATCATTTCTAGAAAAATACTCATGGCCAGGAAATATCCGTGAGCTTAAACGCTTTTTTCAGTTGATCACATTAGAGGGTAAGGGCCTTATTGGCGTTCCGGATATTGAAAAGCATCTTCAGGAAAAAGCTGTTTTGCCAACCAAGGCAGTTCTCACAGCTGAACAACTAAATCTAGCGATGCAAATTGGACTTCCATCATTCATTGAAAAAATTGAAGCTGAAGTTATTAGCAACGCTCTCACTAAAAATAACAAGGCCATCAGAAAAACAATTTCTGAATTGCAGATAAATCAGGCCAAACTCTATAAACATATCAAGCAACCAACAGCTCAAAATGAAATTCAGTGACCTGCAAAAATATAAACACGATACGATTGGAAAGTTCGTCATGCTCAAAGAACTGATCGAATCAATTGATGATGACAATATTCAATCACCTGAATCCAAAGAAATTCTTGAAGCGGCCGACGAAGTCTTTCAAAAAATGAAAAAAGCTTCCGAGGAACTCCTAAAACGCCTTTAATCCTGTTTCATTTTTGAAATATTTGGTTCCAATAAAGTGTAACTTCCCCATCATTTAGAGACTTTACTGTATGTTTCTCGCAACAGAGGAGCATTTATGAAATATTTTTATCTCACATCTCTTATTCTTTTATTGTCACTCACATCTTGTGGCGGAAAAAAGCAGCAGATTGCTGGCACGAGCGAAAACCTCACACAGATTTCAACTAAAGAAGAACCAGAAATAAATGAATCAGAAATGACGGAATTTCAGGATGGTTCTTATGCAACATTCTCGAAGCAACGTCTTATTGATTTCGAATTGGACTTTTCTAATATTGAGCAATTTAGCAGCAATCTGAATAAATACGTCATCAAAGCAGAATTAAAAACTGAATTAGAGGAAACGACTCTTTCGTGTGAAACTCAATCTTCTCCCCATGACAAAAAAATATTCCAAAAATCGTTCCCTTCTGGAAGTAAGACATTAAGTCTTCTTGTTGATCTCAAAGATATTACTGCTCATGTTGAGACCATTAAATGTGAATTAAAAAGTGTTAATGAAGTTGTGGGAAGGGCAGAGTTTACGATGAAAAAAGATATATTGATTTCCAAAAACGGTGATCTTAACAAAATTCTGGTAAGTGGAAAAAATTCTTTTGGTACGCTTGTATTAGCAGAAGGAGTTGTTCTCGAAACTCTTGGAACAAATTTTGATATTCAAATCGATCAGCTTATTTCAGTGAAAGCAAAAATTACAACATTCATCGAAACAAAAACGGCCAGTAATAATATGGATGGTCATTCGGGTGGTGTCCTTAACATCAATGCATCAGTTGCTTATGGTGATTTATTTATTGAGATGCGTGGTCAGGATGGCGGTCTCGTTACAAATGTACCCGCAAAAATCGAAGAACGTCCAATTGCGGATCCAGCACTTTTTAAAGGCCAGGACATGATTGTTGAATGGGTTGAATATTGTCAGGAAAGAGATGATGAAAAGTTCTGCCAGTCGGCCAGAGAGGCCACAACATGCCCTTCGAGCGGTAAAAACGGAATAGATGGATTCAAAGGAAGAAAAGCATTCAATGGCCGCTCAGGCGGTAACTCTGGAGTTGCCAACGTCAATGTTGGAGATGGATCACATTTTGATCTCGACATTAAACTTGTAAAAGGCTCAGGAAGTTTACCGGGCCAACCAGGAGAAGGCGGTCTGGGAACCGCTGGAGGCAGACCAGGAAGCTATAATCCAGCTTTTATTTCCCAATGTGGAAATCAAATTCCCTCGGCCGGAAAAGACGGTTCCAAAGGCGAAAATGGCGACTCTGGAATTATGGGACCACACGGTCAAATTGATAGAGCTAGTTACATTGATCTTAAAAACAACTTAAAAATGGAATATTAAATGAAAAATAATTCTGGAATCCTTCTTCTTACGATTGCATCTTTACTTCTTGGTTCATGTTCAAAAGAATCGAAACCGGTAGTGAGTAATACTGTTGAGTCGACGACTAGTCTCCAAATAGAGGAGAAGTCACAGGCCTTCAAGTTATGGCAGCAGTTATTTTCTTCAACTCGGGGTAATCTTGCATTTCCTGAATATTTAGCCATGAGTGTTTATAATGAAAATAAAAAATATATCGATCAAAATGTGAAACCGCTCTCTCTTGAGGAAATCTCGAAAGTCATTGAAGAGATCAATAGTCATTCAACTGTATTTAAAAACGATTTCTTGTTTTATGGTTCAAAGTTTATGAACGATACGGAGTTTTTAAATAAGACACTAATTAATTTGGATGAGAATTTTTCGGGGCTCACATTTGAACAGCAATTTGTGATGAATTCTGCGGCCACTTTAAAAAAAGAATTACTCAACAACATATTTGCTATTTATGATCAAAGAATATCTGAAAACGCATCTTCAATTGCTGATTACATATTGAATGATATCAACAACCATTCACCTGGATTGAGGGCCAAGTTTGAAAACACCGCCCAGAATAATCCTTCGAAGTTATTGGCCTTAGTAAATGAGTCTCTTCCTACTGTCAAAAGGTACGATTCATTATTCAAAAGTTCGAATCTTAATTACGATGAGCAGTTAACAACTCTGTTGGTTGGAGTTGTCGCTTCAAAAATTCATGACAAGTTAAAAGACAAAAAAACATTTAAGGAAATATTGAAAGTCTATCAGGACATTAAAGATGTGGCACTGAAGGTTGAAGAGGTCAGGGCACTTTTAAGCGGAATAAACGATTACCAAAAAGAAATGAAAAAAGATTATCACGATTTAGGCGCGGCGATGAAAGGATTGGCCCAAGACTCCAAAACATTATTTGAAATGAGTTCCAAATATGATCCCGCTATTAATGGAAAAAAAATTAATAAATTTCTTTATGAATCAGTTTTTATCGGAAAACCAAGTAAAGAAGATGAATCGAATCCCAGTATTTTAAGCAAACAAATCTCGCTCAACGATAATTTCTTAACCGTTGTTAATAAAGCAGAAAAACTCAATAACAATTTCAGTATCATTCTTGATAGCACAGAAAAAATAGCAAAGATTCTTAACCTTGAACTTCCAAGAGGGGTAAAAAAAGCGATAGAAACCACTAAAAAGGCGAGCGCGATCTTTTCAACTGCAAATATGATTCTTGATGGTTTAAAAAAAGGCGGAGTAATGGGGGCAATGAGTGCCCTTTCATCGGGACCAGCGATGAAACTTTTGGGTCTTAATCCTGATCCTGATGCCGCTTTTAAAAATGAAGTTCTCTCTAAACTTGGTATTATCGACCAAAAGCTCGACGATGTTTTACTTCTTCAAAAACAAACAATTCAAATTCAAATTGAAACAATGACGATGATTAAAGAGCTTGCCATAGTTGTTGATGCTCAACATAGAGAAACGATGGATTTACTTTCAGACATTAGAGACACGAGTTTGACCAATCTAGAAATTAATAAAGTTGCGCTTAATAATCAGATTCGTTCATGTGAAATCCTTTTAAACTACCAGCTAAATTCAGTTCCAAGCCTTAACAATTATAAATCAGGCCAGTATGAAGATATGAGATCTTTGGATATGGATATTCAGAAATTCAAAAGCAGCTTCAGGACATTTCCAGATATTCAAAGTATGTTTAACTCCACTGCAGGTCGTGGTTTTGAAAACTGTGTCTCGGGTTTAAATCAAGCATTTGGTCTAATCAATGTTAAAGAAAATCCTATCAGGGCCATCTATGCTTCGAGTGAAAACGAAAATTTGTTAAAATTTCAGCGGGAAAAATACATTCCACTGTATAAAAAACTTAAAGATTCAAAAAAAGGAAACATTTTTTATCATCTCCCAGTTAATAAATTTTCATCATTGTTTCAAAAATACATTTATATGAAGAATGAAGAGTCAGAGAGAAATAATGAGGTTATGGAGGATTTCATTTCAGTACGCGCTCTAGAGCGAAGCACCGCCCAGTTGCTTGTCTTTTATCCGTTTATCGACCTAAAAACAAATGAGTGGACAAGTGAAATCGAAAACGTTTTAAACATCGGCGCAAGAAATTCAGATACTAACAAAAACTCCAGCGCATACTATCTATTAAGGAACAACCTTACTCTTATTCAAACGGCCATTGCTCAAGAGGCGCTTCTCTCAGGTGAATTGATTTTTGATCAATTAAAGATTCTACAGCATTCGATATTTCTTGAGAATGTTACGGTTCAGGATGAAATGGCCTATGCAGTAGTTTCTAATCGCTTGCTTATGAAAAACCTTCTTCTTTTTTTAATAAAAGAAAATATATCTGAAAATCCTATGTCGCTTACGATACGAAGTTATGATCATTTTTTAAGAAATAAAGATATAACAAGCTTGGAACAGTTCTTTGAAAATCGCATTCTTCAAAAGTCTCTTCATATAGATGAAGCCGGCAATGTGGCGATAAAATTACTCATTAATGGGAAACAACAATTATTTTCACTCCCATCACTATCAGAGCTAGAAAATGATCGTATTCATTATTCAGCTAACATGTATAGGCTGTTAGAACTTCAAAAAAGAGTAATCAATGCTCTTAAAAAAGTTTCACCTAACAATTTTTCAGAGGAATTAAAACATAAAATTGGGGTCATGTTGATTCAACAGTAGTGTATTGAATTAGATGCATAATGTATCTTTAAAAGATACGCTGTTTGGTCTTTTTCTGAGTGATTACATAGGGATAGAGTTGGCATTACCATTGCTCTATCCCCCTTCAAAAATTGGTTTGACCAGTTTAAACAAATTGATTGAAGGGGAATCATAATGAAAAAGAAAATCGCTCTCTGTCTGTTAACCAGTAGTATGCTTATGTCTCAAGCACAAGCGCTACCCACAATTTATCCAAAGAACACAACCTATTTAAGTACAATTTTTAACACGACAAACTCGAATCTCGTTGCAGATGATACCGATATGCGTGTTATCTATGTCATGCCACCGAACTCTGCGCGATCAATAGTAAAAGGGCTTCACACGATCAATGCGAACGTTGGGTTCTGTAAAGAAATGGCCAGTCTGCAAAAAAGCAGTGCTAACATCATTTCTAAAATGGACGCTTTAACTGAAGAAGAATTGAATGCCAAAAAAGCAAATGATGAAATTCGAAAAAAAATTGCTGAGGCCAATGAAGATCTCGCTGACTATGTGACACTCGCAAAGCTTGATGAAATTATGGCGCTCGATCTTCGCTTGACTGCTATTGAAGAGAGGATCTCAGATTTCACCGCCAAAGCAGAAAGTTGTTCTTCTGCCTGTGAAGAGATCAATCGCGAAATATACACACTTCAAAAAGAAAGAAATGAAGTGAGCAAGTCCCGTCGAGCAAAAGCATCTGAACGCGCTAAAGAAATTAAAGACTATGAAAAGAAAAAAGCTAAAGTAGCTGCTTACCAACAAGAACTTATTGACCAAGAAGATTCATGGTCTAAGCTGAGCAGCCGCTTGATGAAGATCCGTGGGGATTTCCATGCGATGTATGGAAGTTTTGCACAAATGGAAGGAGCTCGTGCTGGAATCTTATTTGAAAGCAACTGGGACCAAAATATTGATGATCTTCGCGCGGCCAATCCGCAATTCGATTTCAAAAAAATCAGTACTCAGAATGCCGTGATCACAACAAACATCGCTGACCTAAGCAACATTCCTACAGGTGGAGCAATTCTTGGTTACGATATCGCAGGAAAATACGATGCTGGAGCTCTTAAACTACCGGCGTACCCAGATACAATGAGTGGTAACGTCCGTCTTTCACTTTTAGGGGCATGTCCAATGCTTCATCCACAAGATTTTGACATTACAGTTCCGACAAATGTTGAAGGCATGAATTACGGAATGACTGTTTCTTACGAGTATCCAACAGCTTTTTTACTTGAAGCAACAGCTGAATACAACATGTACAAAATGTATCAAAAGATCGTGAAGAGCAAAACGAAAGGTGGATTTTTCAGCTCGAAGAAAACGACAAGCATTGAAGAGAGAAATTTCTTCAGAGATGAATTCAAAGTGACATGGGAAGAACAAGACCAGGCAAATTCGATGACAGATGAACAAAAGGCCGATGTAGAAAGAGATATGAGAAACAATATTTTCGGAAGGCTCGCTGCAATCGGTTTACCTGCTGTCGCAAATGCTGGTCAACTCGTTCTCCCTCAACCAGATAAAACGGGGGCGGTTGTTCTTTCTGATTCGCTGAAGAAAACATGTCCAGGAAACGCCTATTGTGTAGGGGCAGCGATTGCTCTTGATGTTCTACAGGCCGTTTTTGGAAGTAGTACAGCTACGACAAATTATACAAACATCCAGGATGCTCAGTTGAAAGAAAGATTCTCGAGCAAAAAAGTTATTTATAAACCTTGGATCACTACATACAACTAATTTCAATATAAAGGGTAATACGATGAAAACAATATTAATAGCAGCTACATTAATACTTCCATTATCAACGGTTTCTGCAAATTCAAAATGGGCGCAAGGCCCATTTTGGATGGCCCCTCAAGAAAGTGAGTTCACACGTGGACTCACTCTTGTTGAAAATGAATTGATAAAGAGCTGTGATAGCTACAAAACAATTTATGAAACATATAAAAACGATCCAGTTGATGAAAGATTAGCAGAGAAGATTGAACGTTTTCGCAAGATTGCCCTCCCGCTACCAATGCAAAACTCTTTTAAAACAAGATTTGCCATCAATGATGTTGATTTTAATTCAATGTCGATCGAAGGATTCACTGATAAAGAAGGGGCAGTAAGTGAAACAGAAAAAGCACCTCTCCCATATTTTTATCAACTAAAAAGTTTCACATCGATTAATTTAGGGGATGCTTACGAATTTTCAATTGAAGCTTCACCAGACTCTTTTGTTCATTTCTCCCGTAAGCTTTCGTTGGAAGATGTTGGCATTAATCTAAAAAAAGACCGCATCGGAAAAGTGGTGTTAGAAGTTGAAGGAAGAGATCTTGCTTGTGATCTATTACAGGGAAGAGCGCAGGTGACAGCTAAAGTTCCGAGCATCGTTCAATTGCCGCTTGAAACTTCAAAGTCTCTAGAGAATTTTTACAATGGTAAACTTGCTCCCATTATTGATAAAACACTAGCTGGTTCAGATTCACTTACCCAAAAAGCTCTTAAGTTAGGATACCGTCTTGGATTGCAACTCGATGAATCGGTCGACAGCAACTCAACAGAAAAATATCTCCTGAATCTAGTGAATCTTTTATTTAAGCCAAAATCATTAGATCTTTCAGAATATATGAGTGTTGTTCAAAATAAAAAAGTAATTCTTTTTTCAAGCCGAGTTGAAGGACAACCTGTTTTTCTTAAACTAGGAGGAATCAATGAAAAGTAAAATGATATTGGGGGTGATTGCACTTTCCGTAGCGGTAGTTTTTTTCTCGCAAAAAAAAGAATCTGAATTTGTAAAAACAGTTAAAAAAGGTGCTGAAGTTTCGATTCAAAAAGAAAATGAAATCCAAGCACTGGCCTTAAAAGAAAATGTTCCTACTGTAGAAGAATTGGAAAAAGAACTTTTAGACAAATCTACTGATGAAATACGTTTGGAGATTGAGAAAAATAATCAGTTAGCAAAAGAGAGAAATTTCTTTGCTAGAGCGAATGCCCAAGTATTACCGGCAAGTGATATGGCAGATTTTATCAAAACAATCAGAAAGAATAGTGTTCTTCACAAAATTCTTCTTGAAAGACAATTAGACGAAATGGAGAGGAAGGCAAATTGAAAACAAAACTTTTTTTGATAACGATGAGTTTTCTTCTCAGTGGATGTTACATCACAGTTCACGAACAATCTTTCTTCTGGAATATTGATGATGAAAAGAAAGAAGAAGTCTTAAAAATTTGCGAAGCTATGAATGAACATGGAGACATCAGAGTCTTATTGGCAAAAATCAAGCAAGACACAAAGGCGGTAGATCGAGTACTCGCTAAAGGTGATGCTCAATCTAATCTTCCAGAGATCGAAAGACTTGCTGATAGCATCCATCAAAAGGCCACGGCCGTTATAGAGTTGTCAAAAAAAGAATGGGTAGAAGAAAAGTATCCCTATTCCATGCATTGGCGAATCGATTCAAACGATTTCCAAGATCTTCTTGGAACAAAATTTGAAAACGGCTTTGCTATCAAAAGCGCTCACATTCGCTCAATCTTTTTCGCAGGAGAATCGCGCCCGGATTACTCGCAATACATGCAAACACGCCTAAAAAATAATAATGTTGTTATTGATTTCAAAAGAACTGGCAGCGCACTCGAACTCTGCCAGCTCAACGAAACACTCTCAACAGTCTTAGAGGTGTATTACCGCAACATCAAAAATCACAACAACCGCTTCTTCCGCCTCTCCCTAAAACCAGTGGAGGAAAAATGAAATTCTTCCACATTACTTTCATCCTCCTTTTCATCACTGCATGCGGAGGAGGCGCGGGATCTGGAAATTCTCCGCAAACACCAGTGAAGACGGGTTCTGATTCTCGCGAAATTTCTCCTCTATGCGAAATCTCTCTTCCTAAATCAGACTCTTCGCTCAGTGAAATTGCACTGAGCGCGCACAGGGCCCGTGTACAATGTCGATTGAGTGAAGAAGATGTGCTTAAACTTGTGAAGTAGAGGTAGTTCTTAACTATCTCTTACTTCTCGCACACAGCTACCTACGTTAAAAGATATTTTTAGAGAGTTGAATCCGCACCAATTTTTGTTGACTTAAATATCTGCCTAAATTAAATTCTCCCAATGAAACAACAAAGTTTTCTGAATATGAAGGGCGCTGGAAGACCCGCGAAAAATGATCGTGGTATCCGTCATATTGCTCGAGATGAGTTTAATCGCTTAACTGTCTTGCATCTCACTATCAAAATTGATAAGTCGAAGGCCGGTTTGAAAAATAAACAAACACTTAAAGTTTTATGGAATGCGATTAAAAAAGCACGCATGATAGGGCTGAAGATTATTCATTATACGCTTGAATATGATCATGTTCATTTATTAGTGGAAGCTGACAGCAAGGCAGAATTGGGATCGGGGATGCAGTCTTTTGGGATTACTTTTTCAAAAGGTATCAATAAACTCAGGAAGGTTAAGGGGCAGGTTTATAAAACTCGTTATCATTTGCGAAAGTTGCGAACGCCTTCAGAAGTTAAGAATGTTATTCAATATATTCTTGGCAATTCGGTTAAGCACAAGTCATCTAGTTTTATAAATCAATACAATTCGCTCGTCGCAGTCTCGGATTTTTCCTCACTTTATCCAGGTTTTGAGCTTATGTTGGAATCGACAATCGAACGGAGTCCTTTTTTAAAAAAGTTGAGTTTGTTTTTGGATGATCTCCTATCTGCGCCTGAAAGTTTTTTGATTCTTAAAAACAACTGATTCAACAAAGGCGGGACATTTAAAAAGGGCCTGGACACCCTAATTGCATGTAATCTCGACTCGAAATTGCCCCTTCTTAAGGTAACTCTTATAAAATTAAAGGTTTTGCTCAAATTCGACGAATAGTGGACTGATTCCTTTTTTTATTTACGGAGTTTCTGCCATGTCGTGGACTAATTTTTCAAAGTTAACATTATTCGCAGTCACGATTGCATTCGCTCATTTAAGCTGGGCCGCTGATAAAAAAGATTGTGTGGAATGTACTTATAAGAGAGTTGTTGGGGCGCCGGATCTGGGGGGACTCGAAAAATTAGCGAAGGTTGATTTGTCTAAGGATGAATTAAATGCTTATCAACTTTCTTACTGTATGAAGTTTGAGCAAGTCAGCAACAATTACGGTTTTAAAAAAGATATAATCGAATCAATGAAAAAATCTCCTTATTCGTTTGATCAATATTGGATTACTCCAGGCTGTACGCCCAAAAGAATTGGTAATACTGATGCTCCAATCATTCATCTTGCCGCAGAAGATGCTGGTGGACGGATGCAATTCATACAAACACTTTATAAAACTTATCAAGAAAGAAAAGATAATGCCCAATGGTTAAAAGTTGTTAATGCAAAAAACAGTCGAGGTCACACCCTTTTAGATTATATCGATTATTTGAGTACGTCTGGCACTTTTAGGGATGAGGAAAAAAGTGAAGTCAATGAGTTTATAACTTTTCTTTGTGAAAGAGGAGCTACATTTTCAGTTTCAAATAATCGTAAATGCCCAATGAAAATATGAAAATAATCTATATTTTAACATTTCTTTTCATAGCAAATGCTTATTCGGCCGAAGTTAGCGTTCCTTGCTTAAAAAAAGATGGGCAATTAGGTTTGAATCTTGAAAAGTTTGAATGTGGAATAGCATCAAAAGTTGTAAATGATCCTGAAATAAAAAATGCTCATGAAGACAAAATTTTAGATGTATTAGCAGATAAAATTTCACATAAAATAAAAAGAAACATGGAGGACTTTGCAGTTCTTAACAACGTATTAGGAAGTAATGATCTTCCTTTTATGAAAAATAAGAATGTCTCTGATTCCTGCAATATTAAAGTAATCGCAAATTCATGTTTAATCAAATCAGATAACAAAAAACTAAAGAAGCTTCTTGAAAGACTTGATGAACGCGAACAAGAAGAATCAAAGCAAGATCCTTTTGAGAATTTGGAACATGCCCTTTTGCACAAATTTTTTCAAAACAGTACTGCTCAAAATCTAAAACCGAATCAGTGTCCTCTTAATAAAAATTCGGGATACTATATTTTATCGTCCCAGATGAATAACAAAGACTTAAAAGTAATGTTTCCAGTTATAGCTGATCCGAAAGCAAGGGCCGAATCAAAAGAAATATTTTATAAAACATTCCCGCAACTGAAAATTATACTTAATAGCGGGTCGCCTGAGTTTATAAAGAGTTTTGAAGATTACATTTCTAATTTTGATAAAACTAAAAATGACCATCTTGAATATCTAAATGAATTTTTCAATTCTCCAAATAATCAGGAAGCTTTATCAAAAGGTTTAGAGAACAATTGTAAAGAAATTAAGAAAGATATTAAAACATTTATGTGCAATGACTTAAGTCATTTGGCGATGCCAGAAGAATTTGCAGAAAATTTTTATCCAGGCAATGATTCTGAGGATGATATAGAAATTTCTAAAGCTTTCTCATGTCCTTTTAAAAAAGATGGGAATGAAGATTTAGCAAAAATTCACACTGGTAATAACGTACATGATTGGTTCAAAGATTTTGAAAAAAATACAGTGCCTTCAGGGGTAAGAAAAAATCAAACTGAAGCTACACTAAAAAGCTTTTGCGAAATGTATAAATGCGATGATCCAAAGGTTAAAGATTCTACTTCATGTAAAAAAGGCGGACCATTGGCCAGCAATGATCTATCGAACCTTTTCAATTGTGCTCAAGATAATGCCATTCAATGTACACCAGAAATTAAAAGAGCAATTACTTATATTGAATCTTTAGAAAATCGTACGAAAATAAGTATGACATACGCAACGGCAAATTCATCTAGCTCTGGAACTTATGTTGGCGGTTCGGAAGATAAAAAGAAAGGTCCACAATACTCAACATTTTTCCAAAACTTTGTTGGCGTCGAGGGAACTTTGCAGGCTGAAGGGAAGAAAATTACACCACACACGGTTGCTGAAAAAGTCCGCGAGTTTGAGGAAAAAAAATTAGAACCAATTCCATCTACAAACCGAGACATTCTCCTCGCAAACAATGAAGGGAACAAAGTTTATAATATGATTAAGCAGCAGAAGCAGGAAGAAGCGCTTAATCAGCAGGCGCAGGCGAATCAGCAGGTGGCCGCTCAGCATGGGTTTGTTCCTTCGTTGAAAGAGAATGATGATCATAAGCAGGCCGTTATTGCGAATTCGCTTTCTAAGTTTAAGGGGGCGGTTGCTGGGGCCAAGAAAGATGAGTTTCAGGCTTCGCGGGAGCAGGATCGTAAGGCGGAAATTTCTCGGATGCGATCTGAGCTTGAAGGGGTTTTGAAAGAGATGAAAGGGTCTGAAGAAGATAAGCTGCAGACTATTACTGATAGCAATAATATTTACGCTCATCCGAAGGCCGCAAACAAAGATGATCCGTACAAAGGGATGTCGGCGGAAGAGCGCGAGCGCTTGGAAAATTATCGATCGAATCTTGCGACTTGGGAATCTCGATTGCGTGCGCGTGAATCGGATGTTCTTGATCGTGAATTGCGTGTTGGAAGTCGATCGGCCGCTTCAACTAGTGAGGGCGGTGATAAGCGTTTTGAAAATGGAAAAACAAGTTCGTTAGCTCAAGACACAGCTGGTTCGGCCCAAAATCCTGCGCACGCAGGAGCGGGAAATGCTAATGGTGGTTTAAAGTTAACTAAGTCGCAAACGGCAGCAGGTGGTCCTCAAGGAACAACTGAAAGCGCTACTGCGCAGGCCTCAGGAAAAACGGCCGATGGTGAAGCGATTGTGGCCGCTGAAAATTTAGCGACGCTTGAAAAATCTACATTGAAGAAATGGGGATTGAGTGCGCGCGATTCATTTGTTATCAAAGTTCGTTTGCTCGATAGGCTTGTTGATGTTCCGGTGAAAAGTTTTACTTACAGTGGAAAGTCCATGTTTGTTCCTATCCTCACAAAAGAGAACCGTGAACTCTCAAAACTCATTCTTGAAAGCCCGCTTTTTAGCGATTATCGCCTCTATCAACAAGAGCGCCAGAAAGTTCTGGATCGAATCTAAAAAAGAGTTCCCTTTTTAGTCCCTTTTTTCGCGATTTCGACTGCTTTCGTCTTGCTACAATCAATTGAAATTCTTAAACTATAGCAATTACTTTAATGCCCGTTGTTATAGAGGACTTCATGGACGTTATCGACTCATCAATCGATCCCAAATCACCTGAGTTTTTAGAAAATAAAAAATACCATCTTGCTTTACGTGACGAGCTTCTTGAAAAGCTCAAAGGCATCAAACTTGGCGGCGGCGCTGATCAAGTGAAACGCCATCACGATCGTAAGAAATTTCTTCCGCGTGAACGTATTGAAAAAATTCTTGATGAAGGTTCACCCTTCATCGAACTTTCAACATTGGCCGCTTACAATTTGTATGAAGAGGATGTCCCTGCTGCCGGAATGGTTACTGGAATTGGCCGTGTTCACGGAGTGGAATGTTTATTTGTTGCGAACGATGCCACTGTAAAAGGCGGAACATATTTTCCAATGACTGTAAAAAAACATTTACGTGCTCAGGAAATTGCAATGGAAAATCACTTACCATGCATTTATCTTGTTGATAGCGGTGGAGCATTTCTTCCAAAACAAGACGAAGTCTTTCCGGACAGAGATCACTTCGGACGCATTTTTTATAATCAAGCGCAAATGAGTGCGAAAGGCATTCCGCAAATCGCAGTTGTTCTTGGTTCTTGTACGGCCGGTGGTGCTTACGTTCCGGCGATGAGTGATGAAACAGTCATCGTGAAAAATAACGGTACAATCTTTTTAGGTGGTCCTCCGTTAGTTCAAGCAGCGACGGGTGAAATCGTATCAGCAGAAGATCTCGGTGGTGCTGATGTTCACACGCGTGTGAGTGGAGTAAGTGATCACTTTGCTAATGATGAAGAAGAAGCTTTTTTCATCACTCGTAATATTATTGAAAATTTAAATTTTAAATCTCCTGGAAAAATGCAGGGACTTCGTGAAACAAAAAGTGAAGTGAAGCCACCAAAATATTCGATGGATGATATTTACGGAATTATTCCGAAAGATACACGCAAGCCATTTGATGTTCGCGAAATCATCGCACGTCTTGTTGACGGCAGTGAGTTTCATGAATTCAAAGAGCGCTACGGAAACACACTTGTTACGGGGTTTGTACGCATTCATGGGCATCAAGTAGGAATCGTTGCAAACAACGGTATTCTCTTCTCTGAAAGCGCTCAAAAAGGCGCACACTTCATCGAGCTATGCGGACAAAGAAAAGTTCCGCTTCTCTTTTTACAAAACATCACAGGTTTCATGGTTGGCCGCCAATACGAAAATGAAGGCATCGCCAAGCATGGAGCGAAAATGGTAACCGCCGTTTCAACTGTTCAAGTTCCAAAGCTTACTGTCATCATCGGTGGATCATTTGGTGCCGGAAACTACGGAATGTGTGGACGCGCTTACAGTCCAAGATTTTTATGGATGTGGCCGAACTCGCGCATCTCAGTTATGGGTGGTGAGCAAGCAGCGAAAGTTCTCTCAACAGTCAGACAAACGGGTTTAAAAGCATCCGGCAAAAAAGAAATGTCACCAGATGAATTAGCGGCGTTTGAGAAACCAATATTAGATAAATACGAAGTTGAAGGGAGCCCATATTACTCAAGTGCAAGACTCTGGGATGATGGGGTTATCGATCCAGTTCACACGAGAGATTTGTTAGGACTCGCGCTCGCAGCTTCTCTCAACTCAGGAATCGGTGAGAGCAAGTTTGGCGTTTTCAGAATGTAGGTAAAATATGAATTACAAATTAGATATTGATCAAAGAGGAGTGGCGACACTCACATTAAATAGACCTGAACTTCACAATGCTTTTAACGATGAGCTTATTGCTGATCTCACTGCATGCTTGAATGATTTAGAAAAAAAGAAAGAGGTTCGTTTGCTTGTTTTAACAGGCGAAGGGAAATCCTTCTGCGCTGGCGCTGACCTAAACTGGATGAAGCGCATGAAAGAATACTCTGAAGCAGAAAACATTGCAGACTCGCAAAAACTTGCTGAGCTTTTTAAGACGCTCAATAGCTTCACCCGTCCGGTGATTGGAAAGATCAATGGAAGTGCATTAGGTGGTGGAGCTGGTCTAGTCGCTTGTTGTGACTATGTAATCGCGGTTGATCAGGCGATGATTGCTTTTACTGAAGTTCGTCTTGGGCTTCTCCCAGCAGTTATTTCTCCTTTCGTAATTGCTAAAATTGGAGAGAGTCATGCTCGCGCTTCATTTTTAAGTGGAGCAAAAATTTCCATGAGCAGAGCTTTTGTGATGGGACTTGTTCATCAAGTAACGACAGCTGAAATGCTAGATGCTGAAGTTGAAAAAACAATTGCTGACTTTTTGTTAGCTGGTCCTGAAGCGGCCGTAAAAGCGAAAGAATTAGTGGCCACAGTAGTTCGTAAACCAAATATTGAAGAAGCTAGAGACTACACTTGTAAAATGATTGCTAAAGCACGTGCGAGCGATGAAGGCCAAGAAGGTATGAGCGCACTTTTAGAAAAACGCAAAGCGAGCTGGTATTAATTATGAGAAATCCAATTACAAAAATTTTAATTGCAAACCGTGGAGAGATCGCTCTTCGCGTGATTCAAACATGTAAAGAGATGGGCATTAAAACTGTCACACTTTACACAGATGAAGAAAAAGATCTTCCTCACGCGAGTGCTGGGGATGAAACTTTTAATCTTGGGACTGGAGCTTTAAAAGACACTTATCTCAATCAAGAAAGAATCATTGAGATCGCAAAACGTTCAGGCGTAAATGCGATTCACCCGGGATATGGTTTTCTTTCAGAGAAAGCTGCGTTTGCTAAAAAAGTTCACGAGGCCGGATTAATGTTCATTGGACCTAGTCCTGAGGCCATTGATCTGATGGGTGATAAAAAAACATCAAAAATTAAAATTCAAGAATTAGGTGTACCTTCAATTCCTGGTTATCATGGTGACAACCAAGATATGAAACATCTCATCGCTGAAGCAAAGAAAATCGGTTATCCGGTTCTTATTAAAGCTTCTGCTGGTGGCGGTGGAAAAGGGATGCGTATCGTTCATCACGAAAGTGAATTTCAAGATGCGCTCGAAGGAGCAAAACGTGAAGCCCTCAATGCTTTTGGTGATGAGACTGTCCTTTTAGAAAAATATATAACATCACCTCGCCACATTGAAATTCAAGTGATGAGCGACACTCATGGAAATCACTGTCACTTATTTGAGCGTGAATGTTCGATTCAGCGTCGTTATCAAAAAATCGTTGAAGAATCTCCAAGCCCCGCAGTTTCGCCAGAGCTCAGAGCGAAGATGACGGAAGCCGCAGTAAAAATCACTCGTGGAATTAATTACGAAGGTGCAGGAACAGTTGAACTCATCCTTGATACGGATGGAAGTTTCTATTTCTTAGAAATGAACACGCGTCTGCAAGTAGAGCATCCAGTAACTGAAATGGTGACAGGATTGGATCTTGTTCGCCTGCAAATCATGGTCGCTCAAGGTGATAAACTTCCATTTAAGCAAGAAGACCTTAAACAAAAAGGTCATGCGATTGAAGTTCGTTTATACGCAGAAGATCCAGATAATGATTTTCTTCCAAGTATTGGAACAATTAAAAAAATCGGAAAAACAACTGTTCGTGATACTCGTTTAGACTGCGGATATCGTGATGGAAATGAAGTTTCGATTTCATTTGATCCAATGCTCGCCAAACTCATCAGCTGGGGTGAAAACCGCACTGTAGCTGCTCAAAAGTTAAATCTAGCGTTGAATGATGTTCTTTTCTTAGGTGTGAGAACGAATCGCGATTACTTAAAGCGCATTCTAACATTGCAAGAGTATCATGACGGAAAAACTTACACTCACTTCGTTAAAACCTACGAAGATAAATTAAAAGCAAAAAATCCTACAGGTGAGCAGAAAGCATTGGCCCTTGCGGCTTTTCTTTTAGCTTCTAAAAAAGGTAGTGATGTTTTGACTCGCAATGAGTCTCAAAACACCTGCCCATGGACGAGCCTTTCTGGCTTCAGGAATATTTAAATGAAAAAACAAATACAATTAAATGAAGAGCTCATCGACGTTGAAATTAAAGACCACGGGCCAAAGTTCGTGCTTTTTTCGATGGATGGAGTAGAATACGCTGTGAACCTAGCAGCTGATTATGATGGTGTGATGACCTTGAATCAAAACGGCTCAAATCACAGAGTCACGTCAGTTGAAACTCACTTTGTCGTTGATGGTGTTGAGTTCAATATCGAAGCGCCTAAACGCGGAAGAAATAAATCGAAAGGGGAAGGCCATCATCAAATGGTTTCTCCAATGCCTGGAAAAATTCTGAAAATTTTTGTGGAACCTGGAGCTGACGTTGAGGTGGGAACTCCACTTCTTGTTATGGAAGCGATGAAAATGGAACACACCATTCGCGCTAATAAAAAAGGCGTTGTAGAAGCGGTTCTCGCGCGTGTTGGAGATCAAGTTCAAGGCGGCGTGGAGCTTGTTAAGATAGGATAATTATGTTCAAGCAATTGCCTAAAAAAGTTCGCATTGTTGAAGTTGGTCCTCGTGATGGACTTCAAAATGAAAAAACGATTGTCTCGCTCGAAGATAAAGTTACTTTTATTAAAATGCTCGCTGAAGCAGGTCTGCATGAAATTGAAGCGACAAGCTTCGTTCGTGCGGAAAAAATTCCACAAATGAGCGACGGATCGGAATTGTTTAAAACTCTCGCCGGTGTCGAATCACTGAAAAAAACACAACTGATTTCTCTCGTTCCCAACTTAAAAGGTTTTGAACTAGCGAAAGCAGCAGGTGTAAAAGAAATTGCGATTT
>CAMLKK010000014.1 GCA_946480715.1 uncultured Bacteriovorax sp. | reverse complement strand
CTTTGAGATTTTTTGTTTCAAAAGCTGGATGGGCGCCAATGGAAAAATAAATGGTCTGCCGATCCGTATTTTTCACCGAATAAATGATTTCGAGTTTATCGCCATCTAGTTTGTATTGAACTCTAAGTTCAAACAAAAAAGGATAGACCTTGAATGTTTCTTGAGTGGCTTCGAGCTTAAATTCAATTTCCATTGAACTGCATTCAACACACTGAAAATTTGTGTCTCGGGCGAAGCCGTGTTGAGAGAGCTGAAAGGATTTTCCGCCCCACTCGTATGAGCCATTTTTAAGCGCACCTACAATGGGAAAAAGGATCGGCGAAGAGCGATTCCAGACTTTTTCGTCGCCAAGCCAAAGAAGTTCTCTATTCCACGTTCTTGAAAAAAGGCGTTTGATTTCAGCGCCCGCGCTGTTGAATTGGACAATAAAAGAATTGTTTTCGATTTGGTACCAATCACCCATTGCCTTGGCTCCGTTTCCTATAAAAACATATCAAAACTACATATCTATTGTTACAATATGGACTCAAAAAAGATAGTTTTATTAAAGGCAGTTATGAAAGTTACTGAACATTTAGATCGAGCTAATAATCCTCTTTTTAGTTACGAGATCGTTCCTCCTCCCAGAGGAAGATCAGTAAAAGATATCATCGATATCGTTGAAGCACTTATGCCACTCAATCCACCATGGATCGACGTAACCGCTCACGCATCAGCCGCCTACTACAACGAACGCGAAGACGGTTCAATCGAAAGAAAAATTTACAAAAAACGCCCAGGCACAATCGGTATTTGCGGAATCATCCAAAACCGTTTCCGCATCGACACCGTAGCTCACTTGCTCAGCCTCGGTTTCTCTCGCGAAGAAACTGAAGATGCATTGCTAGAACTTAACTTTCTAGGCATTCACAACGTCCTCGCACTTCGCGGTGACGGACCAAACTACAAAAAAGAAATGCACAAGAGCCGCACGCAAAATAACTACGCCTCAGAACTCGTTGAACAAGTTCGAGACATGAATAACGGAATCTTCCTCGACAATATCGAAGGCGGATCAACTTTCGATTTCTGTATCGGCGTAGCAGGATATCCTGAAAAACATTTTGAAGCTCCAAACTTAAAACTCGACATCGCAAATCTAAAAAAGAAAGTGGATGCTGGCGCAGACTATGTCGTCACTCAAATGTTTTTCGACAACAAACACTACTTCGAGTTCGTGCGCTTAGCACGCGAAGCGGGAATCACTATTCCCATCATCCCGGGAATTAAAGTTTTAAAAAACACAACTCAGCTTGTGAGCATTCCTAAAAACTTCTACATCGATTTTCCAGATGAATTAGTTGAATCAGTAACGAAAGATCCAAAGAACGTTGTGGCCATCGGAAAAGAATGGGCCACAAAACAAGTTGAAGGATTACTCGCTGGCGGCGTCCAAGGCGTGCACTTTTACATCATGAACGACACTAACACTATTGTGGATATTGTAAAAAAATTCCAAAAGTAAAAATTAAAAATGAAAAAGCATCCTGTCCTCATTGAACTAGAAAAAACGTTAAACGAAAAAATTCTTTTTCTCGATGGTGCAATGGGCACCATGATTCAACGTTATAAATTAGAAGAAAAAGATTTCCGCAAAGGACATTTTGAAAATCATCCAAGTGACTTAAAAGGTAACAACGACCTTCTTGTTCTTACACGACCAGATGTCATTCATGAGATTCACACTCAATACCTTGAAGCTGGTGCGGACATCATTGAGACGAACACATTCTCAGGCACACGTCTTAATCAAAAAGAATATGGACTTGAGCATATCGTTCACCAGCTCAACGTAGAAGCTGCCAAACTTGCCAAAAAAGCATGTACTGATTTCATGGCGAAAAATCCAGGACGTAAATGTTACGTCGCTGGCGCGATCGGGCCAACTAGCCGAACACTCTCCATGTCTCCGGATGTGAATAATCCTGCCTATCGTGTGACAAGCTTTGATGAGATGGTGGAAAACTATTACGAACAAGCGAAGTCTCTCGTTGAAGGTGGAGCAGACATTCTCCTCCCAGAAACAACTTTCGATACTCTCAATTTGAAAGCAGCGATTTTTGCCATTGAAAAACTGCAAGACGAGAAACAAATTAAATACCCATTGATGCTATCGGTGACTATCACCGATGCTTCAGGAAGAACACTTTCCGGACAAACAACAGAAGCATTCTGGCACTCCGTGAGACACGCTAAACCACTCTCCGTCGGAATTAACTGCGCCCTTGGCGCACAGGAAATGCGTCCGTACATAGAAGAACTTTCAAAGATCGCTGATTGTTTTGTCAGCTGTTATCCGAACGCTGGACTTCCTAATCCGTTATCACCAACAGGTTATGATGAAACACCAGTGATGACAGCAAAATATGTTGGTGAGTTCGTTGAAAGTGGCTTTATCAATATTCTGGGAGGCTGTTGCGGAACAACTCCTGATCATATTGCGGCCATTGTAAAAAAATGTCAGACGAAAAAACCAAGAATCGTCCCGGAAATCGCCAGTGCCACTAGGCTTTCTGGATTAGAATCTTTTACAATTAAAGGTACACACGGCAACCCTTTCTATATGGTCGGTGAACGTACAAACGTCACCGGCTCCCCATTATTTGCAAAACTTATTCGCGCAAACAATTTCGATGAAGCTCTCAGTGTAGCTCGTCAGCAAGTTGAAAATGGTGCAAACATCATCGACATTAACTTCGATGAAGGTTTGCTTGATTCAAAGGCTTGCATGACTCATTTTTTGAATCTCATTGCGAGTGAACCAGATATCGCGCGCGTTCCAATTATGATCGACTCTTCTAAGTGGGAAGTGCTGGAAGCTGGTTTAAAATGCGTTCAGGGTAAAACAATTGTTAATTCAATTTCCCTCAAAGAAGGCGAAGAAAAATTTTTGGAACAAGCTCGTCTCGCTCAAAGATATGGAGCGGCTGTTGTTGTTATGGCCTTCGATGAACAGGGACAGGCTGCGACTAAAGATGAAAAAGTACGCATCTGCAAACGTGCCTATGATTTACTCACAACCAAAATTAATTTCGAGCCAAATGACATTATTTTCGACCCAAACATTTTAACGGTCGCAACTGGGATCGATGAGCATAATGCTTACGGAGTAAATTTCATTGAAGCCGTAAAAGAAATTAAAAAAATCTGCCCGGGTGCTCTTACAAGTGGTGGTGTTTCCAATCTTTCATTCTCATTTCGTGGAAACAATATCGTCAGAGAAGCTATTCACTCTGTCTTCCTCTACCATGCCATCAAGGCCGGACTCGATATGGGTATCGTCAATGCGGGAATGCTCGCTGTTTACGACAACATTGATTCTGAACTTCGCGAAAAATGTGAGGCGGTTGTTCTTAACAAACATCCGCATGCAACTGAAGAACTTCTCGAACTAGCAGAAAAATTAAAAAATCAAAATAACAATAAAGCTGAAGTAAAGGTCGATGAGTGGCGGTCACTGAAACTGGAAGAAAGAATCGCCCACGCTTTAGTCAAAGGCATTGATCAATATATTGAAACGGACACGGAAGAAGCCAGATTAAAACTTGGAAGACCTCTCAACGTCATCGAAGGTCCTCTTATGGACGGGATGAAAATCGTCGGTGAACTTTTCGGTGAAGGAAAAATGTTCCTTCCTCAAGTTGTAAAATCAGCACGAGTCATGAAAAGAGCTGTAGCGTATCTTGAACCATTCATGGAACAAGAAAAGTTAGCGGCCAAAGAAACAGTTCGCGAACAAGGCGTTTTTGTCATCGCAACCGTTAAAGGTGATGTTCACGATATCGGAAAAAATATCGTCGGTGTTGTTCTTGCTTGTAACGGTTATAAAGTTATCGATCTCGGAGTTATGGTTTCGGCCCAAAAAATATTAGATACGGCTAAAGAAATGAAAGCTGATATCGTAGGTCTTTCAGGGCTCATCACACCTTCTCTCGACGAAATGATTTATGTAGCTCAAGAAATGAAACGTCAGGGTTTCACTACTCCGCTTTTAATCGGAGGTGCTACAACTTCTAAGGCCCACACAGCAATCAAAATTGCTCCTCACTATGATGCTCCCATCGCTCACGTCGGCGATGCTTCGCTCGTCGTTGAAGTTTGTACAAATCTTCTGAGCCCTGAACGCCGTGAAAAATATGCGGCCAATATGCGCGAGAGTTTCGCTCAATTGCGTGAACGTCATGCAAATTATCAAAGCGAAAACGTTCTGATCCCAATTGCAGAAGCTCAGGCTCATGGCTTAAAAACGGACTGGTCACAAACCGATATTGCAAAACCAACGAAAACTGGTGTCTTCAACTTCGAGATCACACTTGAAGAAATTGTTCCCTACATCGATTGGTCACCACTCTTCTGGACATGGGAACTTAAAGGAACCTATCCCAAAATTTTAGGTCACGAAAAGTACGGCGCTGAAGCGCAAAAACTTTATAACGATGCGAGAAATCTCCTCGAAGATATCGTAAAAAATAAACGTTTCACTCCGAAAGCTTGCGTAGGACTCTTCCCTGCTCACTCTCAAGGTGACGACGTTATCATCAATGAAAAAACTAAATTCCACTTCCTTCGTCAGCAAAAAGAAAAATTAGGTGATGATGGAATTTACCAATGTCTTGCCGATTTCATCGCCCCTAAAGGTTATGAAGATCACATGGGTGCCTTTGTCGTTACGGCCGGACATGAAGTCGAATCTTATGCAAAAACTTTTGAGGCAAAAGGCGACGACTACTCTTCCATTATGGTGAAGGCCATTGGTGATAGATTAGCTGAAGCGCTTGCCGAACTTACTCATAAAAAAATCAGAGAACTTTGTGGCTTTGGTCTAACGGAAAATTTATCAAACGAAGATCTCATTGCAGAAAAATATCGTGGAGTACGTCCAGCTCCGGGATACCCAGCTTGTCCTGATCACACTGAGAAAAAAATCTTGTGGGATCTTCTCCAAGCGGAAAAAAACACAGGTGTAACTCTCACAGAAAACTTCGCTATGAACCCTGCAAGTTCTGTTTCAGGTTTTTACTTCAACCATCCTGAAGCAAAATATTTTAATGTAGGTCTCATCGGTGTTGATCAAGTTGAAGACTATGCTCGCCGTAAAGGAATGAGCAAAAAAGAAATCGAAAGATGGTTATCTCCAAACTTAGGATATAATTCTTAATATGAAACCGCAGATCAATACATTCGAAGATGTCATCGCTCACAAAGGTGAAGAGTGGCGTCCTGTACTTGAGCATGCGCGTGCAACTGTTCCTCATCAGTTCCTCAGTGACAGAAATCTTGTTCGTCTCACGAAAGGTGCAGCGACTATTGAGCAGACAGAATTACTTATTAAACTTCTCTATCAAGATTCAAAAGAGCGCCCCATGGGAACAACTGCAATCGATACACTTTTCAGAGTTGTCGATCACTCGGAATATTCTTTAGGCGCGTGGCTCACGGCCATCGTCTATTTTCAAAAGTGGTTAAATGAACAAAATCGCCAAACGTCATTCATCAAGATGCTTGGTTATCTCCAATGTTGTGAAGAATCACCTGAGAACAAAGATATTCCTCACAAGTTTCTGGATCTTGTGAAAGACATGCTTAATGATCATGGATATGTTGGTTAAGAATTGGACACGAAAAGATAATCAGAAATCGAACGCCCAGCTTTAACTCTCGCTTGAACAACTGCTTCTAATTTATCTACAGAATAAAAAATGTGCGTTCCAACCGGACGGAACTGATAGCCTGCAAACGTTGATTGCCACAAGTTCAAATCATCAAGCATATTTTTGTGATCTGCTTCGATGATAATTGTAGGTTTATGATCACGAATAAGTTTTTGAGCACCCAAGAGAACTTTATTCTCATGTCCTTCAACATCAACTTTTAATAGTTGCGGAACAACCCCTGTTGAAGAAATAAAATCATCAAGACTAATAAGTTCAATTCGCTCAATGTTTTTATTATTTTTTTCATGATGCTTGCGAGTGAGCGATGATCCACCTGTGGATTTAGGATCAATAAAAAATTCAGCGGTCCCCGATTTATCGGATACACCTTTTTTAACCAGCTCGATATTTTCAAGTTTATTCAAAGCAATCGTCTGAGCAAAACAAGTACTGACTGTTTCACCTGGCTCGAACGAATAGATTTTTAATTCTGGAAAAAGTTTCTTCACGAAAAAACTAATGAGGCCGATATTTGCGCCCACATCCAGAAAAACTCCATCGCGTTTTAAATATTGAACGATGTCGGCCTTCAGTTCTTCTTCATAGTGATAGAACGCCGCCGCTTTTCCATACATCACATAATAAGATGGCCCATAAAGATCTTTGGGATCGAGTGCGAGGCTAAAATTATTTGAGATTTTTAAAGTTGAGGTCTGCGGAAGAAACGATCTGAGCTTACGATTGAGAAATCGATGGCTGCCAATGAAGTGAAGTAGTGAAGTTTTAAAACTCATACTGTTAAAATAACAAAGGCCTCTTTCGAGGCCTTCGCTATATTACTTAACACGCTTGCGCGGTATTAAACTAATTAGTGAGCTGGAGCAGCTTCTGTAGCTGGAGCAGCTTCTGCAGCTGGAGCAGCTTCTGTAGCTGGAGCAGCTTCTGGAGCAGCTTCTGTAGCTGGAGCAGCTTCAGTAGTAGCAGCTGGAGCAGCTTCAGTAGTTGGAGCTTCTTCTTTTTTTGAACAACCGAAAGATACAGCAGATACAACAAGAGCAAGAACTAGTAATTTTTTCATCTTTATTCTCCTTAAGTTTCGTTAAGATGACGAGTGAGTAACTAATACGTTAGCTTTAAATTTATATTACCTTTGCGGTAAGCTAGTCAACTACTCAGTTAAGAAAAAATTAAATTTTTGAAAAAATTTTTTAGACCGCTCTCAAGGCCCCATCAACTAAATCTGAATATTGCGACAATCCCCAGATCACCACTCGTTGTTCACAGGTTTTTTCCCTCTGAGGGTTTTGTTTTCTTGCCTGTTTCACACTTTGAAAAAATCCCTCAAGAGTTGCCATGTGAGATTTTAAAATGAGTTCTTCGTCTCGGGTTAGCCACATTTTTTGGATTTTTAGTTGTGGTCCACTGACTTTTTGGACGGCCAGATCTTCACTGAAGTATTGATTTACTAGCGAAGTGAAAAGTTCTTTGGCTTCCTCCTTAATATTTTCCTTATTATTAACTTCACTTAACCATTGAAAGCAGCTTTCTTTATCAATGGAATATGTACCTCTTTGATATCGGATCATGTTTTTCATCAAAAGGTTAGGCAAGATGTTTAACAGAAGTCCGTGGGACAAATTCGTATCAATTTCAATCTCTTGGATGTTCTTTTCTTTTTTACTAAGAGATTCGATGACAATTCTTTCGATCATTAATAATCCGTCTTTCATGGTTTTTACTCCTGGCGTTATTTAAGCTGAATAGGTTGAAGTTTTAGGTTGTTTGGCTATTTGAGTGAGAGTCCACATCGTGATCTTTCTTTTGAGAAAAACCTCGAGTTCTTTTATTGATTCCGGTGAAAGTTTCATTGAACATTCAAAAGCGATGTCTTCGAGTCCACCCGAAAGTCCCATCTTCTCTTTCACCTTGCGGTTAAAAATTTGGTATTCAGAAAGTTTCATCGTGCTGCCATTAAAGAGACGAAAAACTCTCGTCGTTTGAATCCCTGTATCAGCAGCAATCTGCTTAAACGTTGGTTTGTTATTTAAAAGCATGTACTGACTGAGAATTGTTTTTTGAATATCCATTTTGCTCCCCCTATCTTGCATTTTTATACTGAGGGCTAAAGCAGGGATGATGCCAAGGTCTAAACTTTATAACCCTGTGCAATTTAAGGACTTAAAAGTGACTTAATGGAATTAAATGTTCTCACATGAGAACAATGTGTTTTAGAATGAGAACTCTATGAAGCTAAATGTGATCTCTTCCAACATTCGTTTTGCGAACCCGGCCGATGGTAAAAATGATTGGGAGTTTCGCCGTCCTCATCTGTTGAGCCTGATTCATGAACATTCACCAGATATTTTGGGAACTCAAGAAGGTCGCGAGGGCCAAATAAAAAATTTAGCGGAAGGTCTGCCGGAACTAACGTTAATTGATGCTCACAGAGAGTGGATTGAAGAGCGGATGTATCCCTGTCTCTTTATTAATAAAAAAAGATTCACGGTTTTGGAAAGTGGAGACATTTGGCTTTCAGAAACTCCGCATGTCGCTGCTTCAAAATCGTTTGAAAGTTCCTTTCCCCGCCTGTGTGTTTGGGCGAAAGTGAAGTTGAACGAAAATGGAAAAACTTATCTCGTGGTCAACACACATCTTGATCATGTTTTGCAAGATACGCGCATTCAACAAGCCCACGTCCTTGCACATGAAATTGCAAAACTTGGAACTGATCCCGTCCTACTTATGGGAGATTTCAACGAGTCACCGCTCACGGAAGTGAAGGCGCGACTTCTTCAGCATTTTAAATTGAAAGATCCGTGGGAAGAAAAAGGCTATCCCGAAGAAACAAGTCACCACAGCTTCAAAGGGGTTGGTGCCCCTGGTGATCGCATCGATTGGATTCTTGTTCCTCAGGATTTTAATGTTCTGAAAATTGAATTGCTAAAAAAAGATTTCGAAGGACAGTATCCTTCGGATCATTTTCCTTTGTTAGCAACACTCATTCCTAATTGAAGATAAGTTTCCATGTGATTTTTTGTGTTGTCGATAATGTCCTGGCTAGGTTTCCATTTACCTTTTTCACCAATGACAACAACAGTTGATCCACCAAAGAGGAAATATCCTTTCTCTTCACCGCGATGAAATGATCGTCCTACGCTGAGTGGTTTTGATTGAATGATTTTTCCAACCATCATCGCACCAACTTCAATGTAGGCAAGCTTTCCAAAATTTGTTGTTTCAAGAATGCTCACATGTCGTTCGTTCGTAATGAGAATATTTTCTTTTGATTTAAGGGCCAACGGATTTACAGAATGAAACAAACCTTTAATGCGGTAATCATCCAAGATCTTTCCTTCGTCAGGAAAATGAAAACGATGATAATCAACGGGACATAATCTCGCGAGCAGCATTGGCCCATCGTGGAACACATCTTCCCATTTTTTATTGTCGAGTAGCGCGTGAGGTTTTAAGTGCAATCCTTTAACCGGAACAGTTTCGTCATCGTGAACCGTCTCATAGCCGAAATAACGAGCTTCTGCAAAAGCCCCCATCTCTGTAGGCTCGTGAATGAAGGGACGTTTTCCGGGCTTAAAACGACGGATAAAAAACTGATTAAAGTTTGCATAAGGAGAACCTTCACTTCTACCTTCTTGAGGGAGAAAGTCATCCATATTGATGTGAAAATTTTTAATGAAAGGCGCTACTTTTCTTTGGCTCAACTTTGAATCTTGAAGCGCACCGTAAATTTGGCTCAAAGGGGCCTTAGTGATTAGTGTCGACAACCTTTTTCCGGTTTCAGCTTTATATAGCCATTCAATGAACTTATCGCCATAAACGATTTCACGTTCAACCTTACCGGACAAACGGTTGTAGAATTTAATTTCCATTAACGAGCCTCTTGAACAAATTTTAGAACGGGATTATATCTATAGAGTCTATTGTAGCAAGGAGGAATTCATGAGTCAGCTGATTCTCAGTATTGTTTTTGCCCTAACTTTAACGAGTCAGGTATTTGCTCAACAAACGGCGAAACGAGATGTCAGCATGATGCTGGAAAACGAAAGAAATTCGATTTCCGTCTTCCAAAATACTGCTGATGCAATCGTCAACGTTTCCAACCTTATAAAGACTAAGGGACTCTGGGATCTTAATCCTACAGAAGTTCAATCAGGTATTGGGTCGGGATTTGTCTGGGATAAATCAGGCCACATCATTACAAATTTTCACGTTGTAGATGGTGGCGCTACGTATGTGATCACTTTTCGCAACGATAAAAAACAATATCGAGCGAAACTCGTTGGAGCTGATCCAAAAAAAGACATCGCCGTATTGAAACTCGAAGAGCTTCCTAAATCATTAACAACAATCACTCTTGGTATTTCTAAAAATTTAATGGTGGGACAAAAAGCATTGGCCATTGGAAACCCACTTGGTTTCGACCACACTCTTACAACGGGAACGATCTCGGCGCTTGATAGAAAAATTCCTGGTTACGGTGGAGTTTCCATCGATGGAATGATTCAGACAGATGCTTCAATTAACCCTGGAAACTCTGGTGGTGCTCTTCTTGATTCACAAGGAAAACTTATCGGGATCAACACAGTGATCTTCAATGCTGGTGGATCATCAGCAAGTGCAGGTCTAGGTTTTGCTATTCCTGTCGATACAGTTGCGAACATTGTTCCTCAGCTCATCAAACACGGAAAAGTTATTCGTCCTGGTCTAGGTATCGGCATCCTTGCTGATTATGAAGCTGCTCGCTTTGGTCTGCGTGAAGGCGTTATGATTAAGTTTGTTGATCCGAAAGGGCCAGCAGCGAAAGCAGGACTCATGGGATTCACGCGTGATCGTCGCGGACAATATTACATTGGTGACATCATCACAGCGATTAATAGCTATGAAGTTAAGTCTTACGATGATCTTTTTTCTGCCATCGATAAGTTTAAAATCGGCGATAAAGTAAAAGTAAAATACGTACGCAACAATAAAGAAAAAGTTGCTGACGTCACACTAGTAGAATTATAGATCAAAGGTTTTTTTGAATAGACCGGAAGTCTCAACGGCTTCCGGCTTCAGAACTTGTAGTTTTTTATCTGAATCAATCAACCAAACTTCATCCACAACATTTTTTGCTAATTCCCAATCGTGCGTAGAAAAAAGAACTCCATAGTTTTTTTCTGCAGTCAGAAGCTTTAAGAGTTTCATCAATTCTTTTTTTGCAGGAATGTCTAGAAATGTAGTCGGTTCGTCGAGGAAGAGTAATTGAGGCTCTTGAATGAGCGCTCTCGCCGTCATGACTTTTTGTTTTAAGCCGTCACTAAGATCACTGAAGAACTTCTCTCTGATCGATTCAATATTAAGAAGTTTAGCAGTCTGTGTGATGATTGCTTGGTCATTCTCTGAAAGTTTGCCACTCCAGCCTGTGTAAGGTGATCGAGACATACTTAGAATTTCATCGACTGCTAGATAATCAACATCGATTTTTTCCGTCAATACGATCGCAAGATGTTTTGATCTTTCAGTTGTCGTCATATTCTTGATGTTGATTTGATCTATTGTGATTTGTCCACTTATGGGATCAAGAATTAAACTTAGAGTCTTAAGTAGACAGCTTTTCCCTACTCCGTTGCGTCCCATGAGTGCGACTAGTTTTCCTCTGGATAAACTTCCGCTAAGTGAAGAAAGGATCACCTTGTTATCAAATCCAATCGTAAGGTTATCAACTGTCATCATACGAATTTATTCTTCTTCAGTAAGTAAAAAGCAATGATAGGTGCTCCAATAATTCCCAGAATTGAATTGGTGGCCAACGAATATTCATGAGTGAAAATTAAAATGAGTTCAGTCAGCAGGGCAAGCAAGCTTCCCATCAAAAAACAGACAGGTAGTAAAAAGTGAGCATCACTTCTTTTGAGCGTCCATCGTGCTAAATGGGGAGCTATGATTCCAATGAAACCGATGGGACCGCAATGAACAGTAACAAGAGCCACGCTGAAAGCAGAGGCAAGCATAAGTTGGAATTTAAACGATTTAACTTTTAAGCCCATGCTATGAGCGTATGAATCACCAAGCAGAAGAAGATTTAATTTTTTGGGGAATGTTGCCTGATATAAGATTAGTGCAATTGCGGTCATCACAAATAGTTTTAAGTCCTGTAGTGGTACTGCTTGAAAGGTTCCCATGGCCCAAACAAGATAATTTTTAACCTGAAGTCCGGCTGATAGATTCACTAACAAACTAATGAGTGAAGAGGTAAAGCTCGCTATCAAAAGTCCCATAATTAAAACCGTTACCCGGCTAAAATTTTTTCTGATGAGAATGCTGAGTAAAAGAAGAACACCAAGGGCCCCGATGAGTGCCATGAGGGGTTGAGCCACAGTGCTTGCTGAAAATCCCATGATAGCGATGGCAATTCCCAAACTCGCTCCAGAATTGATTCCTAATAGGTCTGGACCCGCTAATGGATTTTGAAAATAAATTTGGAGTAAATAACCAGTAGCTGATAGTAGACCGCCGGCCAAAAAAGCCGTAATGATTTTGGGTACTCTTATTTGCCAGATAATAAGCTCATCACTCCAACCACTTCCACTTTCACCTACATAAAGCAACAGCCCGATGAAAATCAGAATGATTGCTGAGAGTGCGAATGTCTTAAGAAGTGAACTTTTATTCATGTAGTTTCTTATACCAAAGTGTATCGTCTTTCGAAACTTCTGGATGGAAAATGCGAATCAAATCTTTAATCATTAAATCTGGTCGAGCGAGGCCAGTTTCCCAATAATCATTAAATCCGTGCGCATTTAACATCTTAGTGTTGTTATAAATGGCCAGTGTCTGTAACTGACCGTAACGAGCATCAGCTTTTAATTGATTTAAATTGATCCAAGTGTTTTGGGGCAGCCAGAGATCAGCATCTTTACTTTTTTTGAAAGCCAACTCGAGTGACAGGAACTGAGTCTGAGACTTATCGTTATCTAAAACGAGTTCACCTCCTGCATCTTGAATAAGCAAACCTAAATCACTTCTACTTCCACAAGTGACCCATTTGCCGTTTTGAATATCACCGACAAGGACTTTTTTCTTTTTCAACTTTTGAGCACTCGTTTTAAGATTAGTATAGTCAGCAACTATTTTCGCAAACAATTTTTTTGCATCTTCATCTTTCTCAAAGAAGAGTGAGTTAAAAATAATCCACTCTGCTCGCGCAAGTGGATGCTCTTCCAGAAAATCCCAATTGAGCACAATAGGAAGATTAAACTTTCTAAAATCTATTAAACCTTTCCACGCCGGTAAATTTGATTTATAGGCCATTATTAAATTTGGTCTTAGATTCAATAACTGCTCAGCATTGAGTTGATAACTTATTTCAGAAATTTTTTTTGATCTAAGTTTAGGATTAGAAATATAGTTTTTGCCTTGAAAAGCAACAAGCGTCTCTTCTAGCTTGAAAAAATCCAGAAATGGAAGATGTGTCGTCGACGTTGCAATAAAACGCTTTACCGGTGTGTAGATGACAGGAAGTTTTGTTTCACAATTAATTTTTTCTCTCGCCACTACAAATTTATCTGTTTCAGAACCTCTTCCCGATTCAACGATTTTGAACTTTTCATATTGAGCATAAGAGAAATATTTCGCATGTTGTGGCTTAAAACTGCCGATTGGTTTTAAATCCTCACAATTTGAAGCGAAAGAAAAATTTATAAAAAGCAGTAATAATGAATACATCGTCAAATTCTAGGGTGGCTTAATTTCATTGTAAAGTTCAGTGCATTTCAATACAATGAGGCAACTTAATTGAGAAGTGTGAAGTATGGTGAAATTCCATCGCTGGCCCGCAACGGTAATAGTCCGATCCCTCTCAATGCCTAAGACTTTCGTGGAGAGAAGATGATTTGTAATCTGAGAGCAATAGCGCTCGTTATTTTTTTTACCCCTAAATTATTTGCACAAGACATAATCGTTACTGCTGATCGAATCCGCTCGTTGGAACACGAAAGTCCGTCACAAATAAGGGTCTTTAATACTTCTGAAATTGAGAAGTCCACAAACATTCAGGATTTATTGAAAGATCAAACTGATATTCAATTCAGTCAATCAGGACCAATCGGCGGTAATGCAAGTCTTTTCATAAGAGGCTCCGATTCCTCCCATGTTTTAGTTGTACTGGATGGAGTGATTCTCAACGATCCAAGCAACCTGAATCGGCAATTTGATTTTGGACGATTAAACTTGAACAACATTGAGCGAATTGAAGTTCTAAAAGGCTCGCAAGGATTACTCTACGGCTCCAATGCCATTGGAGGAGTTATTTTACTTACGAGTAAAAAAGCTAAGATGGATCCTTCCATAAGTGGGAATATCGATTGGGGATCTTACTCAACACTGCACTCATCCTTTGACCTTCAACAGCGTTTCAACAACACATCTCTTTCAACTGGTCTTGATTTGGTAAGATCAGAAGGTTTCTCAGCTGCAAATGATAATACTCAACAAGCAGATGCTGATGGATTTAAAAGTCTAAATACACACTTCGATATAGAGCAAGAGCTGACTGTATCAACCCGTATGAATTTCCAATACAGACGATACTCTGACAACAGCGAATTAGATTTACAAGGTGGCCCAGGAGGAGATGATCAGAATGATTATCAAAAAACTTCTCAAGATATTTTCAAGGCCGAGCTCAATCAAGACTGGGAGAATGGTGAGAGTAAAATCCTTGCCAGTCGATCGATCAATAAAAGATCGCTGAACATTAATGCTGGAAATGAAATAAAATCCAAAGGTATTAATGACAATATTTCTCTTAATCATTATCACTCGTTTACAGAAAGCTATGATCATTTTTTTTCTGTAGACCTCAACAAAGAATCAGATCTCGCAGGAAGAGATAATTCAAATTTAAGTTTATTCACTTATGCTCGGGAACGTCTTAATAAAAACATTTTTACTCTAGGTGGACGACTGGATATCAATGAAATATTCGACAACCACTTCACTTATAAGGTTACTTATTTGCGTGACTTAGAAGACGTACAAATTAAAGCAAATTATTCTACTGGTTTTCGTGCACCAAGTTTGAGTCAGCTCTATGATCCTACTTATGGAAACACTAAGCTTATTCCAGAGACAAGTCAGTCCTACGAATTAGGTTTTAATTGGAAATTTCAAAATGTAGCAGTTGATTTAGATGGGTTCCTCACAAATTTGGAACACAGACTAAGTTATGATCCTATAACTTTTATCACTAGAAATTATGGTCGTGCTCGATTAATGGGAATTGATCCTCAAATTAGTTTGAAATTGCAGGATAATCTTCAAACAAAATTCGCTTTTACGCTTCTTTCCGCAAAAGATCTTGCTACTAAAGATCAACTTCCTAGGCGAGCAAAGGTTACGGCCAATTGGAGTCTATATTATCAACTCGAGAAGCACTCATTCACACCACAATTAGTCTATGTCGGTAAGAGAAATGATGTCGACAATCTTGGGCTTAAGACAACGATGGATGACCATTTAACATTTGATTTGAATTATCAATACAGCATTCATCAATACTGTGACTTAAGTTTGAAAATCAAAAATGTGTTTGATGTAAATTATGAAGAAGCGTTCGGGTATGGCACCGGCGGAAGGATCACAACCGTCGGTGCGCATTTCAACTTTTAAGTCATATTCGGATCCATTGCATCTCTTACACCTTGACCGATGAGGTTCAAGAGAGTGAGTACAACGAATAAGGCAAGTGATGGATAGAAGGCCAACCACCATGCGATTGTATAGTTCTTCTGTGCTTGTGCTAGTAACTCTCCCCAACTCGGTGTCGGAACTTGTAAACCAAAGCCTAAATAATCAAGTGCGGCCAATCCAACAATTTCCGCAGCGATGGTGAAAGGTGCGAAAGTGATAATAGGTGTAAGCGAGTTTGGTAGAATATGCTTAAAAATAATTTTTAAATCAGATGCTCCCAAAGATCTCGCTGCTTCAACATATTCTCTGTTTCTATTTTTAAGAAACTCCCCACGAACATAGTATGAAATACTAATCCATGCGAACACACAAGATATGACAATCAACATCCAAAGCGACGGGGAGAAGATTGAAATAAGAATGATAAGTAGAAAAAATTGGGGAACGGTTGAGAGAACTTCAACCATTCTCTGGCCGACAAAATCAACTCGCCCGCCAAAATAACCCATCACTCCACCTAGAATTGTTCCAATGACGAGTGAAATAAACCAAACAGCGACAGCATATGTAATACTGTACTTGAAGCCGTAAAGCAGTCTCGCAAATACATCTCTTCCGCGATCATCCGTTCCTAGAATATTCGTTTTCGTTGGTGGTGACGGATAAGACTCTACAATCGAGTTACTCTCATAAGGGTTCCATTGGATAAGTGGCCAATAAGCATAATCCCCTTCACCTAATTTCAATTGACGATAATCAATGTCAAAAGAATCTGTTACTCCAAAAGTTTCGGCATTGTATTCTTTGAAGAGTGGGAAATAAGTTGTTCCTTGATACTTCAAAATCATCGGACGGTTATTAGCAATTAGCGGAGAGAGAAACGTCGAGAGAATCAATAACGTTAAGATGATCAATGAAAACATTGCTGTTTTACTTCTCTTAAAAATTTTCCAACGTTTTCGTGTAAGTTCGTTTTTTATGAATCGTTCAATCATTTGAAATCAATCCTTGGGTCCACGGCAATATAAGCTAAATCACTGATGAGGTTTCCGACTAACATGAGCACACTCTGAATAAAAATGAGTCCCATGATGACGTTGTAATCTCTTTGCAGAATTGATTTGTAACTAAGAAGTCCCATTCCATCTAATTGAAAAATACTTTCTAATAAAAGTGACCCAACAAAGAAAACAGAAATAAAGCCACCAATTCCTGTTACGATCGGGATCAATGCATTTCTAAGAGCGTGTTTAAGATAAACTGTTTTTTCGGATAAACCCTTTGCACGGGCCGTACGAATGTAATCTTTTTTAACTTCATCCAATAATGAGTTTTTCATCAACATCGTAAGAATTGTGAATGAACCGATCATGTAACAGATGAGTGGAAGAATAAAGTGGTGAACGCGGTCGACAATCTTCCCCCAAAGCGAAAGATCATAATAGTTGTCGGAGTAGAGCTCTCCCATCGGGAACCAATTGTAGAAACTGCCACCCGCAAAATAAACAATGAGAAGAATGGCCAGCATGAAACCAGGAATTGAATAAAAAACGAATAGTAAAAAGCTCGTCACATAATCAAATGGCGAGCCATGCTTAATGGCTTTCATTACACCTAAAATTACACATACGACGTAGGATAAAATAAGTGAAACAACACCGAACTGAAGTGAAACTGGAATTTTGCTAGCGATAACATCGAGAACCGGCTCTTCATAAGTGAAGCTTTCACCGAAATCTAACCGAGCAATATTTTTCAACCAAATCCAGTAGCGGATATGAACTGGTTTATCAAATCCATATTGTTTTTTTAGAGCTTCAATGACTTCTTCACTGACTGCGCTACTTTTATCACTACCATGGCCAGCGCCTCCGCCTCCACTTCCCATACTTCCAAAACGAAGTTGCTGGATTCTTTGCTCAACAGGGCTTCCAGGTGCAAGGTTAATGATGACGAAAGTGACAATAGTGATCCCGATCAAAGTCGGGATCATTATTAAAAATCTTTTTAAGATGTAGGTAAACAAACGAACCTCAGATTATTTTTGAATCCACCAGTAGTCTGTACCGATGGCGTAAGTATAAGTGTCTTTTTCACGGCCCATACGATTTGTATGTCCATAAAGTTTATACTTTCCATTGAAAAGGAAGATATATGGTACATCGTTAGCAATTAAACGGAATACTTCACGTAATTTAGTTACTCGTTCCTTTTTATCCATAATCAAACGAGCATCATCAATAAGCTTGTCTACTTTTGGATTACTGTAGCTAACAAAGTTAGACCCTTGGTTAGCAATAGATTCTGAGTGCCAGATTTGCTTTGGATCCCAATCAAGGTCACCACCACCCCATGCAAGACGAATGGCTTCGAATTTTCTTTCATCAAGAAGTTTAATGAAGGCATTCCATTCAACAACTTTAACGTTGATTTCAACACCAGCTTTACGAGCGTCTTCTTGAAATGTTGTGAGAAATTTTACGAAATCCGGAAGTGGATCAAGAATTGTAAAACTTAGTTTTACCAATTTTCCATCAATCATTTTATCGAGAATTTTATCTCCATCTGAATCTTTCCATCCGTCTTCGTTTAATTTTTTAAGCGCAAGTTTTGGATCAAAAGGAATTGGTTTTACGCTTGGATCAGCATAATCAGATTGCTGATAAAGTGGTCCAGTTGCAGGAAGAGACATATCAAAAAGTAATTTTTTAATCATTTTTTCGCGATCAAAAAGATTAACGATAGCTTCTCTCGTTTTAACCGACTTAAAAATTGGATTAGTTAAATTGAATCCAACGAACGTGTATCCCGAAACTGCTTTACTTTGAGTTTTTACTTTGTGAACAGCTTTACCCCATTTTGGGCCAACTGCTTTTTGAACATACTCATCTGGTTGCATACCGTGAAAATCAATCTCACCATTTTCTAGAGAGCGCATAGCGATTGTTGCATCTTTAATGAAACGCATAGTTATCGTTTGAAAATTGTACATTCCCGCTAAATGCTTTTCAGTTTTTCCCCACCAGTTAGGGTTCGCTGTTAAAACGACACGCTTAGAACGATCAAATTCTTTAAGCATGTATGGCCCAGTTCCAATCAACGTTTTGTTGAGAACTTTTAATTGTTCTTTTGAAGCACCTTTGTGTAAGTGCATTGGAACGATTGGCATTCCTGCAACTTGTGTGAAGTTATTGAAGTAAACTGTTCCAACAGTGAATTTAATTTTATTTGGTCCAGTGATCTCAGCAGACTTAATGTTTTCATAGTAAGGTCTGTGGTGAGCATTTTTGTAAGTATCTTTTGGATCAGAGTAAGCTTCAAAAGAAAACTTTACGTCTTGAATAGTAAGAGGTTTTCCATCGTGCCATTTCACTCCATCGCGAAGAGTGAATTCAAAAGTTTTCCCATCTTTTGAAATAGTCCATTCTTTGGCAAGTCCTGGCTCCCACTCGCGTGTATCAACATTACGATAAAGAAGTCCTTCCATAACCATCTGCTGAACATCAGTAGCGTATCCATCCGATGATGAAATTGGATTCAATGTCGTTGGTGCTTCACCAAGATTGATTTTAAAGTCGCCACCTTTTGGTGCATTTGGGTTGCCTACGGCCATTGCAACATTCAATGATCCAAGCATTAGCGAGAGAATGAGGACATACTTTTTCATAGTGTTTTCCCGGGGTTTAATAAAATACAAAAAGATTAGAATAGAAGTGTGCAGAGTTCAATTATTTTTTAAAGTACAGATTGGAGTCTAAAGACCACCGGTCGAGTGTAAGATTTTCGTCTCGGAGTTTATATTGTTCTAACTTTTGATCAATCTCATCTTTACGCCTTTCTAGATCTTTATAGCTGCGAAGTGAATAAACTCTGTCTTCTTCGAGAGCGTTGAGTTCCTTTTGCCACTCCTGTTCCAGCTTTTCGCGTAAGGTCTTATACCGCGCATTGATGGTGTTCACTCTCTCAACATGACTTTTGAGTTCGCGGTCTTTGATCTCCATTTGTCCATGGACTGCTAATCTTTTTTTCAAAAGAATGCTCACAACTTCCTTACCCATCTTGATGTTGTTCACTAGATCTTCGCTATAAAATTTGAAATATGCGCCGGTTGTGAAATACAAATACTTTTCACAGTGTTTGATGTCAGTGACTTTGAGTAAAAGATAATCACTTGTTCTTCCTGCGATATAGCTTTTACATTTTAGCGATGGATTCTTTTCATCCCAAAACTCCACCATATCTTTTGGATTGAGATATTTGATGTTATCGAAATCAACTTTGATTCTTACAACCGAAATGTCACGATTGATTTTTGCAATTCTTCCGGAGAAGAAACCTTCTTCTGAAAAAAGCTCTTGAGCATGCCCAATTGTAAAGGCCATCAAAAGGCCAAGCGACAGAATAAACTTCATAGTTTAATTATCGCCCACTTAACAACTGAGTAAAGAAGGCAGATTATACTTGAGTTGCATGCTCGCTTATTTGATTTTTAGAAGATAAAGATTTTGGCTGTTGTCTGTAGCCTGATAAGCAAGAATTTCAAATTTTTGAGGAGAAGCAACCAGATCTTTCAACGTCTGTTTATCTTTAAGAATGACAATTTTTCCGGATTTTAGATTTTTAATAAGATCTTTGTCTCTTTTGAGATCATCACTAAAAACGAGTTGAGTGTTGGAGCTCATCGATTGTGAAGCGCTGAACCCTTTGCTCGCCAGGAGATCAGACCATACAGGATCTAATCTTGTTGCTGAAAAATATGTTGAATATTGAGTCTCAGATGGAAGATGTTTAAGAGCTTCGGCCCAGACGATATTAGCTGATTCTGTTTTAAGATGACCATCATCTTGAATAGGAGTTGCCTTTACAGAGCGGGAATTCTTGACACCAGAAAGAGCTTCATAACGTCCAGCTGGAATGGCTTTTCTCGTTTGCGACGATAGTGCAAATGGAATTGAAAGAACAATTACGAGTGTTGAAATGTTAAAAATCTGCTTCATTATTTACTCTGATTGAGCTGCAAGGCCCATCTCTACGTCGATGTATAAGTTTAGAGTTTCGAAATGTTTTTCCAACTCACGAATGTGAGCGTGAAGTTTATCTTCCACTTTATTAGGCATATCCTGAGTATGATTTAAATACCATCGCATTTCATCGACCTTGGTATAAAAAAGATCGAGGCCTGCGATAACTTCCTGTCCACAAAGCATTAATTCATTAATCTTTGTTTGGTCATAACGATTTTGAAATACAGCAGGAAAATGATCGCGCGTTCTTTTTAGGGAGAACTCATACATATACTCTGGTGCGCGATATTTGATGCGTTCGAAAAGTCGTTTTGCATCCAACTTCAAAAGCATTAACATTCGCTGCGTATCTTCACTAACTTTTGGTTTCATATATTATGTGTCTTTCTGCATACTCGGTAGTTTTGCTCTTTTCCCACCTGGCCACTCTTCGCGTACATTTCTTTCTTTGAAAAATTCAACCACGATTGTCATCGCAATTTGTTTCAAATTTTGTGGTAAATGATAATACCTATAAACGTTCTTACTCTCTAACTTCGTCGCATTCTCAATTGAAGAAAAAGAACTCAAATCATATACCGTAACTTTACCAGACGCCATGGCAACATCAAGGTAAGTTTTTCTTAAATCATTAAAAGCGTAAGCGGAAGTGAGGTCGTTTCTTACAGCTATAATGTGATGTTTTTTATTTCGATCAATCACTTTCAAATCACTAGCTTCAATTGGAAGAAGCGAAATGTTCACTTTCGCAAACAGTTCGGCCATGAAATAAAAGTGCTGATCTAATTCAGGCTTAGTTTGTAAGTAAAAAATGTAGTTTAATTGAATTGTTTCTTCGTCACTCATAACCCATTTATCGGTCTTAAGTGACGATGAGATTAAGACAATTTTAAAACTTTTTCATTGAGGTTTTTGGTTTCTTCAAACCCAGAGCAGTCACTATCAATCCGATCAATAGTGAACCAAAAAAGTTGGTCATTCCACCACCTGGACCACTTTTAGAAATATCTTCGACTGATCCACATGCCGCTACACCTTTTTTATTCTCCTGCACTGAAAGTGGAGAAACATATCCGGAAGCCTGGCGATCAAGTGTTGCATCTACAATGGCATTGATACCTTCAACATCATCTTCTTGAAGAGTTGAATGCGCACCAATTGTTGGGGCCATAATCGCGTCTGCTTGAGAATGATCTAAACCTAATGTGTGACCAATTTCATGAATGATTGTTGTCTTTAGGGTGTTACCCCAGTTTTGACGAAGATAACTAATACTTCCATTAAGAATAATCACAGTTGATTCGAAAAACGTACCTTGATTATAGCGAATGGTGATCGCTAATGTACGTGATGGATCATAACCTGTTTCGGCCCCAAAGTTATCAGACCACCGAATAAAATTTCCTGAATACGCACTTGAATTAACAACTGGTGAAAATTCCCAGATATCTTTTCCGATTGCATCTTCCCATTCGGCAACTGCTTCATCTGTTAGCTTATCAAGCATTGCTGAATCAGATTCAACCGCCGCAAATTTTTTCATTTTTATCGGGAACGCTTTCCAATAGTAACCTTTATTGAAATCGCTCGTGAAAGAATATGCCGACGCTGAGTTTGCTGACATGATTGAAACAAATAAAATGGCCATAAGTGAGAGGGGGATACCTATGGCCAAATTTTTTGTGTGCTTCATTTTTTACTTCCTTGTAAAAAAAGCCACTATTCGTACTTCCTATCCATCCATGGACGGGATTTAGAGATTAGATTTTAGAAAATAGAGTCGCCGAACACAGCCATTGGTTGTTTGATTCGACGGTGTAAATTTCACCGCTCTTAAACTTTACCGGACCATCTCGTACAACTGTTATCTTTTTAGAAATTTTACTTTCGCCTTTGAGTGTCTGGATAACTTGAAAATCAACCTCTACTTTGGGAAAAGCTGACTTGGCTTCCACGTCTTCAACATTAGTGACTGTAGCAATAAATTTATCAGGGCAGGCCATGTTAAAAGCCGAGGTAGCATTTGCTTTTCCAATCCCTTGGAGAGCTAAAAGTACCGAGAGTTTAAGAGCGACCATTCCTAGTCCGTTTAAATGCTTCATCCTAAAGCTCCTAAAAATGTATCTTCCTTGAAACTTCCAATCCTGGTGGAAATCATCCTTGATCTCCTGACTTTTACCATTGCAGAGTCTATGCCAAGTCTGATTTAAGTCTAACTTCTTGATTGCTTCAGCAGAACTAATGTCTTCAGTGACGAAAGGGCACTTAAATTCAAATTCAGGTGTCAAAAGAATTTGTGGGCCTTCAAAATTTTGACCTCATTACCTTTTTACAAACTTACAAAGGCCAAAATCTAAAGGTTTTACTCGGCTTTACCGACCAAAACCTCATGATGAAAAAATATTTAATAGTGTTGCTCCTTTGTTTTATTTCTAATCTTCAGGCCGAAGTGAAACTGTTCAATCGTGATGAGTTCGTAGCTTACAAGCCTGATGATGCTCTTATGCTTCTCGAAAGAATGCATCAGGAAGATCCGGATAAAAGTATTTTACTTTATGTTCATGGTCGCGGTCGTGATGTACGCGAAGAATGGGAATCCATTCACGCACTAGAAAAAAATTATCAAGCTCGCGTTCTGATGTTTGATTGGCCGTCGTGGTCGAGTCTACTTTCTCGCCCTGTAAAAAATGCGGAAGACTCTGCAATCGAACTCTTCAAAGTTTTTAATGCTGTTAAAACTTTAAGAAAAGAAGTTGGCGACGATAAAAAAATCTCGCTCCTCACTCACAGTATGGGGAACATTGTTATCAGCCACTTCATTAAGAAGTTTTATGTCTCAGGATATTTGAGTGAAGATGGAAAACCACTTCTAGATAACTTCATTGCCGCAGCTCCGGATGTAAGTCTTACTGGTCATGCAGAGTGGTTGAAGAAATTTGATTTCGCCCGCAAGAAATACGTTTTCATGAACAATCGCGATCTGATTCTTCTACTCTCCTACTTATTAGATGTAAAAGAGCGCAATCCCTATTTCTATAAACTAGGATTAGGATTTCAAAATCTTCCCCTATCAAGCAAAACAATTAAATCGATGCTTGATCCAGAAACAACTTATATAGATTTTTCTTATTCACTAAAATCGCAGCACCGCTATTTCGAAAATGCGAGCGAGTTCATCTTAGAAGCAATCTATCCTGTTTTTAATGGCGGGGAATTTAAAACTCGTTATTCAAAAGGCGAAGTGAAAGTGAAGAATGGAATTTACTTCATCTACGAAGACAAAAAACGCTAATCCTATTTGACTCTTCTAAAGGTGACGTATTCTGTGCCCAGCACGGAACCGTCTGCCTTGAAGGGAACAATTCGTTCAACGAGATTATTAAACTTATCAATTCTATAAGCAGTAATCCATCTCACAGGTAAATCGAAATCGTTATGCCCGCCCCAGTCCATGCGAATGTCGATGATAAACTCCGTCGCATTAAAGTTCACTTTCGCATAAGCAACCATGTCCCCTTCTTGCTGAAGAACACGCTCAACCCCATCAGCAATCAGAGTTGTAGTTCCTTCATCATCCGACCATGTAGTAGATACACATTCATTTTGTGTAATTGTCTTCACCAACTCGGCATCTGCATCGAAAAACGATCCAGAGATATCAGGACACGCGAACAAATTAAAAGAAGTAAGTGTGATAAGAAGGGTGATGAATTTTTTCATGTCTTAATTAGAACACATTTAAATAAAAAAGGGAGCATTACTGCTCCCTTCATTGTTGGACTTTTTACTTCTGCGCCGCCGACTCCTCAAAATAGGTTTTGAGTTTACGATCTTCGGACGCAGTCGGAAGCTCCACTGGAGCTTCCGCGGCGGCTACATCATGCCACCCATTCCGCCCATGCCTCCCATGCCACCTGGCATAGCTGGACCAGCGTCGTTCTTAGGTAGATCAGCGATCATAGTTTCAGTTGTAAGCATTAGACCTGCAACTGAAGATGCGTTTTGAAGTGCTGAACGAACAACTTTAGTTGGATCGATGATACCAGCGGCAACAAGGTTTTCGAATTTTTCATCGCGAGCGTTGAATCCGAATTTATCGTCTTTGTTGTTTTTAACTTCGTTAACAACTACTGAACCTTCAAGGCCAGCATTTGTAGCGATTTGACGAAGAGGTTCTTCAAGAGCGCGCTTGATGATTCTGATACCGAAGTTTTCTTCTTCGTTACGGCCTTTAAGGTCGTTTAGAACAAGAGAAGCGTGAAGTAGAGCTGAACCACCACCAACAACGATACCTTCTTCAACTGCGGCACGTGTAGCGTTTAGTGCGTCTTCTACGCGGTCTTTTTTCTCTTTCATTTCAGTTTCTGTTGGAGCACCAACTTTGATTACAGCAACACCGCCGTCGATCTTAGCAAGACGCTCTCTTAGTTTTTCTTTGTCGTAGTCAGAAGTTGTTTCAGCGATTTGAGCTTTGATCGCTCCAACGCGTGCTTGAACTTCATTTTTGTTTCCGTTACCGTCTACGATTGTTGTGTTTTCTTTGTCGATTGTAATTCTCTTAGCTGAACCAAGAACGTCTACACCTGAAGTTTCAAGCGACATTCCAAGCTCTTCAGAAATTACAGTTGCGCCAGTTAGAACAGCGATGTCTTTTAACATTTCTTTTCTTCTGTCACCGAAGCCTGGAGCTTTTACAGCAGCAACTTGAAGTGTTCCGCGAAGTTTGTTCACAACTAGAGTTGTAAGCGCTTCACCTTCAATATCTTCAGCGATGATTAAAAGCTGACGACCTGATTGAACAGTTTTTTCAAGCAATGGAAGAAGTTCTTTCATTGATGAGATTTTTTTGTCAGTGATAAGGATGTTACAGTTATCGAAAGCAACTTCCATTTTTTCTGGGTTGTTTACGAAGTATGGAGAAAGGTATCCGCGATCAAATTGCATACCTTTTACAACGTTAAGTTCTGTTTCAGCAGTTTTAGATTCTTCAATTGTGATAACACCGTTGTTTCCAACTTTTGACATTGCTTCAGCAAGAAGTTTTCCGATTTCAGCATCGTTGTTTCCTGAAATTGTACCAACCTGAGCGATCTCTTCAGAAGTTTTAACTTCTTTTGACATTTCTTTTAGGCGAGCAACAACTTTCTCAACAGCTTTATCGATTCCGCGCTTTAGATCCATTGGATTGTGACCAGCAGATACTAGTTTTACACCTTCTTTGTAGATGGCCTGAGCAAGTACAGTTGCAGTTGTTGTACCGTCACCAGCATCTTCATTTGTTTTTTGCGCAACTTCTTTAACCATTTGCGCGCCCATGTTTTCGAAATTGTTTTCAAGTTCGATTTCTTTCGCTACCGAAACACCATCTTTTGTGATGTGAGGAGCACCGAAAGATTTTTGAATAACAACGTTACGACCTTTTGGTCCAAGTGTAACTTTAACAGCGTTTGCAAGAGCGTTTACACCGTTAAGAATAAGTGTACGAGCGTCTTCTGAGTATTTTAATTCCTTAGCCATGATATATTCTCCTTTAAATTAAATTTTAAATTACTGAAGGATCCCTAGGATTTCGTCTTCTTTCATGATCAATACTGGTTTTCCGTCAACTTTAACTTCTGTTCCAGAGTATTTTCCGAAAAGAACAACGTCGCCAACTTTTACATCAAGGTTACGAACTGAACCATCTGTAAGTCTGTAGCCTGAACCAACAGCAAGGATTTTCCCTTGAGATGGTTTTTCAGTGTGGTTATCAGGGATAATGATTCCACCAGGTGTTTTTGTTTCTTCATCTAGACGTTGAACAACAACGCGATCTTGTAACGGTCTTAATTGCATAGGTTTCCTCCCCTTTATTTAGCGAATAAAAAAGTTATCTAATAAAATTTGTCCCCTTCAATGTGGGAGCACTATGGATCAGTGTCAAGGGTGGCCCTAGAAATAAATTTTTCGCCCCCTTGGCCCGGTAAGTCAATGACACCCCAAGACTTCTAAAATGAAGAATTTTACTTATCCTGACCAGATACTTAAGGAGTAAAAAATGGTCGTTATTAAAGGCCTTTATCAAGGCGATAAACATTGTGAACTTAACCATGGACCTTCCGGCACTGTGATCGCCACAGACGCCCCAAAAGACAATAATGGTAAGGGAGAAGCTTTTTCACCAACCGATCTTGTGGCAGCGGCAATGGGTAGTTGCATGATGACGGTTATGGCCATCTACGCTGAAAAAGAAAATATTAATTTGAATAATTCACATTTTAAGGTGGAGAAAATGATGACTCCTCCGCCGCGCAGAATTGCATCTCTCAATGTAGAGATTTATTTACCTAAAAATTTAAATAATGAAGTGCGAGCGAAATTGGAAACAATCGCGAATGAATGCCCTGTTAAAAGAAGCATTCATCCGGATGTGCAAGTACCTGTGACTTTTCACTATACGCTTTAGTTATTTTAGATCGTACCAGTTAATTCCAATACCCATGTCGACCTTAAGAGGAACTTTGAGGTCGACGACATTTTCCATTCCTTCACGAACTAGTTTTTTCATCACTTCTAACTCTTCTTCTTCCACTTCAAAAATCAATTCATCGTGGACCTGAAGAAGCATTTTAGAATGTAACCCCAGCGATTGCATTTCATTGTCAATTTTTATCATCGCCAATTTGATAATATCTGCTGCCGTTCCTTGAATTGGACTATTGATTGCCATTCTTTCAGCTTGAGCTTTAATCGTTCTATTTTGTGAATGAATATCCGGAAGAAAACGTTTTCTGCCGTGGTATGTTTCGGCATAACCCGTTTGTTCTGCTTTATCTTTCAATGTATCCAAGAAAGTTTTAATTGATGAAAAACGAGCAAAATATTTATCAATGTAATTCTTAGCTTCTGTTCTTGAAATTTTTAACGTTGAAGCAAGACCGAATGAAGATTGACCATACATCAAACCGAAGTTGACGGTTTTGGCCATTGAACGCTCATTGCTCGTTACTTGGGTAATCGGGATGTTTAAGACTTCACTAGCGGTTTGAGCGTGAATATCTAAATTATCGCGGAATGAAGCCAACATTGTTGGATCTTCAGAAAAATGCGCAAGTAATCTCAACTCGACTTGTGAGTAGTCCGCCGAAAGAAGAATCCGTCCAGGTTTTGCAATAAATGCTTTACGAACTTTTTCACCCATCGGACTTCTAACAGGAATATTTTGCAAGTTAGGATTTGTCGAAGAGAGTCTTCCCGTCTGAGCAACTGTGAGGTTGTAGTTTGTGTGAATGCGTTTTGTTTTTGCATTCAATAGCTCTGGCAGTGCTTTAACGTATGTTGAGAGAATTTTGCAATACTCTCTATGAGTGAGAAGAAGACCCGGAATTTCGCTGATGTTCATTCCATCAAGTTCTTCTAACACTTCTGCATCAGTAGAATAGCCTGTTTTAGTTTTTTTGATGACTGGCAATCCCAACTTTTCAAAGAGTAAAACTCCAACTTGTTTCGGCGAACCAAGATTGATATCGGAACCAGAAACTTCATGAATTTTAGCTTCGATTTTTTTAATTTCTACATCAAGCTCAACTTCAAATTCGCGAAGATAATTTGGATTAAGAGAAATTCCTTCTCTCTCCATTTTCGCCAGGACCGGAATGATATTGAGGTCGATGCTTTTATAAATTCCATCAACCTGAATTTTTGCCATACGATCTTTTAATTGAGCTGAAAGTTTAAAGAGTGAACTTACTCTTTCAGCGTTGGCCTGATGAGGATCAATACTAAGATCAATTCCAAAATATTCTTTAATAAGAATATCAAGTTCATGTCTGGTAGAAGTGTTGATGTTGAAATGAGCTAGTGAAAGATCAAATTTTTGGGCTTGAAAACTTAAGTCGTTTATAAGCGCATAAACATAATCGCGTTTAAGATTTTCACCCATCACTTCAATTGAAGAATCCGCCCAAACTTTTTTCAGTATAAGTGAAATAAAGTTTTGGTCTGCACTGAAGGCATGAGTTTCATTGTAGGCAAAATATAGTCTGCTAATTGTACGTTGATAGATATCATCTCCTTCGTACATCATGTGTTGGGCAAAAACTTTCGCTTCGGCCACTGCACTCATGATTTCTTCGAAGTTGTTTTCATTCACTTCAACAAGTTCAACTGAAAAAGAAGATGGCTTGTTAAAGAGTGCGCTTTCCACTGGAGAATTATCATGTTCAGGCATGCGCTTGTCAGTTTCGCGGCTCATGTGGTGCTGAAAACGCATCTCTTGATATTTGGCGATTGAACTCGTGAAGCCGAGCTCCTTCATGTATTCGATTAATTCATTGGAAGGATAAAAATTAATGGCCGTCTCATCTGGCGTGTGTCCCAGATCAAGATCAGTCGTAATTTGAACGAGCTTCTTTGAAAGAATTCCCATCTCTAAGTGCTCTGTAAAAGCCTCGATGATTTTCTTACCTTTCAATTGATCTTTATTCGCAACAATGTTTTCGAAAGTGTCATATTCTTTGAGCAGTTTAGCAGCTCCAACAGCACCAATACCTTTGAGACCAGGAATGTTATCTGATGAGTCACCTACGATTGTTAAATAATCAACGATCTGATCTGGACGCACGCCCATTTTTTCTTCAACATCCGCCGGCGTGTAGAGTTTGTCTTTCATTGTATCGAGAAGCTTTACGTTTCCGCCTACAAATTGCATTAAGTCTTTATCACCTGAAGCAATAAACACTTCATCAAACTGATCTTTCCACTGAACAACAGCACTTCCAATGATGTCGTCAGCTTCATAACCTTCCAGACAAAACGTCGGAAGATTCATGAGCTTGATTAATTTATCAATCAGCGGAAACTGTGGAATCAAATCTTCAGGAGGGTCAGAACGATTAGCTTTATAAGCTGGATAAAGTTCATTGCGGAATGAGCCGCCTTTAGTATCACGAGCTAAGAAAATGTGAGTAGGTTTGTGCTCAGAAAGCATTTTAAGCATCATGCTCTGCACGCCGTAAACGGCTTTAGTCGGGACACCTGTTGGCGATGTCATCGGGCGCTGTATTGCAAAGTACGCGCGAAAAATAAAATTACTCACGTCGACGATAATCAAACGTTTTTTTGTCATGGATGGATCCTTCGGATTGTCTTAGATAGAGCCTGTTGTATTCGTTGTGAACCAACTTGTCTTTCTATTTTTAATACCTTCAAAATTGTCGTCATTGGCCATCACTGATGTGTCGGCCATGACATCCCCTAAACGGTGACCTGAGTCTAGATTGTATAGGAGATAAAGCTCAAATCCAATAAGAACAACGGCGAGAATAGCGCCCAGAATCCATCCGATAATCGGCATGATAATCGCGATTAACAGAGGAAGTGTGAAGGGTAAATTCCTGACAACTGACTGGCGATATGAGCACGGAGAACCGTCTTCGAGCGATTTTACAGCAAACCCCATAAAACGTTTTCCAACGGATTGACCGTTAGTGATTCCATCGGATAACGACATGTAGACAATTCCGAGAAGAGCACCGGCCGGATAGTACCAAATCGAAAAACAGACCATGATAAAGACATCAATACCCTTGGCAATCAAGCGTGATAACTTTGCGACTCTAATCGCTTTTTCCAATAAGTATTTACGGTCAAAACTATCCATAAATCAATCTTAGTGACACGCCTCTAGAAAGGCAAAGAAAATGAACTGGAGATACTTAGTTATCAATATGTGTGAAATGCGAAGCGGAAAATTTTTAAGTTTTCACAGAGAATATAGTTCGGTATTATTACGTGTAACACTAAAAGGAGTTCCTTATGGGATCAGTAAATAAGACCGATGTCGCGCACTTTGAGAACGATGTATTAAAGTCAAACAAACCAGTTCTAGTAGATTTTTGGGCTGAGTGGTGTGGACCTTGTCGCGTTCTAGGACCAATTCTTGATGAAGTTGCTAAAGAAATCGGCGAAAAAGCAGAAATCGTAAAAGTTAACGTTGATGACAATCCTGAGCTTGCTCAGAAATATGGTATCCGTGGGATCCCAACAATGATTTTCTTCAAGAACGGTCAAGCTGCAAAAACACTTGTAGGCGTTCAAGCAAAAGACGAAATTAAAAAATCTCTAGAAGAGATGGCTTAATCCATGTTTGCCCTTCACTCTCTGCAAGATGCTCAAAAAGTTTTAAACGCATTCGTTGAAAACAAAGACAACGTTGAAAAAATTAATTCGGCCATCAACTTGATGGTCGAGTCATATAAAAACAACGGTCGCATGTTTAGCTGTGGAAACGGCGGATCGATGTGCGATGCCATGCACTTTGCAGAAGAGCTGACAGGACGATTCAGAAAAGAAAGACAACCATTGGCCGCAATGGCTATCAATGATCCTTCTCACCTCACTTGCGTTTCGAATGACTACGGATACGATTTCGTTTTCTCTCGTTACGTTGAAGCTTGGGGAAACAAAGGCGACGTTCTCCTCGCTATCTCGACTTCAGGAAATTCACCTAACGTTCTTCTCGCAGTTGAAGCTGCAAAAAAGAAAGGAATGAAAGTTGTTGGTCTGCTTGGAAAGGGCGGCGGAAAACTTAAAGACATGGTTGATGTTCCACTCATCGTTGATTCAAATATCAGCGATCGCATTCAAGAAGTGCACATTAAGTGTATTCATATTTTTATTGAAGGGATTGAGCGATCAATGTTCCCTGAAAACTACAAAGCTTAAGCAAACGCACCAAACACAATTAAAAGCGCTGCCGTATTGGTAATGATGAGCCATTGTTTGCTCTGCTTTTGTTTGTATTGAATAAAAGCATCTAATAAAAAAACTTGTGCCCAGAGCATATACCCTAATCGATAGATGAACATTCTCGACTGATCAGTCACGTTTAAAGCATCAAGCATAAATGGCAGTGTAAAGAGTACTAGAAACACCCCAGACATCATCGAGCGCTTAATTCGCTCGTCTTGATAAGCACCGAGATCAGGACGCTTTATTTTGATGTACAGGTCATTTAGAAAGAGAACATAGACAAAGACAATGAGGTAATCATCAAACGATTTAAAGCCCACTAGAAGTTGCAGAACAATGAGTGCCGAAAAAGATAACAGCAGCGCCAGCTTTATTCTGGTTAGTTGTATCCCTGTTAATGAAATGTTCTTTAGAGCATTCATAGTTAAAACTATTATACTCGCACCCTGATTTTTCGAGACTTGCTAGTCTTAACTTGCTGAAATTCTATTGTCGGTAGGTTAAAGGGGCGCCAAGAAAAGAAGTCAATCAACGTACGCGCTCAATGCCTTTCTTAATCTCTACCGTGAATGATTTTCTGTATGGAAGTCTATTCGTAAATCTTTTTTCATGAATAGGTGAAATGGAAATATCTGATGGAGCACCACTGTCCCCTTCGATATTCAAATCATCAAAGTCGAATTTTTCATATTGTTTATATGTATAAATAACTTTTTTGCCTTTGCCATCTGATTGAGGAAGTTCATCTTGCGCAAAAGATGTTATTGAGAAAGATAAAGCGAGAAGTGTTAATGCTAATTTCATATCTAGTTCCTTATGAATTTTTCAACTTTCGCTGAATAGTCTTTTGTTTGACGGCTTTCATTCCCAGCAGCAGACACATTATCTAAAACAGTTTTCGCATCGATGGGTCTATTCAAGAGTTTTAATGAAACAGCATAGTTCAAACCAACTGAAGGTTTCGAAAGAACTGCTTTGTTAAGCTTTGAGTAAATATCAACTGCTGCTTGATAATCACCTTTTATCAGGTGCGACGATGCCAACGCAGAAGAAATTTCTACATCATCAGGGCTGCGCTTAAGTAGTCCTTGAAAAATCGGAAGGGCCTTTCCAACTGTACCAAATTTTAAATAAAGCTGGGCCAGATTGTAAGTAGGAGTTACCGTGAATGCATTCATGTCAGCAGCAAGCTTATATGCGGCCAAGGCCTTCTGAAACTTTCCCTGTTTTTGATAAACAACACCGAGATTGTTAACAGGCGGAACAAATTTAGAATCTAAATCACGCGATTTATTATAAAAAAGTATCGCTTTGGCATAGTCATTTTTGAGATAGTAACAAGAGCCAAGTTGATTCCAATAGCTTGTATTATTTTTATATTTTCTGTATTCAACATCCGCAATTTTAAACGCCTCTTCGAATTTCCCCTGAAGACATTTCACATTCATCTTCATAACAGCATCATCCGATTTAGAAAGCGTCTCTTCTAGTCTAGCATCAGATAGTGTTGATAATGACTCTTTCACTAAAGCATGATTCGCTTCTTCAGTTGAAGTCGCAGTAAAAACGTCCTTCTCTGAACGATACTTCTCTTCAGTTTTTTTATCGAAATCAAGTTGCTCAACCCATGAAAAGTCTTCTTCTTTAATAGGATCGTTCGCTACTGTTCTTTTCGTTGAAACCGGTTGTGAAGAACATGCGCTCGCAAGAATTAAAACTAAAAATAATTTTTTCATTTAGCACCTGCTTTATCCATGATCATCGTAGCTGAATCATTATTGTATTCTGGGATAAAGTTAAATTCATTTTTAACTAAGAACCAGCCATTATCTGGTGAAAGAATGTTCTCTTTCTCGATTTTTTGAATGGCCGTCTCTCTAAAATCTCTCGCCTGCTTATCAATTGGAGCAACTAACTTTTCCATGCTCCCCTTGAATGATTTTACGTACTCTGGGGATTTACCTTCCGGTGTAAATCTTAAAACTTCATCTCTTAGATTTTCGTGACCTTCCACCAGATAGCGGTATGCTCGCACAATACCGATTCCTGATCCCAACTCCGCAATTGAAACGGCTTCAGTCGTGATCTTATCCAACATTGTAAATTTTTGCTTCAGAGTTTTGTTGTATTCAGCTTCTGGGAACTTGAGTGTTAAGCCGTTAAATTTCACAAGCTCTTGCTCAAGCGCAGACAAGCGAACCAATGAAATGGCATCTAAAGCTTCAAGTGGTAGATCCAGTTTCTGTTTTTTAGATGTTTCAAAATATGTCAGCATTTTCGTGCGAACTTTTTTTGCATCATCAACGCGTCCAATGCTCTCAAGTTCGTTAGCTAGCAGGCTTGATGGATAAATGAGTTGTGGCCACATCTCTTTAGATGCTTCAAGGTTGCGGATAACTTCGTTAAAAGATCCCCACTTATTAGAAGCTGCAAGTTCGTTAAGGTGGTCAAGATATCCAGGAAGAACCAGCTCATTCCCGACAGCACACTTTGGCGCTTTGTTGAGAAGAGCTAAACTGCGATCAAATTGTTTGTCTGCTAAATAAATAACATTCGCATTTTTAAAAAAGATTTTTTTATTTTTAGATGATGTCTGGCAAATCTTATCAAAGATTTTTTCACTTAATGCCGCTGATTCTGGGAATTGACGACGCTGAAACAAATCTGTTGAAAAGAGAATGAAATCTTTCTCAAACTTAACGAGGTCTTCCGGACTCATCATGACGACTGCACGATCGGCCCATCCATACATTTGTTTCCATTCACCTGTTTCATGAAAAAGAACAGCAATATTGTAAGCAGCTGTCTTCTTAGCTTCTTTGTCCGTTTCTGGTGATTTGTAAATTTGAAGATAACCCTTCAAGGCTCCACGTTTATCGCCTTTTAAACTTGCTTGCTCTACGCTCTCGAACTGCATGCCAAGAACCAGCGTTTTTACTTTACTTGCATATTCTGGACTTACTTTGAATTCTTGAGCTTCTATACGACTTACCCATTTCGCAAGTGATGCTTTATCACCCTTGTCTTTGTGGTAGTCCATCACCTGCGCCAGCATTTTTTCTTGTGTATCGTTTTGCGCTGGGAATGCTTTCTTATAATCGAGCAATACTTTTTCAGCGGCCGTTACGTTTTTCTTTTCCATGTGCGCAGAAAAGAGACGTTGATAAATAACATTCGACTTCTCGCCTTGTGGATCAACTGACAGATATCCTTCGTAAGCTGGAACAAGATAAGTATCAACTGTACCTTTGCTTACATTTTTTCCAAGGGAAACCATGAGTGCGTTTGAAGCGGCATTCTCGGTTTTCTTGTCATTGTTTTTTTGTGCGCGCTTAATAGATTCCGCATAGAAAGGAACTGCTTTATCAAACTTTCCGATTGCAAAATAAGTTTCGCCTGCATGGAAGTAAGGTACCTGTGCCTTATCCGGAGTAACAAGTGCATCAATCATGAAATAATCATTAGCTGCTTCAGCTTTACGATCGCGAATTTCAGGTTGTCCTTCGTAAGTTTTAGCCACTAATTGCTGTTGAATGATGGCAGACATTTTCTGAGCATTAAAACGCAATTGCTCGATTTGATCAGCATTTAGTGATCCTTTTGAGAATTGCTGAGCAAGCGCTTTACAAGCTTCCAGGTGCTTTTGATCGCGTCCGAATTTTTCATACAAGCTCAAAAGTTCAACATTAAATTCCACTTCTTCTTTTTCATTCGTTTTATATTGGAGACCATCACTCAAAGTTTTTTCAGCAGCAGAAAACTTGCCTTGCTTTTTTAAGTAACGACCGACTTTCAACATGACTTCTGAAACACTTTTCCCGTTTTTCTTATAGAAGTTGATAGCATCTTGCGATCTTCCTGCTTCTGTATAAAAGAAGGCTAAATCTCTTTCGATACTGCTCGACATATCGATAAATTTTGGATTTTTCGATAACTCGTAAGCTTCATTCATTACAGAAATTGATTTATCGTATTGGCCCATTTTGAAATATGACCATGCGAGATTGAAAGCGTCTTTCGTCCACCACTTATCGCGTTTATTCTTTAAAGCTGCTTCATAGAGCGCAAGTGATTTATCAAATGAGCCTTTATTAAAATAGATTTCGGCGAGAGCAATTCTGGATTTATCAGCAATGACAGAATCTCTTCTTGAAGAATCCAGCGCCATTTGAAAATATTTGCGTGATTGTTCGTCTTGTTTTAGTTCTTTGGCGTTGTAAGCAAGAATGTAATAAGCGTCGCCCTTCTCATCAAAGTTTTTAAATTTTTTAAGAAGAACAAGAACTGTCTTTTGTGCTTGATCAAAATAGCGGCGAGAATCCTTGAAGAATTCTTCTTTATCCATTTGTGATCTTTTATCAGCAGGAACTTCAAGATACTTTTGATTCTCCTGATCTTTTAACAACCGGGCCTTCTCAAGAAGAACTTGCGCCATTCTGAGCATCAAATCTGGTCTTTGTGCACCGATTTGTTTGTTCAATCTTGTTACTTCTCTAAGCTCTTCATCAAGAACCTTAATGAGTTCTGCCCGACGTTGTTCAACATCAGCACGAGCTTCGAAGTTTAGAGACGTTCCTGTCATTAAAACTGCCATCATTGCAGTTAAAACACTTTTTCTTTTCATATATTACTTACATTCCGATTTGAGTGAGAAAACGTAATCACCAAGTTCATCGGCCCAAAATTCGCCGTTAAAATTCCAGAAATACTGTTTATCTGTTCTTCTTAAATGTGCAATATCACCGCGAGCACGCCCTGAATCTCTCAATGATACATCTTCATAGAGCTCCGTTTTTCTCTTTGAGAGAACTTCAAGTTTTATGTAACTCATGTCTTCGAATGCTCTAACAATTTGAGCGGCATTCAATTGAAGTTGTCCGCGAATATAACTTCCAATCAAATTACGTTGAAGACTTAGAGCTTCTCTTAAATTTTCATTAAGAGCTGCTTTAAGACCATCATTCGGTAAATTTTTAAGTCTTTCAATCTCATCTCTTCCAGCGTTGAATGAATTATACAATTCAAGGTAAGCCGGATCTCTTCCAATTGAAGAAAGCGCAGTGCTCAGAATTGGATTGTCTTTAAACTTACCATCCTGTCTTTCTTTAACGAGGAGGTAATACTGACGATAATCTTTTCCAAGAGAATCAATAAACGATTTGAAACCTTGATTTTCTTTTTCGTACTTAGAGTAAAAGCTTTCAACTGTATTTTTTGAATCTTCCCACAAACAAAGTTCCATATAAGAAAGAGCTTTTAGAACTTCAATTTCAGGGTTGAAGATGTAGTTGAAAACTGGAGCTTTGTAGGTAACAAGCTTCCCTAACGTTCTGTTGTAGTCTTTCAGATAAAAACTATTCCAGGCTTCTTCAAACAGAATTTCTGGCCAGATGTACGAAGACTTCGGAAGATCCAAATAACTTGAATGCGCCAATTCATACTTTTGAGAAGAGAACTGAGCTCTAGAAATTCCCACCACACAATAATCACGCGTGATGCTTAATTGTCTAATTCTATCTTTATTCTCAGCTTTGCCAATTTGAGAATTTGAAACATCAATACATTCTTTGAAAGCACGAATGGCCTGATCTTCTCGCTTCGAAACAGCATACGTACTTCCTTCCAGAAGCAATGTGAAAGGTTTGACAGGATGCCAGTCTTCAATCTTATTTCCAAGATGTTTCAAAGCTAAATCGTACTTTCCTTGTCTGAAGGCCTTTCTAGCTAAGATATAGCGTATCGTTGGAGCATTTGATTTTTCCAAGATATTTGTAGGTAAAACTTCAAATTGCTTAACACCTACTTCAGTAATCAATTCATCTAAAACTCTATCAACGGCAGCATCGTTCACTCGACCTGTTGTTGAAAGATATTCCTTAATGAAAGGAATAGAACTGAAATACATGCGATCTTTTATAAGTTCTGAAACCATCTGTGGATATTTATTTTTATCTCCACTCTGATGAATTTTTCTAGCGTTATTGATAGAAGCTTCGGCCGTAAAAATTGAGCTCAGAGCTACTAAACTTAATATTGTCTTTTTCATGACTACCCTTCTTATGGTCTTCTTTTTAGAAAGTGAAACCTAACGAAACAGTTGCATCGTAATTTGATTTATAAGTCGATCCCGCTGTTGAGATATTGTCAGCACTAAAATGAACTGCTGTTAAATCTGTGCGAACACTGAAAGATTCGTTGATGTAAAACTTAAGACCTGCTGACCATAAGATACCGCTGTGAGATTCAACCGTTTCTACCCCTTCAAATGCTGGACCCGATTGTATTCTAAGTTTGTTATTGCTCTCCTTAAGAGAAGCGTAACCAAGACCAAAAATCCAATCCATATAAACGATGCTGTTGAATGTATTGATCTTGCTGTAAAAAGGAGACCAAAGAATCATCGCTCCATAATAGCTGTCGACAATTCTTCTAAAAGGAGTTGTACCTGTACCACCACCATTGGCAGCTCTAACTCCTTTAGCAGTTTCATTTTCTTTACCAGAATTTTTTGAATATAGACCTTCGAAACCAAAATCTTCTGTGAAGAAATAACCAACTCTTCCCTGAATTGCAGTTGAATCAACAAATGCTCCAGAAGTAGTAATACCTCCACCAACGTTTACGTGCAGATTGCCTGCTTTACGGTATTTTCTATTTTGAAGAACATAAACTTCTTTGTCCGGATCTAACCAAGAGAATTCATAAATGTCTTTTTCACTAGCGATACTTGGAAGTGAAATAAGGAGTGAAAGGAAAAGGACCAAAAGTTTTGATTTCATACGCATCCTGCTTTAAAAATGTCGCTAACCCTGAGGCTTAGATTTTGTATACAATTTTAACACAGGTTGGATGGCCCGCAACTAAGAGGATGAAGTTGCATTCAGGTGGCAAACTGATGAGTACTCACAATGTGAACAATGGTCTTTATTAACTTGATATAGGCGCTCAGTCTTTGACCATTTCTCGAAGAGAGTTGATGTGATTTCTTCAAAGCTGATTCGTCGTGTGATCATCTGTTTTTCATCTATATAGAGAAGGGACAGAGTGATCATTTTTTCCGGAGCAAATTGCTTGAGATTAGCGTACGCATGGCCATAGCATAAAACCTGAAACCAATAGTGCTCTTCGTTTTCAATACTTCTTGCGCCAGTCTTGAAGTCCCATACAACGATCTCATTTTCACTATCAAAAACTAAGTCTGGAGTTCCTGAAATCATCTGTCCAAAAAGCGAGAACTTTATAAGTTTTTCACTGATTACTTTATAATTAGAATAAATTTGAGCTTCTTGCAGGGCCCAGAAAATTTTGTCCCGATCTGGTCCCTTGTAGTTATCTAAAATTTTATTTTTTGTGATTAAGTCTGATAACCAAGCATGAACTTCAATACCCCTCTTCTTAGAAGAATAAAAAACTTCTTCTTCATCTTCTTCGAATTCAAAAGCAGGAATTTTTAATTGTGGCTCTAGTTTACATATATTACTTAAATAAAATTTAAACGGACATTGAACAATGCTAGCGAGTCTCGTAACAGACGTCTCAGCGAAAACCCCTAGAGACGGCATTTTTTCTAAACGATTTAATCCCATATCATCTTTGAGCATCATTGAAACTTCTTTGCTTTCTAAGTCTGAACGATACGTAAAAGACATTGGCAATGAAGGGATATTTCCAAGCCGCAGTGCCTTGATCCAATGATTTGAATTGTCACCTTGCTGAATTCTTTCACCATCTTTAAGGATATTAATATCGGCCCAACCAAGATATTTTATGGCCCTTGTACACGCGACATAAAGAAGACGCTTGCTTTCAGAGAAATCCTTCGCTTTATCTAATTCTGCTTCTAAATAATAAGCTGGAGATTTGAAAAATGTTTTTTGATTATAAGCTTTTTTCCATCTGAAACTTTTAGGAAGCTTCCCTACAGTTTCAGTTTTACCCATTTGAGATCCATTCGAATGAACTCCTGCCAAGAGTACAGCATCGAATTCAAGCCCTTTCGATGCATGGGCGGACATTATGGTAATTTGTTTTGTTTGTCCGAGATTAATGGACTCCATTGAATACTGCTCATCACCTTCCAGACTAATCATAAGAAAGACAGCTCTCGGATTATCCTGACAAACTTTACAGATTGAATCGATAAGTTTGCTGTTCTGAGCATAGAGTGAATTATTTAAACCACAACTGAAAACGAGTTTGTGAAAAGCAAGTCTCAATCCGATAATTTGACAATCACCCAGAAATTGCTCGCAAATGGTTTCAACTTTCTGATTGATCTGTAAAACTTCAAGATGTGTTTGAATCAGAAATTTTACTGCCGCTAATTTTTTATCATTGCTTTGATTGAGTTGGACTTCAATAAGAAGTAAAAATAAGTTTATTAACGGATCTTCATCATACGCAATTTTAATTTGTGCATTATAGGTGAATTTCTTTTCAGCTAAAAGTTCCAACAGATAAGAACTTGGTCGAAGTTTACGGTAGAGTATACAGATGGATTTGATATCTTCATTATCTTTCAGATCATTTTCCAAAACTTCAATCAAGGCATGAGCCTCAACTATATCAAGATTAATGTCTGGATGATCATTAACTTCTACTAAGCGTGATTTAATATCCCCTTTTTCTAATGAGTGAGTGGGCACAGTTTGTTTTTCCATCTGAACGCTATATCGATCAAATCCTTCAAACTTAATTCCGAGCGGGAAAATGTTTTCGAAAAACGAATTATTAAAATTGATCACATTACCAAATGAACGAAAGTTATTTCGGAGAAAAAGATTATTTTCTTCACCTAACAGGTGAGAACATTGAGTGAAAACTTGCAGTTCACCTCCACGGAATCCATAGATGGCCTGCTTTCTATCTCCAACACAAAAGAGCTTTTCTTTTGAGTCCCCAATAAGATTTTTTAGAATTTCATATTGAACAGTTGAAGTATCCTGAAACTCATCGACAATAAAATAGTGATATTGCTCTCTAACTTTTTTTGCAATCTCTTCGTCTCTCATGGCCAGACAAACAAAATATTCTAAATCTGCAAATGAGAAACCTGGTACAAAAAGATAATTGCGATCAATATACTGAAAGACTTCTGAAAATGTATGGGACCATTGTTTAAAAATTGAAAAATTTTCGATTAAGTTCGTTACATCTTCATCTATATCCCTTAAAAATTTTATAAATTCTTTAGCTGTTTCTAAATGGCTTTTTACTTCTTCGCTCATTGTTTTAACGGACGAAGGGAGACGCCCGCAATCGCGAGAGAACTTAAGATAAGTTTGAATATTTGTGGGATTTAATGAACCTTCTTGAACCCACAATTGGCTTAGTCGACTTAGAAAAATGAACCACGCTTTATCTTCATCTTTTTTTTCATAAGAAAAATTAAGATTTAAGTCGATGTTGTTGAGTTGCTTAACGATCAACATTTCATCAATAAATGGCGCCAACTCATTTTCTAATGAAGTTATCTCTTTTCCGTCTTTCCAAAGTAACCTGAGTTCTGGTGATGTAAATACGTTTAACATGGCCTTAATCAAGGCATTTGAATTTGCCTTGAAAACTTGCTGCAGGTCTTGTTCGTATTGTTCGTACCAACCGTTAAAAAGTTGGGTAATTTTATTTTTGTACTCAACGTTTGAAACGACTTCAACAGTTGAACCAATCTCTTTCACAAAGCCTTGGGAAATCAAACTATGGCAGAATGATGAAATTGTCGTAACGCTGATAAATGATAAGTATTTTTGAACAAGGATCCAAAAGGCTTGGTCTTTTTCATTTTGGCACAATCCTTCTACTCTCGTAAGAAGGCGGATTGACATTTCGCCGGCCGCTTTTTTTGTAAAAGTCATTAACACAATTCGCGACATTTTTGTTGGGAGTGCAAGGTCCCATTCATGTTTAGGAATTTCCGTTTTCAGTTTTTCTAATTTGGAAATGATGTGTTCTATAATGACAAACGTTTTTCCTGAACCGGCCCCCGCAGATAAAATTTTTCCACCATCGTGATTAATGCCAATTAATTGCTCTTCATTAGGAGTGCGAACAGAACTCATATCTCCACTCCTTTATGACAGTACAATTGAATGGCACAGTAACGACAGGCTTTATCATCTACAGGTTTTGCATTAAAGGTCGTGCATGTCTGAGCTTCCGTAACAAATTTCAAAATTGTATCTTTAGAAGAATTAATTTGAGATGTGATAAGATCAGATGCTTTTGTTCCTTGGAAAATCACGTTTTGATCATTCAAATCGCTCAGGTTGATATAACCGAATGCTGAAATGTTTTTATTTGCATTATTAAGAGCGACCAGGTAAATCCAGAGCTGGATTTTTCGTAAGTTTAAGAAATCAGTTTTAGATCCAACCGCTGCCGAAGATCGCTTGAAATCAAAGAGTGCTTGAGATCCATCTGGCATCTCAATTAAACAATCTATCGAACCCTTAATCTTTAAGTCATCTACTTTGAAGGGAATTTCAAAATTAATTGAAATGGCTTTATTATCAGCACAAAATTCTTTCAAGAAAAGTAGACCATTAAGTGAAAAATGCAAAACTTCATTGAAGTATTTAGCTTTATCACTTGCACTTAGATCATAATGACCTTCCGTTAATCTAGCCTGAAAGAGACTTTCACATATCGTATAGTGGCTAACGAGATTAATCTCTTCACCTAATAAGGGGTTTTCTTTGAAATATTTTTCAATTACCGCGTGTTCAATTTTACCTAACTCATCCGCTCCCATCGACATCGAAATATCAGGGCGATGTTCAAGCGATTCAATGAATGAATAATAAAACTTACGAGGGCAATCCATATACGATTGCAAGCTCGAAGCTGAATAATGCGAAAACGGGAATGGACCTTTTTTCATTTTGTGTGAGAAATGATCCTTCGCTTTATGGAGAGAACTTTCATAAAGGCCCTCACCGAAATCTAAATCGAAGTGTTTCAGAATATCACGCCAGACAAGATCACTGTGCAGAAACGATTCTTCAATGAGTAAACTTGAATGAGGTCGAGATAAAGCATTAATGATGTCATTCTTTACAAACAAATAATCAAGACCGGATCTTTTAATGGGACCAATGGCCCTAAGAGCTTTTGCCATTGCTTCGGAAAGAATTTTTTCTCCCGACTTCAAACTTCCCAACCCTTCTCTTACAACAAGACAAAGATTTTCAATTTGATTGAAGGAAAGTCCATTAACATCAGCAATTTGATTGCTATGATTTTTTTCCAGAGAAACAAATGAACTGCGAGGTGAATCCAAGGCAACTATCTCTTCCAAAATATCAAATGCGAAAGAGTCAAAACTATCGCTTACTTCGGCGTAAAGAGTATATTTACTGATGAGCAATTGAATCGTTTTCAACAGTCGGTAATCACCACTTTTCATGGCCTCAATAGAAAATTCATCCAATTTTGTCTTCAATTCTTCTTGATTTAATTTGAGTCCTGAAAGTTTCGAAAATAAATTTTTTCGAGCAGAGTAAAACAAATCTTCTGAAGTTTTAAAGAATGAATTTCCATTAAAGACTTCTTGTACATTCAAAAACTCAGCCGTTTTTGTAGCAAAAACAATTTCTTTATTTTTATTTCTTAAATGTTCTTGAATAACCTTATTGGCCTTACCTTTAGGAAGTAGAACTGTGCTCAATTTACAATTTTTAAATGATTTAATTTCAGTGGGTGGATTGTTATCAAGCCAATTAATCCAATCATAGGTCTGAACATCATTTAAGACCATATGTGGAAATGAGACTTGAACAGTGACCTGCTCGCTTAACTTTTTTAACATGTCGATTTGAACACCACTTAAATGTTTAAAACCGATAAAAACTAAATCCCGTTCTTGATCAACCTGTGATGTTTCAAAATAACTTTTATGTTCATCAATTAAATTTTCCTGATCAACGTAAGTCCAAAAAATAAGCATCGCCCTCACGGTCTCGGCAGATAACTCTTTGAAAAACTCGGCAAGGAGTTCTAAATTTAAAGTGAACGCTCGAAGCTCTGTGAAAAGCTCGAAATCCTCCCGAAAAGTCTGCGCTTTACCTTCCGGAAAATAATGTTTCCAGACAGCAGAAAGTCTTAACATTAATTCAGATTTTCTAATTCTTTGTTTTTTGGTTTTTGAAAGCTGATCAGAAGACCATTTGGAAATGGTCAGAACGTTTGCTTCCGGGGACACACTTCGGAGGTTGTCGGCGATCAGTGGACTTGGGGCAATTATTAAGCTTTTAGAGATGTCGATTTTGTCGAACAAATCTTCGTTTGATTGGTAGTAAACCACTTCAAGCACAACGCTTTTCTCCAAGACAAAATCAATGTTTTCTGATAAATTTATCTTATGCTTCCAGAAAGTCGATTGTATAGTTTTATTGATCAAAAAGAAGGTTTCACTCTTCATTTTCTTGAAGGGCAGAAACTCATACAAAATTTAGCTGTTATTCACTCTGTTCAGGGTGACGGTTTTCAATATTTTAGAAATGCTATTTTATCAATTCAGTTGATGATTTCTTTTCTAAAACCTGAGGAAGGTCTCGGGGTATATCTCGATTCAGAAGACCCCTATTTTCGTTTGAAGATTGAAATGTCAGAGCAAGGCCAGATGCGAACTCTCCTTCTGCCTGAAACCTTCAAGCAATTCCCCGAAAAAATTTCAGGCAAGTGCCGTGTCGTTAAGACATTTCCGAATGAACATACTCCATACACTTCGATCATCAATCTTGATAACATAAACTTTGAACAAGTTATCAATAAGATCTTTGCTGAGTCTTACCAGGTTAAAAGTGAAGTTAAGTTAAGCGATACAACTGATCAGAGTGTCATGATCATGAAGTTGCCGGAAATTAACATCAACAAAGTTGAAACGAATTACAAACTCAATGTTCACGATTATTGGAATAAAATAGATCAGCATCTTGAAGCATTATATGCCAAAGCTACTGCTGAATACTCAGAAATCCAAAAGCATTTTGAAAGTATTGGTCTGCTCTTTCTAGGAACTAAAGAAATATCTTTCAAATGTACTTGTTCGCGCGAAAGAATGCTACAAGGTTTAAATTCGCTGATTGGATCTCACGGTATCGACAATGTATTCGAGCCGGGAGAAAAACACATCGAAACTAAGTGCGATTACTGCAATACAAGTTATTTATTCATGCGTACAGAGTTCTAAAACGGATTGATATAATCCCAATTAAATCTTTTTCTTTCAGGACGATGAATAATTCGTTTAAACATCTCACTTTCATCATAGAGACCGCAAAAATTTTCCGCCATGGCACCATAAGCAAGCACTGGTGACATAAGAGTCGACTTATTAAAACTTACATTTTTTCCAGATCTTTCAAATTCCGCCCATTCTTTGCCTTGTGAAGGAAAATCAAGATGAATTGATTCCGCTCCGGAAACAATGATGAGCGCCTGATTGTTACTTTCTTTTTTCACCCAGGAAAGTATTCTATCAATTTCCTGTAAGGACTCTTTTGCATAAGAAATATCTTTCTTCTTAAGTGCATTCATAAAATTAAAATCACGTACGATAAAAATATTCGTCGGTGATTCTTTGTTCATTAATGACCAGAGAGATTTAAAATTATTCGAGAGACTCGAAAAGCAAATTCCCTTCTGACAAGATCGATCAAAGTAAAGTCCCGGTTTCAAACTCTCCTGCTGTTGAGCTGGAGGATCTTGGTAATGAAAAGATTTCGTATTGTCGGTTGTGGGTGCATTAGAGCCCATTTTCCAGAAGCGCATTGTCTTCAAGTCAATCATCTTATTGGCTTCGCAGGCCAATGCAGCTTCCAGAGTTTGAGTTGCATCAGCAGCATTTTCCAATATGGATGCGGAGTAGTTTAATCCGCTCAGCACAGTCCATACGGCCGGACGATCATAGTCCTCACATGTCGATTTAATATTTTTCGAACCTGTCATTTGTGACATAAAACTGTTTCTAGCGTTTGGGCGAAGTTCATAGAGATTGAAATTCCACATTTTCCCCAAACAATGACTTCCTTCAAATGAAGTCGCATTATTTGTATCTGCAGTATTAAATTTTAAGAGTGGAATATGTTCTTCGGTGAAACCAGCAATCTGAATCCAGAGAATTTTTTGCGGACGTTGCGAATAAAGATGAGGTTCCATGTTGAGTGTTTGAACTCGGGCACATCCTAAGAATAAGAAGACTGAGAGCAAGTAGATTTTTTTAATCATCAATTATCCAGCATTACGTTAAGGACATTCAATATTATGCCCGAAACCGACAAATTTCTCATTTAATTCTTTACCAAACTCCTTTATTCTTTAGGTAGTTTATTCGTTAGTAACCGAGCTTATCACTTTAGTATTTTTTGAGGAGAATTTATGGGAGATGTTGCAACACTCGCCACTAGGGAAGTTATGTGGAATATTCCCTATTCGTTTAAGATCATCATGTATGCATCGCTCATGGTGAGCTTGGGATTTTTAGTCGCAGGTTTTTATCAAAAGATCAAATTCATTACTCGTGGTGGTGGAGTTGAAAAACTTGAAGGACTGATGCCGGAAAAACTTCAGTGGGGAAGATTTTTTTACACTGCTTTACTCGCGGGCAAAGTTAAAAGATTTTTACGCGTTGGTTTTTTTCATGGGCTCATCTTTTACGGTTTCTTGATTCTTTGGATTGCTACAGACTTAGTTGCGATTCATTACGATACACCATTCAAGGTTTTTCAAGGAACAACTTACATTGTGATTTCATTCCTTGCTGATATCGCTGGTCTGATGATTTTAGCCGGATTAGCTCTAGCTTATAAAAGACGTTATGTTGAAAATCCAAAATATCTATCAGCGACAAAACCGAAACAAGAAATGTTCATGTACGGTATGCTCGTCTCACTCGTCGTTATTGGTTACCTCATTGAAGGATTAAGAATTCTTGGAAATGGGATGCCATCAGGTGAAGCTCAGTGGGCTCCAATTGGCTGGGGGCTCGCTCTCCTATTTGGAAAACTTGGGTTGAACGATATGACAATGGCATACAGTTACCGCACTCTGTGGTTTCTACACATGGCCAATACGATGTTCTTCGTAGGATCTATTGGATGGTCGAAGTTTTCACACATTTTCATGCTGCCATTTGCTTCTCTTGTTACCCCAGTGAGAAGAGGAGCCGTTCTCAATCCAATGAACTTTGAGAATGAAAACGCAGAGACATTCGGTCTCGGGAAACTTTCTGAGCTTACTTTAAAAAATAATCTCGATCTGCTTACTTGTGTTGAATGCGGACGTTGTACTCAAGTATGTCCTGCAAATTTAGCTGGAAAAATCCTAGATCCAAAAACAATCATCACTAAAACTCGTGACTTTGCTTTTGAAACTCAGGCTAAAGGACAAGCCGATGCTGAACTTTGGGGAGAGAATCCTCTATTTGCATCGAATGAGCTTGATGCATGTACGACTTGTGGTGCATGTATGGAAGAATGTCCTGCAAACATCGAACACGTTAATATCATCATGGAAGCTAAAAGATATAAGGCCCTAACTCTTGGTGATATTCCTCCTGCAGCAGCCGATGCTGTAAACAAAATTAAAAATCAAGGTAACCCTTGGGGGATTTCGCAACAAGACCGTTTCAAGTGGGCCGATGGATTAAATATTCCGGTCATTGAAGCTGGTAAGAAAGTTGATTATCTATATTACGTTGGTTGTGCTGGTTCATACGATGGTTCAAATCAAAAAGTAGTAAAAGATACAGTCGCCATGCTTAAGAAAGCTGGAGTCAGCTTCGCAGTCATGGGTAAAACTGAAAAATGTAACGGTGATCCTATCAGACGTTTTGGTGACGAATACTCTTTCTATGAAATCGCCATCGAAAACATCGCGAACATGAGGCAATATGACTTTGGAAAAGTTGTCACTCACTGTCCACACTGCCTTCACACGATCGGAAAAGAATACGCCAAATTTGAAGATGGAACTTTCGAAACTGTTCACCATACTGAACTTTTAGCGGAACTCATCGATCAAGGAAAACTTCTACCTGAAAAAGAAATTAATGAAGAGTTAACTTTCCACGATCCATGTTATTTAGGCCGTCACCATGGTCAATATAATGCTCCAAGAGCGATCTTGAATTCAATTCAAGGTCTGAAAGTTAAGGAAATGGAACGCAGTAAAGATAAAGCTCTTTGTTGTGGAATGGGCGGTGGAAATATGTGGTATGAACTTCCAGAAGGAGAACATATTGCGAATAACCGCCTAAAAGACATCGGTGAGAAAGAAGTAAACAAATTGGCTACTGCATGTTCTTATTGTATGATTAACTTCAACTCGTCTAAAGCTCACGTAAAGGAAACGGAAAACCTTGAAGTTGAAGACATCGCATCTATTTTGGCCAAATCAGTTCTTTAGCAAACTGCTGATTATAAGCTCCATCGGTTTTTCCGGTGGAGCTCTTTCACAAGACTCTAAAGTAAGTCCTCCCGGCATCATTGAAAGCTTTGAAAGATTATCTGAGCTCAGCAAAGATCAATATCAAAAAAGCAATTCGCGCATTCAATCCAATCTCAATATCATCAGCGATATCAGTGCGCTTCAAGAAGTTAAGATAGCACCCGACTTCATGAAGAACCTCATCATAAATTCAGATGAGGAGTTTTTGCGATTGAGTAATAAAGATGAGTGTCGCTTTCTTTCTATTTTGGAAAACAATCTACTTAAAACATCAGAAGGTAATCCCGAAAATATTCTCATTGAATACAAATCGAATGGAAAAATCGAATCGGCAGCAGTTCCTCGCCAAAACTTTTTTGAACAAATCTATAAGCAGAAATGTTTGAACAATAGAGAGTTTTCAATTCTCTTTAATGAAACTAATGCCATCAAGACAATTGAAGGCATCCGTTTCACAATACCTAAAACAAAAGAGCAGTGTTCTATTGTCCATAAAGAGTGGTTTGAAAATTCATATACGCCGTATTTATGCCGAATCCAACAGATCATGAAACGTTCGCCCATCAAACGTCAGGCGGATTTTTATAAAGAACGTGTTTCAACTCTTCAAAGAACTTATTTGGATAATCTTTGCAGCTCACTAACTTCCTCTGAAGAGTTTTGCTCACACTACATGAAGAACGATGCCTGGAGCAGAATAAGTAACTCTGAACTGCCGGCCTACAAAATTGCCTATAAATGTATTGATATGCTTAAACAGCCCGCGGGACTTAGCGAAGCTGATTTAAAAAACTGTGCTGCAAGACTTGCGGCCGATGATAAATTCTGTGAAGCAAAGGGAACAAGCGAATTCCCGTCTAACTTCCCTTTACAAAGTTGCAGTAATATTTCTTTAGCGTTGAATAATTCTAAATTAATGACGGATTATCATGATTGTCCGGGCGCAATTGATAATGAAGCTATAACAAATGTTCACAGAATTATAAATCATTTTGCTCCTAGAAAAATGATTAGCACTCGTGATTCGTGTGCCAGTGAAACTAACTACACTTTCGCACGTTTAAATCTCGATATTAAATACGAAGCCGGATGGCCGTTGAAAGTTTGTTACTTAAACAGAGTGGATAATAAAGAGACGTGCACTCCTTACATTCCAGGCAAAAGAGAAAATGAACCTCTAAGTGAAGATCAGGTTATAGCAAAAATTCTCTATCGTCAGAAAGGTGCTCCCGCTAAAACGACTTGCAGAATAGTCGATTCAAAAACCTACAACCCACTTCGCTCTGAATTTAAGTATGGTTGTTTCATCGTTTATAATGCTGATACTTGTACGACACTGTCTTGTGATAAGAAAGTTATTTGGGAAGAACAGCATCAAACAGATATTAAATTCATAGGTAAAACATCTTTCGATTATTTTCCAACCGCATTCATGAATGAACGTTATGCTTTTACTAATCTCGTAAATGAAGTTTATAAAACGCAAGAAAGAGTTATCAGAAATTATACTGGTTTAACCTTCCAATTAGATAAATTATCCAATGGTATTGTCCACGGGATTGGTTGTGCTGAAGATTTGGTACCGGAAATGTTTCAGCGATCATCAATCAATCAGTGCCAGCCGCTACCATTTATTATCGATGGCATCGCAAAAAGAAACGGTGAAAATTTTGTCATCACGCGATTATCAATTGATGATATTCACACTCCACGACTCATTCAGTGGACAAACATTTACAACAGCGTAAGTGCATATCAAGAACTGCATCCGCTCAATACATGGACTCTGTATGGCATCAAAAAGTAAAATTAGTGCTGCCATTATTATTCTTTTAAATAGTTCATTCGCTTGGGCCAAGATGGACCTGCCTGAGTTGCTCGCGAAGCAAGCTATATCCAATATAAGATATATTAGTAATAGTGGTAAGTTTACTTACTATCAAAAAAGATCAGGAAGTCTGTTGTTTTCGAGCAACTATAAAGTAACAGAAATGCTGAAGGGCCAGATTGGAACTCAGTACGAAGTAATCGGTACTTTAGCCCGAAAAAAAATAGCTATTACCCAAAATCATAATTTCCATAGTTTCATTTCAATTCGCGCTAACGAAACTATTTATCTTGTCGATTACGGCGATACTCAAGTGAAGGAAGTGGGGCCAGGTACAAATCCTCAGTTGCACGCTAATGATTCGTGGTTATCGTATTATAATTTCTACTCTCGTACGATCTATTTTGAGCACACTGTTAACTCTGCACTTAAGTTTTCTATAAAGCTCAATAATAAAATAAATCCTTATTTTATCCCGAAAGTAGTGATGAGTGATGAAAACACGATTTACTATACTGATCTTGGAGAGAATGGAGCACCTGGATTACTTGAATACAAAAGAAGTTCATCTAAGAGTGAACTTATATTTAAAGCATCAGGGCCAATGGTAAAGTTAGAAATTTGTAGCCATAAAAACAATCTTATCCTGGGTAGTTTTGGTATAAATTTTTCTAATCAGGGAAGTGTAATAACAAAATCATCACTGCCTATTTCAGATTTTAAAAAACGAGAGTCGATTTACAATTCACCGGCCAACGATATTGGCCAAATCGTCTGTGGACTAGAAGGTGACAACATTTCTTTTATTAAAAATTTTGGAACAACTGATTCTCCAAGTTATGACGTCGCTGATTTGAATCTCAATTCAAAAGAAGTCAAACAGCTAAGCGATCTGAAATCAATTTCAAGCCTAATAAACATGGACGGAACGCTCCTCATCCTTGATAAAGGAAGATATTTAATTGTTAAAGGAAATGCAGATTTCAAAAACGTTGATGCATTAAAATCTTTGCCGCCTAGTGGAGCTAACGAAGCAATAAAACAAATCGATGAAGGTGCTGATCAATGATGAAGAAGTCATGCATTCTCATATTAGCATTGCTTCTGCCGATCATCGGTAACACCCAAGTTGTGCTCGCGCCTTCTGAAAAAAAGATTATTGAAGGATCTAAAGAATTACCCAGCGAAATTAATTTTTTATTAAAAAGTTTGATGACTTATGATCAGGCCGTTTATGATCGTGTTCAATCAAAGATTTTTTCTATTGATAGATACGCTCGCCTTCTCAATAAGGAAGATCTTTTTTTAGTTGGTAAGCTAGAAATCTATCGCACGCTTATTAAAGCAGGCTCATCATCCATCCGACAGCCTATAGATGGTAATTCAATTAAAACTCTTAAAGATTCTTTGGCCAAAACAAGCGATCCATTTTTTAAATGGTTTCTTGATTCACTAATCCAAGATGCACAAGCGCTTGTGGATAATTCTCTCTTCAAAGAATACATCCTCCAGTTAAATACATCTGGCGCTGATCTCACAAAGTATCGTCGAATAATTAAAAAAAATCAGTTGATCGCTGGCTGGGTTCAAAAACTAAATCCAAAAGCTGATGATTTCAAAGAAACTTTTCGCACGATTATGGTACCAATTATGGAAGAATGCCTTGCCAACATTGAAAACTCCTTTCAATTACTGGCGTCCTACGGAAATAGAGGTGAATTGGCCGGGCCGATCACTGATGCAAAAGATTTGAAATTTTTCGCCGTTAAGACATCGACACCTGAAGTTAAAAAAACGCCCCCACCTCAGCCAAAAGATAAAACCGTTGAAGAAATTCTAAGCACTGTTGAAGAAGCTGATCCAAGTACACTTCCCCTTCCAAGCTCAGAAAATTGGTTGGACTCTGAGAATACTCCGGCAGGACTCAAAAACCTTCCGAAACCTTCTAATGATGCGGACTGGTTGCAAGACTTTTAGCCTTAAATATGATACCCTTTTCCCTCGTAACGACTTCCATTTCCAGGACATTTTATGGGTCTAAACAAACAGCCATATCGCGGAACCAGAGATTTTTTTCCAAAGGATAAACGAGTCCGTGATTATCTTTTTTCCGTCATGACGAAAACTGCAGAAAGTTTTGGATATGAATCATATGATGGCCCTTTGCTTGAAGAAGTCGAACTCTATAAAGCTAAATCTGGTGAAGAACTAATCAATGAACAAATCTATTCATTCATTGACCGTGGTGAAAGAAACGTGGCGATCCGTCCAGAAATGACTCCCACACTTGCACGAATGGTGGCCCAGGTTCATCGTGAAGTAAGTAAACCTGTAAGATGGTTTTCGATTCCAAACTTGATGAGATATGAAAAACCTCAAAGAGGTCGCGTGCGTGAGCACTGGCAATTAAATTGCGATGTCTTTGGTGCACCTGGAAGAATGGGTGAAGTTGAGATTCTTCAAGTTGCAGTTGAACTTTTTGAAAATTACGGTGCCAACAAATCACATTTTGAAATTTTGATAAATGACAGAGCTATCGTAGATGCTGTTTTTAAAACAATGATGAAAACAACTGATGAGCAAGCTTATCGTCTTTATAAAATTGTTGATAAAGCAAAAAAAGTTAATGATGAAGCTTTAAAGAAAATGGTCGGGGAAGTTCAATTGTCATCCGATGCTGAATCTATTTTTTACAGCTACCTAAAGTTAAAAACTTTTAGCGAAGTCGATGCATTCCTAAAATCAAATGGCCAAGCCGATAAAGCTGATCTCTTTAACGAATTTGTGTCACAAACAATTAAGACAGGTGTGAATGAATATCTCACTTATGATCCAACTATTGTTCGTGGTCTGGATTATTATACTGGAATTGTTTTCGAGATCTTCGATAAACATCCTGACAATCGTCGCGCCCTTTGCGGTGGTGGTGCATACGCAAACTTGCTTCAAATTTTTAATGAGGACCCATTGGCGGGCGTGGGTTTCGGTCTTGGTGATGTGACGTTAAGAGATTTCTTAGAAGTTCATAATCTTCTACCGAATCTTGAATTACCGACAAATGATATTTTTATCACTTATCAAGAAGACAATGGACTTGAGTCTTCACTAAAGCTTGCAAGAAAACTTCGCCAGGAAGGATTGAAGGTTGTTACGAGTTTAGAAGCGCTTAAGTTTAAAAAAGTTTTTCCAACTGCCGAAAAAAAAGGTGTGAAGTTTGTCACTCTATTAGGCAGCGATGAAATGTCGAAAAACGAAATTCAAATTAAAAATTTAATCACAAAAGAGCAGCTTCCATTTCAAATCGATGATGTTCAATCCATTCTAAAATTTATTAAGGCTTAAACAATATGAATACGAAAACAGAATTAGCAACAACCTACTCTCCACAAGAAGTAGAATCAAAATGGTACAAAGCTTGGGAGCAAGGAAAATACTTCAAGCCTAAAAAAGGTAAAGCAAACAAAGCTTACTGTATCATCGTCCCTCCACCAAACGTTACAGGTAAACTGCACGCTGGTCATGCACTTGATGTAACAACACAAGATTCGCTTATTCGCTTCAAGCGCATGAAAGGCTACGAAGCTCTTTTCCTTCCAGGACTAGACCACGCTGGTATTTCCACTCAATCTGTAGTTGAAAAAATGGTTTGGGAATCTGAAAAGAAAACTCGCCACAATTTCACTCGCGAAGAATTTCTTAAAAAAATTTGGGCGTGGAAAGAACAATATGGAAACACGATCCTCGATCAACAACGTGCCATGGGCGCAAGCTGTGATTGGGATTATTTAACATTCACTCTTGATCCCATTCCAAATCAAGCAGTAAAAAAGTTTTTTACTGATCTCTATAATCAAAAACTTATTTATCAAAGTGATTACATTGTTAACTGGGACCCTGCTCTTCAATCAGCAGTATCCGATGCGGAAGTTGACCATAAAGACGTTCAAGGCAACTTTTATCACATCAAGTATGCGATCAAAGGTTCGAATGAATTTCTGGAAGTCGCAACAACAAGACCAGAAACTTTATTTGGTGATACCGCCGTTGCCGTTAATCCTGAAGATGAACGTTACAAACACTTAATCGGAAAAACAGCAATCATCCCACTTTGTAACCGTGAAGTTCCAATCATTGGCGATGAACATGTTGATCTTGAAAAAGGAACAGGCTGTTTAAAAGTAACTCCAGGTCACGACTTCAATGACTTTGAAATCGGCAAACGCCATAATCTTCCAATCATCAACGTTCTCAATAAAGACGGAACAATGAATGAACAAGGAATGGAGTTCAAAGGTCTCGCTGCAAAAGTTGCTCGTAATGTTGTTTCAAAAAAATTAGATGAACTCGGGTTACTTATCGACAAAAAACCTCACACTCACCCTGTCGGACATGGAGAGAGATCAGGCGTTGTTATTGAACCAATGATTTCAAAACAATGGTTTGTTAACGTAACTGAAATGGCCAAACGTGCGGTTGAAGCTGTTGAAACAGACAAAACAACTTTCTATCCAAGAGAATGGGAAAATACTTATTTCTCTTGGCTTCGCGATCCGAAGGACTGGTGTATTTCACGCCAACTTTGGTGGGGCCACCAAATCCCAGTTTTCTATTGTGATAACGGACACCAATGGGCAAGCGAACACAATGAAACAGAATGCCCAACGTGCAAATCAAAAAATGTTCATCAAGACCCAGATGTACTCGATACATGGTTTTCATCAGGACTATGGCCAATGTCGACACTTGGCTGGCCAAATGCTGAAGCTATGAAAGAAAAGAAATTTGAAACTTTCTTTCCAAACTCTGTATTGATCACTGGTTTCGATATTATTTTCTTCTGGGTTGCGCGCATGATGATGATGTCGCTTAAAACTCAAAACAAAGTTCCATTTAGAGATGTTTATATCCACGCTATCGTTCGCGATAAGCTGGGAAGAAAAATGAGTAAATCTCTGGGGAACGGAATTGATCCATTTGATATGATCGAGCAATACGGAACAGATGCTTTCCGTTTCGCTCTTGCTAGCGGTGCTGGATACAATCGTAACATCAACTTGGATCCGGAAAGAATCGGTGGATACAGAAACTTCATCAATAAAGTTTGGAATGCCTATCGCTTTATTCAGCCTCACCTAGATGCTGGTTCAGCGAAAATTGCTGATGTTGCGAAACTCGACCACCATGAGCGCTGGATCTTATCTGAATTGAATACAACAGCAAAAATCATGAATGAGTCTCTGGAAATTTATCGTTATGACGATGCCTGTGCCGCGGTTTATTCATTCGTTTACGACAAATACTGTTCATGGTTCATTGAGCTTTCAAAAAACATTTTAAATGGCGATAAAGCTGATATTAAGGCACAAAGAATTTCGGTTCTAAAATTCGTCTTTAGAAAAATGCTCGCATTACTGCACCCAATTACTCCTTTCATCACTGAAGAGTTGTGGTCACACTTAAAAGAAAGCAACGAAGACCTGCTCATCGCTCAAGAGTATCCTGAATATGATCCAGCTCTAACGTTCAAAGATGACCAGGATCAAATGAACAAGTTTGTCGAGGTTGTCACAAGTATCAGAAACCTTCGTGCAAGCGTTAACATAAAACCTAAAGATGAAGTGAGCGTTGAACTTTTCTCAGATAACCAAGAACTCGTTCAATACTATCGCCAAAACTTAATTAACTTCCAGGAGCTCGCTCGTGTGAAGGAGTTGAAAGTCGGCAGTAAAGAGCTCAACCGCCCTAACAAATCGATTGTTAACATTCTCACGCACACAGAAGTATTCGTACCTCTAGACGGCGTTATTGACCTAAAGGAACAAGTCTCTCGATTAGAGAAAGAACTTAACAAGACTTTAGGTGATTACAAGAAATACGAAGCAAAGTTGAAAAACGAAAATTTCATGAAGAATGCTCCAGAGAATGTTCGTCAGGAAGTTATTCAAAACGAAGCTGAGCTTGGCGAAAAGGTTCGAAGTTTACAAGAAAACATTGCTCAATTTAAGGCATAAAAAAGGCCCGCATCAAGCGGGCCTTTTTTTTATCAAAATTAGAATTGGTAACGAAGAGTTAGCGATCCATCAATAACCTGGAAAGCTTCTACATCACTCGTTTCGAAAAATAATGCATATCCTAAACTTGGGATTAATTGCATCTTATCCATTACAGGAAAAATAATTCCCGCACTTGGAGCTACGAAGAATGGATTTGAATCAGGTGTAATGGTAACTCCACCACCTGCAATTTTTGTTGAGTATGAAAGAAATCCCATACCTGCTTTTAAACTAACGATTGAATCGTAAGTTGGGTTGAAAGAAGCCTGACCACCAACTCTTACGATTGCGAAATCAACATCAACAACTTCTGATGCTTTACCATCGTGTCTATCTACGAAAGCTCCAACTGAAAGGTTATTTGCTAGAGCGTGAGAGAACTCAACACCATATAGTAAACGTCCACTGATTTCACTGATGTTTGATCCAACTGGTTTTGCAGCCCCAAGAGTGAATCCAACAAAGTTATAACCTGCTTCCTGGAAAACAGGATCAGCTTTTTTTGGTGCTTCTTCGGCAGCAAAAACTGATGAAGATAATACTAAAGTAGTGAGTAGAACTTTTAACATTTTAATTCCTTTGAATAATTATTAATGATTTTTTTGATAGTAACAAAATCGATAAAACTTTCCATTCTTAAAAGTTTTCATGATGAAGAACTTAGCATTCTCTCTTAAAAAAGCATGATCAACGCCAAAGAGTGTTTTTCTAGTGAGGATCAAGCTGAAATTATCATGCGATTTAACTTCATAAAATTGAGAAGCTACTTCTGGAAAGAGTACAAAAATTTCTGCCCAAGTCATATCATCGAAAAAATCTAGTGGCTGATTCTTAAGTGCAATTGGAGCGACTTCAAATCCACTTTCACCGAAACTTACAAGAATAGCGCTAGGCTTGTGTTTTTTACTATCGAACTTGTGTAAACAACGACCAGGAATGGCGGACTCAACATGATATTCCAATGTTGGGTAATCGGCCTTTGAATACATTTCTTCAATCATTCCAAAATCGGCAGTTTCCACTGGAGCTGCTAACGCAAATTGATTCAAGAACAGTAAACTTAGAAGTGTGAAAATATTTTTCATCAATTTCCTGCTGAAAAAAAAATGGCTCCCGAAGGAGCCAATACCAATTAAGAAAGTTTTAATTTTTTCTTTAGTTCTTCGAACGTTTTTTCTTCGCGGATAGCGTACATCAAGTTGTTCTTGATTTGTGCGTTTGAAGAGTAATATTTTTTTACAGTATCAACATCGATTCCAGCTTGAGCTGCACTTTCTTCAATTTTCTTGTTGAAGTCAGACTCTGAAGTTTCGATTTTAAATTCTTGTGCTAGGTGATCTAGAACAAGACCTGATCTTACTTGGAAATCAGCCTTAGTGTTAACATCAGCTTTCCATCTTTCGAAGTATTCTTCAACCATTGCATCGTTGAAGCCTTGAGCTTTAAGGTTTTTAGAAAGATCTTCTTGAAGATATTTTACTTGGTTTTGAACAAGTGTAGCTGGAATGTCGAACTTGTTTTCTTTTACAAGCTTCTCAAGGATTTCTTGGTGAAGTTTTTCGTTCGCTTGTCTTTCTTTTTGAGCAAGAAGGTTTTTCTTGTTCTTTTCGTTGAAGTCAGCAACAGACTCGTATCCGAATTCTTTTGCCATTTCATCGTTCAATTGAGGGTATTTCTTTTCTTTGATTTCAAGAAGCTCAACTTCGAATGTTACTTTAGCGTTTTGAAGATCAGTTGCGTGATAATCAGCTGGGAAAGTAAGTTCGATGTTTTTCTTATCGCCTTTTTTAAGACCGATCATTCCATCTTCAAAACCTGGAATGAACTGACCAGATCCGATTTCAAGAAGGTATTCGCTTCCTTTCATATTTTCTGGGCGTGATCCGTCAGCTTTAACACCTTCGAAATTGAAAACAGCAAAGTGACCTTTAGCTAGTTTTGCGCCAGCATCAGTTACTTCAGTCATTTCCGCTTTTGAACCAAGGTAGTTCTTAGTTAATTTGTCCATGTCTTCAGCTGTTACTTCTGCTTTGTCTTTTTTGAAAGTGTAAGAAGAGTAATCAGCTAATTTGATTTCTGGAAATGTTTCAACAACAGCATCGAAGCTCACGCTTTTTCCTGCTTCGTACTTTACGTTTTCAAATGATGGGTATCCAACAGTTTTCAGTTTTTCTTTATTCACAGCTTCGAACAATTGAGTTTGTACGAATTGGTTAAGAGCATCTGATTCAATTTGAGGACCGTAGAATTGCTCAACCATTGCAAGTGGAGCTTTTCCTTTTCTGAACCCTTTCATATTTGTTTGAGCTTGTTTGCGAACAACAGCAGCTTTGATTTCTTTTGATAGATCAAGTGTCGCGAAATTGAATTCTAATTTCTTCGTGCACCCGTTAACGTTTTTAACTGTGTAAGACATGGCATTTCCTCTGTAAAAAGTGTCCCAACAAAGTATTAAACGCCAGTGAAAATGTCAATGAAATGGGCCTCTAAATTGCCTAGTAATGAACTTCTTTGAGATACAATCCCTGAGGAGGGGCCGTTGGTCCAAGTCTTCTTGGAAGTGGATTATTTTCTTTAAGTGAGTTTTCCAAATCTTGCAGTGAAATTTTTCCTAAACCTAGATTCCAAAGAGCTCCCATCATGAGCCTCACCATTTGCTTTAAAAAGCCGTTTCCGACCACTTCCAGCACGTAGTATTGCGGGATAAGGTGGCCCCAATGTCCACTGGCCTGATAGCGAACGACATCACATGAGATAATTTTACGCACAGTGCTCTCTATTTCAGTGCCCGTACATTGATAATTAAGAAAATCATGCTCGCCGCAAAAAACCTTACATCCCTCGCGCATAGCGTCCACATTGAGTGGTTGGGGAAAATGCGTGAGAAGATCCGATACTAGCGGTGAAACGGTTAGGTCATTCGAAAAAACATAATTATATTCTTTAGATTTTGCACTATAGATGGGGTGAAACTCAGTCGTGCAACTCTCTGCTGATAGAATTCGAATATCATCCGGCAAATGGGAATTCATTGCTAAATGCAGACTCGCTTCAGGGATTGAGACGGGGATTTCCACGCGAACAATTTGCCCAAGAGCATGAACACCAGCATCGGTTCTACCTGAACCAATAGATTTAATCTCAGTTGTTTTTGCAAGAATGGCGAGTGCGCGATTAATTTCACCTTGAATAGTTTTATCTGAGGCCTGAATTTGAAAGCCCGAATAAGCAGTGCCTTTATATTGAACAACGAGCTTATAGATATTCAAAAGTAAAACCTATCCCGAATGATGTTCCAGAAATTTCGATATCTTCACCTCTGAATTTACTATAGTTATGATAGCGAGCTTCGAGGTTCATATAGACATTGGTGATCTGACTTTCAGTGAATAATTCATATGCTGTTTGATCACTAAATGTGCTCATGTTGATTTTAAATTGAGCACTCGCGAAGTATCCTGGGCTATGCTGAACCTTACGCTTTCCTGTCTCCCCTCTTTCGTAATCTGAACGATTTTGAATGAGCGCTAAATAACTTGGACCAACGGTACCAACTAATTTTACAACAGAGAAAACTGGAATTTCTAAACCTACACCAAGATCTAGTGGAACTTCCCAAAGATTAAACTTAGCTTCACTACGAGAACCATCACCAGTGAAAAACCCGCGACCAGTGCTGAAGCCGAGTCCACCACCCGCTGACCAATGGCCATTAAGTGCAGTCGTTTTGAAAATGTAATCATCATGTCTTACGAAAAGTGATCCACCTTTTAAACTACCAGCTCCTGTGCTGATTGTTCGATTGATGACATCGTTTGTAGACATATAATCAAAATCATTTTTAATAAATGTGATGTTAATTCCGCCTTCAGAGTGTTTGCGGAATTCTTTGGCCATTTTTTTCTTATCAAGTTCGATGTAGCTTTCTTGTTTCTCAAAAGTACCAGGAAGAGTGTATCCCGTCTCAGAAAGATTTCTCTTTTCATTGATCGTTGTATTCAATTCGGGCTGAGCAGAAAAATGGATGTCTGTACCTTGCGGTTTAGCTTTTAAAACATGGTCTTCACTTTCACCATTAATGATGTAGGGGTTATTTGAAGGAGTATCACTATTGCCGAGAACATCTTCGACTGTTGATCCAGAAACAGCATGATCTAGATCTGTAGCTAATGCATTATTGAAAACGAGTACTGCCATCATGGCCAATAGTGATTTCATCACTTCTCCTATCCTTAGAGAGCGTTAAAAAAATTAGTCGGCGTGCTCTTCATCAAGCTCGCTTTTCCAGTGAAACATATCTTTAAGTTTATCGCGATTTTTTAAGTAGTAGATCAATGAACTTAAAATATAAATCATCATCACAGACACAATCATGACTTCTTCATAAACTGCTGTCAGAGCAATGATCAGGAAAATGAGAAAGAGAACACGTTTTTTATGGGCCTTAACCCATGGTGAATTTTTAAATGAATTAAAAGGAATGTTAGAGATCATTAAAAATGCGATCGCTAAAACATAAAGAACGATGAGTGGTGTGTAATCGCTAATTTCCGGGAATACTGTCGATAACAAAGTTAATCCAAGAACAGCGAGAGCACCACTTGGAATAGGTAACCCTTGAAAGAAATCAGAACTTACGCGATCAATGTTTGCATTAAAGCGTGCAAGCCTAAGAGCTCCGCAAAGAAGAAAAATAAATGAAGTGATTAGTCCAATGCGGCCAGTGCCTGTAAAAAATTTATTGTAAGCAAGAAATGCAGGAGCCACACCAAACGTAACAACGTCAGAGATCGAATCAAACTGCTCACCAAAAGCAGATTGAGTTCCTGTCATGCGTGCAACTCTCCCATCAACTGAATCGAAGATTGCTCCTAGAACAAGAATCATCGAAGCTTCGTAAAACTGCCCACGCCATCCAAGAATGATTGAGAAAAATCCACAGGCCATATTAAGTGCTGTGAAAGTATTTGGAAGAAAAAAAGCAATCCTTCTAGGATTTGTCATGTCATTACCTTAAGTTTGTTCTGGTGCTACTGCGAGAATTGTTTCGCCGGCCAGAACTTCATCATTTGATTTAATTAGTATCTCATATTTTTTTGGTAAATAAAGCATCACTGTCCCGCCGAAAGGGAAATAACCGATATTCACTCTACGTCCGCCCTTATCTCCAGGCATAACGATCAATTCAGGCCATAATCCAAGACGACATTTAAAAAAAGTCATCCCAACGCTCTCCCCTCTATTATCCAAGGAAAGACTGACTCCTTTTCCTTGATGAGAACCGATGATTTCTTCTGATTTAAAATATCGAAAGAAAGAACGCCCTTTAAGAACGAGGAGTGTTTTGATCTCTGCTGAAAGTGGCATGTAAATACCCATTTCTTTCCACCATGGAACTAGAATCTGAACTTCGATGAGTTGGTCACCGTAGATCCCATGAGAGACATTATGTTCAATATGAATAATTTTGCCATTGGCCGGTGCGAAGATAAGACCTTTTGTAACAGTATGATCATCTCTGAAGTCGTTTCGATTTCTTCGCAACACGACGTAAAGAAGAGCATAAATTGAAAGACCTGCGAGAAGAATTTTATATCGCCCAAAGAGCCAGAGAAAAATGAGAATCGAAATAGCGAGAGTGTTAAAACGAGGAGGAAGATAAGACTTCAACATTGTTTAAATTCCTCATCAAGAGTTCTGAAATAGTATGGTGCTTTTCGCACATTGTTCTTTTTGAGATTTTCAAATAAACGTTGAGGATTTTTTGCAATCATGGATTTTGTAGTTTGCAGATCTTTAAACGCAACATTGTCATGAGTTAAAGTAAAACCTGATTGCGCGTCTAAAAGCTCTACATCCGTTTGATTAACGAGCTCTGAGTGTGATTCGGTTTGGTTCCAGTGATAAATGAAAAACTGGCCTTTGAAGGCATTACTAATCCAATAGCCTTGCTGAATACCCATGAGTGATGGCACTTCGAATTGATGAAAAGAGTAAACTTTCTTTCCACTCCATTCAAGCATTTGAGCGATACCTTCACCTAATCGCATACCAGTATATGAACCAGGTCCTGCCGAAAAAAAGTATTCGATATTCTTAGAATCGATGTGATGCTGTTTCATCAACTGATGAATATTTTGATGAATAACTTCCGATGGTTTTTTTTCATCTGACTCTACGTAAGTGATCCATTGGAACTCTGAATTTAGAATTCCTAAAATCATTCCGGCGGTAACATCTACGTAGAGATAGTGCATTTAAAAAAACCTAGTCACGTCATTGAAAATAGCTCCCGCCATTAACATGAAGAGAACGGATAAACCTACCTGCTGAGCGATTTCCATTTTTCTGCGCGAAAGCGGTCCACCATTTAAAATTTCTAAAACAATAAACATAATGTGTCCCCCGTCCAATACTGGAATTGGGAACAAGTTAATGACTCCAAGATTTACAGAAATGAGCGCCATCAACTGGAAGAAGTATGAAAGAGAAGTATTGAATGAATCGTGCGCTACCTTCCCAATCGCAAGTGGTCCACCAATTGATTTTAGTGAAACTTGATTGCTGAGTAGTTTGAAAAAACCATCAACAGTTTTTTTCATCGAATCCCACGTTCTCACTAGTGCCGTTTGAATTGAACCAAAAAAACCTTTTGATTTAGTCATGACGAAATTCGTTTTAAGAATTTCAATTGATCCGTAAACACCAAGAAGTTTAAGTGTTTTCCCATCTTGCATAGATGCTTCAGGAGCAACATTTAACTTCATCACTTCGCCCTTACGAACGACTTCGACAGCAACTTGTGCTTTGTCGTAAGTTTGAAGTTTGTTTCTTAGTTCTTCAAAGCTATAAACTTTTTCACCTTCAATTTTAGTGAATAAGTCTTCGCCTTTGATTCCCGCTTTATCAGCAGGAGAATTCATGTTTACACTTTTAACAACAAGATCCAGAACATAAATTCCGTTTGTCTCTAAACTCGCATAAAGACTTTTTGAGTCCGTAAAATCCACATTAATTTCTTTTACAGCAGGAAGTGTTTTCACTAGATCCTGAGAAAGATCTTGATTAGCTTCCAGAGGGTGTAGATAAAGTTTTTTGGTTGCTGCTGAATTTCCAAGTTCTTCAATTGAAACATTCAGATCAAATTTAGTTTGATCCATTGAAAGAACATATTTTTGCCCTTGAGCATCTGTTACAAAAGGCTTGCGAAGAAATGGTGGATACTTCAACACTTCATCAAAAAATTTATCCCCCGGGAAATCAACTTTGATAAGAGTTTCTTGTCCATTACGTTTAACAGTTAATGATGAAACACGCGTGTTCCCTTCAACCATTAGATCTGAAGGATTATAAACTTCACTCTCGTTAACTTTTACAAGAACATCACCAGTTCTTAATCCATTTTCATAAAGTGTAGAGCCGGCCGGTAGATTACCTAATTTAATTTCTGGAATTCGCTCACCACCAACCATTAACGAAAAGAAAATTGCAAACGCTAAAATAAAGTTAGCAAGTGGACCGCCCATGACGATCCAAAACCGTGCAAACTTACCTTGATGAGTAAAACTTTTTGAACGTTCAGATTCTGGGATCTCATCTTTTGTGAATGGATCGTCACCATACATCTTAACGTAGCCACCAAGTGGTATGATCGAAACTGCGTACTCAGTGTCTCCCCATTTTTTCTTCAAAAATTTTGGACCAAATCCAATTGAGAACACTTCAACTCTTACGCCGAATAAACGAGCAAAAAGAAAATGTCCTAGTTCATGGAAGAAAACCAATGGGCCGAGAAATATAATGAAAATTACAATTTTTTCTAAAAGCATGAATCCTCTCAAAGGCGGGTTTTAGCGCAGGGTGAGTTGTCCTAAATATTTTACAACAATCACGAAAAAAGGCGACAGAAAGATGAGACTGTCTATGCGATCGTAGACGCCACCATGACCTGGAATAAGATTCGAACTATCTTTGATTCCAAATTCACGTTTAATTTTTGATTGAACTAAATCGCCTACTTGGGATAGAAGTCCGCAGACAGCGAAGATAACCGAGTAATCCCATCGATATTGGTCAAAAAAGATCCACCATGCCAATGAACCGGTAAGCGAAGCAACAAACATGCCTCCAATTAGACCTTCTACTGTTTTTTTAGGACTAACGGCCGGCCATAATTTATGTTTACCAAAATTTTTACCAACGAACCAAGCACCAGTATCCATACTAAATGTCACAATCAATAGCATCGCTAAGATTTTTCTCCACTCTTCACTTTGAAAATGAATACCGAATGAAAGCATTGGCAACATGACTAATGCACTCATTAAACCTGGTTGCTTAAGTGCACTCTCCTTCATAAATGCTTTTTCTGCAGGAATTTTAAATAAATACCAAATAAGAAAGAGATTTAAAGCGATAGCGCAGAAAGTGAAGAACGTCAGAGAGAGCTGAGCATTGAAAATATTTACAGTAAGAAAAAGTGCTGAGTAAAAACCAAGAACATAAAGATAGAGAAAATGTTTACGATGAAGTTCCGAAAAATTGATCAACAATTCATCAATACATAATAACCCAACAACAAGACAAACAATGATTGTTGCCCATTTGCCCGCTAAAACTGCGCAAACAACAACAAGGGCCATCACTAAAGCAGAAATGATTCGCAGTTGAGTATTGCCCACATTAGCCTCTGATTGCTCTTTGATTTTCACGAGCAACAGCGACGTTTGATTTTAAATCCATTGAAGAGGCAATCGCGCCAAAACGTCTTTCACGTTTTGAAACGAGATCGAGAATTTCTGTAAATTCTTCAGCTGAAAAATCGGGCCATTTAGTATGAGTGAAAAACAGTTCAGCATAGGCAACCTGCCATAGCATGAAGTTTGAAATACGGTGATCACCGCCAGTACGAATAAGTAAATCAACATCACCAAGATCCGGAATCATCAAATATTCATTGAGGATTTCATCAGTTATCACTTGCCCAGGATTATCTTTCATGAAGCGATTAACAGCAGAAACAATCTCTCCTCTGCCTCCGTATCCGAATGCAAATGTGAGTTTCAAACCTGTGTGATGTTCAGTTTCTTTTTCAAGTTGTGCGATGAGATTTTTCGTTTGTTCTGGAAGATTAGTGATATCCCCCATGATTTTAAAACGAATATTGTTAGAGAGAATTCTCATCCTCTCTTTTTTTAAAAACTTGTAGAGAAGATTAAAAAGAACTCGGACTTCAGTCTGAGGACGACACCAATTTTCAGTCGAAAAAGCATACATGGTAAGCGATTTCACACCCATATCGTCTGCCGCTTGAACAATGTCTGAAACCACCGCTGTTCCACGAACGTGACCCCAGACGCGAGGATGCGAACGCATCTTCGCCCAACGGCCATTGCCATCCATGATCACAGCGACGTGTTTAATTTTTTGCTGATCTGAGTTCAAGCTCACCCCAATTAGATAGCTAGTACTTCTTTTTCTTTGTTCGCGATAACAGTATCAATTTCTTTGGTGAACTTATCAGTGATATTTTGAATTTCTGTTTGAATCTTTTTAGATTCATCTTCAGAAATCTTTTTATCTTTCTCTGCTTTTTTTACAGCATCGTTTTGATCGCGACGAAGATTTCTCAAAATAACTTTTGAATCTTCACCGATTTTTTTAATTTCTTTCGCGATATCTTTTCTTTTGTCTTCTGTTAATGAAGGAAAATTCAAACGAACAAAGTTACCATCGTTCGTTGGAGTTACACCTAAATTCGCAGCGAAAATTGCTTTTTCGATAGCAGCAATCATCGTTTTGTCGAATGGTTGAATTTGAAGAAGACGAGCTTCAGGAGTTGAAATTTGTCCCAATTGCGAAATTGGACTTAGAGATCCGTAGTACTCAACTTGAACACCATCAAGAATGTTAGCAGAAGCTCTTCCTGTACGAACTTTTGTGAGTTGGTGCTTAAGTGAATCAACAGCTTTTTTCATTGAATCGTTTAATGAAGTTTTAATTTCATTCATCATAGCGAGTGTATCCTATTTATTAGTTACTATTGTTCCTGTGTTATTTCCAAGGACAGCTTTTTTAATATTTCCTTTTTCAAACATATTGAAGACAAGAATATCAATATCGTTATCCATACAAAGAGAAATGGCCGTTGAATCCATGACTTTGATGCCTTTGTTTAAAACGTCCATAAAGTTCAGTTTATCAATTTTTACAGCATCTTTAAACTTCATTGGATCTTTATCATACATTCCATCAACTTTTGTAGCTTTCATAATGACATGTGCGTCAATTTCGTTCGCACGAAGAGCAGCCGCTGTATCTGTTGTGAAATATGGGTTCCCAGTTCCGGCCGCAAAGATAACCACTCTTTTCTTTTCCAAGTGGCGCACAGCGCGACGTCTGATGTATGGTTCAGCGATTTCTTGCATGTCGATTGCAGTGAGAACGCGTGTATTGATACCATTTCTTTCTAAACTGTCTTGTAGTGCAAGTGAATTGATAACAGTTGCAAGCATCCCCATATGGTCAGATGTTGTTCTATCCATTCCTACAGTGGCCCCAGCAACTCCACGGTGAATGTTCCCACCACCAATAACGATAGCGACTTCTACGCCCATATCCTGAAGTTCTTTCACTTCACTTGAAATCATATTGAGAACTTCGAGAGAAATTCCGTGACCTTGATCACCAGAAAGAGCTTCACCAGAGAGTTTAAGTAGAATACGGCTATACTTCATTCGATTTCCTTTTTTAGGTAAAAAAAAGGGGCCTTTAAAAGCCCCTTTATGTTGTTAGTGAATGGAATTAGTGTTGTCCACCAGTCATTTTTGCAACTTCAGCTGCGAAGTCATCAACTTTCTTCTCAATACCTTCTCCAAGGTTGAATTTTACAAATCTTCTTACGTCGATTTTTTCTCCAACTTTGATTGTAAGTTCATTGATTAGATCTTGAACTGAGATGTCTGGGTTCTTAACGAATTTTTGATCAAGAAGACAAACTTCAGAAGCAAGCTTCTTAACTTTTCCTTCTACGATCTTAGAGATCATGTTTTCTGGTTTTCCTTCTTCTTTCAATTGAGCAGTGTAGATTGCTACTTCACGGTCAACGAAAGCTTGATCCATTTCAGAAGCTCTTACGAACTTTGGATCAGCAGCAGCTACGTGCATAGCTACGTCTTTAACGAAAGTTTGGAAATCTTCTGATTTAGCTACGAAGTCTGTTTCACAGTTAACTTCAACCATTACACCCATACGTCCACCGTGGATGTATGAACCAATTGCGCCTTCAGCAGCAACACGAGTTTGCTTCTTTTGAGCAGCAGCTAGACCTTTTTGTCTTAGGTAATCTACAGCTTTTTCAAGATCGCCGTTAGTTTCACCAAGAGCTTTTTTACAGTCCATCATTCCAGCGCCTGTTTTTTCTCTTAGTTCAGAAACAAGCTTTGCAGTAATTTGAGTCATATGTTCCTCTGTATTCTTTAAAAGTTTTACTAATTAAAATTATTCTTCGTCTGCAAGATCGATATCTTTTTCGTACTTGCTGATGATTTCTTTTTCAAGAGCAACGTCACGAGAAGAATCTTTTGTACCTTTTTCAAGTTTGTTGTTCTTCTTAGCGATGTTGATACCTTCAGCTACAGAGTTAGCGAAGTATTCTGTGAACATAGAAACAGACTTGATAGCGTCGTCGTTTCCTGGAACAACATAGTCAACACCTGTTGGATCGCAGTTTGTATCAGTGATAGCTACAACAGGAATCCCTAGGTTGTTAGCTTCTTGAATAGCAATTCTTTCGTTGTTTGGATCGATAACGAAAAGAGCTCCTGGAAGCTTTCTCATTTCTTTAATCCCACCAAGAACTTTTTCAAGTTTGATAACTTCTTTCTCGATGTTGATTCTTTCTTTTTTAGTAAGAAGACCGAAATCTCCTGTTTCTTTCATTTTTTCTACTTTGCGAATTTTATCAACTGAAAGAGCTACAGTTTTGTAGTTCGTAAGCATTCCACCTAACCAACGTGAAGTTACGTAGTAAGCTCCACAGTCTTGAGCTGCTTTAGAAACAACGTCAGCTGCTTGTCTTTTTGTTCCAACGAAAAGGATTGGTTTCCCTTCGCCAGCAGTTCTTTTTAGGAATTCGTAAGCGTCTTTTGCAAGAGGAATAGTTTTAGCAAGATCGATAATGTAGATACCGTTCTTTTCGCCGTAAACGTATTTCTTCATTTTTGGGTTCCACTTTTCAGTCTGGTGACCGAAGTGAGCGCCGGCTTCTAGTAAGCCTTTTAGATTCAATTCTGACATAGATACTCCGTTGGTTAATCGAATTGTCTGTGAGCCATTAAAATTTTCATTAATGGACCAACATTTCAGACAACTGAAATTATTAATGAGCTGAAGTGATAACACACGCACCTAATTTAGGCAACGATTTACCACTTCTTCCGAATGAAAATGCGATTAGGTCAGGCTCTCAGAACCCATAAGAACCTTGCGTGGTTTAGAGCCTTGCGCTGGCCCCACAACCCCTTTCGCTTCCATTTCTTCAATGAGATTTGCAGCTCGGTTGTAACCGACACCCAATCGTCTTTGGAGCAGTGAAGCACTTGCAGATCTATGTTCAAGAACAACTTTGACAGCTTCTTCGTATTTATCGTCTTTTCCACCTGCTGACTCACCATCGCGAGTGGCGACTGTGCTAACAGGTTCTTCTTCCCCACCATTTTCCAAAAATTCCATAACATTTGGATCAAAAGTAGGTGCCATTTCCGATAGTTTTTCGGCCAGAGCTTCAATTTCTGTTTCTTCAATATAAGCAGAGTGGATACGAGTCGTATCGACTCCTTGTTTATACAGCATGTCCCCTTTTCCAAGAAGCTTCTCTGCACCCATGGCATTGAGAATCGTTCTCGAATCGGTTGAACTCGTTACACGGAAAGAAACACGTGTAGGGAAATTTGATTTAATAAGACCCGTAATAACATCTACTGATGGTCTTTGGGTCGCAAGCATTAAGTGGATACCTGCAGCTCTCGCTTTAGCGGCCAAGCGACAGATATGCGTTTCAATTTCTTTCCCTTTTTGAGTAAGAATCAAATCCGCAAACTCATCCACGATAATAACAATGTAAGGAAGTTCATATGTTTCATCGCTTGTGTACTCATAAAACTTTCTAATTTTATCGATCGTTGCTCCATGAGCGCTTTTCAATTTGTGGTTAAACCCTTCAATGTTTCTCACCCCAAATTCTGACATGATCGAGTAACGTCTTTCCATTTCCTGACAGGCCCAAAGTAGAGCTGTCGCTGCTGTTTTCGCTTCAGTAATAACCGGCATGATTAAGTGTGGAAGACGAGCATAAAGAGCAAGCTCCAACTGTTTCGGGTCAATCAAAATCAACTTCATCTGATTTGGTGACTTCTTAATTAAAAGTGAAACAAGAACTGAGTTAATGAACACCGACTTACCAGCACCTGTTGATCCGGCAACAAGCATGTGTGGCATCGAAGCTAGATCTACAACTACCGGTTCTCCAAAAGCATCTTTCCCCATAGCAAGCGGAAGTTGATGAGCTGTATTCGTAAAATCTTTTGTACTAATAATTTCATCAAGGAAAATAAAGTCACGTGGATTTCTTGGAACTTCAATCCCTACAGTTGTTCTTCCTTTCATTGGGTAAACCATACGAATCGGAGCACCTGAAAGAGCAAGTGATAGGTCTTCGGCAATAGAAGTTAAGCGCGAAACTTTCTCACCAGGACCAAGTTCCCACTCGAAAGTATCAACCACCGGCCCCTTAAGAACGTTAATGATTTGACCTTGAATCTTGAATTCACCAAGCTTCGCCTGAATTTTTGTGATGATATCGTGAAAATATTTATCTTCAGGTTGATTAAATTTAGTTTCAGCTTTTCTCTGAGCTCCCATTTTAACTAAGTTAAAATAGCTATCTTCATCGAATGCCTGAACCGTTGTTTGATGAGCACGATTAGCAAATGTTGAAATTTCTGATTCATCCACATACTCACCATCATCTTCATCTTCAACTTCTGCCATCTCAATAGCTTTCACTTCAGCGTACGTAGAAATTGGCACTAATTGAGTAGAAGTTTCTTCTTCTGCTGCACCTAAAATAATAGTTTCTGCCGGAGCTTCTTCGACCTTTTCCTGCACCTTCATTTTTCGAGGTGCTGCAATTTCAAGCGTCTTTTCTGCAGGCATTTCTTCAGCGGCCACGTCTTCAGTAGTTGCTTTTGCTGGCCATTTTTCTTTAACAAACGAGAGGTATTTCTCACTCAACTCACGTGCTTTCATCACAGGAGTTTCAGTATCAATATTGCGAATTTTCTCAGCACCATTTTTTACATGATCAACAAATTCTCCTCTGAAAGCACCCCATAAAAAGGCAACAACAGAAAGAACCCAAAGACCAAATAAAGAAAACGCTGAAAAAAATGTATCAACCATTTGATAGAGGCCTGCCCCAATCAAAGTTGGTTGTAGATAAAACGCAGTAGAAAGAGAGAAGACAAGCAGTGAAACGACATTTAAAGCATCGATCCAATCAGCTCTTTTTGAAAAAATAAAAACATAAAATGATGTGAATAAAACGAATGGGATGAAAACCCATGGACCAGTATAGTAATTAATGAAACTCAAAAATGATGTTCCATAATACGCAAAGAACCCATGTGATGATGTAGATGAAATTGCGAGATAACTATCTGGCAAAGTATCTTGATAGTAGAAAACGACGAGCGTCGCGATTGTAAGGAAAAAAAGAGCAAATAGCTCATACTTAAGTATTTTTACATTCATACTTAAATTTTACATGATGTCGGTTTAATTGGAAGAAGTAGAAATAAAAAACCCCGAACAAAGTCGGGGTTTTTAAAAATAAGAGGGTGCATTG
>CAMLKK010000013.1 GCA_946480715.1 uncultured Bacteriovorax sp. | reverse complement strand
GTTTAGCTTGAATAACTCGGTTGAATTTTGAAGCTTTGTAGTTGCTACCACCGACGTAACTAATCACATCACCTGTTTTTACATCGAGTGCTACAAGAGCGCCCTGAACTTCAGCGGCCTGATCTAGCTGACAAAGAATATATTTTTGACTTTTGAACAGTGATCCACTTTTTTGTCTCGCTAAAGCTGCAGCTTGCGGGCCTGAAACATGTGCAGTTAGTGGAACCGATTTTTTAATCATTTGAACATGGATGAGATCACCGACTCTTAGAATGGTAGAAGGCTTTGAGACCTCCTGGTAATAAGCAGTGTTTTCATTAATGCTTCTTTTATGGGCCCATTTGAAATATTCAAAAGGAATAATGGCAGGAGATCCACCAAGTGAAGCAAAAATCAATCTCGCTTCATCATCGAGCTTTACAACAACGGCTTCATATTGAGTATTTTCTTTGAGAATATTTGGAAGTTCGTCGCTATCGCGTAATCCAGGAATGAATCCCGGATCTCCTGAATTAACCATCAGACGATTTAGCTCTTCTTGAAACTTATTGTAGAGTTCTTCATCAAAGTTGAACTCGTATTTTTTTTCATTTTTTTCATTGATCGTGAAAAAATTCGAACGTTGCTTATAAAGATTTTTTCTACTTTCAAGTTCAAAGCGTGCGAATTCATCAGGGCCAATATGTGCAAACGGTCCCTTATAACCTTGGCGTTTATCAACTTCCTTAATACCTCTCTGAATTTGCTCTTCAGCAACTTTCTGCAGTTCCCAATCCAGAGTAGTTTTAATTTTATAACCATCGATCAGGAATGATTTTTCACCAACTGCTTCAACAACTTTCTGTCTTACCCATTCTGTAAAATAAGGTGCTCTCAGTTCATCTTCACGGATGTGATAAATAGTTTTCTCTTGAACGGCTTGATCATGCTGAGACTTTGTAATTTTTTTGAGTTTATACATACGTTCAAGAACATATCCTTGTCTCTTTTTCGCAGCCGCTGGATTTACATAGGGAGAATATTTTCCTGGTGCAACTAGAAGGCCTGCAAGCATTGCTGCTTCCGCAACTGTAATATCTTTAAGATCTTTATTGTAGTAACCGCGAGCAGCAGCTTTTACACCATAATATCCACCACCCAAGTAAACTTGATTGAGGTAAAGATAGAGAATTTCTTTTTTTGTTAGTTTCTCTTCGATTCTCTGAGCAAGAATGAAATCTTTGAGTTTACGTGTAATTGAACGTTCCGAACTTAAGAGTAAAGATTTTGCTACCTGCTGAGTGATCGTACTACCACCCTGAACGACTCGACCGGCCTTAAAGTTCGCAAGCATTGCACGAGTTAAACCGAAGTAGTCTACGCCCTTGTGTTCGAAAAATTTATCATCTTCAGCAGAAAGAAATGCATCTATCACTCGAGCAGGAACATCCTTCATCTCGACGATTTCACGTTTTTCTAAACCAAGTTCAGCCAAGATCACTCCATCTTTGGAAATAATTTGGGAAGCAAGATTTGGTTTATAATCTTGAAGTTTATCAATCTTAGGTAAATCCAAATTGAAATAAGTAAAGGCAACAGCTGCGGTTACTCCTGCAAACAATGAAAGAGCAAGGATCGCAATTATTATTTTTATAACGAGACCTTTCATTAACTAATCCTATTGAGCCACGTTGGCAGACATTTTAAGTTGTACTTGTTTTTTTAATTGAGTCGTTTGTTTATCAAGATATTCTTGAGTCTTCATGAGCGAAGAAGCTCCATTTTGAGTAGAGTCTAATTCTTTTGAAGTCAGTGGCAGTGGGAAAAAGTAATCGAATCCTTTCTTTTCTCTGCTGATTTTTCCAGCAGCACGGCCATAAATCCCTACCAGGAACTCACTGGAGTCTTCAAAATCAAAACTGTTTCCGAGAACATCAGCCCCAATAGTGAAATCAGCCCCTAAACGATTCATCAACTTCGGATTGAAAACTTCATTTTGAAAAGCTGCTGTATATGAACCCGCCTTTCCTTTTTTGAAAGTAAAATTCTTTAAAAGCAATTCGCGAGTATTACCTTTGTCGAAATAATATGTTTTCTTCGTTTTAGCATTATAGAGTGTGAGATAGAGTTTTTTGTTCGCATCCTGAATATTCTTAGATTTGAATTTATCAAGCAACAAACGATCTAAGTCTTCAAACCATTCTTCTTCATAAGGTCTATGATTTCCTTTTTCTCGAAAATATCTATAGAAGTTCCACTCGATCGCTTCTGGTGTCATTCCGTGCGCATACATCGCAGCTACAATAGCTCCGAAATCTGTTCCCGTTATAAGTTGAGGAGCCAATGATTGTCTTTCAAGATATTTTAATAAGGATACATAATTGAGAGCGCGATATAGTCCTGGCCCTAAACTCAATCCTACTCGCAGTTTGCGACTTACGGCCTGATTGAGCTCTCCAGCTTCTGAATCAGAGTAAATATCCCCACCGCGCTCACCGATTCGCACGGTTTCTTCATTAGGAGCAATGACTGGTGCACTTTCATGAAGTGGAATTGTACCTTCTAAACCAAGATCAACTTGATCATGCTGAATGCTTTGATCATTTTTGGAGTTTGGCCTTTTAAGGGATGAACACGCTGTTGTAAAAGCGAGTAAGAGTATGATTACGAAAAGTGACTTCATTAAAGTTCTTCTTCTTTCAGACTTTCTGTCAGCAAGGCGATTTTTTTCTCTGCTACAGAAAGCTGTTCTTTGCATTCTTTGTAAAGTTTAGTCCCAATTTCAAATTGCTCTAAACTTTGCTCAAGTGCGAGTTCGCCTGATTCTAGTTTCGAGACTATATTTTCCAGCTGTTTTAAAGATTCTTCAAAAGATTTCTTAGTGGCCATAATTCACCTGTTGGTTAAAGACTTACTCTTTTGCACCAGTAAGACGTGTCAAAAATACAGCGCCTTTAAGGACATTTTTTTCCTGCGATTTTATTCCTTAAAGATACATTATCAACGACTTACTTGGAAGACATTTGAGAGGGACAAATTTACCTATGTAGAGAATTTGGCACTCAGCAAGCTATAGTTAAATAGACGACTAAATTCCAAGGAGGGAATTTTGAGAGAGTTATGGGTACCATTATCAGGAGCGATTGCTCAGCAACGTAATGTTGAAACAATTGCCAATAATGTGGCCAATGCCAACACTCCTGGATTTAAAAAAGACCAAGTCGTTTTCAAAGAATATCTAGCGGCTTTAGAAAAGCCTCAAGAAGTTGACCTTCCTCAAAAAGAATTCAAACCGGACGATTTTTACCGCAGCTACAACGCCGAAGACTCTTTTGTTAAAGTCGATGGAACTTATACTTTGCATGAACAAGGGCAACTCACTCCAACGGGAAATGCTTTTGATAATGCTCTGAATGGACCTGGATTTTTTGAAGTCCTGACTCCAAACGGTGTTCGTTATTCACGCAAAGGAAGTTTTAGCATTAATAACGAAGGTAAGCTTGTGACTGATCAAGGTTTTTTTGTTCTCTCTAAAGACGCTCCACCGATAGCTAATCCGGATGGAACCATGACTTTAGCGGCTTCACCGGATTCACGAGTTATTAATGTTGGTGGATCGAAATTTTCTATTAGCTTAGAAGGTGAAGTTTTTAGCGGTGATAATAAAGTCGGCTCACTCGCACTCACTGAATTTAAAGACGTTCATGCTTTAAAGAAAGAAGGACATTCCCTCTTTATAAATCCGGATCAAACCAATGTTAAAGTGGGTGATCTTAAAACAAGTGTTCATCAGGGTTTTGTTGAGCAGTCAAATGTGAACGCTATTTCTGAAATGTCTAACTTAATTAACGCTAATAGAACTTTTGAATCCATTCAAAGAGCAATCAAGAACTACGATTCATTAAGTGCGAAAGCGGTAAACGAAATATCTAAATTTTAGCGAGGTTTGAGTTGAGAAATTTACTTCTAGTGTTGATTGCATTTGCGGGCTTACAAGAAGCTCAGGCAATGCTTAAGGCCCTTCACACGGCAGCTTCTGGCATGAGTTCTCAGGAAACAAACGTCAACACTATCTCAAACAACATCGCTAACGTTAATACGACTGGATTTAAACGAGGAAGAACGGAAATTGATGATCTCAATTATGAGACTATTCAAGAAGCAGGTGCACGTTCTTCGGCAACAACTCAGTACAATGTTGGTACACAAGTTGGTTCTGGTTCACGTGTTTCTGCCATTAGAAAAGAATTCACAGTAGGTGCTCCTCAAATTACCAACAACCCTTTCGATTTAATGGTAAACGGCGAAGGATTTTTTGGAATCATCATGCCTAATGGTGAATTGAAATTCACTCGTGATGGCGCCTTTAACGTCGATGCAACTGGAACTCTTGTGAACAAACAAGGTTACAAAGTTTATCCAGGTTTAAGCTTTCCTCCGAATACAGCAAGCGTAAACATTGCTGAAAACGGCAGAGTCGATGCTTACATTAAAGGACAAAATGAACCGAGCGAAGTAGGACAAATCCCCGTCTTCACATTTGTAAACCCGGTTGGTTTAAAAAATTCTGGGATGAACCTTTATCAAGTTTCTCTTTCAAGCGGCCAACCCGTTCAAGGTGTTGCTGGCAATGATAATGCTGGACCACTTATGCAAGGAGCTCTTGAAGCTTCTAACGTGAGCCCTATGACTGAAATGACTGATCTCATTCGTGCTCAAAGAGCTTATGAGATGAACTCAAAAGTAATGGGTGTTGCTGATCAGATGATGCAAACAATTAACAACATTAGGTAATAAAGTTAATGAAAAAATTTCTCTTATTATCTTTAATTTCGTTAAGCGCTTTTGGTGAAGAATGTTCTATTGAACTCTTCACAAAAGTTTATCGTCTCGATCAAAATCAAACATTGCAGGCAAAAGATGTGATCAGACAATCTGATTGCCCGGCCGAAATTAATTCGAAACTTACAAGCTTTGTTTCAAGCTCTCAAGGGACAGTCGGCTCTGATTTATTAAAACGTGAATTGCAAAAAGAGTTTCCTACTCTTGATATTCAGTTTCCTACAAAAAGACTGTCATTTTTAGAATTAAACTCAACATTGCGTGACCAACTTGTTCCTGGAACGAACCTCTATTTCACGCAAGCACGCTCATTAAACAATCTTTCTTCTGTGGGATTAGTTGAAGGCGAAACTCTTCAAGCTGTCTGTGACTCTTGTCAAAGCTTTGGAGAAAAAAACGTAAAATTGAACATCATTAACATTGCTGATAATTCATCACGCACAATTTGGTTTGCTTCTAAAGTTATGGCCAAATTAAAAGTCGTAAAAGCAAAACGTTCAATAAGCTTTCAACAAAAAGCACTGGACTCTAATGATTTTTACATCGATGAAGTTCTTACAATGACTCCCGACAATGCTTTAACAACACTGGATAATATTCATTTTTACAAATCAAACAGAACTCTTCTTCAAGGTGCTGTTGTATCTAACATGGATCTTCAACCGGTGAACCTCATTAATTTCGGAACACCTGTTAATGTGCAGTTAAAAGCTAACAACATTTCATTACAAAAATCTGCAATGCCAGTGCGCTCTGCTCGTTTCGGCGAAATTGTAGAACTTAAAGGTCCAAACAATAAACTCATTGCCGGAAAGGTCATTGATTACAACAAAGTGGTGATTGAACTATGAAATTGACGAAACTTTTTATTCTAGGCTCTCTTACTCTTCTAACTTCTTGTGCAAGTTACGTTGATAATATTTATCGTGACCTTGATAAAAGTGAACGTGAAGCTGAAGTTGAAATTAAGGATGATCAGTTTGATCGTTTCAGAAATACAAAACGTCGTACATCTTCGGAATATAATCGTCCTGGAAGAAATCGCGAAGTCAGCACTGCAAGCCAAAAGTTGGTTGCTCCAGCTGTTAAAAGACAATATCAAGAAGAACGTGTTGCCCTTAAGAGAACTACAGCGAGTGATCTGACTGATCAAGGAAATGATGGAAGTTTATGGTCTGGAAATGATCAAAATCAATTTCTGTTTTCCACATCAAAAAGCAAAAGCTCTGGAGATATTGTTCAAATCAATGTCCTGGCAAAACTTAGAAGCGAAATTACTTTAGAGTTAAAAAAAGCATTTCCAGAAAATCCATTTGAAGCAAAAGCTAAAACTGATGGTGAAAAAACTAAAGATGGTTCAGCTCCTGCTACCACTGCAGCAGCAGCCCCTGCGGCTGAAATGATCGATCAAGGTCCACAAGATAAAATTTCTGGTGTTGTTGTTGAAGAGATCAACAGAGAGCACTTACTTATTAAAGGACGTAAGAACGTTCTTTATAAAAATAGAAAAAGACTGGTTGAAGTTCAGGCGCTTGTTTCACGCAGAGATATTTCTGATGAGGATACAATCAATTCGGACGCCATTCTTGAATCTAACGTGACGGTAGTGAGGTAAATATGAATTTTAGACCTTTCCTTCTTGGATTGTCTTTTCTCATGATTGAAAGCGCATACGGAGCTTCAAGATTGAAAGATATCGTTACAGTTAAAGGTGTTCGAGAAAATCCAATTATTGGTTATGGGCTTGTCATCGGATTAAATGGAACCGGTGATGCTGGTGGTGAAGTGACCAACACTTCACTAAAAAAGATGTTTGAAAAATTAGGTTTAAATCCTAAAACTGAAATAAGTTCAAAAAACGTGGCAGCTGTTGTGGTGACTGCAAAACTTCCACCCTTTGCTCGCGTTGGTCAGAAAGTAGATCTGGTTGTTTCAAGTATTGGCGATGCTTCTTCACTGGCCGGAGGAACTCTTTTAGTCACTCCGCTTAAAGCTGGTGACGGTAATATTTATGCTGTTGGAGCTGGTCCACTTTCAATTGGTGGTATGAAAAAAGGTGCAAAGTTTGCGACAACTGGAACAATTCCAAGTGGAGCAACTGTTGAGCGCGAAGTTTTATCTGAGTTTGAAAAAAAGAATGCTCTTAGATTAAGTCTGAACAATCCAGACTTCACTACTGCTGCTCGAGTTGAAAAAGTCATCAATGAAGAGTTGGGTGGAAAATTTGCTTCAGCCAAAGATTCAACAACAATTGATTTGATCGTTCCTACTCAATATGAACGCAACGTCGTTCAATTAATGGCCCTGATTGAAAATTTTAAAGTGAATCCAGATTCAGTAGCTAAAATTGTTATCAATGAAAGAACCGGAACAATTGTGGCCGGCGGAGATGTTGTAGTATCCCCTGTGGCCATCAGCCATGGTGATTTGAGTATCGAAGTTAAGGGCGAAGATAGTAAAAATGGAAAAGGAAGCGTCTACTTTATGGAAAAAGGGACGACTCTAGGTGAATTAGTCAAAAGCCTCAATGCTTTCGGGGTTAGCCCGGAAGATCTGATTTCAATTTTTCAAACACTTAAAAGAGACGGAGCGCTCGTTGGTGAAATTGAACTGATTTAATCAGGTACCTCTGTAATTATTATATCTGGCTTTCTGGCTTACTTCAGTGCTAAAATTTTAGAAGCTCCTTCCATAGGGAGCTTTACTCATAAAACTTAGGATGAGTCCCATGAGTGCCACGAAAGGTGTAAACGATACGGCCGCATTCCGCGGAATAAATCTTCCCGATAAAGAAAAGCCACGTTCGCTCGAGCAACAAAAGCCGATCGATGATCGCAAGTATATTCCCAAACAATATCAAGAAGTGGCCGAGAGTATGGAACAGCAATTTGCTGAGTACATGCTTCAACAAATGAACAGAACAGTCGGAGAAGAAGACGAAGGTTCAGGTGGAATGGATTATTACAAATCACTCCAAACATCTGAAAGAGCTAAGGCGATGGCCCAGCAAAATAACCTTGGTTTACAAGAGATGATCCTTGATCAAATCTATCCTAAACGGATGAGAAACGAGATGGCGCTGAAGCAATATGAGGCCCAAGCAAATCGTCTTCACCACAATTTGCCTAGCTACAAAATGGACAAAAAAGTTGATACAATACAAATGGGGAAGAATGATTCATCCCCGGTGTCAGAAACCCAACAAGGTGACGGACATGAAGAAGGAGTCTTAAAATGAGCACTATCGACAGCACTTCATCACGCTCGATTTTTCTTCCGAATAAAAAAGAAACGGGAAAAGTTGGAAACGCCAACTTAAAACGTAATTCAGAATCACGTAAAAATGAACTTGAAGCATTTTCACGTTCTGATTCTAAAGTAGACATTCCAGACGCGATTAAAGATTTTTCTAGAATTAAAAAAGTAGCTGATGCTGCTCCAGAGATTGATAACTCAGAAAAAATCGCTAGATTAAAATCTCAAATTCAAGCAGGAAGTTACAAAGTAGATTACGACGGACTAGCTGATAAAATCTTAGAACAAGAGTTCTAAGTCGTTAACCTTATCGATATCTAGGATGGATCATCGAATGAATGAAAAGCTCGCTCTACTCTATTTTCAAATGACAGATCTGTGGAAACAGTTCTGTGAAGAGCACAATGAACTCTTCAATCTCACATGTGATGAATACACTCTTTTGCTTCAAAGTGAACTAGATTTACTAGAAGCTAAAATCCAAGAAAAAAACGAATGCATTAAGCGAATTGGAACATTAGAACTTATTCGCCGTGATCTTATTGTTGAAGTCAATGAACTGTATCCAGATAGAGTTATTGATAGCGTTTCATCACTGATTGAAGTGATGACTGAATATGAAGTGGAAAGCAATCAAAAACACCTCTTCCGTTTCAATGCCCTCTTGCTGGATATTATCGGCAAGATTCAAGCTCAAAACAAGCGCAACCAACTTTTTATTAATAAGGCCCTGCACTCACTCCAGCAAATTCGTATTGAAGCGACTGGCGAGAAAAATTTCTCCAGTTATACATCAAAAGGATCTGCTACGAGCATGAGCTCCCGCTAAGGAAAGAGATGGCTGATTTATTAGGCATAGGTAGAACCGGACTTTCAGCTTCTAAGAAGTCACTTGAGGTGACCGGTCACAACTTGTCTAACGTGAACACTGAAGGATACTCTCGCCAGCGTGTTATGCAGTCGACGGCCATTCCTGTTTCTGTAGGTGGATTCGTTCAAGGTACAGGTGTTAAAGTTGATGGTGTAAATCGCTTCAACGATGAATTCGTCGACAAACGTTTAAACAATGCTATTGGCAGTAATAAATATTACGAAGCTCGCAGCGAAAACTTAGAGCAAGTTGAAAATATTTTTAATGAACTAGATTCCGATGGACTTAACCAGGTTTTGAACAAATTCTTTAACTCGTTTCGTGAGCTAGCGAATCAACCTGAAAATGAGACCATTCGTTCCGTTGTTCGCGACAATGCAAGCCTGGTTGTAAAAGACTTCAGACGTATTCGTGGAACGCTCGACGAGCAGGCCATCAGTATCGACAGAAAAATTCAAACTTCTGTCGCCGACATCAATCAACTCCTCCACCATGTTGCCGATTTAAACGGAAAAATTTCGACAATAGAATCTGCTCAAGGTGAGACGGGAGATCTTCGCGATCAACGCGATCTGGCCCTCAGGCATTTATCTGAGCACTTTAAAATTCATACTTACAGTGATGAAAGAAATCGTTTCGTTGTAACAGCTCAAGGAATTGGTACGCTGATTACAGGTCTGAATGTTCAAGAGCTCGCAACAATCAGTAAAAACAAAAACGATTCGACAAACAATATGAACGGCTCCGTTGAAATCGTTCTTAAAGATCGTCCTTCACAAAAAATTACAGACAAATTTCAAGGTGGTTCGTTAGCTGCTGTTGTTAAAGTTCGTAACGAAGATATTAAACGCTTACAACAAGACATCGACGGTATTGCGTATCAATTCATGACTTCGGTCAATACGATTCACCGCCAAGGTTTCGTTAATAGAACAATCAAGATTGGAGAAGATGGACAACCTTCACCAGTGGATTCAAAAGGCCCAACAACAGGTTTAGATTTCTTTAAACAACCATTAGAAGTTGAAGATGCATCTAACATGATCGATCTTTCAGATGCTGTAAAAAAAGATCTCACAAATATTTCAGCATCACTCGCGCCGAATGCTCCTGGTGATAACCGTGTAGCTATTGCTATTTCAAAACTTCAACACGAAAGAATTTCGGGTGAAGGAAACGTTACTCTTGAAGAAAAATATCTTCAGATGATTGGTGGTATCGGATTAGAAACTGGGAAAGCACGTTTAGATGCTGAACAATCGACAGGTATTCTTGCTCAAGCAAACAGTATTCGTGAGCGATTGACTGGTGTTTCTATCGATGAAGAGACCGCTAATATGGTTAGATATCAACATGCGTATCAGGCCTCTGCTAAAATCATGCAGACAGCTGATGAAATGTTTAAAACTGTTTTAGATCTTAAGCGCTAAGGATAAACGTTAATATATGACAAGAGTTTCAGAAAATAGTTCAACTGCCGCCTTAAAGCACTCGCTCAACAGAGCGAAGACGAAAGTTGAAGATCTTCAGTTGAAGGGTTCATCGCTCAAAGCGATTACTCGCCCTTCTGATAACCCTGTAAGTAACGTTGAAGCCCTCGCTATTACTTCTGCTTCAAATGACAATGTTCAGTACTTAAAAAATTCGGACTTTGCTCTTTTGAATCTTAACGTGACTGAAAAATCACTTGAAGAACTCACTGACATTATCATCAAAGCTAAAGAGATTGCCATTGCTCAATCTTCTGATTTCTTCAACGCTGACGTTCGCAAGAACGTAGCAAACGAAGTTCAGCAGCTCTATAATCAAACACTCGCTATCGCTAATAAAAAAGTTGGATTGAAACATATCTTTGCTGGAACAAACACCCTAACAGTTCCGTTCAACGCTGAAGGAAACTACGCTGGAGACAAGGGACATATCACTCTGGAAGTTTCCCGCAACTTTTTCGTTCCTATTAACCTCACTGGCGAAGAAGTTTTCTACAGCAGTGAAGAATCCGGTAAAGTAGAAAATCCTCTGGATAAATTTGATTCACTCAAAGATACTCCAACGGGAAGTTTAAATCGCGATCTTGCTTCTGAAACTAATGAAGATGGAAAAGCGATCTCCCCAGAATTCAAATCGCGAGATAATATTTTTGCTCAACTTCAGGCCCTCACTTCTGCGCTAGAAAGTAATGATCCAGGAATGATTCAAGGTCTTCTGGAAAAATTCGACAATAGCGTGAGCAGACTTGTTACTCTGAGAACGCGAATTGGATCAATCACGAATTCAATTGAATCTTCCAAAACAGTTATCGAAGCTGAAAATATCGACAATGCTTCTCGCAAAAGTGCATTGATCGATGCCGACGTAGCTGATCTTTTTTCTGATATCAATAAACAGCAGGCCGTCTTGAAAACAACGTATCAAGCAACGCAGAGTTTAATGAATCAGACCCTCATGGATTTTTTGCGTCGCTAGTTTTCTTCTATTCACGCACATAAATCATTTTTGATTAAATAATTTAGTTTTTCGCTTGCCTTTTAATCTGTTGAGTAATATATGAAGCATTGCAGGCCGGAACAGGAGTTCTCTGGCGCGTAATTCTGAGGTTGATTTATGCTGGTTTTAACACGGAAGCTAGGCGAAAGCATCGCGATAGATGATCATATTAAAATTGTGGTTGTGCAGATTAAAGGAAAACAGGTGCGTTTAGGTATTAAAGCACCACCCGAAACTAAGATACATCGGGAAGAGGTCTACAAGGCCATCCAAGATCAAAACACCGAGGCTTCACAGGCCGACTTAAGCTCAATAACTAATTTAGCTAATGAGTTAAACAAGAAGTAATTTCCTGCTTGCACTTCTGCCCCTACGACTGCTAGAATCGTCTCTAAGAGGTCGGGTATTCGATCTTCTAATGCAGAATGCATAGCGGAGGCCATTAGTGAAAATCAAAACTACAAGATTTGGCGAACTTGAAGTCGATAAAAAAGACATTATCGAGTTTACAGAAGGTTTACTCGGTTTCGAAAACCTAAAAAAATTCTTCATCGTCGATCCAGGAGATCAAACTCTTATTCTTTGGCTCCAGTCAACAGACGACGCTGCTACTGCTTTTCCAATTATTGAACCAAAAATTTTCCAACCAAACTATATGGTAAAGCTTCTTCCGGTTGAGCTTAACAGCTTGAGCCTAGAGAATCTTCAGCACGCTAGCGTTTATACAGTTTTGACAATTCCTCAAAACGTAACAGAAATGTCAGCGAACCTAAAAGCGCCAATCATCATTAACAATAAGACGAAAATGGCGAGACAAATCGTACTTCAAGATTCAAAACTAGAAGTTCGCTTTAAAATGTACATGGATCTTAAGAAATACATCGTTAACTACACTTCTGATGATTCAAAAAGAACTAATGTTGCTGCTCCAGAAAGACAAAATACAGCTACAATCGTGTCTCCAAGCTCAAGTGAATCAGTTGCTCCAGCTATCAAAAACAATCAAACTGCTGAAGCTAACTAACGATATTTGTCTAACAAATTTATAAAGTTTATTAAGGCCCTGTTCACAGGGCCTTTTTTATTCGTTTGCACTCATTCTGATTTCGCCATAAAATTCAGTTATGTCCACCATCTCACGTATTGAAGAGCTCTCGACAATCATCGAATTGCAACAGTCTGTTGCCACGTCGACGCTTAATCTTCCTCTACTCATGAATATGATTTGTGAAAAAACGCAAATTTTAGCGCAAGCTAGTGGAGCAGTAGTAGAAATTGCAGATGGTGATGAGATGGTCTACAAGGCAAGTGCGGGCTCTCTTAAAAGTTCGCTTGGCATGCGCTTAAACATCCATACAAGTCTCTCTGGCATGTCCGTAAGAATGAATGAAGTTCTTTATTGTCGTGACTCTGAAACAGATTCTCGTGTTGATAGAGATGCCTGCCGTAAAGTTGGTGCGCGATCTATGATTTGCGTTCCTCTTTCTTATGAAAATAAAACCGTTGGTGTATTGAAAGTCGTTTCACCTGAAGCTGATAAATTTTCTGAGCATGATGTGAATTTTTTGCGATTAACGGCCGGCTTATTGAGTGCCAGTATTGCGAAAGAAGAAATTAATTATCAAAAAGATTTGATGTATAAATCACTGACAGAAAGTGAGAATAAATTTCGCGTGCTCATTGAAGCTGCCAACGATGGTGTATTACTTTCGAAAAATGGACTTGCATTTGAAGCTAACCCCGCCTTTTGTAAACTGTTTGGCTATACACTTGCAGAAATACAGAACAAACCGATCTTTGAATTTATCAGTAAAAAAGACCAAGAACTCGTAAAAAATCATGTGAAATCAAACTACGCTCTCGCCTATGAATGCGAATGTGTGAAGAAAGATGGCAAAACTTTTATGGTCGAAGTCATTGGTAAAAACCTCATGATTAACAATGAAAACGTTCGCATGAGCACGCTTCGAGATATCACCGAATTAAAAAAAGCTGAAGAGATTTTGAAAGATTCTGTCGCTAAATCAATTCAAGCGGCGAGAGCAAAATCTGAATTTTTGGCTAATATGTCTCACGAAGTACGTACTCCATTAAATGGAATTATGGGGATGGCGAGTTTACTTAAAGAGACTCCCTTAACTCCTGAACAGACAAAATACGTCGAAGTTTTAAAGAACTCTGCCGACAATTTATTAGTCATCGTAAATGATGTTCTCGATTTTTCTAAGATAGAAGCTAATAAAATGTCCCTTGAGAAAATTGATTTTAAAATCAAGTCTCTCATTGAAGATGTCTGTCATATTTTGGCACCAATTGCATTGAAAAAAGAGCTTACTTTTCAAGCTGAACTACATCCACAATTACCAGAAGTCGTTTCGGGAGATCCTACTCGCTTGCGGCAGATACTTATGAATCTTGTGAATAATGCCTTGAAGTTTACGCTTAAAGGCTCCGTTGTTATTAAGGTATCTCCCGTCAGTGATAACAAGATTAAATTTGAAGTTAAGGATTCGGGAATAGGAATTCCCAAAGAAAGCTTGAAAGAAATCTTTGTTCCTTTTTCACAAGTCGATACATCCACAACTCGTCAATTTGGTGGAACTGGTTTGGGGCTTTCAATTTGTCGTCAGCTCGTTGAATTAATGGATGGACAATTAGAAGTCGAAAGCGAAATTAATAAAGGATCAACGTTCTTTTTCACGATTGAATTAAACAAAGTGAGCTCATCGCAGTTAATTGAGCCAAGGCCAAAATCAGGTGCATCTGTTGAAGAACTGACTGCAAAATTAATTAACGAGAAATTAAAAATCCTGCTCGTAGATGACAACGAAGAAAATCGTTTCTTGATTCTCACTTATTTAAAAAAATTTCCATTTACGATCGATATTGCTGAAAACGGTGAAGTGGCCCTCGAAAAAATGAAGTCTTCATCTTATGATGTCGTTCTAATGGATATCCAAATGCCGATTATGGATGGTCTTGAAGCAACAAAGCTATATAGAACTTGGGAAAAAACTCAAAGACAAACTTCAACATCCATTGTGGCCTTAAGTGCACATGCACTTGCTGATGAAATGAAAAAGAGTCTGGATGCCGGTTGCGACAGACATATTACAAAACCCATCAAAAAGATCACTCTCTTTGAAACTTTATGGGAACTTGCCGGTCAAAAAGCTTAAACAGTTTTTAGATTTGTTTCCGTCGCTGTTCGCGAAAGATTCAGATACATATTAGCTTCGCTATGGAATGGATCTTTCATGAGAACTTTTTCCCACTCAGATTGCGCTTCCAGAACATTGCCGTTTCCGTAATGGATAACTCCAAGAGCGATTCTAGCTGGAGCATAATTTGGTTCTTCATTTTTAAGATTACGAAGTTCTTCGATCGCTTTAGAAGTGAATCCTTTCTTCGCGTAAACTTTTGCGATTTTAATTCGGGCTTCTAAGTTTTCACTATCAAGACCTACAACTTTATTAAACTCAAATAGAGCTTCGTCATAGCGGTTATATGAAAGATATAGATCAGCTAGTTCATAATGTTTTGAAGCAAACTTTTTATTAATGTGTTTGTCTTCCATTAATCCAGAGCCCTTATTTTTTCCTTTTACGCGCTCATTGGCAGTGTCGAAAACCTTCTTTGCGTCTTCGTATTGTCCAATATCGTTGTAAAGCACTGAGAGACTGATAGCTGCATCTGTATGTTCAGGATTGATGTTTAAAACTTTATTGAAGGCCTTAATCGCCTTTCCGATTTCGCCGTTAATGTGAAAAATGTTGGCCAGTAAAAATAAAGCTTCAACGTTGTTGTCTTCAGACTCAATGATTTCGTTCAAAATAACTTGTGCTTTTTTATATTCAAGTTTTTCGAAACATTCACGTGCAGATTTTAGTAGTTGTTCATTTGAAGAAGTATACATTCAGCACTCCAATTAGTTTGTTTCGCTCATGAGTTTAGAAGACTCTTCGATTCTAGCTGCAATACGAGCTTTTTCATTTTCGTTCTTCAAGCTTTTGAGAATTTCTTCGTAACGATTTTTAGCGGCAGAGTAATCTTTAGTCTTAAAATAGAAATCAGCAATGTAGATTTCTTTTTGCTCTAGCATCGTTTCGATTTGATCGATTCGCGCTTGAGCTTCTTTTGTGTATTCCGTGTTTGGATAATTTTGAAGAAGTTCGTGGAAATATTTAGTTGCTTCAATTCCTGCCGAAAGATCACGGTCGAATGTACTTGGCAATTGACGGTAGAATGATTCAGAAATGCGATACACGACATATCCGAGCTCGCTATACTTTGGGTGAAAATCTCTAAAGAGAATATAGGCTGAAGCTGCTTCCGCATAACTTTCTTGAGCAAACAAAATGTCAGCTTGAAGAAGTTCAGCGTGAGTTGCGTAAAAAGAATAAGGATATTGAGAACGAATAACGTTTAGTTTTTCAGTGGCCTGAATGTAACGGGATTTATCGATTAAACTCTTCGCTTCTTTAAAAAGAACTTCTGCTTCTGTGTTTCCTTCTGGTCTTTTTGTGGCACAAGAAAGACAAAAAACAGTTAGAGAAATCAATAGAAAATGGATGACTTTCAACGCGTGCTCCGAGCTAAAACTAAAGTTTTAGAATCGTATCATTTGGAGCGTTCGGTGTAAATTTCATTGTAGATTTCTGTAATAATTAGTTTGATCGCGGCAACTACTGGAATAGATATTACCATTCCCGTAATTCCCATATAGTGCGAACCCACGATTACACTGATAGCTACGATCATAGGGTGAAGATTAACGATTTTCGAGACGAGAAACGGGAAAACGAAGAAGATATCAACAACGTTTGCAACGGTATAAAGTATAAGCACTGCGCCCATCGTTTGCGATGAGAGTCCATATTCAGAAATAACCAGAATGAAGGCCGGAATGACTCCTAAAAGTGGACCCACGTAAGGAACAATGTTCGTTAATCCCGCAATGAAACCTAAGATGACCGCATAGTTTACGCTCATCAAAAATAGTCCCGCGGTAATAATTCCACCGACGATGACGGCTTCAACGAACTTAGCAAAAAAGTAATCTCCCAATTGGCGATTGAAGACATGCATGACGTAATAAAAACGTTCGAAAATTGAGTTCGGAGTGAAACTCATCATGGTCTTTTTGAATGAGTCTGAATCTCGAATAATAAAAAACGTGAAGAAGGGAACGAGAAAGATCCATTCGAATAAAGTTGCCAGGTAGTTCGGAAGTTTAACGACCAATTCCCCTGTCCATGTTTCAACAGTACTTAGAAATTGAAAAATATATCCTTCAGCGATTTCATGCCCTGTTTTCGCCCGAATAAATTCACGAACAACATCAAACTGAGCAATTAAAAAACGTTCGATTTGCGGGATGGAATATTGGAGTTCCTGAACTTCCATACTGAGATTGGGAATTACATTTACCAGAGGAATACCCAAACCAAAAATGAGGACTATGAAGACGATAACAGTCGACGTAGTTTTGGAGAGCTTAAATCTCATCAGCCAATTTACAAAAGGTGTAAGTGAAAGCGAGAGAATATATGCAAGAGAAATGGGAATTGAAATTCTTGGTAGTGCTAAAACGAGAGAACAAAAAAGTACGATGACCAATGCGAAGAAGATCAGCTGAATTTTAGTGATATTCTTGCGATTATTTAAAATCATTTCATCTCTTCTTGTTTCTGCGATTCAATTAAATTTTCAAGTTTACGCAATTTGCGAGTCAGCTTACTGGCTTCTTGAGTAATGAAATAAAGACGATCGGCTAATGCTTGAGAAAGCGATTGCATAAGTTTCGCAGCAACAACAGGATGGTTGTTGATGAGATGATCCAGGTCTGGCTTAAAAATACCAATGAGCTGGCAAGGACTTTTGGCCTTTGCCGTAGCTGACCTTGGAGTTCCATCTTGTAAAAGGGCCATTTCACCAAAGTAACTGAATTCATCGAGAGTTAAAAAATGCTGACCTTCAATCTCGTGACCGAATTCAGCTTGATTGAGTTCCACTAAACCAGAGAAGATTAAATAAAAGCCAATACCGATTTCACCTTCTCTGAAGATCACTTCACCATCAGAGAATTTTCTACTATGCATGTATTTCGCTAGAATACGAAGCTCGTTATCAGAGAAATTTTTAAGGAGTTCAACGTTTCTCAAAAAACGAGGGATAGAATCCTTCTTTACACCGCTTAGTGGATTGGCCATCCAAAGGTATTTCATCATAGGAAGATCGATTCTTTTTGATAAACCGCTCTCTTCCATGCCCGATTCACTAATCTTTTTTTCGTACGAAGAATTCATATTGCTCCAGCTTAATAAAGCCCAAGTTGATCTTTGTTCACCCATCCAGCGAGTGAAAGCGGAAATTCGACGAAGAACCATCCGTCTTTGAATTCGCCTAAAACGACTTTAGATCCTGGACGAATTTTTCCTTTTTCATTAAAAATTTTTGAAGGCCCTTCATAAAGTGGAACCTCTTTTAAAGCGACGGCGTAATTGATATTTTTTACATAAGTCGCGTAGAAGATAGAAGGAATTAAACTTAAAACCAGCACTACAATAAGTGTGATTTTCGAACTCATTTTTTTGAAGCGATAGCAGAGAATCGCAATAAGTATGACAAAAAGAGTAAGCGAAAAATAGGCCTGCGCTGGAATGTTAATCGACGTATTGATTATTTGATCAGGAAGACTTGTTGATGTTGAGAGATCATCGACATTCAATTGTCCCTTTACATAGGCCAGATTGCTCAGCGAAGCAGAATTAACATACCCCTCTTGAATGGCCTTTTCTAAATGATATCTCGCAGTGGCATGGTCGCCCATTTTTGAATAAACAGTTCCCAGATTGTAATGAAAAATACCTGACTTCATTTGTTGTTTATTATTAAGCAGATACTGTGCGGCGCCTTTGAAATCGTTTTTAGTATAAAGCGACTCAAATTCATTCATCGAAGATTCTTTTTGAGGTGATTTTTGATCAACAGATAAGGGGGTCCGAGATGACTTTGTCATTGGCATTGTGCTACTATTTTTCATAATTTAATTATCGCATGGGCCTCAGACTTTGCAAGCGAGAAAAAGCGTCCACCACTAACTGCAATCAAGACAAATATAAGGGAAAATTTTATGGCAATCGGAGTTCAATCAAACGAGATTCACGAGCATTTTAATAAGTTGTTTTCAGCAATTCTTTTGGAACAACAAAAATTCGACAGCATTAAACCTGCTGATGAATCAAAGAAAGAATTACTTCAGCAGAAATTAAAAGAGTATGAAGGCCTGAAAGGAAGAGGATTTTTTTATCCGTTCATGGCTTCGGGCAGAGGACACGGACCATTCGTAGAAATGATCGATGGATCTGTTAAGTTTGATTTGATCAACGCTATTGGTGTGAATCTTCTTGGTCACTCTCACCCACTTTATATCAAAGCAAACCTGGAAGCTGCTACTAGTGATACGATGATGTGCGGGAATTTACTTTCCTATCAAGAGCCGTATGAACTTTCAAAAGCGCTATTAGACTCAGTTAAAAAATCACGTCTAAAACATTTTTGGTTTTCTTGTTCAGGTTCTTTTTCAAACGATACTGCTTTAAAAATTCTATGGCAGAAAAAGGCTCCTAATTATAGATTGATTGCTTTCCAAAAATCTTTTGCTGGGCGATCAATCGCTATGCAAGACGTGACTTACAACCAAGCATACCGCGAAGGAATGCCACAATCGGTTCAAGTAGATCACGTTCCACACTACAATTACAAAAAACCAGAATCGGCGATTAAAGAAACGATTGATGCTCTTGATGCTCTTATTGCAAAAAATGGAAATGTTTATTGTGGTCTAACAATTGAGCTCATCCAGGGTGAAGCTGGCTTTATCTTTGGAACAAAAGAATACTACAAAGCTATTTGTGAGTGGGCGAAGAAAAACGGAATCTATGTGTGGATTGATGAAGTTCAATCGTTCACACGTACTCACCAACTCTTTGCATTCCAGATGTTTGAACTTGATGAATATGTAGATGTTGTTACTATCGGAAAAGTTCTTCAAGCGGCCGGAACTTTCTACACTGAAGAATTAAATCCAAAACCAGGTCTAATCGCTGGTACTTTCAACGGATCAATTGCTTCTCTTAACGCTGGTAAAGCTACTGTTCGTTACCTCACAGAAGGAAACTTCTACGGTGAGAACGGACGCATTAATGAACTTGAAAAGAAATTCAAAGCAAAGTTCAAGACACTCGCAGAAGGATCATGCAAAGGCAAAATTCCTTACTACGGCGGTGTAGGAACAATGCTTTCGTTTGAAGTTGGCGATGGCTCGGCCGATGTCACAAATAAATTTATGAAAAAGCTTTTTGAGAATGGAATTATTTCATTTTCTGCTGGAAAGGAACCAACAAGAGTGCGCTTCCTTCTTCCATTACCACTTCTTGATGAACATATTGATCAAATCTTTTCAATCGTTGAAAAGACTGTTCTCGAGACAGTATAACAGGACGTTTTATGTATATTCTTCGCTCGGCAAACATTCATGATCTAGATGATCTATATGACTTGAGCCAATTAATGCTTTTTATTAATCTGCCACCAGATAAAGAAATCATTAAATCTAAAATTGAAAGCTCGCTTCGTTCGTTCACAAAACCATCGAAGCGCTTGTGGGAAAATTATTATCTTTTCGTTTTAGAAGATTTAAAAACGGATCGTATTGTTGGTGCTTCCATGATTCATGCTCAGCATGGAACAGAAGATGAACCTCATTACTATTTTTCAGTTTCACAAGAAAACAAATTTTCAAAATCCTTGAACACGGGATTTATTCACGGAACCCTCAAACTTGGACTCGATACGAATGGTCCAACGGAGATCGGCGGACTAATTCTAGATCCGGAATTCAGAAAGAACGATCTAAAACTTGGAAAGCAATTATCGTTCGTTCGTTTTCTTTATATGGGAATGAATCCATCGCGCTTCAAAGAAACCATTCACTCAGAGCTTATGCCTCCATTTGATAATGAAGGACATGCTCCACTGTGGGAAGCAATCGGAAGACGTTTTTTGAATATGGAATATCACGAAGCCGATATTCTCTCTCGCAGTAACAAAGAATTTATTCTCAATCTTTTTCCGGCAGACACGATCTACATGACCCTTCTTCCTATCGATGCACGTAATGCCATCGGAAAAGTTGGCGAAGAGACAGCTCCAGTAAAAAGAATGCTAGAGAGCATTGGCTTTAAGTATACTAATGAAGTTGATCCTTTTGATGGCGGTCCTCACTACCGGGCAAAACTAAAAGAAATCAAACCCGTTAAAGAAATGTTTGAATGTGAAATCTTGATTCGTGATTCAATTATCAAGAGCGATATAAACCATATTCTTGCTAGTCTTCCCGTGGACGACGGAACATTTAAAGCGGCTTACATCAGCGGTAACTTAAATAAAGGCTCAACAAACAGATTTATAATTGATCCAGATGAAGCAAAAGCATTAGGTCTTTTCGAAGATTTTAAAACGTACGCAACATTTTTATAAAAAAGGAATTAACCATGGCTAAATTCAATATCCTTGGAAATTATTATAACAACGCTTTTCATATGCCAGCGACAACAGGCCCTCTTGCTGTTGAAAACATCATGAAAAGATATTGTCCGGCCGACCTCTCACTTCTTCTCACTGAAACACCAGTTGATTACCGTGATGTCGACAGAGTTGTTGATTCAGCAATTACGGGCTTTAAAACTTGGAAGAAACTTTCTCAAGAAGAAAGAAATTCTTATCTTAAAAAATATCAAGAACAAGTAAGCTTGAGAAAAGATGAGATCGCACTCGCGATTGCTTATGAAATGGGTAAACCACTTTGGGAAGCAAAAACTGAAGCTGCTTCCGTTATTTCAAAAGTTGGTGTGACAATAGAAGATTCACTTCCGCGAATTAAATCGAAACAAATCGACAACATTCTTCCAAAAACAAACGGACATATTATCTTCAAGCCCATTGGTCCTTCTTTGATCATCGGGCCTTTTAACTTTCCTTGCCACCTGGCAAACGGACAGATTTTATCAGCACTCGTTGCTGGTAATTCCATTATCTTCAAACCATCTGAGAAAACTGCCTACTCTGCTCAGCTGATGATTGAATGTTTTCACGCTGCCGGCTTCCCTGCTGGCGTCATTAACCTCATTCAAGGGGATGGTGAAGTTGCGAGAAGACTTCTCAAAGAAAAGGCCATCAAAGGTGTTTTCTTCACTGGCTCTAAAGAAGTTGGGAAGAAAATTCTGGATATTACTCATCATGATTTATCAAAACTTGTTTCCCTGGAGTTGGGTGGAAAAAACACAACCATTCTTCACCACGATGCAAACATGGACCACGCTCTTCAAGAACTTATTAAGGCCTGTTTCTTAACAAGTGGTCAGCGCTGTACAAGTACATCAATCATCGCTATCCACAGAAGCATTCAAGATAAATTCATTTCGCAATTTCACGAACTCGCTAAAAAAATTATCATTGATCACCCAGTTGAACATTCACGCGAACCATTCATGGGCCCATTAGTTGATCAAGGAGCCGTAGACTCATACCTACTTTTCATGGGAATGGCGAAACGTGAAGGTATTGAAGAAATCATGCGTGGAAAACAGCTTGAAAAAGCTAAGAAAGGTTACTACGTGACACCTTCAATTCACCTAGCAGAAAGATGGAACAACGACAGCATGTTCCTTCACAGTGAAATTTTCGGACCAAACGTAACTTTCATTCCATACGATACAGAAGAAGAAGCTATTGCAATTGCAAACGCCACTGAATATGGTCTTGCAGCAGCTGTATTCACAAAAGATATGAACTTCTTTAAAACTTGTCTGGAAGAAATTGATTCTGGACTCGTAAACTTCAACCGCTCAACTGTTGGTGCTTCGGCGAAATTACCATTTGGTGGTGTAAAGAATTCTGGAAATTATCATCCAGCTGCACTTACAACAATCGACTCATGCGTTTATCAAATGGCGTGTTTGGAAGTTTTGACAGATGAAGCGGAAGATATCAAATCAATCGTAGGTCTTGATCTTTAATATTGTTTCTTATTAACCAGAACTCCGGCCTCTGTACTTTGTGCAGTTTCGGAGTTCATGGATTTAATCTGCTCCACATCCACCGTAGAATTTTTCTGATAAAGATCGATAATTTCTTTTTGCTTCAAAACTTTTTGCGATTTTTTTAATCGCGCCTTTTCAATCAGAATGAAAGTCGACATGTTTTCATCTTCCGAATGCTCGACTTTTTGAGCAATCTCTTCTTCCTCATAGTCTTCTACAACTTGTGAAGTTCTGATTGCCATTGTTGTTAATGATTGAAACTGAGAAGTGCTTGCTGGAGCTTTTAACAACGTCTCTGACACTTCTTCTTCTGCTGCCTCTACTGCTCGTATAGGCTTCTTTCCAAAAGGTAAAATCTTAGCTGCTGAATCACTCTCTTTTGCATTCTGCTTAGTATGAGCATCATGAATTTCATCAATCGATTCTGGCTTTGTAAAATCGCGATAGATATTTCTCTCCACTCTCTCTGTGACGAGATCTGTGAGTGATAAAAATTTACCACCATTATGCTTAGTCGCGATGTCAGCGATCTCTTCCGGAGTAATGATCCGAAGAAGATTCATAATTAATAAGTTTTGAGAGGCCATGAAAGCTTATCGTCATTTCCGAATAAAACTTGAGTATTTAGGTCGACTGCGCAATAAATGAGTTTTCGGGAACTTAACTCTTACCCTAAAGCTTTTTTTAAAAATTCTGTAGACATTTAATCCTTTAATTTTTATAACTTGGAGACTTCGAATTGATTTTCTTGTTGGGGAGTGGCGCAGTGGTAGCGCAGTAGACTGTTAATCTATTGGTCGTGGGTTCGAATCCCACCTTCCCAGCCATTTTTAAGCTTCATTCACCATCCCATTTCATCTCAAAAAAAATCCCATATAAAGATCTCCAGAGGCCGCCATGAAAGACCAATTATTTTCAAAAGATTTCCACAGAAAACTTCAAACTAATGTTGAAAACAGCTATCGCGATTTCATCGAAGATCTAAGACAAGATTTACAAAAAGGTTTTGAGACAGATGTCGTTGATTTAGATTTTCTGGATCAGTTAAACGACATCATTCATGACGAAATTTTTGATAATTATTCGCCTCTAAAATTTTATTGGCTAAACCTTGTTGATAACCTCATCTACATTATTCAATTGCATGAAGAGCTTCTACTTGAAGAAGATATTAACACTGAAGAATTAACCGAGCTTGAAAATGAACTTTTCAATTTCTGGAATGATTCAGAATTTGCTGAGAGCTTTTTACAGCAACTCAATGATGGTGGCCCTGTAATTGAAGCTTCGAACAATCTCATTCCGTTACAAGAAAACCAAATCATTTCCTTCTACGTTATGCACTTAAGCCACTACCGTCAGGAATTCGCTGATCCTCTTATGTATCACGTTGTTCCTGAACTAGGCGATTATGAGAAAAAAATCTACCTGACTGATAATCATTATTCAGTATCAATTAAAAAAGTACCGGAAACTTTTCCTTCACTTCCATTGCAATCAATTTCTCCTGAAGAATTAAAACTCACTCTAGAAGTGAATGATAAAGTTGTTGAATACAAAATCGAAGAACCAGCAGCTCCTATAACTCTTGAAGAAAAGAATCTTTTCGTTCTCGCCAATTGCGATGAAGGACAAAAGAGATTGGACGAGTTCAAAAAGAATATTCAGAAAGCCTTAATGAATATTAAAAAAGTTGCTCCTCATCTCTATCAAACTTTCAAAAGCTTCACGCATACAATTGTGCCTGTTAATGAGAAAGGAATTGTTAGTTACTCAATGCAATCTCTGCCAGGTTATTCGAGTATCAATCTTTTTGATCGTGATTCACTTGATCTCATGGATGATCTTCTTCATGAAAACGGCCACCATTACCTCAATACATATTTGAATCACATGGATTTGATTAACGAAGATGATGATAAGATTTACTTTTCTCCATGGAGAAAGGCACTCAGACCAATCCGTGGTATTTACCATGCTGTTTTTACTTTTTATTGGGCACTTGAACTTTATCTTTGTCTTAACAAAGCAGTGAACGACAAATTGTTAACGTTCACTAAAGCTGAAAAAGTAAAAATCAAACAACGTTTCTTAGAAGAATACTTCATGCTTGATTACTGCCGTCCGGACCTGGTGCATGCTTTTAAAAATAAGCGTGTGACTAAAGAAGGTAATCAGCTCATCAATATGGTTCTTGAAAGAGTTTCATTCTACAAAATGGAAGTAACACCAATCATGAACGAGTTGAAGGATTTGGATGCAGAAGCTTACAAAAAAGTTGTGGCCTTGAAAGAGGAACTAACTCAAACGAGAGCTCACTACAAGCTGGTTTAAGCGCGATTGCATGTCATTTGCAGGCATCATGTCGCCTTGTTTCGAGGCGACCTCTATTCCCCTGCTAAACGTCTCATGGGCCATTTGAACATTGCCTAAAGCTTCATAAGCTTTTCCAAGCTGCAAATACGCCATCGAATATTTTGGATCGTGAGCAATGACTTTAGAAAGCTGCTCAACGGCCTTATCGAACTGGTTGCGGTGAAAAGCAATATCACCCAGTCCATAAAGAGCTATGGTATCTTCTTCGTCGATTTCCAAAACTTGTAAAAACATTTTTTCTCGACGATTGATATCGTCCTCTTTCTTCTGTTTTTCAGCTTCCATCGCCTTTTTGAGCTTAGCTTCTTCACCAAACATCGCAAACGATTTAACCGTTGCCGTTGCCTTCTCGGCTTCCGCTTCTTCGATTTTACCAAGCTTCATGAGATAGAGAGATTTATTCGTGTGGGCCATAACTGAAGATGAATTTGCGAGAAGCAGTTTGTCCATCCATTCAATGGCTTCATTGTAACGTTCTTCCCTTCCTAAAATAACACCAATACTTTCATAGGCATCAGCAAACGTGGGATCGAAAGAGATCGATTTTTGCATAAACTGCAGAGCTAATGAATTATTGTTTTTTTGGAAGTATTCAACGCCGATATGATAAAGCTCAAGTGCCAGTTCTTTTGGTTTTTGATTTTTATAAAAAGGAAGATATTGAACTTTGGCCTGATAGGTTTTGCCATCAACCACAATATCCAATGAGCGTGCCTCGACTCTGAAGTCGCGGAATAAATTTGCCGTTAGGATATTGTCATTATGATAAAGAATATGACCGCCTTTGCGATCATCAATCATAAAATCTTTCTGCTCTAATTTTTCTAAAACAGCTTTTTCTAAAATAAGATTTACTGGGTAATAAGCTGCACCTCGATTGTTCTCAATTTTGGCAACAGTTTCTTGCCCAAGAAAACAGCCCTTCTTATATGAAATCCCAACTTCGTTCAAAAAAGTATCATTCACAAACATTGTGCTATCGATATCTTTTCCCCAAAAAGGATAACCATTGAGTTGTCTGATTTTTTCTAATTCTTCAATATCAGCTAACGGTACATCGGGTGATTTGGAATTCAACAGTGCAGATTCGATACCGAAGAAATTAAGTGAAAAAAGTTTCTCCCTTTTTTCACTAAGACTCGGATTGAGAAGCAACCAAAGTTCAGTTTTCTGAGGTGATAATTCCACGTCATCCATTATGATAAATTTATTAAAATCTTCGAGAATGGAATCTGTTAACATTTTTTGGCACAAAATATAGAGAGACTCTTCTGTGCGGGCGATAAAAAAGAACGACTGAATTTTCCCTACGCGATTAAGTCTTGTAGTGAGTTGGGCATTACCCATTTCTAGGGAGAGGAGATCATTGGTCACTTGGCCTTGAAAAAAGTTTTCACGATCAGCACCAGTGACTTTAATGAGATCCCAATCAACAAGTTGGTATTGAGTAAGACTAAATCGAAGTGAGTTCAGTTCCATTAGACAGAGAAAGATTCACCACACCCGCAAGTATTGGTGGCGTTTGGATTGCTGAAAACAAATCCTTTTCCATTGAGTCCGTCTTTAAAATCTAATTCAACACCTTTAAGGTAAATTGATGATTTGGGATCAATGAAGATTTTGATATCGCCGAAATCCAGAACGTTGTCTTTTTCTTTGCGATCACTGAATTCGATTTTATAAGATAGACCAGAACATCCACCGCCAGTTACACCTAAACGAAGTCCTTTATCCAGGCCCTGTTGTTCCTGCTTATAAATCTCGCGAATATGTCCGAGTGCTTTTTCAGTTACTGTTACAATTTGTTCCATAAAATTGGCCTCTTTTTATCCACCTTAATAGGTCGCCTACTCTCATATTTTAGCACAATTTCGGCAGTTTGTTCTCACCTTTTGAATTCCAAATGTCATGAGATAATATTTAGTTATAAGGGAGTCAACTATGGCGATAGTACTTATCATCAAAACAGAAGATGGGCAACTTGCCGAAATTCCGGTTATGTCCAAAATCATCTTAGGCCGATCAAGCTCAACAGATTTAAAAATCGATGACGGAAAGATGTCTAGTAAACATTGCAGTTTTTCACTCACCAAAGAGGGAGCAGTTCTCTTTGAAGACCTAAGTTCCACCAATGGATCTTTCATTAACAATAGCCGTATCATGTCGACATTAATGAAAGTGAATGACGTTATTCGCGTTGGTAACACTCTTATTCGTATTGATGACAAAAGATTAACTCCTAAAGAGCGAATCGCAATTGGCTACAATAATATGGAGAAAAACGGGGAAGCGACACTACCCGTACTTACTTCATCACAAATGGGCATCCAAAAGGCCAAAGAAGTAAAGCCAGGTGGAAAACCTGAAAAAAAGCCAACTGTGGTTTTGAACAAAGAACTTCTCAAGAAAAAAACGAAAGAAGAAAATTGGAGCGCTGGTGTTGATAACGTCATCGAACAAGAAGAAAGTTCAGGCATGACGAAAATGCTTAAGCTCGATAAAAACGCGATCAAAAAGAAGAAAGCTTAATTTTTAGTGGGCAATCCATTCACGTTCCTTCACACCTAATTGAAGATTGAGCGCACGTGCGAGAATGAAGAAATAATCCGACAATCTATTTATGTATTCAATTGAGTGCGCTGGAATTTCTCCAGGATGAGAAGCTTCAAATCCAACCATTTCGCGCTCAACTCTTCTGCAGACCGTGCGGCATACATGGAAAGCTGCCGCGACTGGTGTTCCACCAGGCAAGATAAAATGCTTTAAAGGCGGAAGAGTTGCATCCAGACGATCGATTTCTTTTTCGATATCTAAGATCAAGGCAACTTTCACATGCGGCAAGTTGAATTGAGCTCTCTTTTCTTTTTCGCAGGCAAGATTGCTTCCTAAATCAAAGAGTGAAGATTGAATTTTAAGCAGTAAATTTTTATCGTCTGCTTCAGTCATCAAACTCATTGCAAAACCGATACAAGAATTAAGTTCATCTACTTCACCGTAGAGACTAATTCTAGGATCACTTTTAATGATGCGAGTCCCACCAACTAAACCAGTGAGACCGCCATCGCCTGTTTTTGTATAAACTGAAGCTTTTTTCATTACATGTTCCTTCTGTACTTACCACCAACTTCATAAAGAAGATTTGTGATTTGTCCCAAGCTTGCGAAGTTAACAGTTGAAAGCAATTCTTCGAACACGTTTCCATCATTTAGAGCAACAGTTCTTAGACGGTTAAGTGCTTCTTGTGATTTGTCCGCATTCTTTTTCTTGAAGGCATTCAAGCGATTAATCTGATCCATTTTTTCATCATCAGTACAGCGTGAGATTTCGATTTCTTTCGCCATTTGTTCTTTGATATCTGGAGAGATGTATGTGTTAACACCGATGATTGGGAATTCACCCGAATCTTTCAATGTTTCGTAATATAGTGACTCTTCCTGAATCTTCGAGCGTTGATACATTGATTCCATTGCACCAAGAACACCGCCTTTATCAGAGATGTTTTCAAATTCACGAAGTACTTGTTCTTCAACGATAGCTGCTAATTCTTCAACAATGTATGCACCTTGAACTGGGTTATCCGTTTTATTCATTCCGAATTCACGGTTAATGATCATTTGGATGGCCATTGCTCTTCTAACTGACTCTTCCGTTGGCGTTGTAATCGCTTCATCGTAAGCATTCGTGTGAAGTGAGTTACAGTTATCAGAAAGCGCTAAGAACGCCTGTAGTGTTGTTCTAATGTCGTTAAAATCAATTTCCTGAGCGTGCAAAGAGCGTCCAGAAGTTTGAACGTGATATTTAAACTGTTGCGATTTTTCATTCGCGCCATATTTATCTCTTAGTGTAACGGCCCAAATTTTACGGGCGACTCGTCCCATAACTGTGTATTCAGGGTCTAGACCATTTGAGAAGAAGTATGAAAGGTTTTGCGAGAAATCATCAATCTTCATTCCGCGACTTAGATAGTACTCAACAAACGTGAATCCATTTGAAAGCGTAAAGGCCATTTGAGAAATCGGATTCGCTCCGGCTTCAGCAATGTGGTAACCCGAAATTGAAACTGAATAATAATTTTTAATGGCGTTTCTACAGAAGTATTCCTGAATATCACCCATCATTTTAAGGGCGAATTCGAGAGAGAAAATACAAGTGTTCTGTGCTTGATCTTCTTTTAGGATGTCCGCTTGAACTGTACCGCGAACCTGGCGCATAACTTCGATACGCTTTTGTTCATTCCAAAAATCGTCTCCTGATAGCGCTTGTTTCATCGCTGTGTTCATAAAGAGCGCAAGGATGATTGGTGCTGGACCATTGATGGTCATTGATACTGAAGTGTAAGGATCGATGAGGCTGAAACCTTTGTAGAGGTCTTGCATATCATCCAAAGTCGCAATCGACACTCCGGCTTCCCCGATTTTACCAAAAATATCAGGGCGAACATCCGGATCTTCTCCGTATAAAGTTACAGAGTCAAAAGCAGTTGAAAGACGTTTTGCTTTGTCGTCTTTTGAAAGATAGTGGAAGCGTTTATTTGTTCTGAGTGGCCCGCCTTCTCCGGCAAACATTCTTTTTGGATCTTCATCAGCGCGCTTAAACGGAAAAATTCCGGCGGCAAATGGAAAGTGTCCAGGTAAATTCGAGTCTTTGATGAAGCGGTATTTTTCCGTCATCGAGTGGAAACTTGGATAAGCAACTTTTGAAATATCATTTCCAGAAAGCGATTTGTATTTCGTTTTTACTTTAATTTCTTTTCCACGAACAAAATAAGAGAACGTTCCCGCTTCGTATTGAGCTATCGTTTCATCAAAAGTTTTTAATTCAGCAAATGCCGACTCTGGAATAGAAGCTTTTACTTCTGAAAGTTTTGCTTCGAGGTCTTTGTTGCCTTTTAGAAGATTGCTGGCAATGAGAAGAGCTTCATAGTCTTTCATTTTTTCAGCAGTCTCAAGCGCTTCTTTGTTATACGAACGAACAGTCCCTGCGATGTCTCGTAGATATAGTGATCTCTCCGGAGCGATAATACGTTTTTTAACTGAAGGAGCTTTATCGCAATTAAGAGTTTCTAAGTTTTGTGCTTTTAGTTCTAAGGCCTTTACAACGTCGAAGAAAAGAGCGTTGACTCCGACATCATTAAATTGCGAAGCCATTGTTCCGTAAACTGGAAGTTGATCATCTTCCGGAGCACCAGGGTGTCCTGCGAATTGATTGTGATTTCTTCGCCATTGTTTACGAATGTCACGAAGAGCATCTTCTGAGCGAGGTTTTTCAAATTTATTGAGAACGATGAAGTCCGCAGCTTCAAGCATTTCAATTTTTTCAAGCTGAGTAGCAGCTCCATATTCTGGAGTCATCACATAAATACATTTGTCGGCAACTTTTGTGATTTCATCACTTGCTTGTCCAATTCCCGAAGTTTCAACAAGGATCAAATCAAATGACTGAGACTTTAAAAAAGACACAACATCTTTGATGTGTGGTGAAAGTTCTGTGTTTGAATCGCGTGTAGCAAGTGAGCGGATATAAAAATTATTAAAGCTCGCACTTCCTAAACGAATACGGTCTCCAAGAAGAGCTCCCGATGTTTTTTTCTTAGTTGGATCAACTGAAATGAGAGCGATTTTGCAATCCGGTGAATGGCGATAAAAACGCAGGAGGAGTTCATCAATGAGCGATGATTTTCCTGCTCCGCCTGTACCCGTGATACCTAAAACAGGAACTTTGCCCGCTGTAAATTTAACCGGTGTTTCACCATTATCTTCAATGCTCGTGATAACTTTTGAGAGCATGCGTTTATCAAGATTTTTAACATCAAACTTAGTAAAGTCGATTCCCGAAAGAGTCGACTCTTCCGATCTCTTAATCATATCGTCGATGATCCCATTAAGACCGATTTCCATTCCGTCTTGCGGAGAATATATGCGAGTAATTCCTCGTGAATGGAGAAGTTTAATTTCGCTAGGAGTGATGACCCCACCGCCACCACCGAAGATTTTTACATTTTTAGCCCCGGCTGCATCGAGCAGCTCGCGAATATAAGTAAAATATTCTACGTGTCCACCTTGGTATGAACTGAGGGCAACAGCGTGTACGTCCTCTTGAATGGCCGCATCCACAACTTCCTGAGCAGAACGGTTGTGGCCTAAGTGAATAACCTCAACCCCTTTTGCCTGAAGCATACGGCGCATAATATTTACCGACACATCGTGGCCATCAAAGAGGCTTGCCGCTGTAACAAATCTTAATTTCTTCATATAAACGTCTCTGGTTTAACTAAATTTAGCTTGATAAAAACTGGTTAACTTTAATTCCTTGCAAATCTATTAGCAAGAAAAGCGCATTTAATGTATAATTAGCCATTGTTAATAACATAAAAAATACGATTTTGGTTTGCTATGAGCACCGACAATACAGCTGCTAACAAAGAAAGAAATGACCTTCTGGCCGATGAAACAATCATCGTAGAAAATCCATTTCACACTGCTAGGCTAAAACCTAAAAGAAAAGGTAAAAAACCACCTAAGCTTCTTGCTATCGTTCACCAATCTGGGTGTACAGGGTGTGAAGTTTGTATTCAAGGTTGTCCTGTAGATTCAATCGAACTCGTTCCTGGACCAAATCCTGCTAATCCTCAGTTCGGCCAAATGGTTGAGATCGATCTCGCTCGTTGTATTGGCTGTCAGAACTGTTCTCAAGACTGTCCTTGGGAAACAATCACAATGTATGAGCACGACGATGCTTTTACAGCGTGGGGATCGGAAACTCTTGTTTCTGAACTTTATGTTTCTGAAGAAAAGTTGGCGGATTTCACGAAAAAAGTTAGCGAATAAGCTGCTACAAACAATCCCACTGAAACCCATTGAGACGTTGATAGACTGAGTCCGTGAACTCCACGAACAGTATCGCCGCGGAAAAATTCCACCACAAACCTTAGAACTGAGTAATACATTAAATAGCGTGTGAAGATAAAAAGGTTCGAGCGCTTTTGCTGGATGAATTTCAGCATCAGATAAACAAGAAAAAAGAGTCCGAAGGCTTCGTACAATTGAACAGGATGGCGGAACTCACCATGCATGTGTACGCTCCAAGGGAGATCGCAGACACTTCCGAAACAACAACCCGTAAGAAAACATCCTACGCGACCAATTCCATGTCCTAAGGCCAATCCGGGCGCCAAAAATTTAGAGTATGAAAAAGGAAACTTTTTTAAACCTAAAGTTAGGATGAGATAGGCAATCAAAGTGAATATCAATCCACCATAAAAGACGAAACCTCCGCCCAGCCAAAAGTTGTCGGCATATAAATATTCTGTGAATTTACCTTGCGCTGAAAACCATAAAAAGAAAATTTTGGCGCCTATCCATGAAGTCACAAATGATGTGATGAACACGAGCTGAAGCGATTTTGAATCTAGGGAATATTTCTCAAAGAGTGCGCGGGTGAAAGCGTAAGCCGCTCCCCATCCAAGACCCATGAAGAGCGGATAACTAAAAAGTGTAAAATAGGAAGACTCAAACAGGATCGGAAGCATTCTCGCCTTTTTTATTGTTTAGAAAGAGCACTTCATAAATCAATAAGACGGCCGCGATACTAATAGCACTGTCTGCAATGTTGAATGCAGGAAAGTGATTTGTCCCAATGAAAAAGTCGAGAAAGTCGACAACATAATTCATGCTGAAGCGATCGATAAGGTTACCAACCGCTCCTGCAAAAATCAGTGAAAATGAAAGACATTGAAGTTTGTTTGTATTTCTTGTTGTCCAGATTAAATAAAGCAACCAGAAACAAGCAATAACAGGAACTCCGAAAAAGAGCGGTATTCTAATCCAGTCTGCTGATTGTCCAAACATTCCGAAAGCTGCACCAGGGTTTCTCACGTACGTGAAATGAAAGAATCCTTCAATCACAGGAACCGTTTCACCTAAAAAAAATTTCTGCTGAACAATCGCTTTAGTCGCTTGATCACCAATGATGATCGTCGAAATCAGGATGCACATTTTGTAAATCATGTTCATGTCGTTATCCGTTTACATAATCCTTGGCATTGATTTCATACTTTTCGATCTTTCTGAGCAACGTCTTTTTAGGAATATTAGCTTTTAGCGCCGTTTGGTTAATCTTTCCACGGTTTTGTTTCAAGGCCCACACAATAAATTCTTTTTCAAAAAGATCTTTGGCAATTTGGAAGTCCATAACCATTTCTTTTGAATTAAGTACATTGTTGAACGAGAAACCATCCATCTCGTGTTTAACTTCATCACTCTTCATATCGAAGATTGAATCTTGAATTCCATCGACATCAATCATCATGTCGCTGTTTTCTTCCGGCTCCGGAACTTTCGTCGGAGAAGTCATCTTCAAGCTTGATGGTAGTGACGGAGTTTGAATCATGTCTGAAGATTCGATAATGAACGCATGTTCAATAACGTTTCTTAGTTCACGAATGTTACCAGGCCAAGAAAAGTTTACGAGAAGATTTTTGGCTTCTTCACTTACACCTTTAATGTTGAGCCCATGAACATTGTTAAAATATTTAATGTAGTAATCCACAAGGAAAGGGATATCACTCTTTCTTTCTCTTAATGGCGGTAGATAAACAGGAAGAACGTTCAGGCGGTAGAACAAGTCTTCGCGGAATGTTCCATCTTTAATCATCTGTTCAAACGGTTTGTGAGAAGCTGCGATTACGCGAACATCGACTTTGATGTCGCGGTTTGATCCAATTGGAGTAAATGTTTTTTCCTGAAGAACGCGGAGAAGTTTAACCTGCATTGTTGGAGAAACATCTCCAATTTCATCAAGAAATAGTGTTCCGCCATCAGCGTATTGGAACTTACCAAGTTTTCTTTCAGCTGCACCAGTGAATGCACCTTTTTCGTGACCAAAAAGTTCTGACTCAATAAGGTTTTCAGGAACAGCAGCAAGGTTGATCGTAACAAACTTTGCATCTTTTCTTGGACCATTATAGTGAATTGCACGAGCAACTAGTTCTTTACCTGTACCCGATTCACCTCGAATGAGAACTGGCGTATTAACTTTTGCGAGTTTATCGATAACGTTGAAAACTTTTTGCATAACATGGGATTCACCCACGAATTGATCGTCTCCACCAAGAGAAAGTCTTGGAGATGAAAAAGCCGATGTCTCAACGAGTGAGCGAGCTTTTAGTGCACGCTTAATCAGCGCAACTAAGTTTTCAGAAGAAATTGGTTTTTCAAGATAGTTGTAAGCGCCTTCTTTAACAACTTTAACGGCATCACTGACGTTTGAATAAGCTGTAAGAATGATAACGATGACAGACGGATCAACTTTTTTAATTTCAGTTAAAGCCGAAATACCATCCATCTCTGGCATGTTAACGTCCATAACAACCAGATCATACTTTTCTTTGTAAACAGCATGAAGGGCTTCTTTTCCGTTGTTTGCTACATCAACAGCAAAGCTATGATAAAGTAGAGCTTCTTTAACGGAATCTTGTAGGACTTTGTCATCATCAACAACTAACACGCGATGCATATCTATCTCCTGGAAATACTTCCTGACCCTATTTTACTACTGATTAACTAATTTAACTAAAAATTTCGTTTCTTTCCCTCTTTCCGACTCAACACTGATGGTTCCACCGTGCAATTCTACGAAGTACTTAACGAGATAAAGGCCAAGACCTGTCCCTTTTATAGAGTGATTAGCATCATTCTTTATCCGATAAAATTTCTCAAAAATATTTGAAAGTTCTTCTGGCGGGATGCCCACGCCATTATCGGTGATTTGGACATAGACCCATTTTTCATCATCCCAGGTCTTGATTTCAACAATTGATCCTTCTCCGGAATATTTAATGGCGTTTTCCACAAGATTAGAAATCACTCGCGTGATTAATGTAACGTCTATTTCGATTGGATAAAGTGGGGCCAGTTCTTTCACGATGCGAACTTGCTTTTGGTTCGCACTGAAATGCAGATCTTTGATAACACTTTCAACTAACGAATTTACATCCTTTGAAACTTTATTCAGAGCAAAGTTGCTCGATTCAATTTTAGTCATATCGAGAATACTCGATATAAAGCGATTGAGTTCTTTCGTTGAATCGATAATGAGTTGTGATTTTTCTCTGATCTCGTGATTATTTGGGTTTTGGTGATAGAGGTTATCAGCAACACCTGCAATTTTCGCAACTGGAGTTTTTAAATCGTGAGACATTAACGAAAGGAAGTTTTGTTTCAACTTCTCTACTTTCTTTAAGAGTTTTGCTTCTTCCTGGAATTTAAATCGTCTCTGATATTCACCGATCGCGCGGAATGGAATCCAGATATAGTAAACAACAAATACGGTGACAACCAAGTGAGCTGTATATAGCCAAAATCCCATCAGCACAAAAAGCAGATAAGACATTATCAAAATTGATAGAAGTACTAAAAGAGTAATGATCAAACCATCTTTTGGTTTAAGTTTTGAAATTATTATCGAGAGTAGAATCGCAACAAGGAAGGCAAGAACATTTGAGACAATTCGCGGAAGCATTTTAATCGTCTTGTTCTGCATAAGCGCATCGATGATCGTTGCATGAACCACAAGTTTTGGAGCTTTGTACTCTTCTTGATTGAATGGAGTTAAGAAAAAGTTATCACTTTGAGAAATGTAGTTAGGCCCAACTAGTACAATCTTATCTTTAAATATTTCAGGATTATAATTTCCCACTAAAACGCGGTGAAAAGGGATCGTTTTATATTTAAATTCGCTGTAAACCGGAGATCCAGGATAGCGGAACATAACAAAGTTTGCATCCGCTTCATCATTGTAATATGCACCCATAACATCCGGTACATTTAGCGCATTTTTACCACTTAAAACTCGATATTGATTAGCGGTTAAGAGATGGAGACTTTCTTCACCCGAAACGTTGAAGATCGCCCTTCTAATAACATCATCTTTTGCAAAAATATTGTTATCGATATTGAGCTGGGCAAGAGCATAATCAAAATCCCGAAGCGGAAGCGGTGGAAGCTCTTCGCCTTTCACTTCATCTATCTCAGTCCCAAAACTTATCTTTCCATTTGTTTCGGTAAACTTCGATAAACGATCTTTAAATTCCAGAAAGTAAGCATCTTTTTCATCAGAAACTTCAGGCATTCGGACAAAATAATTAATAATCTTTGGTTTTGATCCAACAAGCTTTTCTAAAAAACGCGAATGTGTGGCGTACGTGTAAGGATATGAATCCCCCAGATAGTCATCACTCTCTTCATCAAGCGTAACAATAACAATATCCTTAGAAGGATTAATTCCAAAATCCCATTTAACTTTAGCATCGTAAAAAATGGATTCGAAAGAAGCTAATGGATATTGGAAAAGAATCGCGACAAAAATCAGAGTAAACAGCAACGGATAGTATTCAGACAAATCTATTTTGAATTTTTTTAGAAACATGAATACTCTCATTTAACGTTAAGATTCTTAATTCTATCTTTGATGCTCACATTGCTGACCATAAGATCTGATAATGGGTCATGCGTATAATTTTTAGCGTGTGATAGTTCACCCAACATCAAGGCACCAATGCTTAGTTCATTGACCGCATCCATGTGAGCAATCTTAAAAAGAGCTGAGACATAATCTTTTTTTAAGCCTGACATTTTCCCTACTCGTTCATCAAAATCAAAAAGCTCTTTTTCACGCTCATACATCATCGATTTTAAGACAAACGCTGGATAAAAAAAGAATCGCATGGCATTTTGGAAACGCTTGGGAAGAACTCTTTGTACGAGATAGACCGGAGAATAAAGCGTGAAGAAGATCAGAGTCGTCATTGTTCTGTTTTCTGCTTCACCCGATTTGATTCTAAGAAGTGAAGCGTGAATGAGACTATTGAGTTCGTTGCGTGAATATGTTTTATAAATGTTCTTACCTATAATGAGGGCCGGCTCGCCAAGATACGAATTCGTGAAATAAAGATTATTCACGTAGACATTAGACCAATACATTTTCACTTCTGGCATATTCAAATGACTGCAGAAATTTTTCACTTGGTTGATAAGGTTTTCATCATCTGTCACATATCGAGCGCGAGCGAAAATAAGAACTATCTTCTCACCAAACTTCGCGAAAAAAATAAGAATCGCAAGGGCCACAATTAATCCGACCCAGAATCCATAGATCAAATTAAAAAGAAGACCTAAGAGTGCGAAGGTGAGTAGAAAAAGAATATTAATAAATAAAAGGTACTTAAATCGACTGATAGAATCCTCCATGAATCCTGTCATGACTGTCATTATTACAATGGCATTCATAAATTATAGACAAAAATCCGGTCGAGAGCTATAAGTCAGTTGCTTAGATTTTGAACGAACGAGAAAAGGGGTGTGGGCCCATAAACCATGGAAACTAAACAGTTTTCGTCGGTGCGGCTCTCGTATTTTTTAAATCTGTGATAACAATGTGTGGTTTTCGTCATTTTTGGGGAGCGTAATATGAAATTCGATCGTCTTCTTTTCGGTACTGCTGGAGTACCAAATTCTACACCTAAGAAAAATAATCCTATTGATGGCGTGAAGCAAGTTCATGCTTTAGGTCTTGATTGTATGCAACTTGAGTTCGCTCATGGCGTTCGTATGAAAGAAGAAGTTTCTTCTGGTCTACGTAAAGTTTCTTATGAATTAGGAATTCCACTTACATCACATGGTCCTTACTACATTAACTTGAACGCTCGCGAACAAGATAAAATCGATTCATCTGTTGAAAGAATTATTCAAACAGCAAAGATCTCTGATCTATGTGGTGCTGAATCTATGACTTTCCACGCTGCTTTCTACATGAAAGATTCTCCTTATGATGTTTTTGATCTTGTTCAAAAATCACTTAACGTGATTGAAGAAAGACTTAACCGTCTTGATATCCAGATTGAACTTCGTCCAGAGCTAACAGGTAAAACTTCTCAGTTCGGTTCACTAGAAGAACTTATCGATTTAACAAAATCAGTTTCTTCATGTTCACCTTGTATGGATTTTTCTCACTTGTATGCTCGTACTAACGAGTACAACACGTATGAAGAATTCTGTACTGTACTTTCAAAACTTAAAGAAGAATTGGATGTTGGTGCTCTTCAGAACATGCACATTCACCTTTCAGGTATCAGCTCAAACTCTAAAGGTGATTTAAAACACCTTAACCTTGAAGAATCTGATTTTAACTGGCGTGATCTTCTTCGTGCACTTAAAACTTTTGACTGTCGCGGATACGTAATCTGCAACAGCCCAAATCTTGAAAAAGATGCAAAGATGATGAAAGATTTCTACATGGCACTTTAATTAAAATAAGATCGGCCTAGTGAAAACTAGGCCGCGCTTTTTTCGATGATTTCTTGGTTCTTCTTCTCAAAATAGTTTCTCATCCACTGCAAATGTTCTTTCGAAGCTTCTACAGGTAAAAAAACCATCTTCATTGTCTGCTCATCTTTAACGAGCGCAATGTTTCCATGTTTGCCATTTAACTCTGCAAACACATCGAGAAGAAAATCTTGATCGAGAGATTGATCAACGTAAATGATGTCTTGAGATTTAATTTCTTTGAAGATCGACCAATTTGACGGAAAATCCATCATTGATCCTTTCATGATCAGGCGATAACATTTACTGTCCGTGCGATACTCCAGCAAAACCCAATCAATGGAATTTTGTCCGAGATAATCAGTGAGTGAGTTGTAATCAACTTCATTCAAACGCTTTTCGAAATAATTTCTTAAATCAACAAAGCTGTTCGGTTGATCTTTCTCAGTCGACTCTGTGTAAGTTTCGGCAATTAGTTTTGATAATAGTGTATCGTCTTCATTCATGCCGATCTTATCGGTCGGCAATCAGAAAAAATAAAGTCTAAACAAAAAGTCCGCGCTCGAGGCAAACTTTGTATAAATCCGACCAGGAAGGTCCCTTATTAGGTTTTAGGAGCTGAAGCCCGTAACCTTGATCATAACGGCTTACAATGAGCGCTGGCTGGGTAAAAGCGACACCCTCATAGATAGCTGTGAGCTCAAATTCCCCTTTGGCACTTAATTTTTTTTCATGTTGAGGAATATAAATGAAGCAGCTTTGTTCATCGATATTGGTTATCAGTCCTTCAATTTCCTGATCAACTGATCCCTTAAGAACCGCCTTTATTTTAAAGCGAGCTTCTTTTTCTAAATCATGTCTTGAGAACAGTGGATTGAATGATGCCTTATTAACCAATAATTCCCAGGTAATAAAAAAATAAAAAGCGAAAATAAGATAGATAAAGTTAAGAGCAAGTACAAGCTTGTTGAAACTTCCGGACAACATAATGAAGTTTTTCCCGGAGATCAAGATAAGCGCGGCCAGTAGTAATTTGTCTGAATATTTTTTAACTTTAACAATACTAAATATTGTTAGGGCGACAATAGCGAGTATAAACCAGTTTTCATTTGCTAGAGCTTTAAGCGATTCAACGCCAAAGATACTCACACGTTTAGAAAGTGAATAGACAGCTTGAAGATAAAACACTGAAAAAATCAGGAAGATGATTACGTTTCGGTGTTCAAAATTTCTTTTAATAATCTTCATAGTATCCCGGGAAAAATGTATCCAGCATGCGGTGAAGGCCAAAACTTGTTAAACTTTATTCAATGGTACCACATTTAGAAATTACTTCACTTTGTATTTCTTGCGACAATTGCAACTTAATTTGTCCAGAAAACGCCATTCTTAAAAATGGAAATCTCTACATTGTCGAGACGTGGTCATGCACACTTTGCAGTGCCTGCGTAGAAGTTTGCCCGGTTGATTGTATAAAAATGGTTACAGAAGAAGCTAAGAAGAAAATCTTTTAGACATCAACTTTCTGAACAATTCCCCAACCAGCAATGGCCTTTTCACTGAAGTTACCCTTTGCTTCTAAATCGATCGCCTTTTTATCTTCATTGTAAAAAGATGATTTATCGCCAGTCAAAGCTCCATGTTGTTCAAGAAATTTGATGATCCTGCTTTTAGAACCATATTTATCAGTGATCATTTGTGCGAGCTTGCCGATATTCTCGTAGTAAATATCTGCTGTCCCAAAATCCCAGTATTCGTATTCATCGGCCGTAATAAAGCGTATCGGCTCCTTCTTAAAATTTGCCACTGTCTGAAAGAATTTTGTTACACCTGGAACGGGATTCAGGTTATCTAATTTTAAGAGTCCTAGTCCCGAGTAAGTAATGAAGTTACTCTCGCCCGTTGGTTTTCTGATTTCTGTGAGGAGATCATTTTCAAGAACGGTTTCATTATAATGTGAATCACGATCGGCCCTAATTCCAAACAGCACAGCTCTTGAATTGCATAACTCTTTCAGTGCGCGATCAAAATAACTTTTATCAAAAAGTAAAAACTGATCTGCATTCACAATCAGCAGATTCCCCATGTAGTTAACATCACCACGTGAAGCCATGTTATGAATTGCTCCACCTGAATCCAATAGTGGGTCTTCTGGCAATAGGACAACATCTTTAAACTTGGCATCTGAATTGATGAACTTTTCAATTTCATCACCAAGAAAATGCGTATTGATGAAAATGCGATTGATTCCTAAAGCATGACAATAGTCGATTTGTAGCTCTAAAAGACTTTTAAAATATATAGGCCATAAGGCCTTAGGTAATTTCTTTCCAAGATCTCCCATGCGCGTTCCCATTCCGGCGCAAAGGATAAGTGCGTGATCAATTTGCATAGTAAATACTCGCTAAAATTTTTCGCTCTTCTTTAAATTCGTCGTGTGCAAACATGAAACCGCGAACTTTTTCAAAAGCATAACCAATGTATTTTATATAACGAAGGTCTTTTCTATCAGCGTAAATGTAAGCGAAACTTCCGATCGCTTTGAAGACTCTTTGAATCGCCATAAAATCATAGACTCTCTTAAACTCGGCAAATGATTTTTTAGAATCAAATTTTTTGAAGTACGTTTCAAAATAATAACTGATGAGTTTTTCTTTGTTTTCATTCGTAAGTTGGTAATAGCAATCTTCTAAAAGAGAGACGAGATCATAAAGAGGAGTTCCCATTCTCGCATCTTGAAAATCGATAACGATTTGTTTTCCATCTTTAATCATTAAATTGCGTGAGTGATAATCGCGGTGAACTAAAGTTCGTGGCTCATTGGAGAGAGTTTCACACATACTTTTCAACTTTTTATAAAGCTGAACAACCTCGGGTGATTCAACATTTACAGCTAAATACTTCTGAAGAAAATACTTCTTTGTAAACTCCATCTCTGCGTAAAGTTTTTCAGTATCGAACGCAAGGGCGGTGAATGTCTCACCCTTATATTTTTTCGTATCGATTGAATGAATACTCGCCATAAGATCGATAGCACTTTTATAATAGTTATATTCATTTTCAGTTTTATCAATGAGAGCAATATCTTTTAAATAAGTGATGTCACCAAGATCTTCTTCCAATATGTAACCAGTCGAGAGTTCACGATCAAAAATTAATGGAACACGTACTTTTTCATTATGTAGCACACGTTGTAACTTCAAGAAGTTTGGTTCTTCTGCTTCGTCATCCAGAGGATTGTCCAGACAAACAACATATGATTGCACATCAGTCCAAATGCGATAATACTTTCTTGTTGAAGCATCCCCTGTTAATTTTTCAACGTTTTCAATGGTCTCGTTTTTAATTAGACCTTTGTTGATAGATTTTTTAAAAAGTTCTTCTACAAGAATTCTTTCTGATTGTTCTGGTTTCATCATTTGCTCACGATATTGTTAATGAGTTTATAAAAGCCTTTTGAAGAGTTCGCTTCGTTGACTCTTCTTTCAACAGCGTTGATCCCCTGCTTGGCCATAAAGTTTTTGAATAAATGCTCTTCTTTGGAAATACCCAGGGCATCCCCAAGGTAGAGGGAGAAGTCGAGCGTGTTTCTGTTTTGGACTTGAATCCAGTTGAGATATGCAGATGCATCGTAACCAGACCGCTTCAGCATGTAATACACCCACTCGTTGATTTGGTAACGAGTTTCAGGTTTCAATCTTGTCAGCTGAATCATTTTTTCTGTGGTTGTGTAACCAAGTGGAATAAGCACTCTCTTCTCATAAATATAACGAGAGCTCTTCAGAACTTCCCCCGCAAAGGCTGCGATAAAGAGAGCTTCACTTTTTAAATAACGTTCAATTAATGCCGTTGAGAAAAAGAATTGTCCTTTAGGGAGAGAAAATAGAAAAGGAGATTTGTGTTTAATAAAGACGAATGTAGGCTTGCTTGTCTCTGTTAGAAGAATTTGATTATTAGAGATAATGCGTTCGTAAATTGATTCTAAAAAATCTACAGTCTCATTGCTGAGCTTTATTGTCTGTACATCTTCACTTGAAAGATATGTCTTGCCCACTGAAGCCAGATGATCAACGTAATCTTCTTTTTCCATCGCACCTAAATCTGTCGTCTCAAGAGGAGAAGACTTGTTGAGGGCACAAGACGATGTGATCAAGATGCAAATTAATAAAACGAAGTATTTTTTCATAAAAAAAAAGGGCCCATCAAGGGCCCTATTCGGTAAACCTATTAGCGTTTAATTATAGTCTATCTTGGCTGAGAAGCAAGATCACGCTTCGGCTGATAATACAGCGTGAAGCCAGCAAAAATTAAATTAGGATTGCGAATAAGTGGACGGTTATTCTCGTAGATTGATTTCCACTTTCTCGTTGTTCCGTATTTATCCATAGAAATGATTTGGAGTGTATCACCTGTTTTAACCAGGTATGGCATTCCTGAAGGTTCCCAACCAAATTTCTGTGATGGTACATAGTATTTTAATTTTGTACCTGGTCCCATTTTTGTTTTTAATGTTTCCTGGTTCCATGCTTTAAGTTCTTTCCATTTACGGTAATCACCATAAATTTTAAAAGCTACCATCATAAGTGTGTCGCCTCTTTGAACTTCATAGTGTTCATAGTCAGCTGACAATTCAACTTCATTTGCAGTTGCTGTTGTTCTGGCCATAACAACCGGCTCAACGTGCGGAGCTGGTTCCATTGGCTCATGTTTCATTGGAGATTCGGCAGGCGCAGTAAACTCAGAGAACTTTGGTTCTTCTGGTGCAACCATTGGTGCTTCCTCAACTGGTGGTGCTTGATATTCATCTGGTATCGAAGTTTCAGCAATCTTTTCAGGCTGAACGGCGAATGTATCCATCGACATTGCTGGTTGTTCATCCAGCGTATCAACTGCAAATTCCAAATCATCTGGTCTCACTGCTGCTTCATCTTGCTTCGATAAGCTGCAACCGACAGTAAGAACTAACAAAGAAAGCACTAGAATATTTTTCATAAAGACCGTCCTTATGTCCCGTTATCGGATAGTCCTTAAAGAATTTGAGTTCAAAAGGGTATTATTTTCTAGAATGCATAAATGATTGCGCCTTTAACGCTCAACTTTTACAATTAAGCGTATATGCGCACACAAGTAATGACATTAACCGTGCTTTTTACTCTACTATTTTCGTGGAATCTGAAAGCGCAGAACGTTCTTGATGATATCGAAGAAGAAGATCGCGTTGAGACAACACGATCTGAAAACGCACCTAATCTTGTTTCAGAAACAGTAAAAATTATTTCTCCATCGAAGAAAATTTTTATTCTCACAAACCAGAATAGAAGTTTTTCAAAAGGAGATTTCATTTCACTGCTTTTGAACAACAAACTCGTTTGTCGCGCTCTTGTAGCTAAAGTTAATGAAGAACAACTCTCTGGCATCAAGATCGTAAAAATCTACAATCTAGAATTGTGGAAACAGTTAGGCCCGAACAAAGAAGTTCTCGTTCTAAAAGGTGATGATAGTTATTACACAACTAAAGAAGCCGCTCCACCTGAAGATGAGAAAAAAGTTGAATCAAAAGTGCAAGACGAAGAAGATCTCTATAATTCAACATCGCTTGACGATGATGATTTATCCCTTGAAGAAAACAATAATCGTCTTATTAAAACAGATAATTTGCTTTCACTCGGTGTAGGAATGATTGAAGCAAAAGACGTTGATGGATCTTCAAAAAGATATAGTCATATCAATGGTTCATGGGGATATCAGCTCACAGATAATATCTGGGGTGAATTAGGGGCCGGTACAAATACTATTTCTGATTATCCGGGGACTGGAATCGACACTCGTCTCATCAACATCATGGCGAGAGTGAAATATACATTCAATGCACCTTTTTATAGTTACATCATGCCGTATGTGGGATATCAGGTCATCACTGCTCAATCACCAGGCGCTGGTGAACCTGGCGAAGGGGCAACTGCCGAAACGTTAGAACTAGAAAATCAACTCGTTGATGATTTGAAAAAAAGCTCTTTAATTTTCGGTGTGACTGTCCTAAAAAGAATTGTTCCTGGTTGGTTTATTAGAGCAGATTTAGGCTCTGACATTGTTAGTGGTGGACTTACTCTTGAATTTTAAATTTTTATTACCTCTTTTAATTTTAGTTTGTGGTTGCGGCGTAAAAGCTCCACCTCTTAAACATCCAGACACTGTCATTGAGTCTTACGTTAGAACTTATACAACTGAATCTGAACCTGTTGTTAACAGTGATCAAAACAAAGTTGCTCCACCAGCACCAAGTCACTAATGTCACTTTTCATTGCAACTGGAACTAATCTTGGTGATCGAAAACATCAATTAGATTTGGCGAAGAATCACCTTCAAAATTTTTTTGAGCTCATTGCTGAAAGCAGGATTTATGAGAGCCCTGCTGTAGATTATCTCAATCAGCCAGACTTTTATAATCAGGTATTGGAATTTAAAACTCCAACGAACTTGAAACCTTTAGAGTGCATGCATCTCCTCCTTAAAATAGAAGCAGAAATGGGGCGGCAACGAAGTGTTGCCAAAGGGCCGCGGCTCATCGATCTCGATATCATTTTTTGGGATGACCTAAAAATTGAAAGTGCTGAACTGACACTTCCCCATCCACGGGCGTTTGAACGAAGTTTTGTCATACTCCCTCTCAGCGAACTTCCTGGTTACAAATTTCTCCAATCAAAATTTTCCTTTCCGTCGACTTTTACCAATTCTGCGACACCCGTATTATAATTAAGTTCACTCCAAAAAAAGGACGCGAAAATGGACTTCAACTTATCAAGCGATCAGCTCGAGATTAAAGAACTTGCCATGAAATTTGCTCGTAACGAAATGATGCCGAAGGCTCAAGAGTTCGATGAAAAAGCGCAAATGCCCTTAGAAATTTTAAAGAAAGCATGGGAACTTGGACTCGTGAATACATGCATTCCTGCTGAATACGGCGGTAACGGATTTAGCGCTGTTGATTCGATGATCATCACTGAAGCACTCGCATACGGTTGTATGGGAATGAATACCGCGATCATGGCCAATGACTTAGCTCTTCTTCCCATCGTCATTGGTGGAAACGATGAACAGAAAAAACGCTTTCTCACACCGTTTACTGAAAGTTATAAAATTGCCGCATTTTGCCTTACTGAACCAGCAAATGGATCTGACGCTGGTGGCATAAAAACAACCGTAAAAGATGATGGTGATCATGTTGTGATCAACGGAAATAAAATGTGGATCACGAATGCGGGTTACGCTGATCTATTCGTCATCTACGCAACGACAGATCCAACATTAAAACACAAAGGGATTACCGCGATCGTTGTTGAGAAAGGTACACCTGGAATCGAAGTTGGAAAAAAAGAAGATAAGATGGGCCATCGCTGCTCGGATACGAGAGCAGTGACTTTCAATAACGTTAGAGTCCCAAAATCTAATGTGCTCGGCGGAATGAATCAAGGCTGGAAAATCGCCATGAAAACGCTCGATCACTCACGTCCAATGGTGGCAGCATCCGCTGTTGGTGGAGCTCAGTGTGCATTTGATCACGCTGTGAAATATGCCAAAGAAAGAGTTCAATTCAATGTTGCGATTTCTCACCATCAAGCAATTCAATTTATGATTGCCGAAATGGCGATGAAAATTGAAGCTTCACGTCTACTCGTTCACAAGGGCGCGTGGCTCTTAGACAAAGGTTTGCCGAACACTACAATCGCCTCTTACGCCAAGGCATTTGCGGCCGATTCTTGTATGCAAATAGCGACGGATGCAGTACAAATTTATGGTGGTTATGGTTACTCGAAAGAGTATCCTGTCGAGAAAATCATGCGAGACGCGAAACTCATTCAAATTTACGAAGGCACGTCTCAAATTCAAAGGTTGGTCATCGCTAAAGAAATTTTTCACAGATAGTTTAGAGATAGTTTTAAAGGGAGAAAAATATGAATATTTTCGTTTGCGTAAAGCAAGTTCCAGACACAGAGACAAAGATTGTCCCATCAGGTGACGGATCTTTTATTGAAACTTCTTCAATCAAGTGGATCATGAATCCATATGATGAATTTGCAGTTGAACAAGCTTTATTAGTTCAAGCAGCTAACGCTGGATCAACAGTAACTGTTGTTCGTGTTGGTTCAACAAAAGACACTGAAGCTCTAAGAACAGCAATGGCAATGGGTGCTGATGAAGCATTCCTTGTTGAGGCACCAGATAATCTTGATTCATACATGATCGCGAAAGCTCTTAAAGGCGCGATTGAAAAATCTGGAAAAACTCCAGACCTTATTCTTTCAGGTAAACAAGCTATTGATGACGACTGTCTTCAAGTTCCACAAATTCTTGCGACTATGCTTAACCTTCCATCGGTTTCAGTTGTAGTTGGTTATGAAGGAAATGGTTCAGACGTAGTTCTTAAACGTGAAGTTGAAGGTGGAGCTCTTGAAGTTTACGGTGTTAAACTTCCAGCTTTAATCGCTTGTAACAAAGGATTGAACACTCCAAGATATGCTTCTCTTCCAGGAATCATGAAAGCTAAGAAAAAACCTCTTACAACTCTTTCGTTAGCTGACGTTAATGTTTCTGATGCTGACAAACGCGTGAAATATTCTGAATTCAAACTTCCACCTGAAAAACCAGCTGGAAAGAAATTCGATGCAACTGATGCAGGAAAAATGCAAGCAGTTGTTAAAGACGTTGTTGGACTTTTAAGAACAGAAGCGAAAGTTATCTAATTTAAAAAATTTAAAAGTTAAGAGGAATATATGGCAAAAATTTTAGTATACACAGAACTTCACGGCTCACACGTTAAAGGTGTGACACTTGAAATTTTAGGCAAACTTGCTGGACACACTGTTGACGTTGCTGCGATTGGAACAATCCCATCTGAAGCAGTTGCTGATCTCGCGAAATTCGGGGCTGCAAACGTTCACTCACTGAAAGGATCAAACCTAGATAAATATTCACCAGAAGGATACGCTAATGCTCTTAAGAGTTTCATCGCTTCTGGAAATTACGACTACGTTTTCGCTGGAGCAACTTCAGTAGGTAAAGACCTTATGCCAAGAGTAGCGACAATGTTCGATGCTGGTATGGCCTCTGAAGTAACAAACTTCATCATGGAAGGCGACAAGTTCGCTGGAACTCGTCCACTTTTCGCTGGAAAATGTTTCGCGAAAGTTGAACTCACTGGACCAAAACCTCACTTCGTAACTGTTCGTCCAAACGCTCTTGGATTAAATGCTAATCCAACGGCTGGCGCAGCTGCTGTAAAAGAAGATGCTGTTGACGCTGGAACAATCCGCGCGATGATCAAAGAAATCGTGAAAGGAACTTCAGAAAAACTAGATTTAACTGAAGCAAACATCATCGTATCTGGTGGACGTGCTATGAAGGACGCTGCTAACTTCAAAATCCTTGAAGAGCTTGCAAACGTTATTGGTGCAACAGTTGGTGCTTCACGTGCTGCTGTTGACTCTGGATTTGCTCCACATGCTATGCAAGTTGGACAAACTGGAAAAACAGTTGCTCCATCACTTTACATCGCTTGTGGGATCTCGGGCGCGATCCAACATTTAGCTGGTATGAGAACATCAAAAGTTATCGTTGCGATCAACTCTGACCCAGATGCTCCGATCTTCACAAAAGCTGACTATGGAATCGTGGGAGACCTTTTCACGGTTGTTCCAGCGATGACTCAAGAATTTAAAAATTTACTCGGAAAGTAATACTAAGGCCCCGAAAGGGGCCTTTCTTTTTTAAGCCATGTTTGAAAATATTCCGCCTTATTTTTTCGCACTCGCCGCCACACTTTGTTTTGCTTACGCGAGTACCATCTTCACTGAATTTTCACGCAAAATTTCTCCGTTTTGGATGAATAGCTTTAAAGCATTCGTAGCCCTCGCTGCATTTACAATTACTGTCGTTGCGACAAAAAATTGGATTAAGCCAGATATCAGATCGGTGATTGCACTCATTTCTTCGGGCTGTATTGGACTTATGATCGGTGACATTTTCATGTTACATGCGATGAAAGATCTTGGTGCTTCAAGAATGCTGATGATTTTCGGATTGCAGCCATTCTTTCTTGGAATCGGTGGCTACTTTTTATTCAATCAAACATTTTCTCCGCTTTCATTTCTTGGCGTTATTTTCATGCTTTGTTGCCTCTTCACCATTTCATTGGAGACTTATAAACAAAGTGGTTCATGGCAAATTCGTGGATTGATGTATGGATTGATCGCCATTCTTCTCGATGCAAGTGGCATTCTCATGACGAGATATGGTTTTGAATCAACTCCGGGAATCACTTCAATTCAAGTGAACGTCATTCGTTGTGTAGGGGCTATATTAGGTTTTGTTCTCGTTTATTACACTCGAGAAAAAATTGAATTTCGTCCAGTGTGGAAACCACTTACGAAGAATGAAAAAATCCGTATTGTTATTGGATCCCTTATGGGAACTTACTTTTCATTGATGCTTTATCTTTACGCTGTTTCTCGCGGACAGCTTTCAGTCATTTCTTCAGTCACTGTAACAGGGCCAATGTTTGCGTCGGCCTTTGAATGTTTTCGTTATCGTCGCTGGCCTAGTGTTTATCTTTTAATCGCATTTATGTTTTTCATAGCTGGATTTTTTATCTTCAGCTTTGGTATTTAAATGAGAAACTTCCAAGTAAACTCAAAACTTCTTCCCGCTGGTTTTCCTCGCGAATTCGATGCTCACGTTTACTTTTCCGCTGATCAGCTGGAAGCAGCTACTTCCTTAAGAGAGAAAATCAAAGCACACTTCAAATCAGAAACTTTCTTCGTTGGCGACATGATCACGGAACCGATTGGACCTCACCCTCTACCGATGTTTGAAGCGAACTTTCCACTCGCGCTGTTTTCAGAAGTAGTTTTGTGGTTGATGAAAGAGAGAGGCAGCTTCAATGTTCTCGTTCATCCACTTTCTGGTGATGATTATTATGATCATACACAAGGTGCGATGTGGTTGGGTGAGCAGGTGAAGTTGGATTATTCAAAGTTCTGATAAATTCTCATTATATATTGAATGCGTTGACGGACATGCATGAACCTAAAGATTTCATTAATTCATTCAATTTTTTAAATGAACTTTCTGGATCAGGGTTAGTTTCTTCTCCAAAAACTAGAGAGAAGTTTGATTTCATCAAATTAGTAAACTCCTTCCTATGATCTGCCGACTTGCAACCATAGGCAAAGCTTAAGGCACCCAAATATTCTCCATCTCCAACAGCTGCATTAATTTCAATTTGTTCATAATTTTCAAAAAACACTTCTTTTGCGAACTCTTCTTTTTTACGTAAGTAACTGCAAGATCCTGTAGAGCTCACGAACTGAGAAGTTGAAGTTGGTGCAAATGTTGAGACAGTTAACATACCGGGCTGCCCACCTACCCCATATTTTTTTGTGATTGGATGAAATAGTTCTTCATTACATTTTTGATGGTCGTAGCTGAAAACATTTAAAGATATGATTAAAGCTAATAACGTACATATTTTCTTTATTACCAAACTCTAGTTCCTTTTAATTACTTATTTTATTTTTGCATAAATAGAAATGACTTTCTGATGATTCATATACATTTACAAGTTTTTTTAATTTAAGTGAACCGTAGAAACAATCTTTAAACCTACCAATTTGCATATCGTTCACAATCTTTGAATATATGCTTTTGATTTCCTCTGCTTGAAATTTAGTTAGTTTACTTATGTCCATCAATTTCTTTTCCCTGACAGACAACTTACATCCGTTCGATTTGCATTTCGTTTCGATATTATTTTGCCAATCATTTTCATTAAAACTATGACAGCGAATGAGATCTAAAGTTTTTTTCCGATAAGTATAATATTCTTCAGCATGTAACTTATTGAGAGTTTCCACGCCTCCACAAATGGATACGACCACTTCACAATCACTGTTCTTCTGACATTTCTTCCAACTTTGTAGAGGATACTCTGCATGGAGTTCATTAATGCCAAAAAGTAGCATCAATGAAAAAACTAACTTTGATTGTTTCATTTTAGTACTGCCTCCATAGGCAAGAAAAATTTACTCCAAAAAGTCTTCAATTCCATTTCTTTTGTAAAAATCAAACATCTTTCCGAACTTCTTATTTTCCGCTCGAGCATATGAAATATGCGACTGGCCTTTAGCATTTTTAATTTTTTTAACTCCAATTTTTTCAAAGTATTTAATCAAGGGCAGACAGTTCCACTTGCTCGCAACAAACAAGACATTATTCCCTTCGCTATTTATGCGATTAATTTCGCTTCCTTTCTTAATTAAAAATTCGACTAAGTCCAAATTGCACCATGAAGTTGATGTGAATAGAATCGTTTCACCATCCTTATTCAACTCATTAATTGGTGCCCCTTTGTTAATCATAAGTCTCACGATTTCATCTCTGTTTTTTTGGGCGGCATAATGGAGGGGTGAGTTTTCATAATCGATATTCTTAACTCGCCAGATATCCTTTTTGGATTGTATCGTTGCTGAGACTTTCTCAATATTGTCTGTCTTAATTTGATCAAAGATTATATGGCCAGAACGCACTTCCTCAAAATAAAACCACACATAACCAAGTAGCACGAGCATTACCGTGAATTTTAGATAGTTATAAAATATTCTTCGATTTTCCTCTTTATTATAATCCGTAGCTAGCATTTTATATGGAGTATAGTACATAAAAAATATGATCAATAGACTGAATGGTCTCAGAATATTTATAAGCATGTAGGAAGTTAATAACTGATATCGATAGTTGAAATACACCAGTGAACAAAACATTAAAAACATCATTAAATATTTCGCAGAAAAAATACTTCGGTCATTTTTGACTCTACGAAAATATCTGCTAAAAGCATTAGTGAAATTCATCAAACGATGAGTCATTAACACGAAATATACTGATAATAGAAATAACAAAAAGAGAAGTAACAAATCTCCTTTTGGGAGATGGTGATAAAAACTTGTAAAAATAAACCCAGCTATAAAACTAGAATCAATAATCATTTCTAAATTTAAGGTCACAATCAATTCTTTTGGATATCTAATCACTGAAAGAAAATAATTTGCTGAGTATTTTGGAATCGAACCTTTTTTTTCAATCTTTATTGTATCTGGAACTAGAGAGCTCGATCCCAAACTCCGCGCGAAAGCGAAAATACTTAATATAAAAAGAATTACGCGCATAGTTTTTGGCACAGCGTTTTCTGAAATTAGATTTATAAAAAGAATCGTAAGAATGATTATAAAAAATGCAAATAAATAACTTTTCAACTTCTCTTTTAGGGCAAAGATTAAGAGAAAATTTATCACATTAATTTTCATTTCTAACACCTGTCTGGACAACCGTATCTATTTCAAAAATTTTATTAACTGTTCCGTTGAGGTCTTCAATCAGATTAGTCGCTATCACTACTGTTTTTCCATAGAGCTCTACGCTCTCTTTCAATTTCTTAAACAATAGACTACGAGTTTCAAAATCAAGAACGGCTGTAATCTCATCTATGACAATGATTCTAGTTCCAGAAGACAGTGCTGCTATAATTTGAATTTTTTTTTGCTGGCCAGTAGAAAGGGCAGAGATATCTTTTTTGGGGTCTACCGAGAAATAATTTAATAAATCCTTTTCAGTTTTTTTTGAATATTCTGCATAAAAAAACGAATGGAAATTGAGGAAGCTTGAAATTGTTTGATCACCAGCCATTTGAACATCATGAGCAAGATAAGACAAATTCGCTAAATAGTCTTTATTCTTAGTACGAATCGTTTCTCCAAATATTTTCACAACTCCACTATCTGGCCATCGAAAACCCATAATCAAATCAACTAGTGATGTTTTCCCAGCACCATTTTTACCAACTAAAGCGACAAAATCGCCTTGATTAATTTCCAGATAAAAATTTTTTAAAACTGGATGCTCGTTATCATACGAATACGTTACATCTATAACTTCTATAGCTTTAATGAGTGATCTCCTGGCGTGAGGCTTTATTTAAGCTAATCGGAATATTTTTTTTAATTTTGAGGATTTATTATTTAGAAGGTTTATAATGTCTGATTAAATCGGTTGGGCATTCGCTCAAAGAGACTTATTACGTTGAAGAAAAAGACTCATATCCCTCACCTTCACCTCTTGCAGATGAGAAAGCTTGTTCAATTCTCCGAGCAAAGTTTTGCGAACTTCACCTGTCTCTTTTTTAAAGTAATTGAGATAGGCTAGTTTTTTATCATCATCCAAACTTGAATAATAGATATCTCCATTCGCCATCACCGTTCCACCGCCACAGCAGTAACTAAAAAACTTTTCATTTTCTTTGGAGCCAACTTCACGAATTAGATCCATTTGAGGATAACGATAAATCTGAACAGCAGATTGCATTGGTGCTCTCAAGAAACTGTTCAGAATGTAATTAGCGTTATTGTTATAGACAAAAAGTTCACCACTTGGAAGAAAGTGAATGTCGTGAGTAAAAGCAGATGGAGCTGGAATGATTCGTACTATATTTTTGAGGTCGCTGCTCACAATGAGGAAAATTCCACGATAAGCTAAATTAATAATGAGATCGTCAGCTTTCAAACCTAGATGTTTTGCACCTCCCTCACCTAATTCGTAAATGGAGTTAGCGTGGAATGGTTCGAAGTCCGCGCCATACAAATCCTTTTCTTGTGGTTCGAGCTTTCTTAAATAGAAATCTTTTTTAGTGATAGCGAGACGAGTGAGTGCTGATAGATTATAAGTCGAGAAGTTGTCGACATTTTTTTGTAACTGATCAATGGCGGCTTCTAGTTCCAGCAATCGATTGAAGACATTAAATTCCCCCACTGTTTCGCCCTTAGCGTTTATTCTTAGGAAACTATCAAATCGAACTGTTAATCCTTGAAAATTTTTGTTCTCGGATTGCATGACAAGATAGTCACCATTTAAAGTCTTATTGATTTGATGAGTGGCCATGAGCTTTTTTTCCCAAATAAGCTCATAGTCTTTTGAAAAATATCTGATTGCATCTTTGGAAGCTGCTGAAACAAATGAGCCATCATCATTCAAATGACAAAATCCTCCTGTATTAATGACAGTTTTCAACAATTCACCGTTTGAAGTGTAGATTCGGCATGAGGCCACTATGTGCGTTTGCTCGGATTTTTTATTCACACTGTGCGAACACGAAGTGAATAAGAATAAAAAACATAAGAATAATTTTTTCATGAGTTTATGATATCATTTTGTTTAGAAAAATCACGGAAGGTTTAAGATTAAATTGAAATACATTTTCACATTAATTTTTGTATTAGCTTGCGCTCTCACAAAACCAGAAAGTGAATATCCTAAAACAATTCAGCTTAACCAGAACGTTAAACTCACGATCACAAAAAAAACTTTTGCCGATGAACAAAAGGCAAAGTCTGTTTTCCTAAGTAACAGGCTCGTTCAGCAATCTTTCTATCAAAAAGCGGCCAATCCTTATTATGCCAATGAGAGTGAGAGATGCATTGAACGCTTAGAAATTAGTGCTCCAATCGAGCAACTTGATTCTGATCGCCAAACTTACTCTCTTCTTGTCACGCTTGATAATAATGGAAATCTGGTAGATTGCTCAGAGACAGTCCTCTGGGCAAAAAAAGATTTAGTCCTATCTAAGAAAGATATTTTCGAATATGTGTTTGTTTCTAAAAACAGAGAAGACATTCAATCGCTAAGTTTTAAAACTCTTAAATAAAAAGCCCCACTCTATGGCGGGGCTTTTCATATGTCTTTTGTTGTTGTTCAACAAGAAAAGTGTGTTGGAACCTAGAAAGAACCTAGAAAGCGTAACCTTGAACTTCTGCTGTTTCTTTGATTTCGTCTGCGCTTAATACTCTTACTGGCTCGTAGTTTTCAGTTTGCTCAGAAGCGATTTGTCTTTCTTCTACCGCTTCGTTTGCTGCTTCAGCAGCTACTCTTTGCTCTTCTTCTTGGAAGTATGCATCTTGTCCTTGTTCGATATTTTTTTCTTCGATAAGGTCAAGTTGCTCTTTAGTTACGAAGTTAAGCATTGCACCTGCAAGTGGACCAGTTACGAAACTTACTCTGTATCCATCTTTTCCGTTGTTGAATACAACACCAGAAACTTCTTCACCATCTACGTCTGCTTTAAAGCTTCCACCATCAAGAAGGTCAGCAGTTGCAATTTCGATGTTTTGTTCTTCACCGTTAGCGTTTGTTAAAGAAACCGAAAGACCACTAAGTGAGTTTTTAGCAAGAGTCATTGATCCTGAAACATCTGAACCAGTAAGAAGTTTTGGTGACTTCGCTTGGTTAAGAGCACGCTCAAGAACAAGTTCTACTTCTTCGTTAATAACTACTTCTTCTTTCTTTTCTACGATCATTTTTGCTTCAAGAATTTCGTAACCGTTACCCATTTTTTTGAAAAGAGCGATTGTTCCGAATTCTGAAAGAAGAGAGATCTTATAAGTAAGTTCTGAATCGTTATCAACTTTAACTTCACTTGTACCAACAAGTTCCATTTTAACTACAAGAGATTTTTTGTTGTCTTCTGGGTTAGCAAATTTATCGTATGTAACAACTGAATCAGATCCTACGATTCTTTGGATTTCCCACTTACCATTAATCTTAGCGATGTTTTCAGCGTTTACTGGAAGGTAAACCAACGCTACTTTTTGTTGTTCTTCAGAAGCTAGGTTTCTTTCTGCTGGAACCATTTCTTCTTCAAACGACTCAACTCTAGTTACGGTACGAGCATTAAAATCTTTAATAGTTCCGGCCAATACAATCGATCCTAAGCTTAGGAGTGAGATGATGGCTTTCTTAGATGTTAATACGTTCATAACCTGCCCCTGACTTTGTTTAAGCTTTATAGAGCAAGGGTCATGCCACATGGCAACATTATGGTCGGGTAAAAAAGAGAGTCTAAATATTTGGTTTTAAAGGAGGCTCTTAAGGAAGTGAGTGAATATCTGAGGGCCGGGTGCTTAGGTTTTGATCGCCCTGTCTATAATATTTACATTATCGGCAGGGCGGTTTTGTTTAATAAAAAGGCAGAAAACTACTTTTTCGGAGGGTTTTGATCCCAGTCAGTGTGGGCCGCACGGAAGCGTTTCATAGCAATAACCACTAGGTCCGCAATCGGAGTACCTGTGTTTTTGCTCATTCTTTCGAATGCTTCAACAACGTCTTTTTCAACTTTTACGTTAAGTTCTTTAAGTTCAGTTTGGTTTTGTGGTTGATTTTTCATGGGGTCTCCAGGAGATAACAATCGATAATATTCGAGGATTTTATAAGAAAATCTTAGTTTTGAAACACCTTTATTGCTCTTTTTTTACGAAGGGAAACGAGCGCATTAGTCACTTCAAAATCCATCAGTTTGCTGAATTTATAAATATCTGAGACTTTGCAATATTCACTGATGACTGAGAGCACGTCGAATTCTTCAGGCGTCATGATCTCTTTTGAGACGATAACTTCTGGGTCAATCACGAGTTTTAAATTGGGCGCGGGTTTTAATTTTTTTGCACCAAGATACTGTTGATAAAGTTTTTGAGCTTCACCTTTTAACTCTTCAAACGGCACTTTGAGCGTAATGTTTTCAGTGTTGATCACTTCTGGTTCAACGATAAAACGATAATCTTCCGATGAATCAACATCTGCAAAGATCATATTGAAGAGGGCCTTTTTACCTTTGAGTTCTTTAATTTGTGCGCCAACAATCATTCCGTCTTGTTGATAGATTACGCCTAGGAATTGGCCGTTTTCACGGGAAAGGACATTAACCTTACCCGTAAAACCAAATGAAGATTGTTCTTTGAGAACGTCGATCAAATTCGCCATAGAGAAAGTGTGCTACAAGCTATGAAAAAAGTCTTTTAAAAAAACCTTTCGAAGCTTCTTCACCTTTTGGTGAATCTTCAAAACAGTGATTAATATTTTTTGCGAGATTCATGTAAGCGTTCCACACTGGACGCCCTTCATATTTTTTCTCATTCATATACGGCTTACCATGGTCAGATCCTTCACGAAGGGCCATTTCCATTGGGATTTCAGAAAGAAGATTTACTTGAAGTTCTTCAGCTGCTCTCTTCACTCCACCTTCACCGAAGATGTAATATTTTTTTGTAGGAGAATCATCTGGAACAAAGTAACTCATGTTTTCTACCATTCCTAAAACTGGAATTTTAACTTGGTTAAACATGTGTAGACCTTTTTTTGAATCGAGAACTGCAACTTCTTGTGGAGTTGAAACGACAACAGCACCATCAACTTCAGTTGCCTGCACCATTGATAATTGCATATCACCTGTTCCCGGTGGAAGATCGATGATGAGATAATCTAATTCCGGCCAGGCAACATCAAAGAGAAATTGATTGAGAACGCCACCTAACATCGGCCCTCTCCAAATGACTGGATCTTTTTCATTGATAAAAAGTCCGAAGCTGATGAATGGAATACCCATCGCATCGACTGGCATAATTTTCTTTTCAGGAGTGGCACCTGGTTTAGTTCCACGTTGATTTAAAAGCATTGGCATTGAAGGACCGTAAATATCAGCATCTAACAATCCAACTTTCTTACCCATGTTCTTAAGTGCGAAGGCAAGGTTAACTGAAACAGTTGACTTCCCTACTCCACCTTTACAAGAAGAAACAGCTATTACTTTTTTAACGTTCGCTACTCTCTTCTTATTTGCCCCTACGGGACCGTGACCAGTTTTAATTTGAGCAGACTCGGCAGGTTTTGACTCAGCTTTTTGAGTGAATGTTTTTCCCGCAAATACATCCTGAGAATTTTCAGAAATTGTGAGAACGGTGATTTGATCTGGTTTGTATAAATCTTTGAAGTGATTAACGATTTGAGTTTCGATACCCTTTTTTTGTTCAGGCGAAATCCCATCTCTTTTATATTTAAACAACAGCTCATTTTGCTCAGCTTTGATTTCAACAATTCTGTTTTCTTCTTTTAGCGTGCGACCCGTGTTTGGATTTACTAAAAGTTCGAGAGTTTTCTGTATATTTTCAGAGTTCATTTTGGCTCCTGGAGGGTTTCTTTTTTTCAGGCTTGAGGATACCTCAGAGGACACCGAATGTTTAGTGCTTTTGGAAGCCCGAGTTCTTTTATCGACTACAAATTTTAGCAGTAGAAAATGATAGAATCTAACGCCCGAATAACATAAAATAAAAGGACTTCCGACATGGATGTCGGTCCCAGGGGAAAACGTGTCTTACAGCCGAAAAATATACCTGATCAATCCTAAATTTCAGATTCAGATGAGCCTTTATGTCTGTGCCGTTGTATTTGCAACGAGCTTGATTTACGTGTTCACAGTCTATCAACTACTTGATGCCATCATTGTTGATTTTTCCATTCGCAATCCAGAGATCGCTTTGCACTATGAAAGTAAACGATCATTACTCATCTATTTTCTCATTGGATTTCACCTTGGATTCACGTGTTTAACATTTTTTGCCTGCATATTCTTTTCACACAAAATTGCTGGTCCGTTGTATAAATTACAGAAGCATTTGCGGGCCATCCGCGAGGGGCTGAATCCAGGAAAATTGTTTTTTAGAAAAGGTGATTATTTTCAAGATGTCGCTGATGATATCAACCATACCATTCAGCACATAGAAGAAGGCTACAAAAACGACCTGGTCTATTTAAGTGAAGTGAGCTCATACATTAACAATCTGAGTATGGTCGTTCCTAACGACAAACGAGTGGTGTTAAATGAGATTTCATCTCGACTCTCTGAAATACAAGAGAGATTTACGAACAAAAATTAAGTTTTTTCCTGCAAGGACATGGAGGTCCATATGTTAAGGCTTGTTACTATTGCGGCCCTAACCACATATTATTTTTCGGTTGCATTAGCCAATCCTAATTTAAATTTTGCATCAATCGCAATGGCAGAAGACGTTCCCTTCAAATTGAACTATTCAACTCTCGATCTTGAAATTGGTAATGAACTTGTAAATCTTTACAACACACTTTCGAAGAATGAATTAAAGCCATCGACTGTTGCTAAGTTCACTCAATATAGAAATAAAACGCACTCATTTTCAAATCTAAATCCGATCATCACACGTTTAACAGGTGTCGCGGATATCAAAGATCAAGATTCGTTCTATCAGAATTGCGGCATTCAATCAAAGACAGTTGATGACTACACTGAAAATCTTGTTCACCGTTTAGATATTACAATCGACAAATATTGTCGTTACCTTTTCCTTACGCGTTTAAAATCACTTTCACCAAACATCAATTTTTCAACTCGTGACTTAGCTTTCATGAAAGACGCTGCTCCATTTTTTGTCTATGGAGAAAACCAATCTGAAGTGACAGCATTTTTAAAACACTTTAAGAACAATAAAACTGAACACGAAAAAATTTCAAACATTCTCACAGATAAGTTTGTTGAATATAAAATCAAACCTAGCTCTGCTATCCTTCTCAACTTGCACGTCAGTTCGAATCTTAACAAGTTCATGAAATCGAACATGCACCTGGATAACAATTCGCTTAGCTATTTCCAGGAAGAATATTCACGTTTAGCAAAAGAAGCTAAAGAGCTCGCTGAAAAAGGTGAGCCAACTCAAGCTAAGCAAACCATTTTGGCGGCTATTAACTTTTATAACAAAAACAAACAATTCATTGATGAGCGAAAAGCATGGGTTGGCGTTAACCTAGCAGCGAAAGCACTTTTCTATAAAGGACGCGACAGTGATGCGATTGAAATTTTCAATCTTGCACGCACAATTGCTCCTAAAGAAGAAGCATCTGAAGCACTTTTTCATTTGTTATGGCCTCACTTAATAAACAAAGATTACAAAGCGATGAAAGCAGTCGTTGATAAAAACGCACTTGAAAAAACGTTCGACAACCACGATTCGAAATTAAAATTTTGGATCGCTTATTCTATTTTAAAAACAGGTGATACTAAAAAAGCGATTACTTATTTTAATAAGATCGTGAGTTCTGCACCTTATTCATTCTATTCAATTATTTCTCTTAAAGAGTTGGCTTCTCAACAAAAAGGTACTTCTGATCAAGAGATCCTAGCGAAGTTAATCGCCAAAGAATCTTCATCTGATTATAAAGTTTCAGAAACTTCTGAACTTATGCAGAACACACTCAGAAGACTTGCTGTCTGGAATAAAATTGGTCACGAACGATTCGCCGTTTTGGAAATGCGCCACATTCAATCAATGACAAAAGAAGAAACATTTAAAGACCTCGAGATGGCAAAGAAGGTTTCTGCAAACGAGCATAAGGAATTTGTTGTTCTCAACCTCGTTCGTCTTCTCCACTCTCAAAAGAAATATATTTCTTCGTTTAAAGTCTTCCAGGATTCATTGGGCGAGAATTCTTTAAGCTTAAATTACAAACTTATTAAATACATTTTCCCGCTTCAATACCTTTCAACAATTGAAAAGAATGCTGATAACCTTGATCCACTGATTATCATTTCACTCATTCGACAGGAATCAGCTTTTAATCCAGAAGCGACTTCGAGAGTTGGAGCTAAAGGTTTAATGCAACTTATGCCTGAAACGGCAAAACGTTTTAACAAGCGTGTTCGTGTTAAACATCTCGATGATCCGCAAGTTAACGTAGCCATCGGTGCTAAATACTTAAAGCAGTTAATCTCTCGCTTTGATGGAAATTTAATTTTTGCACTGGCTTCATACAATGCAGGAGAAAGCCGCATTGATCGCTGGAGAAAAGAAATTTTCCGCAATGATGATCCGCTTGCTCTCATTGAATCTATTCCTTATGAAGAGACGAGAAACTACGTAAAACTTATCTATCGCAATAAGTTTTTCTATTCACTTCTTTCGAACAAATCGACATTGAGTGTTCCACTTGATGAAACATTTAAAGTAGTTGATAACCGCTCGCCATCAAATGCTAATTAAGTAAAAAATCATGAATGGTCTTTTGGGAATCCTTATCAGAGAGGATTTCCAAATGGCCGTCTTTTTCTTCCCGGCCTTTATAGTGAAATTTTTTGAAGTATTCGAGTGAACGTCCGGAGTTTTTTGTGACAGTTCCATCGCCATCCACTTCGCCCGAACTATCAAAGCGATAATCTATCTGGCCTTTTTTATTTTTAAAAACGGTCGCTATTTCTTTCGTTTTATTTCCGACACCCCAGAGATGAAGAAGGGGAATCTTCTTGGAAGGTTCGTTTTGAACAGGTGCTTTGAGGAGTTCATGAAATTTTTTTGACCTTTTCATGAGCTTTGAAATAAATTCGCGGACTATTGGTCTTTCTTCAGGTGCAGCAAATTTAAAAGGACCCCAATCATTTATCTCCCAATTTTCAATCTCATGAATTTTAAGATTAACCATTTTTCCTTCTTCTGTTTTGGCGACATCATCGCCAACATCCGGTAGAAAAAAATAAGAAGATTTGAATGTTGAATAATCTAGTGATGAAAGTAGCGTTCTGTTAAAACCTCTGCTCGTGCCTTCGCCTATATCGCGAAAGAGAATCATTAATCCATGCAGCGGCGGAGCTACTAAAACAAGTTTACTGAGGCGATTTAAACCTCTCCAGTCTTCGACTGCGTTTTCAACATCCTGACTCCCATACCGAATATAATAAGACATGAGAAGTCCGCCCATACTGTGAGCAATAACTGTGAGTTCATCAGTTTCTTTTAAATTCAAAGAATGGATTTTTGCATCTATAACTTTGAGGCAATTTATAAAATCATCTCTCCAGTCATAATCCATTGTGTGAAGTTCGTGATCATTTTCATCAGCAAACTTCTGCAAGTGTTCAAGCGTATCTTCGTAAGCATCATAGTGGAATAAGCGGGGTACAATCGTTACAGAGTCGAGAATGCCGTCAGTGACGAGCTTTTTCTTATCGCCAATATTTGTTCCTGGAATATTCTCTGAAAGACCTTCATTACTAAAGAGAAAGTTCGAAGCTTTGGCCCATAGTAGTTTTCCCGTCTCTGCATTTTTAAGACGTGAACCGTAGTAGCCGGGAATAAACAGAATAATTTTTCTAGATGTATTTTTTTGAGATTGCACTGTTTGAACTTTAGCAGATCCTGGCTGCTCAGTCTTTTTTGATGAACAGCCAGTGAGTAAGACAATAAATAGACAGATTAAGACTTTAAATTGCTCTTTAGACATTAAATCTAAAGTGCATGATATCTCCGTCTTTTACAATGTATTCTTTTCCTTCAACACGAAACTTTCCAGCTTCTTTTACTTTTGCTTCAGAGCCATATTGAATCAAATCATTGTAGTGAAAAACTTCTGCTTTAATGAATCCACGTTCAAAATCAGAGTGAATGATTCCTGCACATTGTGGAGCTTTAAAACCATCGTGGAATGTCCATGCTCTGACTTCTTTAACGCCTGCAGTGAAATATGTTTTAAGGCCAAGCATGTTGTAAGCAGCACGCGTAAGTTTATCAAGACCTGATTCTTCGATACCAGCAGCATCGAGGAATTCTTTTTTCTCTTCAAGAGTTTCAAGTGAAGCAATTTCCGATTCTAATTTTCCACAGATTTTTAGGACTTCAGAATTCTCAGCAGCAGCGTATGCTTTAACCGCTTTAACGTGATCGTTGTCTTCAGCAAGACCTGCTTCATCAACATTACAAAGATAAATAACTTTCTTCATCGTGATGAGGTTGAGGTCTTCAACTGCCGCTTTATCTTCATCTGAGAGCGAAGAGTTTCTAGCTGCAATTCCCGCTTCTAGTTCTGTCTTTAATTTTTCAAGAAGTGGTAGTTGAATTTTAGCTGACGTTAACACGTCCTTATTTTGTGACTTCAAAAGTTTTGGAATGTTTTGAAGTTTTTTCTCAACAACTTCAAGGTCAGCAAAAGCTAACTCAAGATTGATTGTTTCAATGTCGTCTTTCGGATTAACTTTTCCGTGAACGTGAATGATGTCACCATCTTCGAAACAACGAACAACGTGAACGATTCCGTTAACAGCTCTGATGTGACCTAAGAATTGATTTCCTAAACCCTCACCTTTTGAAGCACCTTTAACAAGACCTGCGATGTCTACGAACTCTACTGTCGTATAAATCATTTTTTCAGGTCCAATGATCTCACCGATTTTTTTCATACGAAGATCGTTAACGGCAACGATACCTACGTTTGGTTCAATCGTACAAAAAGGATAGTTTGCTGCTTCAGCTGGAGCTGAAGTAATAGCAGAGAAGATTGTCGATTTACCGACGTTTGGAAGACCAACGATACCGCAATTTAAAGCCATTTTAATTCCTTATACGATTTTTTTCTTACTATAATTTGTTGAAGCTTTTTCAAAACCAATTTTAATGTATTCTTCAAGGGCCTTCGCGGTCCCTTGTAAATACGGTCTGAAAAAATCTTTATCCTCTCCGGTATACCCCGAGAGCACCCAATTGGAAACATCTCCGTGCACAGGGCGGCCAATGCCCATTCTCACCCGCTTGAAATCCTGAGTTCCCAAGTGAGCGGCTATAGATTTTAAGCCGTTATGACCAGCGAGTCCGCCACCTTTTTTAAAAGCAATTGTTCCAAATGGAAGATCAAGTTCGTCGTGAACGACCAAAATGTTTTCCATGGGAATTTTAAAGAAATTCATGAGTGGTTGAACGCTTTCGCCTGAGAGATTCATGAATGTTTGTGGCTTGAGAAAATAGATTTTTTCATCGCCGTTTTGATAAACAGCATATTGGCCTTTGAATTTATCCGTCCAGCGAAGATCATTGGCGAAAGAAAGTTCTTCAAAAACATCCCATCCAATGTTGTGTCTTGTGTAGTGGTATTTACTGCCAGGATTTCCGAGGCCTACGATTAAACGATCCATGAATTACACGAACAGCGAGCTTACAGAATCATTGTTAAATGTTCTGTGAATTGCTTTGGCCAGAAGTTCAGCAGTTGAGAGAACTTTGATTTTGTCTGTTTTCTTAGCAGCTTCAGTAAGTGGAATGGTATCAGTTACAATCACTCGATCAAGCTCAGCACATTCTGAAATGCGCTTGATCGCTGGATCAGAAAATACCGGGTGAGTTGCGAATGCATAAATTTTCGTAGCACCATTTTTCTTGAGTGCTTTACAAGCTTCAACAAGAGTTCCGGCCGTATCAATCATGTCATCGATGATAATACATTCTTTTCCTTCGACGTTACCAACCACGTTCATGGCTTCAGCAACGTTTTTACCTGTTCGACGTTTATCGATCATCGCGATTTCTGCGTTTAATTTTTTAGCGTAGAAACGAACGCGCTCAACTCCACCAGCATCTGGTGAAACGAAGATTGTATTATCAGAAAAGATTTCTTTTTTAATGTAGTTCAAAATAACAGGTGAAGCGAAGATGTTATCGAAAGGAATGTTGAAAAATCCCTGAATCTGACCAGCGTGCAGATCCATAGTGATAACACGAGTAGCTCCCGCAACCGTTAAAATATCAGCGACAAGTTTTGCGGAAATTGGTGTACGTGGAGAAGCTTTACGATCCTGGCGGGCATATCCATAAAAAGGAATCACGGCCGTAATCGAAGCTGCCGATGCTCTCTTTAAAGCATCGATCATAATTAAGAGTTCCATCAAATTGTCATTCACTGGAGCGCATGTTGATTGAATGATAAAAACATCGGCACCACGAACGTGTTTCTCAATCTCGCAGAAAATTTCACCATTGGCGAAACGAACAAGCTGCGGATTAACTAACGGAACATCGAGGAAGTCTGAGATTTGATTTGAGAGAGACTGATTTGAAGACCCAGAAACTAATACGATTCGTTTCAAGAGATCCTCCTAGTGAAATAAGATTAGGAAAGAATTGGTTGGGGTACTAGGATTCGAACCTAGGAATGGCAGAATCAAAATCTGCTGACTTACCACTTGTCGATACCCCAATGCATTCGTGAACTTAATATAAACTTTCGAGGGCTTTTTTGCAAGACCTAGTTGATGAGTTCGCAGTTGAATTGTTGGAAACGTCTTCCGCGATCGCGGTAATAGTTTTGGAAAACATTAAAGGCAGTGCTTGCTCCATAAAGTCCCAGTGACTTATTTTTCCGAGCGCCTTCGTAGCCTACCCAAATGACCGTTAAATTTTTTCCATCGAAGGCCACATACCAGTTATCGTAGCCATTATTCGTTGTTCCGGTCTTACCGAAGAAGCGAAGTTTCTGCATTATGCTATCTACATTTCGCTCGACCGTTGTCAGGTTCGGGTCGGAAAGAATCGAAAGAACACTTTGATCCATGAAGCGTTCGCTATTTTTTATTTTTGCGCACTCCGTTTTAATAAATTGAGCATAAGATGAGCGAAGCTCGGCAACACTAAGTTCCATACTGCCCAAAAGTTCCGATGGATATTGTTCTAACGGAGTTCTTATTTTTGGGAAGTAAACCTTTAGGTGCTCACCTACTTGGAAAAAACCTAATTCTTGGGCCACTCTCACAAGCGGTCTGTTGTAGGATTTAAGCAGAGCTTCGGTCATTGTGACTTGTGGTTCAGTGATTTTGTGGGCCTCTTTTGGCGACCACACACCCGAGTTGAGCCTAATAGGAATTTCTTCCGTGAGAACGTAGTCGCTCATCTGGCGGCCCATATCCTGAAAAACAGAGTAAACAATCGGCTTGATTGTGCTTCCGATTTGGTGTCTTTCCGCATGCAGTGCTTTTTGTTTATTTCTTTCAATGCGAGAGTAATAACTAAAATCAGAATTTTCAGTTAATGGCCCGAGCATTACTTTTACAGAAATATCCAGAGTGTTGAATTTGTCTGTAAAGCGCTCTTTAATTTTCGCTTTAACGTCAGCTACTTTTTGAATAAGAACAAACTTTTCATAATTAGCAAGAGTTGGTTCTGGATCATTGAGCGTGCGCCAAATGGATTGTTTGTATTGCGTACTCTCTGCTTTTTGTAAGCGTTCAACGAAGCGATCCCAATCTGCTTTTTTCCAAATGCTGCCAGGATCGTTGGCCACAAAATTTTCCTGAATAAGTTTTTCGTATACAACTTCAGCACGTTCTTTAAGACGTTCGATTTTTTTTAGTGGTGAAAAATAACTCGGGCCTTTTAAGAGACCAATTAAAATTGCCCCTTCGTATGGAGTAATGTCTTCTGGTTTTTTTCCGAAGTAAAAAGTTGAAGCGGCAAAAACGCCTTTGATTTTTATTCCCTGAAGAGCTCCCCAGTAAACTTCATTTAAATACGCTTCTAAAATTTTTTCTTTGGGAAAGCGAGATTCGATATAAACAGAAACGATGACTTCTTTGATCTTTCTAGAGAAAGTCTTTTCATTGGTAAAAAAGATATTTTTTACCAACTGCTGAGAGATCGTTGATCCCCCTTGTTCAAAACGCATCTTGCGAACGTTAGCTACAAAAGCACGGAAGATTGATTTGAAATCAACACCGAAGTGATCGAGATAGCGCTTATCTTCAATTCCAATAAGTCCCTTCCAAAAAATGGATGGCGTGTAATCAAATGGAAGATAGTGCTGATAGCAGTAGAGTTCAACGCAATCATTCGCGAGAAGATTTTTAAAAATGATTTTACGATGAACTTGCAAGAGACCTGGCACTTCACGCATTTCCGACAGCCCACCTTCTTCTTTTAATCGCGCCAGAAAATCATTGAATGATGAGCGATCTGCAGAGAAGAGTTGAAAGTGTTGCAGCTCTTCTTTTTTTACAATTGAGCCTTCTTCCAAAACGACTTCTGGAAATTGAGTGATGTAAGGATCGTAGTTTTTATTAATTTTTTCTTCGAGAACTGAAACAGAAGTCTCATCAAGAGTAGATTTTACGAAGACAAAAATAGCAATTGCTACACCCAAAAAAAGGATTAAAAGAACTGCTAATATCCGTATTGCCCATTGCTTCATATCGATCTGATTTTAAAGTTTCTCGTTTTGACTTAATTACTACCATTTCATATAGTATTTTGATGAATCTTACCAATGTTAAATCATCTCTTCTAGGGAGTATTTCTTATGTTTAAGCAGCTCAGAGTTTTTCTTACGGCAGTCATGGTAATTGCACCTGTCGTTTCACAGGCCCTACCAATCGACTGGCACGGAGCTTTCGGTGTTGATTCAACACTTATGAGTGATTTCCGTCGTATTAAAGCTCCTACAGATGTGACATCAGCAAACGCAGGCTCACAAGAAGTTGGACTTGATAATGGAAACCATTCAACGGCTTCATGGCAAAGTTATATTTTCCGTTTAAGCCCAACGATGATCATCAACGACGCTGCTACATTCAAGGGAGAAATCTCAACTGGATATGCTAACGGTGGGTTTCTTGGTGATGCACCTGAAGTGAATCAATCTTCAACAAACACAGCTTCGCTTTATCATCAAAACCAAGCTGCTGGTAAAACAGTTGTTATCAAAAAAGCATATCTTGAACTTTATTCTGATACAGCGACTTACCTCATCGGTCGTCACACATATCACTGGGGTCTTGGAGCTATTTACCACGATGGATCTAACACTTGGGATCGCCACGCTTACTCGCGTGACGGGATCACAATGAAATTGAAAATTGGAAACTTCCACATCAATCCATTCTGGTCAAAAATTTCTAATCAAGGTTACACTCGCGCAACAAACGCTAAAGAATTCGGACTTGGCCTTCTTTACGATAACGATGAAAAAGACATCGCTTTCGGTATTCATCACTCAATTAAATCAAGCAACTCACAAAATACTTTCTACCAATCAAGCATTGATGCTCCTTACACGCCATCAAATCCAGTTGGTCAAACAGATGTAAAAATCACAGACATCTATCTTAAAAAAACATGGGATAAATTTGATCTTGCACTAGAAGTTCCGCTTATCTCTGGTGATCTTGGAAGAACTTCTCCGACAGGTCCACTAACAAGTTTTTCTGCAAAAGCATTTCTTCTTCAAACGAACTATCGCATGAGCGATGCTTGGACAATCGGACTAGATGGTGGACAAGTAAGCGGTCACGATGGTTCTACTGCAAAGTTTGGAGCTCTTTACCTAAATCCAAATTACCAAGTAGCAAACCTTCTTTTCAGATACAACCTGAATGCAATTGGAAACAATGCTGAAAGCATTTACGACTCATACATTACAAACACAACGTACATCAAACTTCGTTCGTCTTACTCAACTGAGAAATGGGTTTTTGATACAGCTGTTATTTATGCACGTGCAGAAGAAGTAGCAACAACTGGTAAAGCTGCTTTCAACCACACTAAACATAAAATTTTCAATGCGATCGCCTCTCAAGATGACTCGCTTGGAACGGAATTTGATTTCAATGCAACTTACAAGTGGAACAATGAAGTTTCTGTTGGAGCTGGTCTTGGATACTTAATGACTGGTGACTATTACTCATTTACTAACACTGCCGGTGTTACGAATGAAGCGAAGAACGCTCTCGTTCTTCAAGTTAATACAGGCGTAACTTTCTAATTCGATCTTAATAAAAAAGGCCCTCGTAAGAGGGCCTTTTTTTCTAATTTCTTAAGATTCTAAATTCCTGGCCATCCACCCATTTGTCCCATCTGCGGTTGTTGCAACATCATTGGTTGTTGCATTTGGAACTGACCCTGCATTGGCATCTGCATCTGACCTTGTCCTTGCATCATGAAAGGCATCTGCTGTTGTTGCATGAAAGGCATCTGTCCACCCATGTTGTAAAGTGATGGATCGTAAATTGTCGAGGTCTGAGGACCTTGATAGTAAGCTGGGTAGCGATCAGAGAAGTTATCTTCAAAGCTTGTGTACGAAGCACCGTATGGGTCATACATCTCACTGTCTCTTTCAGCTTTGCTTGCAATCTTTCTTTGGTACTCATTGTAGTTCATACCCATCTTATCAAGCTTCGCGTTTTTACCTTTGATGTAGTAAAGATCTTTGTCACGTCTCTTTAGCTCATTATTTCTACGAGCCTGATAACCATTTTGAAACTCTTTACACTTAACAGGGTTTCTCATCCCACCAGTCATTCCGGCAGTACAGTAGTTTTGATAATCTTGCATTTCTTTTTTCTCATATGAAGCCCAACGAGAGTTCATACGAGTGATTGCACCTTCTCTTTCTTTTTCTGTTTTCTTGATTGGATAAAGGTTTCCTTGTCCAACAAGATATTGATCAGTCCAATCCGTAAGTGTTCTATCAAAAGTAACAATACGATCACCTTGTTCTTGGTTAGCTTTTTCAATCGTTAATTGTTTTCCGCGTTTTTCATCAATTGAACCAGCATAAACTCTTCCATATAGGTAAGATTTTAGACGAATATCTTCGATGACTTTAGCTTGATCTGTAATCGCATATTTTTCCATTAGCGAATAAAGATTTGCAAACGATGTCGCTTGTCTCTTTGAGAAAGCAGAGATGTCTTCATTTATCTTTTTTACTTCTTCATCGATTTTTCTTAAAGCTTCAGGATCTTCCGTTTTTGCTCTTTCTTGAAGAAGCGTATCAAGACGGTAGATGGCCTGATTTAGAAATTTTGAATCGAGTTGTTTTGCTAAATCTGCATATTTTGTTACTTCTTTTTTAGCAGTGCTCTCATCCATCGTTTCTTTGTTTTTATTAACTTTATCTTCGATCTTGCTCATTTCTTCATAGATTTTTGCAACATCTGTTTTAACTGCATTTAAATAGCTCGCATCAAGTTCAGCTTTGATTTTGTCAGCGATGTCTTTGAGTGCATCAGCATTACCAAGAGAACGTCTTGCTTCCGCAATTTTCTGAGCATCTTTTGTTTTACAGATTTCATTAATTTCTTCAATTAATACATCTTGTCCTTTATTGACATAAGTTAACTGAGGCTCAACTTTTTCAGCTCTCATACATAGACTTGATGGAAGTTCAACTTTGTCATCAAATCCATATAGACTTTCGTAACCATCTTTACCTGAATATGCTTTAGGAAATGCGTAAGAAAGTTTTACTGTTTTTTTGACGTCTTTCTTTTTATCGAAATCATATGACAACACATGTGAGTATTCAGAATACTCTTTTCCTTCACGTGCACTGTGATCGATTTTTCCATCTTCGAGGATTTTTGCATCTTCGAGACACTTAACATATTCACCATATGTTTTTCCGTTATCAACGGCCATCATGACAGTAATGTTTCTTGTTTCTGGATCTTGATGGATAAGAGGTACAAACTTACCGCATACATCGATCGATGCTGGAACTTTTACAAGAACTTGATTATCAGGTCTAAGTTCAAATTTTAGTGGAGCTCCGTCACGACTTATATGTTGAAAGAAATCGAGTGGAAAATACTTAGCTGCATCTTGATCCATGTTACAACTTACGCTCGCTGTACCTGGCTTAAGATCAATCTTTCGTGTATCAACTGGCTTGCCAGGTTTGATCACAACATTTTCTGGATTCGCTGTTGAAGTTGCACTCGGTACTTCACCATTTGAACCAGCTGGTTTTCGCACTCCTTTGATACCTGCTACTGCGCTGTCTGCGAGTAGGGCCGCAAAAATGAGATGAACAACAACTGCATTCTTTTTGAATTTCATACGAATTTTCCTTGTAGACCAAAGTCTTACTAGTTCTCTTCGTCTTAACGGTAAAAAATGAAGTTTACTTTAATACTTAATCAAAATAATAAGGATCTACGTCGATTTTCAATGAGATAGCTGAGGAATCAGTTTTATGCTTGAGGTAGGTATTTAAAGCGTTGTGAAGTTGGTTAATATCATCACTTCTTATCATTATAGACCATGTGAACTTATTAACCTTTTTTTCAATCATTGAAGGTCTTGGTCCCAAAACATCCACCTTTTTAAAGTGTTGGTTAGTGAGATCTTTAAAAATTTGGGTTTGTTTACTCACTTCTTTAATAAGCTCGCCCTGATCTTTCCCATTAAAATAGAGCAGTATCAGTTTTTTTGCTGGTGGAGATGAGCACATAAGTCTCATGGGTATTTCATCATGATAAAAACGATCGAAACTATGATCTTGAACATAAGTAAAAATTTTATTTTCGGGAGCTAGTGTATGAACAAGGACTTCAGCTTCTTTGCCGAAACGTCCGGCGCGTCCACTGACCTGAGTGAGTGTCTGGTATACACGTTCATTAGATCGAAAATCCGGAAAGTTTAATTGCGAATCAATTCCTAAAATAACGACCAAATTCACATTTTCAAAATTGTGCCCCTTTGAAAGCATTTGGGTTCCAACCAGAATGTCACTTTGTCTAGAATGAAAACGATTTAAAGTGGCTTCAAGATTATCAAACGTTTTAATTTCGTCACGGTCGAAGCGCTCAATCACTTTATCGCTGAATAGTTGCTGAAGAACTTCGTGAGCTTTCTCGGTTCCAAAACCTTTCGGCTGAAGATTGAGATTCATGCATTCAGGGCACATTTCCGGCGCTGGCATTTTGTATTCACACGTCTGGCATGAAAGCTCACTTCTACGTTTAAAAAATTTCAGATTTGTACTGCAATTGGGACAGGCGAATTGATGTCCACAGGCATTACATTGAAGATAACTTGCGTACCCAAGTCTGTTGATAAAGACGAGCACTTGCTCGTTTTTCTCAAGGGCCTTTCGTATTTTAAAAACACTTTCACTACTATAAGGCCAAAGCATTTTTTCAGATTCAACTCTTGCGCGTCCACGCATATCGACCAATTCAACTTTCGGCAGTGAAGCCGATTGCGCACGTTTTTTCAGTGGCAGATAGTTATCACCTTCGACGAAACTCTTATATGTTTCAACCATTGGAGTAGCTGAACCAAGGATGACAGGTATTTTTTCCAGAGATGCTCTTTTGATCGCAATATCGCGAGCATTATAGGTACAGCGGTCATCTTGTTTGAAAGATTGATCGTGTTCTTCATCAACGACAATCATTCCTAAATTTTTTATCGGAAGAAAAACGCTGCTGCGAACACCAAGAATCATTTTGGGTTTATCATCTTCTTGCAACAGTTTCCACAATCCAAACTTATCCGAATTGCTAATGGCACTGTTATAAGAATAAATAGGAATATTTAAATATGTTTGAAATGTTTTAAGAAATTGGGGAGTCAGGTTAATTTCTGGAAGCAGAAAAAGTATTGATTTCCCTTTGGCGATTGTTTCTTTAATGAGTTTTAAATAAACAATTGTTTTACCTGCGCCCGTAACACCATGAAGGAGCCATTTAGAAAACTTTTCTGAACCGGAATTGCTGATCTTTTCTACTGCATTCTTCTGTTCATCAGTCAGAATAAAATTTTCTTCGATCCCCTGACCTTGATCAAAGTTTAATTTACGCGGTCTTTTAAGAAATGGTGGAAGAACATCAAAAATCAATTGTCCGAGAGGATAGTGATAATAATTGGCCATCCACTGAAAAAGTTCACACTCGCTTTCGCTTAAAACAAGATCACCCACGATTTCTTTAATCGGCTTCAACTTAACAAGATCCATCGTTTTAGCGATTTCATCGACAGCGAACTCAGACCAAACACATCCGTCTATGAATCTGTTTTTCCCAAGTGGAACTTTAACCAACGTTCCCTTTTTCAATTGCGAGGATATTTCCGACGGCGCCGAATAGGTCAGCAAAGACTGATTGAATGGAGTGTTCGCAGCTACGAGAAAAAATTTTTCCATTAAAATAGAAATGGATAAGTCACAGCTTCTTGATTTGGAGCTTTTTTCAATTCTTCAAATGTTTCGCTGATTTTTCTATCTGCCTTCAGTTTGTTGTCCAAGCTTAATACTTGAACTTTATATTGAATGCCTTTTTGATCCTTCAAATTCATAAATTTTGGCAATTCGTTTACACCGTTAAACAAGACGTATGTGTTTACATCCAATTTAATTTGTCCTTCTGGTGAATTAAGTTCGAGTTGTCTTAAACGTCTTTCTTCATTTGAGAAAAAGCCTTGTACGTTCTTCCAGTCTGCTTTCCACATAAACTCATTGTCTTTTTTAACCAATTCTATGTTTGGAGCTCTTTTAAATGTATTTGCTCTAAAGAGTTCCAGAACTTTTTCTTTTTGACGTGGATCTTCCGGATTGAGAGGTGATCCTGCATCTCCTCTTCCTTTATTGTTAACAAGGTGAGAGCGATAAGCGCGAAGCAGTTTCATCTTCTCTTCATTAAGAATCATTTTATTCTTAACAATTGTTGCTCCGTTTTTTTCCAGGAAAATTTCCATCCCTGTCGGACGATTTGTCGTAAGCATAGATAGGGCCGCGAAGAATAAACCTCGCTCCATACTTTTTTCACGACGAATTTGTCCCATTAGATCCGGAACAAATTTAACGTTTTTCACCTGAGTGTTTTGCATCTGTGCATTCGAATATAAAACTTGAAGCATGTTGATTGAGTTTGGATTCTCAAGTGAGATAATGAGTTTCAAATAATCAGTTTTTTCTGGCTCTGACAGATTCTGAAGCATTAACTTCATTGTAATGAACTGACCTGGAAGTTCTGAGTTATTTAAATTTTTAAGAAGTCCTTCTTCCGTTGGGACGGCCGCAAAAGATTTTAAGCCGAACGCACAGAAGGCCAGCACTACAACAATAAACTTCTTCAAATTCATGAAACCCTACTTGATATTATATTTCTCAACTTTTTCTTTAATAATTTTTCTCATAGCTCCTTCTGATTCTTTATTCATAAGAGCAAATTCAACCGTGGCATTTAAATATCCTTCGATATTTCCGGTATCAAAACGTTGTCCTTCAAAGATGTGAGCATAAACTTCGCTTTCTTTTGCGAGGAGATTGATAGCATCTGTTAGTTGGTATTCCCCACCAACTCCTTTTGGAATGACTTTTAATGCATCAAAAATTTCCGGACAAAACACATAGCGCCCAGGTGTAGCAAGATTAGTTGGAGCATCTGCTGGCTTAGGCTTTTCCACCATGTTCGTCATGCGCATTGTTTTTTTAGCAGCATCAACAAAATTACCTTTAACAACACCGTACTTATAAGTTTCCATCGGATCAATTTCCATTACACCGATGACGTTAGCGTTGTTGTGCTTGCGAGATGTTTCAATCAACTGTCTTGTAACTGGATTAGGACCTCTTACAATTTCATCCCCGAGTATAACGGCGAACGGCTCATTCCCCACAACGTCTTTTGCACAGAGAACAGCATGCCCAAGTCCAAGTTGTTCCTTTTGGCGAACAGCTGTGACTTCAACCATTTTTCCAATTTCTTGAATGAGTTCAAGTTCTTTAATTTTTCCATTCTTAATTAAGAAATCTTCCAAATCAAAGTTACGATCGAAATAATCTTCGATCGCATTTTTACCTGATGATGTAATGAAGATGATTTGTTCAATACCTGACAAAATCGCTTCTTCAACCACGTAGTGAATCATGGGTAAATTGATAATTGGAATCATCTCTTTCGGCACCTGCTTGGTGGCCGGTAAAAATCTTGTTCCTTTTCCTGCAACTGGGATGACGGCGCGGCGAATTTTCATTATAATTTCCTTTTAAGTCCCTCATTATTTTAAAAGGAAAGAGTAATATTCGCAATCAATTCAAAAAAACTTTATTCTTGTTATTAACGCTCACTTCAAGTGTAGCTGGTGCTTCAATGTTAGAATTTGAAACAACACACTTGAAATCTATGGCCGGAACAGGAGTTGCTGGCGTTCTTGCAGAAGAAGCAGCATTTTTAAACCCTGCCAGTCTTGCCTTTTTTAATAATTTAACAGTGCACGCTCAACGCGACTCTGTGAAAGTTAAAGACTCTGCCGGGAATGTGATTCAAAAGCCCACTTCCATGGGATTTGTCGTTGCAGACGGAAATCCTAATTTGAGTGGATCGCTTAGCTATGTAGATCAAGAAGATCAATTCACAGAAAGAAAGCGCTGGGGTTTTTCAGCTTCGTCTTTAATGAATGAGAAATCTGCATTTGGTACGAGTATTCGTAAAACAAAAGATACAAATAAAATCACACGCACGAATGTTGATTATTACCAAACTGTAGTGGGTGTCACTCATGCCCTCGATGAAAACACATCAATGGGTATCGTTGGATATGATATTTTCAATTCAAAGGGTGACGCAACCAAAGCGTATTTAGGAATACAGCATCTTTTCCTTGAATACATCACTGCATCCGCAGACCTGGGTGCTGATTATACTGATGATGAAATTGCTGACACTATTCTCTATCGTGGAGCACTTCAAGTTAGAGTTCTGAATGATTTCTACATTCGCTTCGGGTCCTTCCGCGACAAGCAACGAGAAGAAAAAGGAAGTGGCATGGGTTTAAGCTGGATTCAACCGCGATTGGCCTTTGAATTTGCACTCAAAAACGTTACTCAACTTGCAAGCACGAAGCTTGCGAGAACAGAATCAAAAAACAAAGAAACATCTTTTGGCATTTCGATGAGATTCTAGCCTGGAGGGCTTGTGGCCAAAAAGAAAATTGATACGAAAGATTTGCAAAACGAGAAGAAGCGCGAGCAAGTCATTGAGCTCTATCGTACTCGACTCACGCATTTAAAAAGAGCGCAAGCTTTCGTCAAAGAAGATCGCATGAATCTCGCGGTTGATTCTTATATCAAATATCTTGGTGTACTTGGACTCTACTTCGATACAACTGAAGATAAACTCTCGCCTTCACTTTTTGATCCAGAAAAAGATATGACTGAATTATTACTTATCAGTCACGCTTATTGGGATCTTGCAAAGGCCTACGATCGAAGTCCAACACTTCAGAAAGAATGTTTGCGTTGCTTAGAACAATTTATGCGTTTTTCAATTGGCTTCAAATACCAGCACGTCAACGCTCAAATTGTTCGTAAGTTTAATTTAAAAAAACAGGCGCATAATCCGAAAGCTTTTGAAGCTGCTTATCATCGCATTCAAATCAGTTCAAAGAAATGCTACATTGCTACTGAATGTTGGGGTAACGACCATTTGAATACAGAGACGTTACGCGAATTCAAACTGACTTTGGCAAATTCAGAAGTAGGTAAGGATTTTATCGATTGGTATTATAATATTTCGCCACGCTTATTGTTTTTTTTAGAGAACAAGCGATTGTTAAAGTGGTGTTTTAAAAATTTTTTGGCCAAACCGTTGCTCAGTGTTTTGGTCACAATTCTAAGGCCATATGTCCAACATCAGAAAACTCATTCTTAAAGAATGGCTCGTTTTTTTCATTGGTGCTGTCTTCATTTTGTTGATGGTACTTTCGCTTGGTCACGTTCTGAACGGTCTACTCAAAGCAAGCAATGAATTACGATCTATTATGATCGATCTTGTTTTAGAAATACCCAATTTTCTCATTAAGATTTTTCCTGTGGCTTGTTTGATTGCTTCTTTGTTTTCGATTAATAAACTTAAAAATCGCAATGAATTGACTGCAATTTTTGCGAGTGGTTTTTCACGCAGACAATTTGTTTTAACTATTGGTTTTGTTGGAACACTCGTTGGTGTTATTCTCTTTTTTATTAACGGCTATCTCGTTCCCTACACAAAAAACCAACAATCGATGATGTCTGATACTCATCCTGCGATTGCCAGTAAAGCACGTACATCTACGGTTTCTATCAATGCTTTAAAAACAGGTAAAATTTGGTTTAAAGGCCCGCAATACTTTTTTTCTTATAGCTCATTCGATACTCAGACAAACTCCATTCATAATTTAACTCTCTATCAATACAACGAAACTTTTAAGCTTTCAGAGCAATTAACCGCAGCGACAGCTCAATATGTTTCAGGCAATACATGGCTCTTTAAAAATGTGGCGCATGTGACGAATATGGAAAACAAAACTTTTCCAACGACCACTATTTTTAACGAGCTTAAATACAACTTAAATGAAACGATCTCTGACTTTAAGAAAATCAATGCCGATATTTCAACACTCAACATTTGGCGCCTCTATGATTACATCGCCGTCTTAAGAAATAACGGTATCAACGACGCTGAATACTTTGTGACCTTTCTTGATAAATTTTCATCTGGATTTACCTGTTTAGTATTGGCCATTTTAGCGGCCGTCGCTCTCTTTGATCCCAACCGAAGAAACAGCTCTTTTGGTAAAAACATCGCTTTTGTTTTGGCCTTTACCTTTCTTTATTGGTTCATTTACTCGTACTTCCTGACCCTTGGACAGACGAGTAAAATACCTGCAATAGCTGCTACATTTGGTGTACCGTTTGTCTTCGTCTTGTACCTCGCAATGTATTTCATTTATCATC
>CAMLKK010000012.1 GCA_946480715.1 uncultured Bacteriovorax sp. | reverse complement strand
CAGTTTGGTATTTTAGTAAATCCAAAACTGAGGCCCAGGCCTTAACTCCTGTTCAATCACCAGAAGAAATAGTGGGAACAGATTTCGAAAAAATTGAAAAACAGCTCAAACCTGAAAACATCAAAGCAGATGAATGGAAGGGGATTAACGACTATACTGTGCCCGTTAATGAGCTCGTCTCTTCAGATAATGCAGCCCAATACTTCAAAACAGCACAAAACAATCTTCCTGAGCTTTATAGCTGCCTTAAAAAAGATTTTTGTGGAATGGAGTCATCACCAGGTGATCCGTATTTTGATGATCAGAGAACGCCTGCGCACATTCTTATGAATCGCAGTTTGAAAATCATGAAAGAAAGTTTGCAAAAAAATAAATCGTTAGCAGCAGATGTTAATTGGGATTTAATCGAAGAGCTCGCACAATCAGATATGGAAATGCTGGAAGTTGAGGCCCTCGATATCATCAATCAATTTGGCTCAGCTCATGTTGGAACTGAAGATTCACTTAAAAAGTCACAGCATTTTAAAGGAACAGCGAAAGCTGATGCCCTCGTCAGACTTTCACAAAAAGGAAACGAGAAAGATCAGGCATTGATCGCCAGCGATATTGAAGAAGTCTTCGCTCATAGTGACGCTCATACCGTTATAAGCGTGCTGGAGACGATGGGGCAAATGAAACTCAAAAAAGAAACTGTGGCAAAAACTTTCAACAATCTCTGCCGTTTTAAAGAAGAGGATTCCAATCCCGCTAACTGGAAAATGATTAGCTATCTCGCAACTAAACTCAACTCAGATTTTAAAAATTCTTGTAACTAAAACTTTCCAACTCATGTAAACTTTTTGGATATCAAAACAAAAAGGACACTCTCATGTTCATGGAAAAAAAGTTTTTAAAAATGCGCGACGGAGCTGAACTCTATGTAAAAATCAAAGAGTCCGCTTCACCAGTTTGGATTATCGCCACTCATGGAATCGGCGAGCATATGGAACGCCATCAATATCTTCCGGAAATGTTTGGTCACGACTTTAATATTTTTCAATACGACCTCCGTGGACACGGAAGGAGCACCGGAAAACGCGCTTACGTCAAAGATTTCAGCGAGTACATGGAAGACCTTAAAGAAATCGTTCAATTCCTGAAAGATAAGTACCGCATGGATAAGCACGTTCTTTTCGGTCACAGCATGGGCGGACTCATAACCTGTGCCTATATCCAAAATTATGTTGAAGAAGCGAATTACCCCATTAGATTGATCGTCAACGCGCCTCCAGTTGGTGCTGATGGATTTCTCGGAACGTTAGTAAAAGTGCTTCCGCAGCAGGCCCTCCAACTGTTCTGCGACATTCCTTATTCGCATCCGCTCTCAAATCTGGTTGATCTGAAATATCTCTCCCATGACGCCCGCGTAAAAACTGATTACGAAAATGATGAACTCAATTGCATGAAGCTTGAATCCAAATTAATTTTCGAGCTCATGAAGACGTCGCAGAAAGTTTTCTCGCGACCACTTCGTTCAAAATGTCCTAGTTTTGTGACGGTAGGAAATGGAGATCGAATTGTTGGTAGTAAAGAGCTGATTAATTATTTTAACACTGTTGATAAATCTTTTAACTTAAGAGTTTTCGACGGCGCTTATCACGAAATCCACAATGAAATTGAAAAGTATCGTAAACCTTACTTCGATCATCTTAAAACAATCATGAACGAAGCAAGGATTACGGTTAACAGTTAACGAGTCAGTGATTCAAGATAACGAACGCGCTCGCTTGCCGGTGGGTGCGAGAAATAAAACTTACTGTAGATAGGATCTGGTGTAAGTGTACTTGCATTGTCTTTGTACATTTTTACCAGTGCCGAAATAAGTTTAGAGGCCTTCGCATTTTCACTCGCAAAGTGATCCGCTTCGTACTCATACTTTCTTGAGGCCCAAGAAAATACTGGAGTCAGAAGGAAAGTATAAACTCCGGCCACCATCGAAAACAACGTAAGTGACATGTAATTCGTCACAGTGTGAACTCCGTGACCTGCAAGAAAGGCAGTGTTGTCTTTAAGTGCGCCCAAAAGAGCAAAACCGATAAAGCTAATAATAAAACTTCTGATCATACCTTTGATGATGTGATTTTTTTTCATATGGCCTAATTCATGGGCCATAACAGCTTCAACTTCTTCTGCTTCAAGAGAGTTGAGAAGTGTATCAAAGAAAACAATTCTTTTATTTTTTCCAAACCCTGTGAAGTAAGCATTTCCATGCCCAGATCTTTTTGATGCATCCATGACGAAAATTCCAGAACTGTGGAATCCACAGCGCTCCATTAAATTGAGAATGCGATTTTTAACTTCACCTTCTTCAAGGGGAGAAAATTTATTAAAGAGAGGTGCGATGAAACGCGGGTAAATGAAAACGAGAAGGAGTTGAACAGTTGTTAGAAAAACAAAAGCGTAAATCCACCATTTGTCTCCAAGTCGCTCCATGATCCAGAGAATTGAGTAGGCGATTGGCCCACCGAGAATCACTGCGAGCAGTGCCCCCTTAACCATGTCACTTAAAAAAGTTTTTACAGTCGTTTTGTTGAAACCGTATTTCTCTTCAATCACAAAAGTAAAATAAAGAGATTTTGGAAGTGATAAAATAGACGTCACGATTCCTAAGAGAGCGAAGAAATAAAGTCCATCAATCAATTGATTGTCAGACATCCCCATAACCGCGCGATTAATAAGTTCTAAACCTCCAAGAAGAGTGAGGCCTAAAAAAACGACAAGATCGATGAGATGAAAAACTTGATTCGCTCTGATCTTTTCAACTGAATAATCCGCGGCCTTTTGATGATCAGCAAGACTAATGTGACCCGCAAACTTTTCAGGAACTTTGTCGCGGTTTTGCAGAATATGTTTCATATTTCTTTTGTCTAACACGCTTTCCAAAACACTTTTGATGGAAAGAACAATGAGAAACAGAGTCGTAAAAAATTTTGCATCCATTTTTGAGAATCCTTTGCTTTTAAGCTTAATGTACGTCGAGTATAGTATGGACTATGAAAGTCGAGCAAATCTTCTTTAAGAATACACTACGAAACTTTTCCTACCTCATCACTTTTTCCGATGGCACCATTTTTTGTATTGATCCCTTCAGCGCTGCGGAGGTTCAAGCTGCCCTAGGTCAGCGAAAATTAAAGGCCATTATTACGACTCATGATCACTGCGATCATCACTCCGGAAATGCTGAGCTTATTGATCGTCATCACTGTGAAGTTTGGGCCCATCCCCATGCTCACGTTCCTCATAAATCGCGCGATTTACTTCATCATGAAGTGATTCATGAATTTGAGGAGTGGAAGATGGAATGTATTTATACACCTGGGCACACGGCTTCGCATATTGGTGTCCTTGTGAAAAAAAATAGACATCCTTACGCCTTTTTTACTGGAGATTGCTTTTTCAATGCCGGAGTAGGCAATTGTAAAAGTGGTGATCCTACAATCATGTTTCACACGATTGATAACATTTTTTCAACATTACCTAATGATGTCATCATTTATCCCGGACATGATTATCTCAAACGCAATTTAGAATTCACGATGAGTATCGAAAAAGAAAATTTAAAAGCTAAAGCTTTTTTAGAGAAGATAAAATCGCTCAATCTCGATGAGACTTTCTTTCACAATTCTATGCAAACAGAGAGGGAAATTAACATGTTTTTGCGACTGGAAGAAAACTCAGTTGTCAAAAACCTCGATCTTTCTCATAATGACAAAAAATCTGTTTTTCTTAAACTGCGCGAATTGCGCGATCGCTGGTAAGGATTAAAATGAAACTTCCAAAAGTTGGAACTACTGCCCCTGCTTTTTCTCTTCTTAACCAAAACGAAGAAAAAATTAGTCTTAAAGATTTAAAAGGGAAAAATGTTGTTGTTTATTTTTATCCCAAAGCGATGACTCCAGGATGCACGACTCAAGCTTGTGGTATTCGCGATACCAAAAAAGAATGGACGAAAAATAATACGGTCGTTTTAGGCATCAGTCCTGATGAACCTAAGAAGCTTCTTAAATTTCAAGAAAAAGAAGGATTAAACTTTGATCTACTCTCAGATCCGGATCACGCTATCGCTGATAAATACGGAGTGTGGGGTGAGAAAAAATTCATGGGGCGAGTTTATGACGGGATTCATCGCATTACGTTTATCATCGGCCCTGACGGTAAAATCAAGCATATAATGGATGATGTCAAAACCAAATCCCATCACGATGATGTTCTAAAACTCATCAAAGAGCTGTAGTCACCCTATAGTCACATAGGCCCCTTTCTGATAGCCTTTAAGCCTCATACCCGGAGGCCCACTCATGATGAAACACTTTTTGTTTTTAGCATTTCTTCTGTGCACATCTCTTAATTCTTTGCACGCCAAAACGTTAAACGTTATGTCCTACAACGTAGAAAATCTTTTCGACACAAAACACGATGTCGTGAATGGAAAAGATAAAAACGACTGGACTCTTTTGCCAAAAGATTATCCGGGCAAAAAAGATTTTTGTAAGGAAGAAAAAAATAAATTTCGCCGTAATGAATGTTTCGATACAGACTGGACCGAAGCAAAAGTTGATTTAAGAATTAATCAAATCGCAGAAGTTGTTGGTTCAAGAAAAGAGCAACCAGACTTTATTGGATTGATTGAAGTTGAAAACGCGGAAATCGTCGGCCGTCTTGGGAAAAAATTAGGATATGACCAACTTGAAATCACAGAGAGTCCGGACTTCCGCGGCGTAGACGTTGCTCTTCTCTACAAAACAAATCCAGCGATTAAAAAAATCTCCCGCGCAGAACACGTAGTCCCAGTTGATTATCCATCAAGAAATATTCTTGAGGTTGAATTTCTAATCAACGATACATATCCACTTACACTTTTTGTTAATCACTGGCCTTCACTTGCTAATCCAGATTCTTGGAGAATTAAAGCGGCCGAAGTTCTCACGAACAGAATTAAAGAAATTCTTGCAAAGAATCCTCAGATGAATATTCTTGCAATGGGGGACTTCAATACCATTCCTGAAAATAATCCGCATCCATTCACGACAGTTCTCTATAAAGATAATCTTCTAACTGGTGTTGCTGATGAATTTCATGCAAACAAAGAAATCAGTGAAGACGTGAAAAAGAAAATGTCTCCAGGAACATATTACTATTCTCCAAAAGATCAATGGAACATGCTGGATCAATTTTTCATCAACTCTAATTTGAAAGATGGAAAAGACATGGATCTAAAAATTTCAACTTTCGAAATCCACAATCCATCATTTGCGATCAAAGAACTTTCAAAGTTAACTGGAACGGATGACGAAAAAGATCGCAAGATCATTCTCGCTCCAAAGCGTTTCAATGCTGACGGTGATAATAAAGAAAAGATGGGTTACTCAGACCACTTCCCAATTGTTGTAAGTCTCGATTACCCAGAGGTTCAGCCAAAAGCGATCACTCCGCAAAAAGATGCGAAGGCAGATAAAAAAGCTAAGAAGAAAAAGTAATTTTTATATTAGAGGCTTCTTCCAAGACCTAATTTGGGAGAAGCTTCATATAACGGAAGAACTTCCGGAAGCATCTCTTTCAAACGATCTCTGCGCTTATCACTCGAAGGGTGAGTCGATAAAAACGCTGGAGGCCCTTTTCCACCAGAAGCTTGCGCAAATCGATCCCAAAATTCAACTGACTCACGCGGATCATATCCTGCCTGACTCATCATTTTTAAACCAATCTCATCTGCTTCAGTTTCATGTGAACGGGAGAAGGGAAGAATCACACCGACTGTTGCACCAACACCCAGAAGTGACATGATCATATTTCTTTTTTCTGGTTCCATATTTCCCAGACCAACAATCGCAACACCGGCCATTAGAACGTTGGTTGCCATTGCCTGGCTTACGCGCTGGCCGCCGTGGCGAGCGAGAGCATGTCCGATTTCATGACCCATAACTGTGGCAAGGCCCGCTTCGTTTTTAGCGTATTTAAAAATTCCTGTGTACACAGCAACTTTTCCGCCTGGAAGACAAAAGGCATTTGGTTCTTCACTCTCGATTGTTTTAAATTCCCATTGGAAGTCGGGCTTGTTAGCGACGGCCGCGATTTTTTTTCCAATTTCTTCAACCATTTTGGCTTGAGGTGTACCTGTTACGACTTTTTCTTTTTTCAGGATTTCCTGATAGGCCTGGTCACCTTGTGCGTTTTCATCAGCAGCACTTGTCAGCAGGAGTGTTTTTTTTCCTGTCACTGGATTGCGAGAGCACGACGGTGTCGATGCTAGTGTTAAAGTTAAGCAAACGGCGAGGATTGTAGTTTTAGACTTCTGCATACGTTAATCCCATTTTATCTGGAATGATTTCATCAACTAAAATGTCCACTTTGAATTTCTGTGCACATCTATTGATCATGTGATGAGCTTCCGCTTTTAGCAGCAGATCTCCTTTTAGATCGATGTCTCTATAATGAGCATGATCGGGGTGATCAAGAGTAGAATAAAAACATATTCCATCGTTTGCCTCCAACTGAAAATAAAAGAACGCTGAATCCTCTTTATTGAGTCTGATGACGTAATGAAAAAGTTGACTATTTTGTTGCTGCATAGAGATCCTTTTTACTTATTTTAAACCAGTTGACGTGGGTGCGTTCTGATTTAGAATAAAACTTAGAGTAACGCTTTCACATTTACAAGTCATGGAGGACAAAAAGTGAAGAGGATTAATGCCAGTAAGGCCTGGAATGGGACAGTGTATTTAGCTGTAACCCTCCTTTTAACATCCTGTTCATCTCTGTTGCTTCACCGTGATCAAACAGTTGATTCTGCATTACAAGGTGGAGTAAATACCGTTCCAAAAGAGCAGTATGATGAGATGGTTCGAAAATATCAGGAACTCCTGGAGAAATCGAAACAACACGCAAAAGCAGAACCTGCACCGGCACCTGCGGTAGCATCGAGTACATCCCTTCAAGATGAGCAAAAAAAACCACAATTAGAGGGATCTACCGTCATTGATCCATCTGAATTAGTTAATAAGATCGACAGTTCTATTCCTGATGCTGTTTCAGATACGCCAGTACTTAAACCAGAAGTGACGACTCCAGTAGTGACGAGCACTGGTGTGCAAACCGTAAACAATACAGATGAAATTGATGATCAGATTATTCGATTGCGAGAAGTGCAGGAGAATATCAAAGTCAATAAATTTGAAAATGCACTCGTCATTCTAAAAGAATTAGAAAATAGCAAAGAAAAACAAATCGTCGTACGTGCAAAGATGATGCTTGGTGATTTGCTTTTTAATCAAGGTGAGTTTGATCTTGCGTCTCAAGTTTATGAAGAAGTTATTAACAAATATGCTTTTTCAGGACTTGTTTTAAAAGCACTTGGTAAACTTATTGTTTGCAGTGAAAAATTAAAACAACCTGAACGTCAGGCAAAATACTATTCTCTTTTACACGATTTTTTTGAAGCCGGATAACAAATGAGTTACTCGAAAAAAACATTAACGTTTCTCATTCTGACAGCTCTCGCTGCTAAAATGACTGTCGCTCAAGACGGCGTTTCACCAGACTTAGAAGAAGTTAATGTTTACGAATCACTCAAGCAAACAAACGATGCTCCTGCTGATGTGCAAATGTCGACATTGGAAGAGCAGGATGATTTGCAATCTTTGAAAGAAGATATTGGTGAAGTTGTTTTCGATAAAGACAAAGAAAAACCGAAGTCAAAACAGACTGGAACGTTGAATCTCAAAAATCCTGCTCCAACTTCAACAGCTGATTCATCAGAAAAAGATGAGAAAGCGGAAATCATTGCAGATGATTCGATGAATTTCGATGTTGGTGGAGAAGAGAAAAAACTTCTCGAACTCTCTAAATATGTTCAGGCAAAAATCACTCCTAAAGAATGGGATGATCTTTCAATAAAAGCTAAACAAGATAAGTATGAAGTGCAAAAAGGTGATTACCTTTGGAAGATTTCGAAAAATCTTTTTGGTTCTGGATTTTATTATTCAAAAATCTGGTCGCTTAATCCGCAGATTACTAACCCGCATGAGATTGAACCAGGGACACTTTTAGCGTTTGATACAGGGGACGCGGATACAATGCCTCAAGTTCAAGTCGGAGCTTTTAGCGATGACGATGTGGCCTCGACAAGACCTGGAAGTTCGTACACGAGCAGTGATGATCGCAATCGTCCAAGCTGGATTGAAGAGAGAAAGCGCCTTATTGATCAAGGCGTATATTTTCAATTTGCCTCTGAAGAAACGTACGAAGATCTCGAGCGTTTGGAAAAAATGCAGAGGAACAACGAACACGAAAAATATGATCCTCCTGTTTCAGACATAACGATTCAAGAGCCTGCTGAAGTTTACGATAGCGCGGGATTCGATAAAAACGACAAAATCGTTTTCAATTATCGTGAAGGGTTCTTCCTTAATTCTTTTGTCACAACCAATGTTGTGCAGGATTTGGGAGAGATTAAAGCGACGGCAAAAGAGTCTGTTTTCATTCACAAATACGACACAATTTACGTCACTTTCGATAAATCAACGAAAGTAAAACCAGGCGATATGTTTACCGTTTATACGGCCGGTGGTGAAATTAAACATCCTATCTCCGACCGAGCGGGATATCTTTACACGACAACAGCGCAGATCAAGGCCATTAGAAAAATCGATGATGTCTGGGAATGTACAGTTGATGATCAATCGGGAGTTGTTCAACGTCGTGATCGCATTACTGTATTCACTCCGAAAATTGGAAAGATTGCACGTACATACAGCAAGAGAAACGTAGAAGCGGCCATCATCGGAAGTTACCGTGAATCTCTAAGTGGTATGGCCTATGGTGATGTTGTTTATATCGATCGCGGTAGAGCAGATGGTGTAGAGCTTGGAAATATTTTTGATATTTATTCTTTCATTGATCGTGGAACTCAAAGAAAAATTACTCCGAGTCCAACATACAAGATTGGAGAGTTGACAGTTATCAACATTACTGACAACTTTGCCACTGCCCTTGTTAGTGCTTCTTCAAATGAAATTTCGTTGGGAAGTATCGCCGTTACACGCACGCAGGAAGAGCAGGCCCGTCATTTACGTCTAAAAAACAAAGACAAGTTGAACGATGTGAAGAAGCTTGAAGGTAAGGCCCTTGAAGAACTTGACGTAGAACTTAATCTTGATGATGTTAGCCAAGATATTCTTAACAAGGCCGATAAAATTCAGTTAACGGAAGATGAATTGGAAGAGTTAGAGCGTCAAGAACGTGATAAGTCGGTTATCAAAGACTCTGAGCGCGATGTAAGAGAACTTGATAGATTGGAATCAGAAATTTTAGAATCAGAGAAATCTCTCAATGAATCTAAAGTTGATGAGGATAAATATCTTGAGCAATCGAGTTTAGAAGATTTGGAGAAAAAAGTTAAACAACCTGATCCAAATGCTTTTGAATCTATCAATGAGATTGAAAAAGATATTGGAAGAAAGTATCTTGATGAAGACATCAATAACAAAGAGAATCCATATGGTCTGACAGAGTTTGACCTTGAAGAAGTGGATGAGTTGTTGAATACTGATTCGAAAAAATAATTAACTCAAAGGTAAAAATATGTGTGCTAAAGCTGTCGCCAAAAAACCGGCTTCAAAAAAAGTCGTGGTTAAAAAAGAAGTGGCCAAAAAAGCTCCTGCAAAAAAAGCTGTAGCTAAAAAAACGACAGCATCTAAAGTCGCAAAAGTTAAATCTGAAGACGTTGAAGTAAATGTGAAAGAAGCAGGTGATTACGATCTCGTTATCGTTGAGTCTCCTTCAAAAGCAAAAACAATCAAAAAATATCTGGGGCGTGGATATCAAGTTGTGGCCTCAAACGGTCACATCAAAGATCTTCCGAAATCAAAACTCGGTGTTGATATCAAAGATGACTTTGCTCTTGATTTGGTACCAATCACTGGCAAAAAAGATAAAATCGAACGCATCCAGGAACTCGCTAAAGATGCAAACGAAATTTATCTCGCGCCCGATATGGACCGCGAAGGAGAGGCGATCGCTTTCCATCTTGCTGAAGAAATCGGAAAAAAGAAAAAAATCCATAGAGTTGTTTTCAACGCCGTAACGAAAGCGGCCGTTAAAAATGCGATTGATAATCCAACTGAACTCAATCAACCGATGTACGATTCGCAAAAAACTCGTCGCGTCCTTGATCGTTTAGTAGGTTACAAAATTTCTCCAATCCTTTGGGATAAAGTACAACGTGGAATTTCTGCAGGTCGAGTTCAATCAGTTGCTCTTAGAGTAATCGTTGATCGTGAAGAACAAATCAAGGCCTTCACACCAGAGAAATGGTTTTCTATTCAAGGTGAACTTGAAAAGAAAGGCATTCCGTTTGAAGTTCGTTATTACGGCGAAGAAGCCGGTAAAAAAACGGATCTCGATGGAGATAAAGGTCAGAAACTTGCAAAAAGTATTGTTAATGACATTAAAGGAAAATCGTTAAAAGCGATCGACGTTAAAAAGAAAGAACGCAGACAGAATCCAACTGCACCATTCACAACATCGAAACTTCAGCAGGAAGCCGCTCACAAGCTGGGCTTTACTGCAAAAAGAACAATGATGGTTGCACAAATGCTTTATGAAGGGGTTCAGCTTCGCGACCATGGCCTGCAAGGTTTAATTACCTATATGCGTACAGACTCAGTGAGAACTGAACCTGAAGCCATGAAATCAGTGCGTGAATTCATTAAGAAAAAATACGGAAAAGATTTTCTTTCAAGTGAAGAAATCGTTTATAAGAAAAAAGGCACAAGCAAAGTTCAGGATGCCCACGAGGCCATCCGTCCTACGAACTTGGAATTCACTCCTGACGAAGTCAGAGGGGATCTCGATGCTGACCAACAAAAACTTTATGAGTTGATCTGGAATAAATTCATTTCAAGTCAGATGTCTCCAGCGGTTATCGATCAAACAACGGTAACATTCGAAGCAGGCGGACATTTTTTCAAATCAAATGGATCCATTGTTAAGTTCCCTGGTTTCAGAACTGTTTATCTGGAATCAATGGCCGAAAAACACAATAAGAAAGACGAAGACAGTGATGAACAAGATGAACCGAAAACAGGTTTGCTTCCAGATATTGCTGAAGGTGAAACATTCGCTCAGAAAAAAGCAATCACTGAAGAAGAACACTGGACTTCACCACCTCCAAGATTTAATGAAGCTTCGCTGGTAAAAGCTCTTGAAGAGCAGGGAATTGGTCGTCCATCAACTTATGCGGCGATTATCTCTAACATCCAAGATCGTAACTACGTTGAAAAAATTGAAAACAGATTCATCCCAACTGAGCTTGGAAATGTCGTTTGTAAAATGTTAGTGGAGAGTTTCCCTGACGTTATGGATATTGAATTCACTGCGAAGGTTGAAGAACTTCTCGATAAAATCGAAGAGGGTGATGTTAGTTGGAAAAAAGTATTGCGCGAGTTCTGGAAAGGATTCGAGCTAACACTTGAGAAAGCTAAAGAGGAAATGAAAAACCTCAAGAAGCAGTCTATTCCAACAGGTGTTCACTGCCGCAAGTGCGCAGACGGTGAATATCAAATCAAGTGGGGTAAGAACGGACAATTCCTTGCCTGTTCAAATTATCCGGACTGTAACAGCACTGAAGATTTCAAGAAAACACTTGATGGAAGAATCATCATCGTAGAAAAAGAATTCGCGAAGGATCCTTGTCCAACTTGTGGAAAACGCCTGGCGATTAAAAAAGGAAAATACGGAAAATTCCTGGCCTGTGAAGAATATCCAACGTGTGCGACAACATTGCCATTCACTCTCGACGTGCAATGTCCGCTCTGTAAAGTAGGTAAATTCGCTGAGAAGAAAAGCCGTTTTGGTAAACTCTTCTACGGCTGTTCGAATTATCCAGCTTGTTCAAATGCAATGTGGACGAAGCCTTATGCATTTGATTGTGAATCATGTGGTAATCCAGTCATGGGTGAGAAGTTCACGAAGAAAAATGGCAAGCAATTAGAATGTCCAAAATGTCGTCACCGTGTAGATATCGCGGACACACCTTTCAAAGAAGAAAATGAAGATCATGAAGAAGTGGGTCTCGACGCTTAGGGACGTCGAGACTCATTTCATATCTAGAAAACGTACTTGATCGAACTCAAGAATCGTTTTTCCTTTCCAGAGTAATGTATATTTTTTGTATCGTTGTTACCTTTGCGATTAATTTCTTCGTACGCAAGTTGCAGACTCACTCGTTTTGTTAGCGCATATTCAATTGAAACTCGATTAACGAAAACGCTGTCGCGGAAATCGTCTGGCGAACTTCCATCGATGCGATGTCTGCTATTGATACTTTTTGCTGAAGAAAATTGTCCAGAATATCCAACTGTCACTTTCCCGTATTCAACAGCGATTGAAGCAATTGAAGTTGATCCATAACCCCAATAGTAACCGCGTTTTTTCATAACACCTGGTTGATCATTCATATCTCCACTTGGCTCGATCGCCATGGCCTTGACCATAGAGAAGTCACCGTAGATCGCAAAGTCAGCGCGAATGTTAAAACCTTTATAATGAATATTGGCGTGAGCGTTGGCTCCGATAATTCCGACTGTACCGAAGAATTCGTCATGATCTGAATCTTCACCCGCACCACGATCTCTGTATGTTGACGATGAACCTAAACCGAAAACCACGTCATAACCACGGAGAAGGCCGCGTTCATCACGGTGAATTTCTTTCTGGTGGTAGGCCGCCATTACAACTTGAGCAATGACAGCTAAATCTGTTGTTCCTTGATTACCATTTAATTCAACAAACATTTTTGAAATTGAAGAATCAAGAACTAGTTTAGAGTCTGAACCTTCTTTGCCATATCCACTAAGGTTGATAACTTCAGCATTCAGAGCAACGTTTGCTGTTTTATTTTCACCTGGATTATAAGGTTTCTGATTTTTTTCTAAGCCAATCTGCATAGAAATATCTGACCAACGAGGCTTTTTACAGTCAGGTTGAGCATGATATTTATCTTTTTTGAATCCAGCATCTAGTGCATGGTTCACGGCCATATTTGGATTGATAACATATCCAAGTGATTTAGCAGCAATTGAATTTTTCTGAACTAGAGCGCAAGAAATTTGATAAGTCGCCTCTCCGATAACATAACCACCAATCGGAGTGAGGATCTGATCATTAATGGAAAAGACTTCATGATATTCCATGAATTCCCAAACAGCTGAAGAGGCCTGCGTGATAAGGAATGATTCAAGTGCATTGAAGCCATTAGAGCGTGCGACTTGATAATACATGACGCCTGCTAATTCATGACCGTAGTTTGATGCTTTGTCGTTATCATCAAATAGCCATGCTTCACCATTAAGTTTTTTCTTCACACCATCTTTGAAACCATAGTCGAAGTCTTGTTTCATCATAACCAAGTTTTTGTAGTAAATGGCCATGGCAGATGAAAGTAATACACCAAGCTCTACACCTGTACGAAGGTAGTTTTTCTTACGACTGCTTTCATTTTCAAAAAGCGTATATGCCCTTTCAATTGTGATTGGTCTATTACTTAATTTATCAATGAAGGTTTGGTTCTTTTCGTCGAAATCAACTTCATCAGATTCGGCAACTCCGTTCATGAGAAGTCCGGCCTTATAGGCCTTCTCATTGGCCACATAAAAGAAAAAGTTTGTGAGGGCCTTATTAAAAGCGTCGGCCTGTGAAATTTTCCCAGACTCATCTTTTTTGAAATTCCATCCAAGGGATTTAAAATCTGAATCGTTTTTTCTGTGCCAATTTGTAACATCCACGCCTAGCTTGTCGTCTTGTTCACGAATTACACGAACGTGAAAATCATTCATCGGTTTCAAGCGATCAAGACCTGGATCCACAAAATTCTCAGTGCTAAATTGACGGCAAGTGACTTCAACGCCTGAATAGAGAACTTCTTTTGCTATATTGTAGACTTGACCACAAATGTGGCGTTTCCATTCCTTGTTGTTATTTTCTTTCAGATCACCAACAGACACGACTATTCTACGAATCTGCTCTTTGGCCTGTAATTGTCCTGTTCCAAGAAATAAGGAAAGAATCATTAAACCTAGAATCGATTTCATAGAAACCTCTACACATTAATATTTGTATAGGCTTTCTAAGCAAGTGTTATGCCGCAGGATTGGTCCAATCATTCTGGAAGGTTCTGTCGGGACAGGGTGTATAAAGTTTTGACAGTGATTAGAGGATTGAGCAGTCAGAGGATACGGGTTTGACCTTATTCTCGTACAAGCAGGTTTCTAAATCTTTTAAAACGGCCCGTGATTTTTGGACAAAGCTCTCTCTATGTTTAGCTGGCTTCATGAGATGTGGGCCGTTTAAATCCTTAAGAGGGAGTGGATAAAAATCCAGACGCTGCATAAAATAATCTGTAAGTGCGTTGGCGACTTCGCCATTTCCGCTTACGAAGGGTGCGATCGCTGTAAACCATCGGCGCATATCGGCCATATAAGTAAGTGGTGATTCACCAGTTGTGACCTGACCTTTTTCAAAACGAATCAACATATCATTGTAGTCATTCACCCAACGCTGAAGCTCTTGTTTTATACTCGCGCCCTTGTAGTAAACAACTTGAGCAGAGTAAGTCGTTCCATTGGGACAAACTTTGATTTCTTCCAATTCGAGCAGGGGATAACTCTCATTTGATGTTAGATCAAACTGCGTGAGTTGTTCCAATAGCTCGACATCAAGCTTTCCTTCTTCGCAGTGAATAGGTTCGCGTGGATTAGTAATCCCATGATTCACACGCAGTTTTCCTGCTTCCGAAGTTAAATTGTTAAGAAACGATTTTTTTCCAAAAATATTCTTGTGAATATTCTGAATATCATTCACAGAAAGATAAACAACATTAAGATCCGATATAGCGGTTTGAGCATTTTGCCATAAATGCCATTCTTCATTTTTTTCCAATGCTTGTTTCGGGTTGATAGCGAATTTATTTTTTTGTCCACTAATCACTTTCGGTGACAGCGCGCGGGAAAGTTTGTATTTTTGAACGTCTTGTATGTTAATTGAAATTTTTTTGAAATCGTCACGCATTTTCTGGAATCGATCCTGAAGCATGCATTCTTCAGGCAAATTCTTGAATGCCTCTGTGCACGCCATGACCTCAGCAGATAAGAAAGCAGAGTATAAAAAAAGCGCTAATGTTAGTGGCTTTCGCATAGGTCGGCACTATAGCAAAACTTCGAATTTTATCAGCTTAAACTGTAAAAATTACAAGTAATGGACTCGGTCCTTCTATGTGTGAGCGTCCAACATCTTGATTTTAACTTGAGGTTTCCAGACATGCGTCTCAATTTACAATAAAACATTATCTCGCTAGAGTTATCTAAGTTCATTTAAGGAAGCTGACCATGTCTGAAAAAAAACTCTCTTGCATTTTATTAGTAGAGGATAATCCCAGTGATATTGGATTAACTAAACGTGCTTTTGAAAAATCTAACATCCTCAATCCTTTAGTTGTCGTTGAAGACGGTGAAGAAGCTTTAAATTATCTCTTCTGTGAAGGCCCTTACGCCGGAAGAAATAGCGAAGAAATGCCTGCGCTCATTCTCCTCGATCTTAAAATGCCTGGACTCGGTGGACTTGAAGTTCTCAAAAAAATTCGCGAAAACAAACTCACTAAAAGACTCCTTGTTGTTATTCTTACTTCTTCGAAAGAAGAGCAAGACATTGCAGCGGGGTATGACCTGGGAATTAATAGTTATATTCGCAAGCCAGTTGATTTTCATAAATTTGCTGATGTCATTAAGCAGCTTGGAATGTATTGGCTCATTTTAAATGAACCTCCTGTTTTGGACTAATGTTTGAAACGCAAACTAAAAATTCTGCTCATCGAAGACAACAGAAGTGATGCTGAACTTCTCATCCGTCATTTAGAAAAAGCTAATTATCAAATTAATTCACTTAGAGTTGAAACTAAAGATGAGTTAACGAATGCACTTAAAGATCCCAATTGGGATTTAGTCTGTTCTGATTATTCGTTGCCCGAATTGAATGCAGTCACAGCTTTAAAAATATTCAAAGAGCATAAGTTAGATATTCCTTTCATTCTCATTTCAGGTGCTATCGGGGAAGAAGCTGCCGTAGAAATGATTAAAGCGGGTGCTCAAAACTATGTCATGAAAAGCAATCTGCAGAAAATCCCTGCGATTGTTGAACATGAATTAAAAGATGCTGAAGAACGAAGGGAGCGAATCAAAGAAGAAGCTCTTATAAAAGCAGAGCAGGAAAAAGTCCTGGAAGCTGCCCGGATGTCTTCATTCGGCGAAGTGACTACTAGTTTTTTCAAATCAAATTTAGAATATCTGCTTGAAGCTAATAACATCAAACAAAGCCAACTCTCACGCGATACAAACATATCGAAACAAACGATTTCAGACTGGTTGAATAAAGATTCAATGATCAGTATTCAACAGGCCTTTAAACTTACAAAGTATTTTCACATAAGTGTAGATGATTTATTTACAAAAAAGTTTAGTGCAGTCAAAGAGAGCGACTCATTTCAAATCGAAAATTTTAATAGTTTCAAAAGTGGCTTTCAAGTGCTCGATCTCGATAGCCCCCATTCTTACGTCAATCAAGGATTCGCTCACCTAATAGGTTTTAACGAATTCGAATTAAATACACGCCCGATTGAAGAAATGATTCACCCTGAGGATTTGAAACATTTTCTCTTCATTAAACAAAAAATCATTCAGGATAAAGCGGTAAATATTCAGGTTGATCTTCGATATATTACGGCGAAACACGGCTATCAGTGGATTAATAATCATTGTTTTGCAAGTCACGTAGACCGTAAGATTTTTATTTTTTCTTGTCCTATTCAATGGCAACCAATTATTGAATTTTCGATCGATCGATTTTCAATCGAAAAAACAATCATGGACGAAATAGATTTTCTTAAAAAAAATATGAATTATAAAAAAGAGTTATGTTTTATAAATGAGATGGATCCGAAAGAATGGATCATAACTGACAAGAATATATTTAAATGTCTTGTTCGCTCTCTTTATCAGCAATTCCAAATTATTGAGTTTGAATCTCATACAAAATGTGAAGTTACATTTAAGACACGCAATGATCACGATAAAAAGATTATCAGTGCAACTATAAATTGTGCGATCAATCCATTTCGGACTGATATTTCGCGCGTTAATAAAATTGCACAATTGATAGGTGCAGAGTTTAGTGAAAACTATGCAGGTAATCTCTATTCGCTCTATATTTCTTTTAATAGTCCCGGCTAAGGAATTTTATGGCGTTGTTGCATCGATATACAGTCACTCAAGTTCTTTCTGTTCTTCTGGGGATTATTGTTCTGATATTTGTGGCCCTAAGTTTTTTTGCCTCGTCGCAAATTCGTAATATTTCGGTAAATGGCCCGCTCTATAATCAAATTACCCAAAAGAAAGACATTATTGCAGATGTTCTTCCTCCACCACTTTTTATTATTGAGTCTTATTCAACAGCTCTCGAAATGCTTCAGGAAAAAGATCCTAAAAAGAATGCATTATTGAGTAAACGTTTAGAATCGCTAAAAAACGATTATGAAAAACGTTATGAAAACTGGCAAGAAAACATAGATGATCAAAATCTAAGAAAGCTTCTTGCTGAAACTTATGTGCCAGCTAAAAATTTCTTTTTTCTTGTGGATAATCAATTTATTCCGGCAATTGCAAAAAATAATTACAAAGAAGCAAATCGAATTGCAGAAACAACTTTGAAAAGCGCTTATGAATTTCATTATTCAAAGATTGGTGAAGTCGTTGCTATCGCAAAAAAAGAGATTGTAAAAACAGAAAGTGCGAGTGAACAAAAAATCATAAATTCGGTCATCATTTTGATAGGTCTTGCATTTCTCTTCATAACTTCACTCACGATCACACTTGGCTGGTTTATTCGATCTGAAGCCAAGACCAGAAAAATGAGTAAACATGTAATTGAATTAGAAAAAACAAAAGAAGAAATGTCGCAAAAAACGGCCAAACTTGAATTGGCCTACAAAGAACTGGAAGCTTTCTCGTATTCAATCTCTCATGATTTGAGAGCTCCTCTGAGAAGTATTGATGGATGGAGTTTTATTTTACTGGAAGATTACGGACATCAACTCAATGAAGAAGCTAGAGGGTATCTCGATCGTGTGAGGAATGAAGCTCAGCGAATGGGAGATCTTATTGATGATATGCTTAAACTTTCTCAAATTTCACGCGCAGAAGTTTCAAAAAGTATGATCAATTTGTCGGAGCAAGTTGAAACCGTAGCTCAAAGGATGAAGGACCAAAATCCAGAACGAGATTTTCAGTTTGATATCGAACCGAATATCGTAGCAAACGGTGATGCTCATCTATTAGATATTGTTTTAAACAATCTTTTAAGCAACGCTTGTAAATTCACCTCTCATACTGACCATGCGATTATCAAATTTGGAACAGTAGAAAGCGAGGGGAGAAAGGCCTATTACGTGAAAGACAATGGCGTTGGTTTTAATATGGCCCTCGCACATCAGCTCTACAAACCTTTCCAAAGGCTTCATAAACAGAATGAATTCCCTGGAACGGGTGTTGGACTGGCCATGGTAAAAAGAATAATAACTTTGCATGAAGGCGACGTTTGGGCCGAGTCAACTCCTGGAAAAGGGGCAACTTTTTACTTCACATTACGTGAACCGAAATCTTTTGCTTAGGTTTTGTCCGTCCAATTAGACCGCCAATTTCTCACTTGTCCGAGTCCACGGACGAAGTTGATATAATCCCACAAGGGTAAACAATGCTTGTATTATGACTTCAGGTTGAAGGAGTAATACATGCACATCACACTATTTGAATTTGAGGAAAGGATTCCTCACTCATTTAAAGAGCATTTAGAAACTTATTACAGGACTGAGATTCTCACCAGCATTGATGACGCCCTAGCGAGTTCTATAGCCGGAGAGACAGATCTATTTATCATCGCACACAGTAGCGAAGGACACTCCTTTCGACTGATTGAAGAAATTAGAAGGTATCACCCGAATATTCCAATTGTCTTAATAAGTAATGACGATAGTGATGAAATTGTTGAGAGGGCCTTCAGGCTTGGCTCAAATGATGTTGTTTCACGTCCTATAACTTCTTTCGAGTTTGCGGCTAGAGTAAGAAATAAAATCCATACATATCGACCAATTCCTCGGGTGAAAAATTGTTTTAAATTAAATCGAAAAACGAAAACACTTGAGTTCAAAAATTTCAAGGCAACATTCTCTAAAAGTGAATTTATGATCTTGTTCGTGCTGAACGCATTTATAGACAAAGTTGTTTCCAGAGAAGTTCTCATGCAGACGTTTGCGTGGGATGAAGATATTACAAACAATAGCCTGAGAATGCATATTTTCAACATAAGAAGAAAAATGCATCCATATTCATCACATCTAAGAACGGTAAGAAGTAACGGTTATATTTTAACTAATGAATGTGAAGTTCAGATAGAAATTTAAAAGGACTGAGCACAAATGGAAAAACTCACCAGAGACGTTCTCATTATCGAAGACGATAAAGATGTAAGCTCGATTCTAGAGAGTTATTGCCAGAATATGGGATGCTTCCGAAACATTGTGATTGCATCGGATGGACATACAGCGGTTCAAAAACTTTCAAATCAAAAATTTGCCGTTATTCTTTTGGATATGAATCTTCCCCGCAAAAATGGCTTCCAAATCATAGAAGAGATGGCCAGTACATCTCTCAACTCAAACAGAAGCATTTGTGTTATCTCTGGTGATTTGAGCGCAAAAACAATTAAAATTCTTGCAGAGATGAATGTTAAACATTTCATTCTGAAACCTTTCAATGAATCCGTCTTTCAAGGAAAAATTCTGAGACTTCTTACGAATTAGCCATAAAATGTTAATTGCCATTTCAGAACCTTTCCTGTTTTACTTAGTAAAAGGAGAAAAACATGAAAGGTTCAATTGAATGGAATTCAGGATTAAGTTTTACTGGTACAGCGGGTAAGAATTCTGTCGCTATTGATACGAAACCTCCGATGGGTTCAGATAGTGGTGCATCTCCAAAAGAAATTGTCGCACTTGCAATTGCTGGCTGTTCAGGAATGGATGTCATCTCACTTTTTAAAAAATATAAACAACTGCCAAAATCTTTTAAAGTAGATGTCGATGTAGAACAAACACCTCAAGGTATCTATCCAGTCATTTTTAAATCTGTTCAAATGAATTTCCTTATTGAAGGTGAAGTAGATGAAGCAAAGGTCATTGAGGCCGTAAAACTCTCGATGACAGAGTATTGTGGAGTCGCGGCCATGATTGCCAAGTCATGTCCAATTACATACACCGTTCTACTTAATGGAAACCAGATTGATCAAGGTGTTGCAAAATTCTAAGTGATATTGCGTGCGAAAGAATAAATTCCGGCCGGAAGAATTCTGTCATCATTTGTATGTTTAACACCTAACTCGCCAACAGTTACTTCTTTTTTCGATTTATGATCATTCATTAAATTTCTGAGAGCTTCTTGTTGAACGCCATGAGTGTGGGATGAAAGGAAGAAAAAACTTTTTTCTCTGGTAAGAATATTAAAGCAATCTCCAACAAGTTCGTTGATCATTTGATCAAACTCCCAAACTTCTTTATTCGCACCATGTCCCCAGCTTGGAGGGTCAGCAAGAATTCCGTCGTACTTAAAACCCTTGCGAAGTGAATGTTTCACAAATGCTTTAACGTCTTCCTGGACAAATTTAATTTTTTTAACATCGAGTTTAGATGCTTCTGCATTCTCGCGTCCCCACGTTAGGACACCTTTCGAACTATCCACGTGAAAAACTTCTGCACCAGTTGAAAGCATGGCCAGACTTGCACAGCCTGTATATCCAAAGAGGTTAAGAAACTTTAGTGGTCTCCCGAGTTCTTTTTGTAAACGATAAGATTCATCCATAAGCGTCTGCCAGACTATGGCCTGTTCAAAGAAAACTCCGCAATGTCCGAATGAAGTAAATTTTAATTTGAATTGAAGTTTTTGCCACTCAATTGAGAGATCATTTGGTTCTTTATCTGCACGATGTTTCCATGTACCGCCTCCGTCATTTTTACGGATGCAGACCGACGTTGCTTTTTTCCATTCACTTTCTTGTAAGCGCGGAGCCCATATGGCCTGCGGTGATGGACGCTCAACAGTCACGCCAGAAATGATTTCTAATTTTTTTCCGTGACCAGAATCAAGGAGTTGATACCCTGGGATATTTTGTGAAACTAAATTGCTCATAGAGTTTAAATATATTAAGCAGGGCATCCTGTCCAATAAAGTTGAAAATTTTATACCACACGTGCCCTTTGTTTCCACCGATCACAATCCTAGAATTGAGCCCATGAAGCTTTTAACACTACTTCTATTCTCTTGTTTTAGTTTTGCCGTTTACGCTCAATGGGAAAAGCGTGAAAGCTCTAGCATGCTTAGTTTGGCAGAAATGAATGCCAGCGATACAGGAAAAGTCGTCCTTAAAACGGCAAAGACGATGCTTGATAAAAAAGAAATTATCCAAGGAGGTTGTTGGGACTTTATAAATGAAGTCTACAACAGAGCAGGATACCCCATGTTAAAACGCACAACAGTTTACGACGGAAAGTTGGACGGACCGTTTGTAGCGATCGACCAAATTGAACCAGGTGACTGGCTCTATCATATTAATCATTCATACAAGAGAAGTGAGCACAGCGGGATCTTCGTCAGTTGGAAAAACTTCGAAAAACGTGAAGCTCTCATGATTAGTTATCAAGGTGAAAATAAAAAGCGCCCCCCACGCTTAAAAACTTATGATCTTAGTAATGTCTATAAAATCATCCGTCCCCAATAGATCAATTCAAAAAGGAGAATACAAGATGAAACGTTTATTATTAATGGCCTCAATGTTTGTTATTGTTGGAGCTGTTGAAGCAAAAGAAAGTGAATCGATGAAAGCTAAACTCGAATCACCGACAATGAAAGATATCAAGGCCGAACTCGACATGAAGGAAACTACAAACGGTATAAAAATTACGGCAAACATTTCTGGTCTGCAACCTGGAGCTGTTCACGGATTTCATATTCACGAAGGAACTGAATGCAAAGGCCCTGATTTCAAATCGGCAGGTGGACATTTCAATCCCACTAAACATAATCATGCTGGACCTGCGGCCGAAGAAAAACATGCAGGAGATTTAGGAAATATTGTCGCCAATGCAAAAGGTGAAGCGAAAACAGAAGTTGTGATTCCAACAGCAGGTGGAACAAATCTTTCAAGTTATAAAGGAAAAGCAGTCATTCTTCATGCTAAGGCAGATGATCTTACGACTCAGCCATCTGGAGACTCTGGAGATCGCATCGCTTGCGGTATCATCAAATAAAAAAGGCCCCAAACGGGGCCTTCTAATTTTTAAAGTCCAAAAATATCTAAAATACCGTTACTCTTTCTACAGTCATAATTTCCAGCAAAAATTGTTTCAACTTTTCCACCAGCACGCAGACCTTCAGTCATAGAAACTTCAAGCGTAGGAGCGATGCTGCTATTGTTAGTGATGCTGATTTCAGTCTTCTTAAAGAAAATCGGAAGAATCCCGCCACGAGTAACATGGTTGTTGTCGATAACTTTTAAAGTATCACGCTCAAGCGAAACTTTTTTATGCGGAACTTGAACACTCACTTTATTAAATCCACGTTGAACAAAGTTAAGAGAAGAAACAGTTGCGCCCTCAACATCTGTATACTCAGTCACACACAACTGATCGTTGTTCATAAAAATTGTATTAGTTGAATCGTTCGATTCACTTGTTAAATTACAGTTCAATGTTCTTTGAATCTTCTTTGCAGGAATGTTTAATTTTCTAAAATAAGACTCACAAGAAGCTCCGAAAGCAGTCTGTACTGAAAGAGCTATACCAAGCGTCAAAACGGCCAATTTCATAATGTGTTCCCTGATAAGGTTAAATGTAGGGGATTGATAGCATTTTCAGGATTTTTTTCAATAAACCCTGTAAAAAAGAGCGCGGTTAGGGCTTTAACTCTCGAATAATTGTGGCTAAAATATTGTTTATCCCTCATCCACGCACTCTTAGCTCAGCTGGATAGAGTAGCTGGCTTCGAACCAGTTGGTCGGGGGTTCGAATCCCTCAGAGTGCGCCATTTTAAATCGTGAAAATTCAGCGTCTACGTCGTCTCGCACCTCGCGGAGCTTGTCGCGTACTCGTGTACGCTCTGGCGCTCCTTGAGGTGCGATCCTAGTATCCACTAAATTTTGACGATTAAAATGCATATCACACTTGAAATAAGGAGAAATGTAAATTTATAAAACCTCGTTAGAGTCTCTATATTGAATTAAGAGTATAGTCTTAAATTTGACAAGGAGACGTTATGAACGATCTAAATCCTAAATCAGTAGAGAAGATGATCTATCTAATTAGAGGTCAGAAAGTCATGCTCGACTCCGATCTTGCCAATCTTTATGAGGTTGAAACAAGTCAACTTAATAGGCAGGTTAGAAGAAATCTAAATCGCTTCCCAGAAGATTTTATGTTTGAACTCACCTCAGAAGAGTACCAATCTTTGATATGCCAAAATGTCACATCAAAAAAAGGACGAGGAGGAAGACAAAAATTGCCTTTGGTATTCACAGTACCGGGAGTTGCTATGCTTTCAAGCGTATTAACAAGTGAAAGAGCTGCATTAGTAAATATCTCAATAATTCGAACTTTCATTAGGCTCAGAAGTTTTTTATCTATGGAAAACACACTTGAAAAGAAGATAGATAAACTACAAGAAGGTACAAATAAATTATTCAAAATCGTGTTTGAAAGATTAGATTCTGTTGAGGATGCGACTCCTGCTCTAAGGCCTAACCGTAGAAAAATTGGTCTTAGACTTAAAAATTAGCACAAGATCGATCTTGAAGTTCCAATTTATAAAGAATACTCGAATGTATAGTAATGTTGGCCATCAACAATATCAATGATCATTCTTCCGCTGATACCTTGAAGCTCGCCAGTTCCAGAATCTGGAATAATAGTAATGAATTGTTCTGATTTCCCTCTACTCATTGAAGACGAGTGTTGCATGCCAAAAGTTCCACGAAGTCCTTCCACGGTGCCTTCAATATACTCAAGAGCAACATAACTTCCAGATCCAATTTCTTTGTTCATGACTCCCATCATGGATACATTACTTTTAGCTTCTAATGGTCCAAAAAATTCTTTTGCAAACTGCATTTGGATTCCACCCACTTTTTGAATGACTTTATCTGCCTCTAGGGGAGTTGCGGTGAGAGAAAATGTTCCTTTGATTGTTTTCATTCAGCAGTTCTCCAGCTGGTAAACGGATTTAATCTTTAACGAGAATACTATTCTTGAGCGTTTTTACAAGTAGTCGCTTACTCTTTGTTAAAGCATCGATCTCGTTTTCAAGTCTTTCGACTTCACCTTCAAAAAGATTTTTTAAATCGATACACATAAGAATTTTCGTTTCTTGAATGGTACATGGGACGATGTATTTAATTTTTTTGAGACTCAATCTCGCTTTCAACAACCATTGAATTTGTTTCACAACGTCTGCCTGGGACTTAGAATATTTTCTATAGCCGTTGGATGATCTGGATGGAGCAATAAGACCTAATTTTTCATAGTGACGAAGACTTCTTGGTGAGCTTCCGCAATAATTAGCAAATTCTGTAATGTTCATGCATTTATTCTATTGACCTTAACACTAGTGTCAAGGTGTAGAATGATTATAAAAAAGGAGTGTCAAAATGATAAAAGGAAGCTGCTGTTGTGGAAAAGTAAAATTCGAGCTTAATGAAAAACCACAGATGATGGGAACTTGTCATTGCTCACGTTGTAGAAAAGCAGGAGCGAGCACGATTGTATTTGTGAACCGTGAAAGTTTAAAATGGATTGAAGGAAAGGAGCTCGTGTCGACTTACACACCAGGCGCTCCCTTCAAATATAACAGAAATTTTTGTTCGAATTGTGGAACGTCATTAGGAGAAATCCTTTCGACCGAAGAGAGTTTTCCCATCGCCGCGAACTGTTTTGATGACGATCCGATGGTGAGAAATCAGTTTCACGAATTTCTAGACAGCAAGCCAGTTTGGTTTGAAAGTCTTTTCAATGCAGAATCAGCGGTTGGCCATCCTGAATAAAATGCCAGGTGAGTGATCATCTCAATGAGTTCTTCATATGTGATTCCATTTTGCAGGCCTCGCTCAATATGAAAATCCAGTTGTTCAGTGCGATTCATTGAGATAAGGGCTGCAAGAGTAATTAGACTTCTGTCGCGCTTACATAATTCTGATCTCTCCCAAACGTCTCGGAAAAGAACATTTTGAGTGAGATCAGAAAACTTTGGTGCAAGGATTTTATATTTCTCCAGCGCCTTTTCTATTTCTTCCATGCTTTCATCTCAATAAGAGTCTTGTCTGATTCATCTGCAAGATAAAACGCGAGGAAAGTCGCCGATTCAGTTGGGGAAGCATTATCAAACTTCGTTATAGTTTTATTGGCTGGCTCATAAAACACGTCTCCGGCCTTTAGAGTTTTGAGATCTTCGCCTTCAATTTGATAGTCAATCGTCCCACTCACAATATAGCCCATAACCGGGCAGGGGTGATGGTGAATGCCACCTTGGAATCCTTCACTGAAATCTATTTTTTTTACATCAACATAATTGATGTTTTTGGTGATTGGCCATTTCGCTAAATCACTTTTAGTAAAAGGTAGCTCTTTTGCACTTAAATCTACAAACATAAAAACTCCTAAAATAAAAAAGTATATTTTGCTCATAAAACTCCTCAGTAAATTTGAAAGATGTTAAGAATTTATCAGGAACAAAAAAATAAACAATTTTATATATTTTACTAAATACTTAAATATAATTTAACAATGGAAAACTTAGACATCAATTCATTGAGATCATTCATCCTCTTTAACAAGCTAGGAAGCCTAGCTTTAACCGCTGACAAGGTGGGAAGAACTCAAGCTGCGGTATCATTACAATTAAAACGTCTTGAAGATCAGCTAGGTTGTCCGCTTTTTACGAAAAGTGGCAGGCGAATGGTTTTGAGTGGCGCTGGTAAAAACCTTTTGCATTATGCTCAGAAAATTATTCAGCTGAACGACGTAGCTCTGAATAATGTGCGCACACAATTGAAAGGTGAAGTGACGCTAGGTCTTACACAGGATTTAGCAGATGAATGGCTCTTGCCAGTTCTTAATCAATTTAAAGTTAAACATCCGAATGTTCGGATCAATGTATGTGTAGATAGAAACTATCTACTCGAAAAGCATTTCAAAGAAAAAAAGCTTGGACTCGTTTTATTAGCTAGGAAAATAAACAGGCCATCCAAGGATCGTATCACAGTTCCTATGTTATGGGTTGGCTCCAAGTTTGATAAAACCAACAATGGTCCAATTAACTTGATTCTCTTTGATGGGCCTTGTTTATTTCGAGAGCAGGCGATTAAGAATTTAAAAGAAGCGGGCATACCGTTTGAAATTACCTTTACATCAGCAAGTCTCTCCGCTGTTTGGTCTGCCGTGAGAGCGGGATTAGGAATTACATTGCGTAGTTCGTTTGGTATTCCTAAAGACCTCATGACAACTGATAAACTTATGTCAAAAACAAAAAAATTGGGGCAAGTAGAATTTTATCTTGAACGAAGAAGTGGCGATTCAAGTGAGGTTCTCAATTCACTCTATACAGAATTGCAAAGAGAATTAAAAAACCGCCGGCCATAACGACCGGCGGTTCTGAAAATTATCTGATACCTTTAGCCGTAATTTTACAATCGTAAGAATTCACTTGTTCAAAAAGCATAATAACTTCGCAACGACCATCACATCTTGCATTGACTTCTTTTTTAGAAGAAACAATGGCCTCAAGAACTTCATTTGTTGTAGCAGTCTCACGGCAAACAAAAGCTGCGTTCTTAACGACTCTTGAAGCAAGTACAAATTCGTCTGCATCCAATTTACGAAGGGCCGAATCGATCAACGCCCTTGCTTGTAGCAATTCCATTTTTGCTTCATACGTTCCAGCAAATGAAGTTGTTGAGCAAAGAACCAGTAGACCTAAAAATAGTTTCTTCATAAACGCTCCTCAAGAAAGTTGTGTGTGAGCTGATGGTAGCTCATCTTTCCAATGTATTGATGGCCCTTGAAAGTATTACGTATGGCCGTCAAAAAACTAGACAATTATGACCATTTTGATCGGATAACTCCATTGATTGCCCTGTCATTTGAAAGAAAGCTCAGGCCCGCTTACACTCAAAGAATGAAGTTATTCTATCTCTCTATTCTTGTGATGCTCTCAACAGCAGTGCATGCCACTGAGGTCTGTGAGCGGACGCCTGCAGTGAGAAGTGCTCTGGAAAAAGCGCTGAAAAAATCCTGCAATAAGATTAATTCTTCGCTCCTAAAAAAATACGACGAGACTCTAGATCTCTCAAACCTGGGCATTGAAAACTTAAAGGATGGCGACCTAGACGACCTCGATTCCCTTATAGGATTGAATCTCTCGTCAAATCAATTATCTTCAGTACCAACAGATCTTTTTAGTGATCTACAGTCGCTAAAGACGTTGAGTTTAGATGATAACCAGTTCAGTCTTTTGAGTTCAGAAGATTTCAGATATCTGCCTCAATTAAAAGTTCTGAGTTTGAAATCGAATAGTTTAAATTTAAATTCAGCAGATATTTTTTCTCCTCTTATGAAACTTCAAGTTTTGGATTTGAGTATGAATCAAATTGAAAACGTACCTATTGGAGTTTTTGATTCCCTCCCATCTCTGACTATTTTAAATTTGAGCTCAAACCGGATTTCATATCTTCCTGATTCAATTTTTTCAAAGCTGAATCAGCTGGTTGAACTCAACCTAAGTAATAACCAGATGTTTTCCATTGAAGCCGATATTTTTATAAACCAAAAAAATCTTCAGGAACTTTCGTTACAGCGAAATGTTTTAGGAAATTTACCGGAAAAGATTTTTGTAAATCAAAAAGCTCTCAAAGTTCTTGATTTGAGTTTTAATCAACTTTCATCACTTCCTGCAGATATGCTAAAGGGGATGACCCAATTACAAGAGTTAGATGTGAGCATTAATCAATTGTTTGTTGTAGATGATAATCTTCTAACAGGGGTGAATTCATTGAGACGAATCTCTTTCTTTAATAACTATCTCAACACACTCTCAGAAAACTTTTTTCTGGGTCTGAACCAATTGCAAGATGTTGATCTTCGCTATAACCAAATTAGCTCAATACCGCCCAAACTTTTTCAAGCTGGGCGATTTTCAAAAAATGCTCTGGTGTATTTCAAGGGTAATGTCTTTTCTGACAGCACTAAAAAGATGCTGGTAGATCAATTAGGATCAAACGCAAAATTTGATTAATTATTCCGGATTGTGACAAACGGCTTCGATGTTGTGCCCATCTGGATCTAACACGAAGGCGCCATAATAATTCGGGTGATAGTGAGGACGAAGCCCTGGAGCGCCGTTATCACGACCGCCAGCTTCCATAGCGGCTTTATAAAAGTCATCAACCTGCTTGCGTGAGTTCACTCTAAAGGCGATATGGTTTGCAGGATTATTTGGTGTCCCTTCAGTAATCCAAAAATCAGGTTTAGGTGGTTCTCCAAATCCCATAACTGCCTTTCCTCCAGTGTACTCAGGTGGAACGGTGTAGATGAGTTGATAGCCAATAGGAGCTAAGGCCTTCTCGTAAAATGATTTACTCTTTGCGGGATTAGAAATGTTGATGCCAATGTGATCGATCATATTAAAACTCCTTCTTTAAAAAAATTTCCAAGCGAGAATTCTGCTTTTCTTTTGTCCTTGTTGCATATCAAGTGTGCGGACATTGTTTATTCCGCACTTTTTGAGCTCTTCTAGAAGGAAAGGCATGCTTTCATGACGAGAAACTAAAGTTGTAAACCAATCGACATTTTTTTTGTAATTTACACTTTCTTGAATCATCTTTGTGATGAATCCAACTTCACCACCTTCACACCAAAGTTCTTTTGAAGATCCGCCGAAATTAAGATTTCCTTTTTTTGTCCCTAGATTGCGATTTTTTCTGTTGGATTGAAAAGCTGCATCTTCAGCAGAGCCGTGAAAGGGAGGATTGCAGACTGTGAAATGAAAAAAATCATCTGGTCTTATAATTCCGTCAAAAATGTGATTTTCTTTTTTTTGCAAACGAAGTGAGATGTCGTTGTTTAATTTATTTTGATCAATAATGGCCTGAGCGTTGGCCAGGGCCTTTTCATCGATGTCTGACCCAACGGCTTTCCATCCATACTCAGAATGAGCAATGAGGGGATATATGCAGTTGGCGCCTATGCCGATGTCCAGCAAGGAAAGTGTGTTGGAACCTTTGATGAGTTCGGCGATGTGGTGAATGTAATCGGCTCGGCCAGGTATTGGTGGGCACAGGTAGCCTTCAGGGATTTGCCAGTGATCGATCTTGTAATAGGTTTTTAGTAGGGCCGCATTTAAGGCGATCACTCCCTTCGGATTAGAGAAATCGATTGATTGCTCACCATCAGGTTTTTGAACGACGAATGGTTTGAGGGCCGGGTACTTCGAAACCAACAAGGGAAAGTCATAACCGTTTTTATGTTTATTTTGGGGGTGGAGACCAGCTTTTTTATTCATGGTTAGACAATAGCAAACTTATTAGTAAAAATAAGCTTAAATCGCCTGCAAGAGGTTCCTATATGCCGACTTTTGACTACGCTAAAATCAACTTAATGATTCAAGACTTTGTGACTAAGAGGGAGTGGGACCAGTTCCATTCTCCAAAAAATCTCAGCATGGCCTTAAGTGTTGAGGCCTCTGAGTTGTTGGAAATTTTTCAATGGATGGGTGAGGAAGAATCAAAAAGCTTAGATGAAAGCAAAATGAAACATGTTGAGCAGGAATTGGCGGACATAACTTATTATGTCTTGTTGATGGCCTCAAAACTTAATGTCAATCTCGAAAAGGCCATGATTGAAAAGATGGCCCTTAATGAGTCAAAGTACCCTGCGAACAAATCGCAGGGTAGTTCTAAAAAGTATGATGAGTATTAAGCCGCGATTTCTAATTTTCCGCGGTGAAGTTTGTTGTATTTTCCTTTTTGTTTGAGCGCTTGTTTTTTAATTTTTGCAATCGCCTGGTTAATACTGTCGTACATGTTGTTTGAACTTGCGTGAGCGTGATAATCAGTGTGATGAGAGAGCACATTGATTTCGACGACGTGTTCATTGTTTTTGACGTAGCAAAACCATTTTACAGATCCTTGATCTTCAAAATACTTTGCAAGTTTTCCTGAAGCTTCCTGGATTTTTTCATCGAGAGCGGGAGTGTGTTCGAGATGGAGAAAAGAACTAGAGATTTTCATAACATTTCCTTGATAAAAAGGAGGTCAGAGTGGCCTCTAACTGTAAGTCTACGCCTCTTTTTTAAAGAAAACATGATAGAAATTAGACAATGAGGAGATGATTATTAGTTGTTAGATAGTTGTAGAAACACCGATAAGCGCATTTAATTTGTCAGGATTTCTTTGCGAATATATTTTCGCGATCTTACCGTCCTTAACTTCAAAACTCATGATGGTGTCGAAAATCCACGAACCGTTTTCCAACTGTCGGGAGATCATTAAACCCGGTAAAGAATTCACCAATCCACTCTCGATTTTAAGTTTATCGCTGTTATAGATTCCAGAGATCACATCTGAAGTAAAAAAGCGGACGATTTGTTCGATGTCTTTCATCACCACTTTAACGGCAGTCACTTTACCGCCACCATCTGACCAGAATTCTGAATCGTCTGCCAGAAGTTTCATCAGCGATGTTTTATCCTGACGTTTTACAATTTCAAAAAAATCTACAATGAGATTTTGAGCGAGGGCAGAAGACGAATCATATTTTATTTTCTCAGAGGCGACAGCGGTTCGTGCACGCTGAGCAATCTTGCGAAGAGCTTCAATAGATTTGTTTAAAAATTCTGCAATTTCAGAAAATGAATATTCGAAAACTTCATTGAGAATATAAACAACACGTTCTTCTGGAGAGAGTTTTTCTATTAAAAGCAGAAATGTCGTTTTTAAACTTTCACTCAATTCAAGAGTATTTTCAAATTTATGAAATGAATCTGGGATTGCATCGGGAAGCCAAGTACCAACATATGTTTCGCGACGTTTATAGGCTGACTTTAAATGATCCAGACTTTTATTTGAACAAACTTTAGTAAGGAAAGATTTGTGATTGATGATCTCGTCAGGGTTTACTTCAGCACACGAAATAAATGTTTCTTGAACAAGTTCTTCAGCTTCGGCCAGACTTCCCGTCATGCGGTAAGCAAATGACACTAAATAAGGCCTGTGAGTAATGAAAGAGGTTTCCCAATTGTTTAAATATGTCTTCATATCCTTAAGACGATTTTAACAAAGAAAACGTGACAAGTCGGAATTTTGTCACGTTTTGGTAGCCGAATTCGTCTTAGTGGCATGAACATTCAAAACAAAGGAACATTTATGTCTATGCGAATCGATTACTCAAAACATTCGGCCGATCAACAGAAGAAATTGTATGAACTCAGCCAACTTAACAGAGCAGCTGTAAATCCAACGCTCATGGATCTCATTGACATCCGCGCCTCTCAACTTAATGGCTGCGCTTTCTGTCTGGACATGCACGTAAAAGAAGCGAAGATCCACGGTGAGCGAGAACTGCGCGTCTATCATATTTCTGTCTGGCGCGAGTCTCCGCTTTTTACTGATAAAGAAAGAGCGGCATTGGAATGGACGGAAGCGCTCACCCAATTAAATGGCCATGGTATCTCAGATGAAATTTTCAAGAAGGTGAGTGCACATCTTTCCGAGAAAGAAATGTCTGACATCACGTACACAATTTGTATGATTAATTTTTGGAATAGGCTGAATATCAGTTCACCAAAAATGCCTGGTGAGCTTGATACTTTATTTGGACTGCATAAAGCAGAACTCAAATAATCAGTAACTCAAGCACTCATATGATTCGGGAACATCGGCACCTAAAACTAAACAGCTCAGTCCGTTTAATTTGATGGTTGCCGAACCTGGTTTAATTTCAGGGTGAAATCCAGAATTAATAAGCGCAAGAAATAGATCGCGACCTTCACGAGTGATTGTTTTTCCTGCAACATTTCGGGCCGAGCAAAGAACATCAATTTTTGCCTGATCACCATCGTAATCATTTGTTGAAGTACACTCCAGACGATCGAGAATAATTTCGGCAGAGATCCCACTAAGAGGCTGCACGAATTCAGGAAATGTTTTCGTTACCGATTCATAAATCCATTGCGGATAAAGTACAGTCTGACCTGTTTCCCCCGCAAAAATCACATAAACATTCGTTGCACATAAAATTAAAAATATTTTGATGAATGATTTCATGAAGGCCTCCGCTCGCATTTCTATGGTGTTAAAGCAGAAGAGTAAAGTTGCACGGTCTATAAAAAGTGCGGCGTGTTAGTACGAATACTGAGCTTTATGCTATAAAGATGGCATTATGAGTTTAGAAACAATTACAGCTGTTAATCCTGAATTTACGGGACTTTTATCAAGTCTAAAAGGTGTTGCTATGACCATCAATGAAAAGCAAAATGCCATCATTAAAGAGCTTAAAGAGGGCAACGAGCGCTTCTTAGCTGGCTCGACTATACATTCAAACGATTCTTCTCTTTTGAAGTTAAAAGACTACGCAAGAAACGGACAAGATCCAAAGGCGATCGTCCTTTGCTGTTCAGATTCACGCGCTCCAGTTGAACTGATCTTTGATCAAGATATTGGTGATATGTTCGTTATCCGCGTTGCGGGTAATATTGTTGCTCCTTCGCTTGTCGGAAGCATTGAATTCGCGGCCAACGCTTTTGGTTCTTCAGTTGTGCTTGTCATGGGACACACACAATGTGGAGCGATTACGGCAACTTTAAATCACATCGAAAATCCACAATCGTTTTCAACAGAAAATATCAACGACATCGTTGGGCGAATTAAGCCATACATTCTTCCAGTCGCTAAGCTTCGCGAAATTACTTACGAAGAAAGATTAAACCGTGCTGTCGAGGCGAATGTGCGCGCATCAGTTAATCAACTTATGCACTCAAGCCGTTTAATTGAAAAATTAGTAAGCGAAGACAAACTGAAAATCTATGGTGCTGTTTTGGATCTCTCTACAGGTGTCGTCAATTTCCTGGACGACTAATCCTAGAAAAATTTGTAGAGAACGGAAGCGACAAATCGCATTTCTTCATCGCGATTGACCGTTGGTGAATCGGTGACTTCTTTTCCATAAAATTTCATTCCCGTATTTAAAACAAAAGTCCATTTGTCGACATAATGAATGACTTCAACCATCGCTGCATAGTTGATGGTTTCATCAGTTTTATAAGCGGAAAAAGTACTACTGGCGGCTTCAGTGGGAGTCACTCCAAAATAATAATTAACATATTTTGAATCCCAATATTGAATCGAGAGCTGAGGAGTGATTTTCCAATCAAGTCCGACATAAAATTCAGGTGCGAGGGTTGCTTTCAAGTTGTAACCACGGTTTTCCAGAAAGTCGTTGTAAAAAGTTAATTCGAATAAGTGATACTTAAGAATACTTCCGATAAATATTCCCGTGTCGCGATCTTTTAGTCCGGGAGCTTCATAAGGTTCACCTTCGGATACCCCCATGGCGAGAATACTAATGTCTTTCCAGTGGAAGACAAGTGAGCCCATTCCGTTTTTATTCAAGAAAAATGGTCCATATCGAAAAAAGAATGCAGGGATCGGTTGAATGACTGGATCATTTTTTTCAAAGTTCATTTGATTGTTCACGCGAATGTTCGAATGAATGTTGATGGCCGGACCAAAGTTAAATTCGTATGAAGACATTTGTCCTCTTAAGGCCCAGGGATAGAGAAGGAGATTTAGATCCTCATTATCAGCGTTCTTGAAAGTGAGCGATTCAACGACTGGAGTTTTGAGAACGTTATTGTATTCAACATCTACTTCATCGATGTTGTAGCGTTTTTTATCGAGCGTGAGAATTCGGGTGAGTTTACAGTCTTCGTAGAAAAATTCAAAGTTGAGATTCTTTGCGCCTTTAAGACTAAAAGAAATTTTTTCTGCCGTTATATTTTCACGAATGAGTTCAAGATTTATTTTTCGTTGATAATAATTAAGCTTATCAAATAATAAATTGTTTTGTTCACCTTGATTCAGATCGGGCAGATCAATTTTTTTGACATTTTTGAAACTGCATTTCTCAGGGGCCTCCACAGAATATGTCAGCCATCCTCCAGTTCCAGAGGGAAGTTCCAAAAGCTTCACTGTTTCGGCGAAAGCTTCAATGGATAAAAGAAGTCCTCCAAATAGGAGGACTCGTTTACAATTCTTAATGGTGGTGGCCAAAGTGAATTGGATTTTTGAATTGGCGTTTTGCATGAGAGTGGTCATACCGATAATCACGTGCATCCTTTTCATAAGTGTGTGGCACCATGGAAGTCAACTTGAAACCAAAGTATCCACCAACGAGTGCAAATAAACCATAGATGATGACATTAGCTCCAAAGAGCGGCCAGTATCCAAACAAGGTGTTTGTTTGTTCATAGAGGCCAAGAACTGTGAGCACGGCCATGACAACCATAATGAAGCGCGAGTATCTAATCGACATTGGTAAACTATTATGTTTCCAATTGGCCGCTGCAATACCCAATAGACCTAATACAATGAGTCCCACTTTATTAAAAATGTTCATGGGAACTTGCCCTAAAAAATAGCCGTAGCTGTAATCAACATTTAGAGGGGGCAAATCGGCCGCAGGCCAGTAAAGACTTGGGACAAAAGCCGCTATCCCCATCACTAACATAATAAGACCACCAAAGAGTGCAAATTTCTTCGGATCAGACATAACTTACCTCCTGGACATATTAATTCCTGAACTCACTACTAATGAAGTTGCAATGACTAGACCATAAACACCTACCAAAGTGATGAAGTTGTTTTCATGGCACAAGTCATGCTTCATAAACATATATGAGAGCTTATTTATCTCTAACAGATAATCATTTTAATTTAAGTAAAAAAGATTTTTTAAAACTCAGAGTAGGACTGAATAAAAAACAGTGGGAGCACCGATGGATGGATCTCACTTCGCTTCATATTCCGATTGTTGGCCTAAAAGATTTTGGACGAGAAAAATTAGAAATCGCCGTGCAACGTCTCGAAGTTTTAAAAAATGAAAATCATGAAATAAATCTAAAACTCAATGGAGTATGGGCCTATCCTGATCAATTTCAAGCGAGGTTGTTGTGGATTGGAGTTCAGCAAAGCAGAGAGCTTCTCGTCTTTCAAGATCGTGTGAAAGAATTATTAAGAGATCTCTGTGAAGAAGACGAAGATAGAAGGGCCATCATTCCACTCGTGCGATTTAAAAATTATCATAACGTAATTGATGTAATCTCACCTTACAAAGGAACATCTTTCGGACAATTTAATGTGAATTGTTTACTCATTCATGAAATGGTAAAAGGGGGAGCATTTCCGACTATTAAGCAACTTCATTCATTATCATTACGTGCAGAAGAATCTACAGATCGAGGCATGAACATTGCTCAGAATATAGGGTGACAATACTCGTCGCGGAGAAATTCATGGCAAAACAAGAACTCAAAAATCAAAATTGCTCATCAGGTCCATTATTTGTCGATCAAACTTGTATCGATTGCGGGACATGTTTTCACATCGCGCCTCAAATTTTCAAAGAAGATGCAAATTCAAAATCCTATAATGTTCGTCAGCCTGATTCACTTGCAGAGTGGATTCAGGTGAAAGAAGCCATTCTCTCGTGTCCTACCAATTCCATTGGCGTAACAAATGCTCCAGTCGAATTTCAGTCGGCACCTAATGAACTTCCACGACTCATCGTAGATGACATATATTTTTGTGGATACACAGCGGAGGAATCTTTCGGGGCCACTAGTTATTTTATAAAACACCCGGAAGGAAATATTCTGATTGATTCACCGAGATTTAATCATCATCTGGTTAAAAAATTAGAAGCAATGGGCGGAATTAAGTATATGTTTCTTACTCATAAAGATGATATCGCTGATCATCAGAAATTTGCTGAACATTTTCACTGCCAAAGAATTATTCACTCGCTCGATGTCGATTCGCGAACTGAGCATTGTGAAATCATCTTGCATAGTGAAGACGATCTTCTACTTCTCAATCACGTAAAAATAATTACGACTCCTGGACATACTCCCGGACACATGGTTCTGCTTTATAAAGACAAGTATCTCTTCACGGGGGATCATCTCTTTTATGATCATGAAGCAGATTCAATTTATGCTTCAAAAAGTGTGAATTGGTATTCGTGGGAAGAACAAGTGAAGTCGCTTCACAAACTCACGAGTTTTCAATTTGAATGGATTTTACCAGGTCATGGCGGATGGGTTCACAAAGATGCTCAGACTTTGAAGAATGCTTTGCAATCCATCCGCTAGAAAATCATTCTAATGTGCATTTAACTTTTTCTTTACCAGTGAGCGTAGGACCTTGAACGTATTCAAGTGTTCCAGACGTACGATAGCGAATGATTGTGCCATCACCAACATCTTCCAATGGATTTAGGACAATATAAAATTCACCACCCACTTCATTTTTTCCATGCATATGAATTGTTCCGTATTTTCCAACATCATGTTCTACATTAAGAAAAAATGCAGTGTGTGCACTGTCATTTTCTGGCACATCTAATTTTTTTAAAATGAACAATGTTTGAGTCCATTTTCTCTCTTCACCCATGTAAGGCGTTACACTTTTGAGAACAATATTTTTTCCAGTGCAAGTCCAGACAGCAGAAGAATCTGCAAAAGCTGAAAAAGAAATAAATAAAAGTAAGGCCAAAAATTTTTTCATAGAGTCCTCCGACTGCTGTTTCTCACTGCTGTTTCTGTATCAATTTCCAGTGGGGAGATCATTACGCAGCGAAGATGTTCAAAGTCATCGCTCTCGTTTTAGTTTCCAAAACCAACAGGAGACACTTATGAAAATATTAATGGCCCTAATGTTAATGTCCGCCGCAATTGAAGCTAGTGAAATGCGAGAGGTGAGAAGTCTCGTAGATAAAAAAGCGATGGTGCACGCAGCACGAGTTGTTGATCTCGTGAAGTTAGTTGAGAAACCAGGACTGCAAGTAAATATTTTAGTAAAGGATCTTGGTGGATCCACTGATGTCTCTCCAACGCAGGAGCTTTATTTTACTCTTTATGCTAAAGGGGAAATGTTCAGCACGGATGCAACTTTCAATCTAGGCCCCATTTATTCTTTTAAAAGCGCTAAGAGAAAAAGCGGTGGCATTTACGAAGTTAAAATTGAAGGTTTAGACTCGCCAAACGGGATGCCTGTTGCTAAGACGTTGGTAATTGATGCTCAAGAGGCCATCATGGATTTGAAAGAAGTTGAATGCGAGGATTTTGATTGTCCGGCTTCAACAAATTTTCAATCTAAGATAAAGGTTTTAGACTGAAATTTTTTCATGGAGTCCTCTGTTCATCTTTCAACTCTCGCTCTAACGGTGCTAAGGTGCCCCATTATTTGAATACCAGAGGTCTCCATGAATAAACTAAAATTTTTAGCTCTATCTCTAACCCTTTCATTTTCAGCTTTCGCATCTGCTTATGATATCCCTCTTCCAGAAGACGGTCGCATTGATATCTGGCCTACAATTCCGTTTGTTCGTGGTGCAGATCTTTGTAAATATAAAGACGCTTACGGACAGACTCGCAACGAATATATGAATTCGATGGTAGGAAGCGCGAGACAACTTATCGAAGCTGGAGCAAGAGGAAGAGAAGCTCTCGATCTACTGGTTAACTTCAGCAACATGTACGATCACAACCAAGCACTAGCAGTTCGTCACCAATATTTAGATGTGACTCTCGAATCAACTCTTAAGTCATACATGAGTTCTTATTATCGCAATCTAAAACCAAGAGAACAAAAAATCAGCTTCACACACGTAAACGACATCGTTTCAATCGTGACTGCTGCAAGAAATGGTCAACGTGATGGATGGCTTGATCAAAACATCCTCGATAAATTAGATTACATCGCTTACGGAACTTATGCTCTAGCTCCAAATTGTGCAGGTGATATTCAAGTAACTTTACACCTCATTGGACGTAACGGAATGAGTGAGAACTATATTGCTACTGGGAAACCTGAATACGTTATGAGTACAATTGCGAGCGAAATTTTCACGCAATTTCAAAGAACTCGTTTTCCTTCAAAATTAAAAGTTGGGAATAAAACAATTGAACTTGTAGGTGCACTCAATGGTTCAGTTGATCGTGTTGGCGCTCCGGAAATAGCAGAAGAAGCATGTAAAACTCTAGATGCTCGTCTGCCTGTACTTTCAGAAATCGAAATCATCAACAGCTATGGTGATTGGTCTGGCGGAGTTGGAATGAATGAAGAAACATGGGCCATGGCCGATGGAAAAGTATTCGCCGCTCGTTTAAGAAACCCATCTCCGGTTCGTGAAAAATGGGAAGTAAACGCTGACGAATACCTTTATTTCTGTGTTCGTTAATTGTTAACCGAGATTTTTACTCAGCCCCTTAATAATCAAATAAGCTGAAGCTGGATTGGTTGCAAGGGGCACGTCATGCACATCACAAATTCTTAACAATGAATAAATATCGGGCTCGTGCGGATGCATTCCCAACGGGTCCCGCATAAAAATCACTCCATTACATTTACCTGTTGCTACTAAGGCCGAAATTTGAGCGTCACCGCCTAGAGGGCCGCTGAGCATTTTTTTAACTTTGAGGCCGGTCATCTCAATATGTTTACCCGTTGTTGACGTCGCATAAATCTCAAACGTTTTAAACAGAGAGAGGTTATCTTTTACGAAAGCGATCATTTCCGCCTTTTTTCCGTCGTGGGCAATGAGCGCAATGGTTTTCTTTTTTTTCATTTGTTTTCCTAAACTTAAAATTTTGTCACAAAATGGACACATATAGCGTATTCTTTTAAGTGATTATCCATCAAGAGGGGACTATGAAAAAACTCATTTTAATCGCATTAATTTTTGGAACTCAGGCCTTTGCTACAACAAAAGAAAATGTTCAAACGTTCAAGATGACAGTTACCGATAAAGGCTTTGAACCTCGTGAACTAAAAGTGAAGCCAGATGTTCCGGTTGTTCTTAATATCACTCGCAAGACGAATGCAACTTGTGCCCGCGAAATTGAGATTCCGTCAAAGAAAATCAAAATCGACCTTCCACTTGATAAAGAAGTGGTGGTTAACGTCGGTAAACTTCCAAAAGGTGAAATCAAGTTCGGTTGTTCGATGGAAATGATGATCGGCGGAGTGATGTTCGTTCAATAAGACCTATAATTTTTTCATGAAATGCGCGGCCGCTCCTTTTTTTGGCTATCATTGCCTAATCAGGAGAGCCGCCCATGCAAACAAAACTATCTGCTCTAATTCTCACGTTAATTCTTTCATCGTCAGCGATGGGATCTATCGTTCGCGGATATGACAAAAAAGAACAGTGTCACCTCTACCGACTGACTTCTGAAAAAGCACCACGTCTTCCCAATGAATCCATCATCACCGATAAAGACTCATACGGACTATCAACGATAGATATGGAAGTTGATTTTGATGAGCGCGAAGTTCGCGTTCAACTGATGGCCAATGTTGTTTTAGGATTTAATAAAGTTTTAACGGGATCGAAAGTCCGCATTCTAGAATCAAATCCAGAATTCAAAATGCTCGTTAACCAGTTGAACAAAAAAATCTTATTGCTTGAAAAGGCCTGTGTAGATAAAAACAACGTTCTTATCTACGCTAAAGAGGCCCAACAACAAAAATAATTATTTTCTGTATTTGCGATAAATAAAGTATCCAGCTACACCAATAAGAATGAAAGGCCATAATCCGAAAATGAAGAGGATTGTGGCCCTCAATCCATTGATTCCAGCGCTCAATTCATATTTTAAATCATCAAAGAAACTTTTATTTTTTTCAGTAGGAACCAGTCTCTTCACAATATTAAGATCCAGTGTTGAGAGATCAATCTGATGATTAAGATATTTCATCTGGCCTTCTAAACTTTCAAGCTCAGAGCTCACTGATTCAAGCTGGCGATTAATTTCAATTGTGTCGGCAATCTTCTGTGATTGCGAAAGTAGGGCAGTGTATTTTTGAATTAATAGTCTCTTATTTTTTAATCTTGCTTCGAGATCAATATATTGTTCAGTCACATCACTGATGTTTACAGATTTTGATTCAATATTAAATCCATGTGCACTGATTTTCTCCACAAGAGCATCGAAGTGCTGGGCCGGAATTTTGATCGACATGTTGGCATACCAGCTCTCAGGACCTTTTCCTTCATCTTCACTTAGAACGTACGCTTTGAAGGGAGTAAGCATTTCATAAATTGCCTTTTTTGTTTCTTGAATGTCTTGAACTTCAAGTCCCATGCGGCCCGTTTTTATAATCTTCGCTTGAGGTTTGACGTCGGCCGCTTGAGCATCGTTAAAAAATGTTGGAGCAGATGAACTCTTCGCCATCATTCTAGGAGCTGATCCAGCAGGTGCCGGAGCTGATTCCATCATGTCGCTTTTATATCCAAAATCAACCGGCATTGGTAATTGATGCTGTTTTATAAAATAAAAAACACCCACAATGAGAATGAGCTGGCAGATAATATTAGTGATTCGAGATGTGATTTTTAGAATTTTTTTCATTTAGATATTATGTGATTGGATCTTAGTCATTGTCAAAAAGATAGACAGTCGAAAGTCGATATCTTGCCGAAAAATAAGGCCAAAAATGAGGCCTTTCTTTTGCAATCTCCCATGGGCATGAAGCTATTAGGTCTATTCATAACATTCATGTTTTTGAGTTTTAACGTCTTCGCGAAAGACAGCGATAAAGATAAGGACGCGCCGATGAAGCTCGTTCTAAAAGATCGCGATGGCGAAGCTTTTAACCTCACACTTATTCCTTCAATTAATCATTTAGGAAGTCGTGAAGTGCGTATCGAAGCACGAGGCCTTCCTCGCTTGAATAAAAACATTAATCCGCTTTTGGGTTTCGGACGCGATACGGATGAAAACGGTTTGATCGATACCTGGTTTTTTGTCACTAAAACCGGAATGGACGTTGTCGTTAAAGAAGGAAAAGATCCAAACGGTAAGGATGTACTGGGACCACTTTTACATGACAAATATAGATCGACTTTTATGATGTACGTGACGTCAGCAACGACATCACTGTTAAGTTATATGATGATGGCCGCTAATGAAGGAACAAGTGTGGAAGCTGAATTTTTCCGCGACTACATGGACCTCGAAGAAAATCGTCTGGCGTTCGAAAAAAATCTTGAAGACATGAATTTCTCAATGACCAGAACGCAAATGATGTTTCATTATGAAATGCAGTCAATTGGATATAAAGAAATCGCAAACCGCATGGAACGTTTTGGAAAAATGTCCTTCTGGGGTTATGCCCTTGCTGATATTGGGCTATGGATTTCTGGAAGTTATGTCGTGAAATGGGTGGGAAAAATTCTCTACCGTACGAGCTTGATTGCTTCCGAAATGGCCTTCGTGACAACTCTCAAAGAAACATTCAACGGTTTTTTCTATAAGCAGAAGTCGGTGATTGCGACAAAAGTAGCGGCACTCGAAGAAAAAATGGCACTCACTTCAAAAGCAAAAAAAGGTGCAGCGCCTATTCTCACACTCACGACAAAAACATGGAAACAAGCACTCATCTCAACGATTCGTGCCCGTAAAACGAAAGGAAAAATTCTTCTTTCACTTTTAAAGACAGCACGTTTCCCGAAGAAAGTTCTCGTCGCTGCCGGAAAAGAGTGGAAATACATCGCTATGAATACTTCGGTGCAAATTGGATCTGAAGCGTTTGCGAGATGGGATGATATTAAGTCAAACAACCCCGCAGTCGTTGCTCAAAATCTATTAACCAATGAAGAAGTTGCTCAGAACGTTTCATTCATGGCCGCTGAATCGATTATGATGACAGGTGTTTCGAAAAATCTTAAGACAACGAAGGCGCGTTTTATGGCCTCAGGTGCAGTCGCTGTTGGTAACTCAACAATTATGAACGTCGCCATCAAAGATAATCCAGACATGGTTCGCGTGGCCTTTGATACGGCCTGGGAAACTGTGATTGGAAACTCTCAAGTTCAACTCGATTTAAAAGCGCTCGAGTATTTCGAGAAAATGTCTAAAAAATTAAATAATCCAAAAGTAAAACTCGTTGGTTATGTCATCGCTCTGGTTGATATGGGTGTCGGTTACGTTGTGTATTCAAAGGCCACATCAGCAATTAATAAGCAGCATGAACCTGAACCCGAACCGAAAGTCATGCTCGTTCCGGTTTTTGCTGAAGCCAGTGTTCCTTAAAATCATCGCGACACGCAAAGTCATTCACACTGTAAGCTGATGTTTGAGCAATCTTAACTCGACAAATCAGTGATGTTTAGGGATAGTGCTCCCATCAAATTAACAGGGGAGACATCATGCTAAAATCACTTTTGATCGCAGCTCTTATGCTTACGAGTTCACACACTTTTGCAAATGCAGAAGTTGCTTACGACCCGGCCCTTGTCATTGATCATATGGAAGTGACTCCACTTGCGAATGAAAAAAACGCAGTTACTCTTCCCGCTATCGGAACAGGTCTTGGCGAAATCGCGATGGTTCTTGATGGTCTTCTTGCTATCGGAAAAAAAGTTTGGCCAATCATCGATGCTAACCGTCCAGTGATCAACACAACTGGATTAGCTCCAGCTCTAAGTGTTCTTCCGCAATTCGATGCTAACGCTCGCAATGTAGAACTTTATCAAATGGCCGGATGGTCAATGCCAAAAGCAGCCAGCTACCGCGTGTCTTATAAAAACGTTTACGGTGGTGAGCTTGTAGGTTTCACTTACACTGTTTATTTTCAACACAATGGTTCTCTAAACAACGTTGGAAAATATTTAACAAGTGTAACTGTTCAAGCGTCTCAAGTTTCAGCAGCGTTAACGATGAACTTCGATGCTCAATCAGAATTAGTCAACGTTGCTAACGTTGGATCAAACGTTGAGCCAGTTGCTTCTGCGATCATCAGAATCTCTTATAAAGTAAGAGGGCTATTCAATGAAATGCGTGATGCTCAGAGCTTCTATGTAGACGGACTTGGTAATTTAAAACTTCTCAATCGATAATTAATTTTGGTTCTCACAGAGGGCAAGAGTTAATTCTCTTGCCCTTTTTTTTTGGAAAAGACTGCTATGAAAAATTTCGCTCACAAAAACATTCTTATTACTGGAGCAGCTTCGGGCATTGGTAAACTGATGGCCCAAGAATTTGCTTCTCGTGATGCTGTTGTCATTCTCGCTGATATTAATCTTGAAGAAGCACAAAAAGTCGCTGGTGATATTAAAGCTCGTGGAGGTAAGGCCCACGCCTTTAACGTCAATCTTGGCGACCTGGATTCTATTAAAAAACTAAAAAGCGATGTAACCGCAGCTGGGCTAGCAGTGAATATGATCGTAAACAATGCAGGTGTTGTTTTCGGCGGAGAGTTTGAAAAACTTTCTCTTGATAAACATCTCCTGACGTACAAAGTGAATGTTGATGGTCTCGTTGCCGTTACTCATTTATTCTTTGATGATTTGAGAAAAAGTGTTGAAGCTCACATCGTTAATCTGGCGAGTGCTTCCGGACTCATCGGTCTTCCGTATGGTTCAACTTATGCTTCATCAAAATGGGCGGTCATTGGTTTTTCCGAGTCACTTAGACTGGAAATCATCGAACGCGGAATTAAAAACATAAATGTCACGACAGTATGTCCGAGCTACATCAGTACGGGAATGTTCAACGGAGTAAAAGCACCGTTATTACTTCCGTGGTTAAAACCTGAGACAATCGTTCGTAAAATCATTCGCGGAGTAGAGTGCAACAGTGCTTTTGTGAAGGAGCCGTTTGTTGTAAAGTATGTAGATCTTTTAAAAGGTATTCTACCGCTTAAAATCTTTAACATCATTTCAAAAGTCCTTGGTGTTTCTACCAGCATGACTCATTGGAAGGGGAGAGCTTAATGTCACTTAAAGAAATTTTATCTCAATTAGATATAGGTGCTGACTATATTTCACTTCGTGAAGTTCGCCGCAAGACAATTAGTCTTAGTGTGCGCAATGAAGTTTTTGAAGGGTTAACTTCATATGAAGACCACGGAGTCATGGTTGAAGTCATGATGAATGGACAATTCGCTTACAGTGCAACTAATGCCGTTAATCTGGATTCAATTCGCAACTGTGCTCTCCAAGCAAAAGAAACAGCTCTTGCAGCAGCTCCTTATGCTCTAACGAAGTTCGATGAAAAAGTTCGTCCTAAGACAGTTGGAAATTATTCTTCACCGGCCAAAGTTGGTTTAGAAGCTTTTGATCCCAAAGAATCAACAGATTTTTTAATGAACCTTTCTCAAACAATGAAAGTTTCAGATCTCATCATCAACAGATCGGCCTATCAGTATCTCACTGAAATGGAGACGACTTTTGTTTCAAGTAATGGTTCGGACGTAAAACAAAAAATAGTACGTACTGCGGTTGGCATCAGTGCCGTTGCTTCAAGTGATAAAGGTCAGCAGTCTCGAAGCTACGGCGACAATCTTTCATCGCAGTTTGGTCTTGATAAACTCGATGCCGCTCATTTTTTAAAAGAAGCAAAACGTGTAGCGAGTGAAGCTTTAGAACTTCTCGATGCCGAAGAATGTCCTACTGAAGTGATGGACGTCATTTTAAGCCCAGATCAAATGTATCTCCAGATTCACGAGAGCATTGGACATCCACTTGAGCTTGATCGCATTTTAGGCGATGAAAGAAATTACGCTGGATGGAGTTTTGTTAAACCAGAACATTTTGGAACTCTTCAATACGGCTCAAAACTCATGAACGTGACTTTTGATCCTACGTTAGAAGGACAGAATGCTTCTTACTTCTGTGACGATATTGGAGCTCCGGCAACGAAAGAATATCTCATCAAAGATGGTCTACTCGTGAGAGGTCTAGGAAGTTTAGAATCACAAATGAGACTTGGGATTCCTGGAGTTGCGTCTCAACGTTCGACTACATGGAATCGCGCACCGATTGATCGTATGGCGAATGTAAATCTCGAGCCAGGCACATCTACACTCGAAGATATGATCAAATCAGTGAAGCGTGGAATTTTTATTCAACAGAATAAATCTTGGTCTATTGATGACTACCGCAATAAATTTCAATTCGGATGCGAGTATGCTCAGTTGATCGAAGATGGAAAGCTTACAAAAATTGTAAAAAATCCTAACTACCGTGGGATCACTGCTCCTTTCTGGAACAGTTTAAAAATGGTTGGAGATGCATCCACTTTCAAAGTGGGAGGACTTTCAAACTGCGGTAAAGGTGAACCGAATCAGGTTATTTTCGTCGGCCACGCAAGTCCTGTTTGTTTATTTTCAAATATCGAAGTTTTTGGCGGAGGTAAATAATGAAAGCATTAGAAGCATCATACTTTGAAATTCTCGCTAAAAAACTTTTTAAAGAATTAGAATCAACAGAAGCGCTCACACTTACCCTTACAGGTGAAACAACAACATTTGCTCGCCTTTCAAAAGGAAAAGTTCGTCAAGTAACCGATCTTGAGCAAGCGTATATAGACGCCAAATATTTTAATGGGAACAAAACGCTAAGTTTCACTGCTCCTTTCAAAGCAGACGAAGAAGACTTCACAACGATGATGAATCATCTGAATGAAAAACGTAAATGGATTGCCGTTCTTCCAGACGATCCATATTTAGTGAAACCAAAATATTATGGAGTGACAAAAGATGAAAAACTAACTGAACTTCCTTCCGCATCGAAAATGCTGTCTGAAGTTCTTGCAGCTGCGACTGAAGTTGATTTAGCGGGAGTTTTTTCATGCGGCGATATTGTAAGAGCAACAATCAATTCTGAAGGGCAGTTCCACTGGTTCAAATCGCGAAACTTCTATCTTGATTATTCACTCTATAACGACAAACAAAAAGCGGTTAAAGCGCTTTATGCTGGCAATGAGTGGAATACAGATGAATTAAGAAGAAACATTAAAGACACAGCTCACATGTTGTCACTCATGGATCGCCCGAGCAAAAAAGTGGAACGTGGATCTTATAGAGTCTATCTTGCTCCTTCAGCGATTAATGAATTACTAGGTACACTTTCTTGGGGCGGAGTTTCGATGGGAGCTCACCAGCAAGGTTCTGGCTCTCTTAAAGATTTGTGGCAAAAGAAGAAATCTCTTTCTTCAAAGTTCACATTGAAAGAAGATTTCTCTCTAGGATTGTCGCCGCGTTTTAATGATTCAGGTGAAGTCGCTCCAGGCGAACTCACTCTCATTGAAAATGGTGAACTGAAAAATTTCCTCATTTCATCTCGCACGGCCAATGAATATAAATTGGAATCAAACTTCGCTGATGATTATGAAGGGATGCGTTCAGCAACTGTAAAGACAGGTGATCTTAAACGCGATGAAATCTTAAAAGCACTCGGCACAGGTCTTTATATTTCCGATCTTCACTATCTCAATTGGTCAGATCGTGAAACGGCCCGTATCACAGGAATGACTCGTTATGCTTGTTTCTGGGTTGAAAATGGAGAAATCATCAGTCCAATAGAAGATCTTCGCTTTGATGAAAGCTACTACAACATCTTTGGAACAGGACTTGAGCGAATTACAGAATTTGCGGATGTAAATCCGGCCACTGGTTCTTACTCACAACGTGATGTCGGTGGAACGAAAACGCCGGGTATGTTGATTTCGAATTTTACATTTACGCTTTAAGTTTTAAAAATAGGCCCAGCAAGTTCTGTTGGGTCTATTATTAAATTTCGCCTTCCTGTTTTTTCTCAATCAAAAAAACAATTGCTTTGAATTTTTTTTCAATTCTTAGAATGTAGTGATCTCCATGGTTTAAACTAGTGCTTGGACAAGAGTACACCGAAATGGTATACTCGGAAGAGATGTTTAGAGGTAAATAATCATGACTACTAAAAGTAAAACTAATGCAAAATCAGCTTTAAGGAAAATAACAGGTCATATAAGTTTTGGTGAGATGATTCAGGCCTATCGACGATCACGAGAATATTCTCAAATTGAGCTGGCCGATCTACTTGAAATTTCCAAGCAAGATTTATGTAATATAGAAAAAGGAAGAAAGTTGGTAAGTGTTGAACGAGCAATTAGCTTTGCTCATTCTTTGAAACTTCCGATCAAAACTTTTGCTAAGTATGCACTTCAAGATCAATTGCATAAAGCAGGGATTAAAGGCGAAATAGAAATCGTCTAATCAGCAGCAACACCAAGGGCGGAAGGAACGCCGCCCTTACTTCTTCCCATAAGCACTAGAACAATCAACGTCAGGACATACGGTAAGATCGAAAGGAGTTGTGAAGACACCTGAATGCCTTCCATTCCGCCAATGTAAACAACGAGCGCTTGTGAGAATCCGAAGAAGAGACAGCAGATAGCGGTTAAAACCGGTCTCCAGCGTCCGAAGATCATCGCTGCAATCGCAATGAAGCCTTGACCAGAAATGAGTGTAGGGCGGAAATTAGAAACGATGGCGATGGATAAACTTGCGCCACCAAGTCCCGCTAGAAAACCCGAGATTAAAACGCAAACGTGTTGTGTTCTTTTTACGCGAAGACCGGCAGCTTTGGCAGCTTCCGGATGTTCTCCGATACTGATCAAGCGTAAGCCGAAAACTGTTTTGCTAAAAATAAACCAAATGAGGGCCGTGATGATAAACGCAACATAAACGGTGGCGTACTGATTGAAGATAAGCGGAATTTTTTTATCGAGATCAAGCGGAGCTGTCATGCTCGCGCCTTCAAAAAATTTTCGGCAGAGAAAAATCGCCGCGCCACTTCCAATGAAGTTAATGGCAACTCCTGAGACAACTTGATTCGCTTTAAAGTTGATTGAGGCTAGACTATGCAAAAATGCGAGAAGAAGCCCCGCGAAACCACCAGCGAGAAATCCATACCATGGATTGTTTGTTGCAATCGCAATCCATGAGGCCACGAAAGCTCCAATCGTCATCATGCCTTCCAGACCAATATTGATGACACCAGATTTTTCCGACATCACACCACCCATTGCTGCAAATACTAGCGGAGTTGCATACATGAGTGTTGTACTTAAAAGAAAAAGAATCTCACTCACGGTTTTGCTCCTTTTTAAAATAAGGAATGAATGAAAGAAGAGTTGGAATGGCGATAAAGAAAATAATTACACCAGTCATGATACCGATAACTTCTGAAGGGGCTTCAAGCGCCGACTGAATTTTACTTCCGGCGTATTTAAGCGCTCCTAAGAAAAAAGCGGAGAGAACAACACCAACAGGATGATTTGCACCAATTAAAGATACGGCAATTCCATCAAAACCGTAACCTTCAAAGGCCGCAAGTAGAGAAACGTTTTTCGAAACACCCATGACGTGTGTTGCTCCGGCAAGACCAGAGATAGCTCCCGCGATCGTCATTGAGAGAGTCATCTTCTTTTCAACGTTGATTCCAAGTTGTTTAGAGGCAAATGGATTGAGACCAACTGCTTTAAGTTTAAAACCGAACGTTGTTTTATTGAGAAGAACCCAAACAATAAAGGCGACTAGGAGAGCAATGATAAAACCAGCATTCACTGATGGACGCATAAATGATTGCAGAAATTCATGACGAGATAACCACTCAAGTCCAGCGTCACTTATTTTCCAATCTTCAAAAAGGGCAATTGAAGCTGTGGGATGAATGAACTCTGAAGCTTCTGTATCTGGACGTCTAAAGCCTTCTACGAAAATAAAAAAGTTAGACAGATAGAGAGCGGTCCAGTTAAGCATGATGGTCGAGAGAACTTCATGCACTCCAAACTTTGCTTTCAGAAATCCTGATAATCCTCCATACAAACCAGATGTGGTCATAGCGGCAAGGAGCACTATCGGAATATGCAGCCACATAGGGAGTTGAACGAGATATCCAACGGCCGTAGCCGTGAGTGCACCAATAATGAATTGTCCTTCGGCCCCTATGTTAAAAAGTCCGGTACGGAAAGCGAAGGCAACAGAGAGTCCAGTGAGGATGAGTGGTGTCGAACGAATCAGAACATACGCTAAGTAGTTCGGTTTAGCCGTCACACCTTCCCACATCACTTGATAAGCTTCTAGCGGAGAGATGTTTGAGACTTTTAAAATGATGGCACCAATGACGAAACCAATAAGAATTGAAAATAAACTCAGGACTATTTTTTTCATTGTCCGCCTCCCATGAGGAGACCAATTTGTTCTTTGAGAGTCGAAGGCGGAATCGTTTTTAATTCCTCAGGAGAAAATTCACGATTGATTTGGCCTTCATTGATAACAGAAATACGATCTGAGAGATTAATGATCTCATCGAGTTCATAAGAGATGAGCAGAATGGCCTTGCCCGCATCTCTTAATTTTAAAAGTTCTGCGTGAATAAATTCGATCGCTCCAACATCGAGACCACGAGTTGGTTGGAAGGCCACTAGCACATCAGGATTGTGAGCAATCTCACGTGCGAGAATTATTTTTTGTTGATTCCCACCCGATAGAGCGCTGGCCGGACTTTCTAAGCTCGGCGTTCTGATATCAAAGCGCTCAACCAATTCTTTTGCAAATTGAGTGATAGCATTTCTTTTTATAAAACCTGATGTTGAAAAGCGCGGAGAAGATATTTCCGGGATCACGCAATTGTCACTTACGGAGTAATCAACTACAAGTCCATTTTTTTGTCGATCAGCCGGGATGATCGACATTTTATTTTCATAGATTTTTTTCGGTTTACTGTTTGCGAGATCAGCACCGTTAAGCAGAATTTGTCCGTAATGAACTTTTCTCATTCCACCCAATACTTCAACGAGCTCACTTTGGCCGTTGCCATCGATTCCGGACAGACCCATGATTTCGCCTGCACGAAGTTCAATGTGAAAATCGTTAAGGGCAAAGAGATCTTTATTATTTTTTACTTTGAGTTGTTCAATTCTAAGCAGCACAGGACGTTCAATAGCAAGCGCTGCTTTTTTACTCGTCAATTCAACTTTGCGACCAACCATTTTTGAAGCGAGTTCTTGCTCGCTGGTTGTAGCGACTTCAACTGTTTCAACGAATCGGCCTTTACGAATGATTGTACAGCGATCAGCGACGGCCTTAATCTCATGCATTTTATGCGTGATCATGAGAATTGTTTTTCCCTGCTCTTTGAGTTCGCGAACAATGTTAAGAAATTCTTCAATTTCTTGTGGAGTAAGAACGGCCGTTGGTTCATCAAAGATAAGAATCTCAGCGTGACGACAAAGTGTTTTCAGAATTTCTACACGTTGTTGCATACCAACTGTGAGATCTTCGATTTTTTGATCGAGATCTAAATTGAAACGGTATCGTTCATTTATTTTTTGAACTTCACGGCGAGATTTCGTGTAATCAATAGTGCCAACAAACTGGCGTGGCTCTAATCCCAAGATAACGTTTTGAAGAATAGTGAAAGGGCGAATGAGCATGAAGTGTTGATGAACCATGCCGAGACCGTGAGCGATGGCATCTCGTGATGAATTGAAGTCAACGACTTCACCCATAACTTTTATTTCTCCGCCGGCATCAGGCTTATGCATTCCGAAAAGTGTACGCATGAGTGTAGACTTTCCTGCGCCATTTTCTCCAAGGAGAGCATGGACCTCACCTTTTTTGACATTGAAGGTGAGGTCCTGGAAAGAAACGCATGTTCCAAAACTTTTGGTTAAGTTTTTAACTTCAATCGCTAGCATTTATTTAAGCGACTTTGCGAATTTTGCGTAATCTTTTTCGTTAGCTGGAACTTTGATTTTTCCATCTGTGATTTTTTTCTTTAAGTCACTGACGTCATTCATGAGTGCCATTGGAATCATTTTCATTGTTGTTGGAGCAATATCAACGGCTCCATCTTTTAAACCGTAAGTGATTGTCGTTCCACCTTTAAAAGATCCTTTAGAGAAATCGCGAACCACGTTGTAGATCGCATTGTCGATTCTCTTCATGCTTGAAGTGATAACGTTTTTAGGAGCGAGATAGTTTTGGTCGCGGTCAACACCGATAGCAAATTTATTTTTTTCTTTTACAGCTTCGATGACACCATCACCAACAGCACCAGCAGCGTGGAAGACGACATCTGCATTTTTTCCAATCATTTGATTGGCAATCGCTTTTCCTTTAGCAGCATCAGTAAACGATTCTGCATGTTGCTCAAGAATGTTTACATTTTTGTTGGCGAATTTCGCACCGGCCTTATAGCCGTATTGGAAAGCATGAATGATAGGAACGCTCATCCCACCGATGAATCCAATTGTATTTGTCTTTGTCATTTTCGCGCCAATGTATCCAGCAAGGAATGCACCTTCTTCGGCCTTGAACATAACACACACAACGTTTGCTGGAGTTTTATCACCGTATGAGTAATCGATGATGGCATATTTTTGTTTTGGGTTTTGTTTAGCCGCGAGAAGAATAGCGTCGGCCATTTTAAATCCGATACCCCAAATAAGATCATTTTTTGCATCAAGCAGAGTTTCTAAATTAGATGCGTAGTCCGCGTCTTGTTTAGATTCTTGATAACTGACTTTGATACCCATTTCTTTTTTTGTTTTTTGAAGACCTTCCCAGGCCGATTGATTGAATGATTGGTCATTAACACCACCAACATCCGTAACCATTCCAACTTTAATTTGTTGAGCGAATGTTGAATTTAAAAGCGTTGAACTTAAAAGTAAGATGACAGCGAAAACGACGTTTTTCATGAGGGTCATTCCTTGTGGGTAAATCAACTAATGTCTAGGCCGAACAAAGCTATCATTAATGCCCAAAAACGGCTAGATAGATTTACAAACGAAACTTTTAGATGGTTTAATCAGTATACCCAATTAAACGAGTGAAAACTGATACATAAGCTCTAACACAGGACCTTTATGCGTAAGATCCCCGTCACAATTATTGCCTCTTTGATGATGATGTCCCCAGCGTCTTTTGCAGTGAGCCTCGAAGCCAGTTTCTCCAGCGCCCTCGCCACGAATGTTACAGAGAAAGTGAACGATTCACGAATCCAGCAGCGAGTGGAACAAAAAAAGCAAGAGCAGAGTGCTTATCTTCCAAGCATTGGTTTAAAAGGAACCTACAATAAGCAGGATAAAATTGATTCAACGAGAACAGTTGGATTGAATTTATCTCAGTCGCTTTATAATGGCGGCCGAGATTCTCTGGCGATTGAAAGTGCTAACACAAATATTGAGATTGCCCGCAATCAACGTCAGATTGATCGTAAGGCGCTTCTTCTGGATGTTATCGAAGCCTATTACACATATTATTTAAACTTAAATGACATGAGCAATCTCGAGCTGCTCAAGAAGCAAAGTAAAGAGCGTTCGGATGAAATTAGAAAAAGGGTTCAGATAGGACGTTCTCGTAGAGGAGAGCAACTACAGGCCGAAGCTCAGCTCGCAAGTGTTGAAGCACAGGCGTTTAATGGATCGGGTCTCTTGCATGAAAGCGAATCCATTTTTTATCTTATCACTGGTCTTCCAAAAGAAGACAAACCGGAAGTTCAAACTGATGCCGGAATGAACCTTCAAGCGAAGTCACTTGATGAATATATCGCAGTAGCGCTTAATCAAGAAGATGTAAAAAACCGCAGATTAGCACTGGAACAAATTGAACGCGAAATCAAAGTTTCTAAAAGCCATTATCTTCCAAGTTTAGACCTCACTTCTAATTACTATTTTGATCGTGATGGTGGATCGGCGGCCCAAAGAAATTCAGACTGGGATATTGGTCTACAACTTGTATTTCCTCTTTATGAAGGTGGATTTTCACAAGCAAATTATAGAGAAAATATTGAACGTAAAACGACTGCAACTTATGAACTCACAGACTATGAAAAAGCTTTAAAAATTGAAGTGACGAAAAGATATGAAACTTTCCGTCGTTATAATGATCAGATCAAAGCTTTCGATCTTGCTCTCGATAAAGGTAAACGCAGTTATGATGAAGCCGTTAAAGATTATCGCTTAGGACTTGTCTCGAATTTAGATGTTCTCTCAGCTCTTAATGTCTATCTCGACAATAAACGTAATGCCGAAAAAACGCGTATCCAAGCGCTCATGAACAAACACATGCTCGAAGCTGTAGTAGGAGAAATGAAGTGAATATTTCAGCAACCTCGATAAGAAATCCTGTATTCGCCTGGATGCTCATGATCGCCATGATGCTTTTTGGGTGGCTGGCCTTCAGACAAATGGGTGTTTCTCAATTACCTGACGTCGACATTCCTAACATCAATATTAGTTTAACATGGGAAGGGGCAAGCCCGGTTGTTGTTGAATCTGACGTTGTTGATATTATCGAAAGTGCCGTCATGTCAGTTGAAGGTGTTGAAACAATCACATCTTCAGTTCGTCGTGGTGGAGCAAACATTACGGTTGAATTCGGTCTCGATAGAAATATTGATAACGCTCTTAACGATATTCAAAGTAAAGTTTCTCAAGCACAACGTCGTCTGCCTGATGATGTTGATCCTCCTACAGTTTCAAAAAGTAATCCGGATGATCAACCGATCATGTGGCTTTCAGTAACAGCGGACAATATGAAGCCGCGCGAGCTCATGGCCTTTGTTCGCGACAACATTAAAGATAAATTTCTTACAACTAATGGTGTAGCTGACGTTATTTTGTCTGGTTATGCTGAACCCAATCTTCGCGTTTGGGTTTCTGATAAAAAGCTTCGTGATTATCAATTAACGGTTACTGATATTGTTAATACAATCGACAGCGAACACTCGGAGAAACCGTCGGGAAAACTTGAAAACGATAAACAAGAATTTTCAGTACGAACGCTTGGTGAAGCGCAGTCAGTAGAAGAGTTCAGTAAACTTTCCATTAACCGTCGTGGTGGCTCTGCTAACTTCATTCCATTGCCACTTTCATCTGTGGCCACAGTAGAAGATGGTCTTGAGGACATTACGCGTGTATCTCGTGTAATGGGAAAAACTTCCATTGGTATTGGTATTCGTAAACAACGTGGCTCGAACGCCGTTGCTGTTGGTGAAAACGTCATCGAAAAAATGAAACTAGTGGGGACGACATTGCCAAAAGATATGGCAATCGGTGTGAACTTCGATTCAACTAAGTTTATTAAAGAATCGGTTCATGAATTAACATTCACACTTGTTCTCGCTGCTATTTTAACGGCACTTGTCTGTTGGGCCTTTCTTGGATCATGGTCTGCTACTTTCAACGTTATTCTGGCGATTCCAACATCTATTTTAGGATCATTCGTTGTTCTGCACGCCCTGGGATTTACTCTCAATTACTTTACACTTCTTGCTCTCTCACTTTCCATCGGGATTGTTGTTGATGATGCCATCATGGTTCTTGAAAATATTTTCCGCCATTTTGAAATGGGGAAAAGTAAACGTAAGGCTTCATTTGATGGAGCAAAAGAAATCACATTCGCAGCAATGGCCGCAACGGTTGCGATCATCGCGATTTTCTTCCCCATTGCTTACATGAAAGGAATTATCGGGAAGTACTTCTATCAGTTCGGTGTAACGATCTCTGTTGCCGTATTCCTTTCATTAGTCGAAGCCCTGACTTTAACACCAATGCGTACATCGCAATTCATGGTTAAACATGAACGTTCAACTCGCATTGGTAAGTGGATGGATGATACGTTTGCGTGGTTTGAAAGTATTTATAAAAAGTCACTTCCATGGGTTGTTACTCATCGTTGGAAAGTTGTCTTTGCTTCGCTCTTTATCTTTTTCGCATCCGGATCTCTCGTTCTCAAGCTGAGAAAAGAGTTCGTTCCTGCTCAAGATCAGAGTTCGATTATGCTTCGATTGAAAACTAAGGAAGGATCATCACTCTTTTTTACTGATCAGAAAGTTAAAGCGCTGGAAGACTATTTAAAAACTCGTCCAGAAATTGAAAGGTTTTTTGTTTCGATCGGTGGCTTCGGTGGAGGTGAATCTTCAACAGCAAACGCTTTCGTTACATTAAAAGATAAAAAGGACCGCAAACTTTCTCAGCAAGAACTCATCAAAGTCATTCGTGATGATTTAAAAGATTTCAAAGGTGGAAAAGTTATTGTTCAAGATACTTCACTTTCAGGATTTGCGGGTAGTGGTCGTGGATTTCCGGTTGAGATTTCCATTGCAGGATCAAGTTGGGATGGCCTCATTAAGACCATAACTGCGACGATGAAAGATATGGAAGATTCTGGAAAGTTTTTAGATATCGATTCCAACTATCGTCAAAGTATTAAAGAACTCGCTATCATTCCCAATCGCGATAAAGCACGCCTGCGTGGTGTTTCGATTTCGGATCTTGGTTTGACGATGAATACACTTGTAGGTGGAGCTGTTGCCGGTAAATTTACCAAAGATGGTCACCGTTACGACATTCGTATTCGTATGGAAAATATGACGGCCAATGAACCTGATATCGAACGTATTAAAAATATCCAGCTACGTAACAATAGAGGAGAGCTCATCAGACTCGCTGATATTGCGGAAGTAAAATTTGTTGATTCACTTCAATCGATTTCTCGTCAGGATCGTATGCGTTCACTACGCATTTACGCCAACATTAAAGAAGGTTTATCGCAGGCCCAGGCGCTGGATGATGCTAAGGCAATCGCTCAAAAACATCTGGAGCCAGGTTCATTGATTCTTGATACAGGAAGTGCGAAAACATTCAAGGAATCATTTGAAAGTTTAATATTCGTTCTTATTTTAGGGATTGTTATTTCGTACATGGTTCTCGCTTCACAGTTTAACAGCTTCGTTGATCCGATTACCGTGCTCGTGGCCCTTCCATTTTCTGTTTCCGGAGCTTTTATTGCTCTCTTCTTAACAGGACAATCGATTAATATTTACTCGATGATTGGTATTATCCTTCTCATGGGTATTGTTAAAAAGAACTCTATTCTTCTGGTCGATTTTACAAACCAAGTTCGTGATCATGAGAAATTAGATATTAGCAATGCTTTGTTTGAAGCCTGTCCAAAAAGGTTACGTCCGATTCTCATGACAAGTTTTGCGACGATAGCCGGTGCTGTTCCAGCGGCCGTGGCACTAGGGCCAGGAGCGGAAAGTTTAAAACCAATGTCTTGGGCGGTTATCGGTGGGGTTATGGTTTCGACGGTCCTGACATTGTTTGTGGTTCCGGCAATCTATTCGCTCTTGTCACCGAATATCAGACATGATGAAGTGATTGAATGAAAAATCCGGTCATCACGCTTCAAGAAAACGCCTCTGAGTTTTTTGATAAAACTCAAAAAAAGCATTCTGCTCAAATGGAATGCAAGGCCGGTTGTTCGAAATGTTGCATGACCGATATAAGTGTTTTTGAAATTGAATCAGATCGCATTCAGGAATGGTTCGACTCTCAGACTGAAGAAATCCAAAACAATTTATTATCTAAATGGCAGACACCGGTGGAAGCTGGTGCCTGCACTTTTCTCTATGAAGGACAGTGTTCAATTTATGAAGCACGTCCACTCATCTGCCGCACTCAAGGCCTGCCTCTGTTTGTCGCTTCTGAAAATGTGCTTGATTACTGTCCGCTTAATTTCAAAGCAGGTGATCCGGAAAAGAATGATTGGTTGAATCTGGAAAGGATGAACACCCTTCTTTCATTTGCAGCGAAAACAACAAAGAGAGAAGGGCGTGTTAGATTAAAAAAGCTTAAAGAAAAAATTATTGCAAAATTGCTCGCTCAATAAATCGAAGTAGAGCAGGACGATTTTGTTCCCAGTAGTATTCAATGCGCGAATAATCCGGCCATTTAGTATTTGAAAGTTCTACAGTGATTTGAAGATCGCCACGATAATGAATACTCCAGTCTTGCATTCCACCGTTGACTTCATACCAGGCGTATCCATTCGTAATACCATTTTCGAAAGTCGTTGAGTTCGCAATATAAGGAGCAAGTCCGGCATACTCTAAGCTCAATTCTTTAACTTTGTATTCTTCTTTGAAAACATCAGCAGCTGTATCCCAGGGATAATTCACCACTTCAGCTCCACCGTGGAAGTTCGCAGAGAGAACGAAATTATGTTCTTTTTGCCATTTCATCACGGCCTGAGTTTCTAATTGACGTCCATCCATCTTGTCGATGTTATCCGTTGTTGAGAAATCCGGAAAATCGCGGTTGAGATCAACATATTTGCTGTTTCCGCGTGTCCCGTTTGCAGCACCGTCTGGATTCATTGATGGCAGAATGTAAATTTGAACTTCATCTAAAAGGCGAGTGATTTGCGGATCACTTCCGTCTTTAGTTAGTAATTCCTTAATGAGTTTTACCATCAGTTCACGTCCGACAATTTCATCACCGTGCATGTTTCCGATGAATTTAAATTCCGGCTTTGTTGATTTCATTGAAACATTGCGAGCAATCTTCATCACCCACAAATCTCTTCCTTTTGCTGTTTTTCCAATGGATTTTAATTCTGCAGTTTTCGGGAAGCGAGCAGCTACGGCCTTTAAATCTTTTTCAATTTCTTCAGGAGTTGGATAAGGTGAGCGTGCTTTATCTGTGGATACAGTTTGATAATTGAAGCGAATTTTATTCTGAGAAAGAAATTGGGCCAATCCCTTTGGACCATAAACTTCAACGCTTTCACGGCTCATGTGATCGAGCGTAAGTTCTGGTCTTGATTTTAAAAGTTCTATAACTTTTTCAGATGGGTTTTGAATCACAAGTGATTCTTCAACAACTTTTGCATTTACAGTCGAAATTGTGAGGGAAAAGAGAGTCAGGAAAATTGATTTAGAAAGCATCAGTCTCATCCTTGAGAGAGATTATTGGTTAATTTTAAGAATAGCTCCAGACCACATTTGTGCCTATACGAAATGCATGAGTGTTTGAAAATGAGAGAAAGAAAAAAGATCAAGTATTTCCTTTCTTGACCCTCAAACGTGCTCGCGGTAAATTTTAGAAGCTCTTCTAAAAGTCACATCAAATTCCTCTGATTCGTTATGGAGTTTATATCAAGATGAACGCGCGCTTATTTTCTTTGTTGTTTGTTTTCATCGCTTCACTCTTTTTTTCAATCACAATGTTTCCCAATCCTGAAGCTCAAATTCCTTCGATGCTTATCAAGGAAACGCTCAAGCCTAAGCCGATTACCGATTCGACAATAAATGTTTCGAATGTTGCTTCAGAAGAAATCGATAAATTAAAAAGTCCACGTGATACGATGGCGACATTTCTCAATGCGATGGAAGAAGTGAAGTCGCGCTCATCAAGTTCTGCTTATGCTTATAATGAAGCCATCAAGACATTGGATCTCTCTCAAGTAAAAGAAACGTTACGAGGACCATTTGGAAGATTAGCTGCAGAAAGATTGATCAATACTCTTGATAGGATTGCGATTATAAAGCTCGCGAGAATTCCTAACTATACTGATGGACCAAAATGGGTTTTAAGAAAACAAACTTTAATGGAAGGTGATCGTGCTTACGATGTAGAAATCGCCATTGAGAAAAGTTCGGATGGCGCTTGGAGATTTACACCACAAACTGTTCAGAGCATCGATCTACTTTACTCCACAGTTGCCAAACAAAATGTATTAAAAGGAGCTACAGAACTTACTAATTGGCGCACGAAATTTAAAACATCGATGCCTAAATGGATGGGAGATGAGCTTTTCATTTTCAAGAACGGACAGTGGATCGGCTTCATCGCTATTTTTGTGCTTTCTCTTTTTGTCCTCAGCCTTATTAGAATTTTGCTGGCCTTCTACGCAAAGAAACAAGTACGTTTAGAATTTCTTCCAACAAAAGGTGATGATTTTTATCGTCGCACCCTTCCTTTTGGACTTTTGGCCTTTTCACTTACGTGGATGTGGTTATTTCGATTTCTGGAACTTGATATTTCGACTTTCGCATTTCTTTGGCGGGCTTTTTATATTTTGATCGCGATCACTTCAGTCTGGTCGACATTAAATGTTGTTGATTACATCGCACTTCATTTCGAAAAGCGCGCACAGGAAAGTAACAACAAATTCGATGACGTCCTTGTTCCCATGCTCAAAAAATCGACAAAGGTTGTTGTTGTTGGTTTAGGGCTCATTCTTATTGCTCACAGTTTAACTTTTGATGTCGCAAGCATTCTGGCCGGTCTGGGAATCGGGGGGGTGGCGATCGCCCTTGCAGCTAAAGATACGATTTCTAATCTCTTCGGTTCGGTGACAGTTATTATGGATCGCCCTTTTCTCATTGGAGACTACGTCATTCTTGATAAAGGTGGATTGGAAGGAACTGTAGAAGAAGTAGGATTTAGAAGTACACGTTTAAGAACTCCTCATCAGTCAATTGTGAGTTTGCCAAATAACGTTCTCGCCAACATGGCCATCGACAACTATGGTATGCGCGGATCGCGACGTTTCAAAACAATGTTGTGTATTGAATATGGAACTCCACTTGATAAATTGGAAGAGTTTTGTGAACGGTTACGATACGTATGTAAAATTCATCAATATGTTGATCCGTCGACAGCACAAGTTTACGTTCACGAGATGACTGATAAATCAGTGAACATCCTCTTCAACGTTTTTTTCAATACAAAAGATGGAAATATCGAGCTTACTGAACGTCATAAGATGATCATTGAAATTCTGAAAATTGCCGAAGAGCTGGGAGTAAAATTTGCCACTCCTCCGCAGCTTATGGTCACTACAAAAGAGATCGCAGCCCCTTAAAGCTTGTTCCCATATCTGGAATGAAAGCATTGTAGCGGAGAGTGATTGATTTATTTGCACCCAAATCTTTTGGATCAGTCGTTTTCTTAAAAGTCTCTTCATTTACCGGAAAGGCCGTAATCAATTCTTCCTTTTGCGATTCAAGATTGATCGTAGAATAAATGAGAAGATAGTCATTTTTTTCATCCGGAGCTTTTGCGAGTAATTTTACAAAACTGGTGACAAGTTTATAACCAGGAATTGTTTCTTCCAAACGCGTAACCTTCAGCTCGTTGTAATTGAAGTGCCGAAGTTCCGTCGATACATTTTTTAAATTTTCAACAGACGTTTTTTTGAAAGCAATTTTTCCCGCAAAATAAGTCACATTCGAAAAGAGTGAACCTTCTGAAGTCCATGGAACAAGAGAATCATTCTGCAAATTGAAACCAACATTCAATGTCGGTGCAATCCAACGTTCACGTTTATACCCATATGGTGTTTCGATGATGCTAAAGAGGTAGCCATAAGTGTGAATGATTCCTGCATGGACGTGCAGATTATCATTTTTCACACCGAATGCTTCTTGCAGTTTGCTTATAATCTGATGATCGACAATGATTTTTTTTGCATTCGAATCGAAATTCAAACTCTGTCCCCAGTGTGCAAGCAAAGATGGGTCTGTTAAATCTTGTTCGATATGGGGGATAGATGCGATTACTTCTTTCTTGTCTTTCAATATATCAATCGTGAGAGCGTTCCAATACTGGTTATCCGCCATTGTCAGCTCATTACTGATGATTCGTGACGGTTTTGAGCTACAAGCGCTTAAAAAGAACAATAGAAAGGGCAGAAGTGTTTTTTTCATTGGTATAGCCTCTCACAATCCTCAGAAAATGGGCACTTAAAAGTCTTATCTTGAGACAATTGGACCAGGTAACTTCATGAAAAGTGATAGTACTACAGGGAAATTTCAGATTAACACCGATCACTCCTATAATAACTCCATCGCAACTTTCCAAACAAACCATCCGGAAATTGCGATAGGAGTACAGTCTATGCATATGACAAAAAACTTCATTGAGGGTAACAACCAGACTTCATTCTGGAGTACGTGCCTGATGCTGGTGACGGCGTTTGCTTTTGCTGATGCCTATACTGGAGGTCTACTCAGAGAGTCTGTCGTGTTGGGTACCGCTGAATATGCAGTGGCCTTTGCTCTGGTGATTGCGACTGTTGGAGTTTATGCCTCAGATGGCCCACCAGGACTTAGATTTATTCGCTCATGCTCCCGCCACAAATTATGAAGTCGCTTAAATTAAATTGAATTAAAAGGCCCCGTGGATCCGGGGCTTTTTTATTTTAGTCGATGACGACTGATTCTTTAGAACGATTAACAATAAATTTATCAATGTGCTTTTGAAACTCTGCTCGATCTTTTGGTTCAATTGAATCCATTACACCTTTCCAGTAATTCGGATCAGAAACATTCTTCTTCACAATTTTATCCAGTCTCTTAATGATGGCCAAACCTTCAGGTGTTTTTGAACAGGCCGTATATTGAGTGACGAAATGTTCAGCATCTTCCAGCGGGATAATCATCAAACGGACTTTGCCATTCGTATCTTCTTTTTCCATCGCCTGAACAACGAAGGGATACTCCAAGGTGTAATCAACTCTTCCATTTTTAATTTGCGGAGTAACGGTTTGAATAAATGTATTATAAACCTGTCTTTTATAATTGCCCGCCTCCTGTGAAGCGAGTATGCGATCAATGGTTTCGCCAAATGAGCGGCCTTCGGCCAGCGATCCTTTCAATCCTTCCATCTGAATGACTTTTTTGAGGGTGACATGGCCGCCAAACTTCTTCATCAATTCTTTGCCTTTACCTTCAGTCATAATGAGCTGAGGAGCAGGTTGGATGTATTGAGAGGTGAGATAAGCAAATGAACGTCTGCGGGTGTATTCAGAACTTCCGGGATAACAGATCAAACGTTTACTTTTCATATCAGCTTCGATGCGCGTGATAGTGGCCGCCATGATTTGTTGATCATAGTCGGCCAGCTCATCGTGATAAAGTTTGAAGAGAGGATGTTTTGCATCCAAAATATTTGTTTTCGGCGGAGGCAAAGCTTTGCTCGATGTGGGGAAGGCCCACATGAGAACAGGTTTCTTAGTTTCCGCAAAAGTTGTCGAAGTGAATAGAATGAAAAGTAGAATACTTTTCATTGTTACTTTCTCAACTCTATAAGTCCCTGGCTTGCTAGTGTAGCTGATGTCATTTTGTAGAGAAGTCTCATTCCGACGTTTGCATCCCACTCATCCGTTTTTTTCGGATGAGGAGCTACTTCAACAAGATCGAAGCCTACAATTGTTTTTTTAGCTCTCACAAGCTCGTTGATGATGTAGATGACTTCTGGGTAATCCAATCCACCGGGAACTGGCGTTCCAGTGTTCGGACAAAAACGCGGATCAAGTCCGTCAATATCAAATGAAATATAAACTTTCTCTGGAAGTTTAGAGACAATTTCTTTTGCGATTTTCTGGAAACTTTCACCTGAGAGTTTGCGCTCATGCAATTGCTGATCAAAGTAGATATCAATTTTTTTATTGTCGCGAGTGTAGTTGAATTCTTGTTCACAGAAATCGCGAATACCAACTTGGACGAGTTTTTTTACATTAGGAATTTTTTCCATCACGTTGTACATGATTGAAGCGTGAGAGTTGACGAATCCCATGTAACCAATACGTGTATCTGAGTGAGCATCAAAATGCAGAACACCCATTCCCGGAAATTTTTCAGCGTAAGCTTTAATGGCACCAAATGGAGTCGCGTGATCACCACCGACAACAACTGAAATCTTATCTTGTTCAAGAAGTTTTTTTGTATCTTTGTAAACTTCGTTGTTCAATTGCTCGCAAATTTCATTAACTTTTTTTAATGAAGCCTGGAGAGTTTTACTTTTTGCTAAAGTTGCATCGTCGGCATCGATAATTTTTTTTGCGAGAGCACGTCCAGCTGTATTGAGTTTTTTGATTGCGGAGCTTTCTTTTTTCATAAAAAGCCCTGCTTGATAAGCATCAACATAATCGAGATCGAAAAAATCAATTTGTTCAGAAGCTCTTAAAATAGCTTCCGGACCTGTACTTGTTCCTGCTTGATAAGAAGTCGTCACATCCCAAGGAATAGGAAGGAAAACAACTTTTGCTTCCGATTCTTTAAAAGGAAGTCCATAGATTCCATCCGCAGAACTTGCTTTTGCGTTTGGATCAATAATTGTTTTTACTGGTTTAGCAGCTTTTTTCGTCATAATTCTCTCTTTGGAATGTTAATGCTTTGACGCTATCACACGCGAAATTTTTAGGCGAGTCTGTTTTTCTTAATAAAACGTTAATGCTACAATCCGCACCAATGAAAATTCTATTCTTCCTTTCTTTCATTCTTTCACATACTGCTAGTGCAAAAAATCTTGATGACTATTTACGTCAGCGACTGATGTTTTTCCAAGTCGATCCATTAGAATTAATCGTGAAGGAATCTAATACGGCAAAAGTAGAGCTGGGGAAAAAACTTTTTATTGAGACTAATCTTTCCGGTAACAGAAATGTCAGTTGTCATACATGTCACAATCCTATGATGGGAACAAGTGATGCACTTCCTCTTTCGCAAACAGAAGATGGAAAAGGAGTCCTGCGCAGAAATTCTCAAGCGCTTTTTAATCTTGGGCAACCGGGACAATTATTTATGTTTTGGGATGGGCGCGTTCACTACAATCCGGTGGATCACATTTTTACAACACCTGAACCCGCTCTCAATGGAAAAAATCCACAGGCCGCTCACATCACCAGTGTCATGACGAGTTCACCTTCGGCACAGGCCATTTTTCCACTGCTTTCACATGAAGAAATGCGTGGAAAAAAAGGCGATAATGAAATCGCAGACGCTAAAACAAATCTGGAAGCATGGGATCTTCTCATCAAACGTTTAACGACAGAAGAGGCGAGTGATAAAGACCGCTATATTAGATTATTTAATCAAGCTTATCCCGAGATCAATAACAACGTTAAGAACGTTAACATCGGCCATGTCGGTGAAGCTCTCGGCACTTTCATGAAACAACATTTTCAATCCAACACAAGTCCATTTCATCGTTATGTCGCTGGTGATGATACTGCACTTTCAGAAAAAGAGAAAAAAGGTTTAGCGGTTTTCATTGATCGTGGTCGCTGTATTACCTGTCACCAGGGAAACATGCTTGGTCTTAATATCTTTTTTACATCAGTCGGAGTACCTCACATTGGTGCAAAACCAACGGCCCAAGATCGCGGGCGTGGTGAAATCAACAACGAAACTTTCCGCAATCATTTTTTTAAAACTCCTTCGCTTATCAACGTAGGGTTAACAGCTCCTTACATGCACAATGGAGCATTCAAAACGCTTAAAGAAGTTATCACTCACTATAATAATATTCGTCATTCACTTCATCACTTCGATCTCACCCCTGAACGTCGTAAGGAATTTCCGGTTGAAGTTGAAATCTTAAATGATTCGCAAACGATGAAAGAAATTTTCGGGGCGATCCAAGCGCCATTTTTAAGACAAGGATTAGGACTGACAGAAGAAGAAATGTCGGATCTGGAAGCTTTCTTATCAAATGGGCTTACAGATCCGAAATGGAAATCAAAAGAATTCTAAGGAATATGTGGATTGTTATTCATGATAAATCTTGCTGATTCGTAGAGGCCTTTTGTCAGAGCTTCCATCTCCTTAAATTTTTCAGGATACTGATCTTTGACGTTGTCGTTAGACTCACCGTATTTCACCAGTTTCGCCTGACCATTGTACGGGATGTAGTCATAATAAAATTCACTGTCCACAAGACTGATGTTGAAGGGAGCAGACCAGTTGTATGAAAACGCCGCTCGGTAGGTATCAAACTTCGGATTGAAAAGATCGCGTCCTAAGCTTCTTGTTTTGTACGGAATACCGGCCATTCCCGCTAGTGTAGGCATCACATCAACTTCAGATGCAATTTTAGTTTCAATTCCGGTTTGAACAAATTTTGGTCCGTGAATGATGAAAGGAACGTGATAGCCGTTTTGTAATCCTCTTTTCCACATCGGAACGTTTTTCGCCTGCATATCTGGCAATGCGTGGTCTCCGAAAACAACAAAGATCGTGTTGTCATACCACTTGCTTTTTTTCGCCATTTCAAAAAAGCGTCCAAGTGAATAATCCTGCAGTCTCATGGCATTGTATTCTTCGAGTGTATCAAAGCCGTAGTCCAATAGTTCTTTCATTGAGATTTCTTTAGCTGTGAGGGCCTTGAAATCATCGCTGTTGTCAGGAATTGTATAAGGACGGTGAAAGCCCGAACTTTGAATAAAAGCAAAGAATGGTTTTGGTGTTTTTTCATCGTCACTCAAAACAGCAAACGATTCTTTAAAAAGATCTAAATCTGAAATTCCCCAAACATCAACACGTGGAGATTTGTAAGAACCTTCTTCGTAAATTTTTAAATTAGGAATGTTATTGGAGAATACTCCGCGAATATTTCCCCAATTCGCCGATCCTCCCAGAAAGTAATATTTCTGATAACCATCAAACTCTGACATGATTGTATGTTGATTAACAACAAGAGGATTTCTTGATCCTGTTTTAACTTTTGACGTATCTGGAATACTTGTTACGGCCGCGAAGATTGATCTCGCTGTTGCAACAGTGGGTGTGTAGAAATTTGTAAAAAGAAGTGACTCTTTTGCCAGGGTATCGATGAATGGCGTAGGGTTAACAGCTGAACCGCCGATTCCTGTCTTAAAATACGCCATCGATTCCATTACAATGACGACAACATTTGGTTTAACTAAACGTTTTGTTTCATCACCTGGAAAACTTCTTACGAAATTAAGATTAAGTTTATCTGGTGAATCCACACCTAAAAAGTTTGCCACAACATCGTAGTACTCAGCGGCCTTTTCTTTTTCAAACTCAGCTACGCGAAACGTGTATGTGTCGGCGACATAAAGAACAGGATTGAGGGAAAGGTTTGAAGCAAACGAATCTGGAGTTGAGAATGCTTCTGACCAACGTAGCGGATAGGCTTTAATTGATCCGTAAATTCCCCAGGCAAAAAAGAAAAGGAAAATGACTGCACCAAAAAAGCGAGTGCGATTATTCGCATTAAGAGGTGATCCCATAAGTTTTGGTGTGATGAACGTACGAATCAAAAACCAGATGAGAACTGTCACTGCAATGACGAGCAAGAGGATCCAAAACCATGGATACGACTCGCGTACCATTTCAAATGAAATGATCGGGTTCTTGAAAAATTGGATGATCGTCGCATTTAATCGCGATTTTAAGTATGAGAAATAGCCAATGTCCACAACGTAGAGGAACGAAACAAATCCCAACAAGATTGTGTAAAGACCATTGTGGAAACGGACTTTAAAGGCCGGATTGAGCGGCAGATTGATGAAGATAATGGCTGGAACCAACATGAACATCGCTAGACGAATATCAAAGCGTAAACCTAAAAAAAGATTCTGCATGACCAGCCCTGCGCTTCCAGGAGTGATGCCGTCTTTAAACCAAATCAAGAACACAAATCTAAAGAGTGTGTACATGATGATTTGCAAAAAGAATAAAGAGTAGAGAAACCTAAGTTTAGGAGTGCCAAAATATTTATTTTTCATCCCCCAAATATACGCCAGGCTTGCTTTTAAATCCAGCCCTCGTTACCCTTATTGAGTCATCATTTTTGGAGAACCTATGAACATATCTGGCAAACGTTTAATTGAAAGCTATTTTGAAGTTTTTAACCGTGGTGATGCTCAAGGCATGCTGGAATTGGTGGACGAAAATATTGTCCATGAAATTAATCAAGGTAAAGTTCAATCGGGGAAAGCTACCTTTGCTAAGTTCTTAGATCACATGAATGAATGTTATAAAGAGAATCTTACAGATATTATTGTCATGGATGCTGGCAACGGAATAAATTTCTCTGCAGAATTCATGGTTCACGGCACTTACCTTAAGACGGATGGATCTCTTCCTCCTGCCAGAAATCAAACTTACAGCATTCGCGCAGGAAGCTTTTTTGAAGTAAGAAACAATAAAGTCACTAGAGTCAGCACGTACTACAATCTTCCTCTATGGATTGAACTGGTCAAATGATTTTCCAGGCGTATCGAGAAGACTTTTTAAAAATATTTGCAGCAACGTTCATTGTCTTTATCTTGACGATGACAACAAATATCCTGGCCTCTAGTGCATTCGTTTTATTGACCATTTATTTTCTTGATGGCGGTCATGTCTATTCAACACTGCTGGAAGTTCTCGCTGATCCGGAAGAGATCCGCAAAAAATATGTTTGGATCGTTTTGCTGGGGTCATTCTTTTTGAATCTTGCAATCCATCTCGCTTTTGAACCTTATTTCTTCATGTACATTTTTTATTTCACAATTTTTCATAATATGCGCCAGGGATTAGGCGTTACCTTTCTTTATAGAATCGGTGAAAAGAAAAACGCCACCATCGTAAAATGGAGCTATTATTTTTTGACGATGATGCCATTCATTCTTTTTCACTTAAAATCCAATATGACCTCTGGAGTTCTCGGTGAAGCGATTATTAAACCACTCGAACTTTCACAGTGGTTTCCCCAAACAACACTTGAGGTCTGTCATGGATATGGCCTTATTCTTTATTTCATAGGAGTGCTCGTCATCGGAACGACTCTCGCACTCCAAAAAAATATTCGCGGCATGCTTTCGATGATTTTCTTTACTGTCGTCTACGCCTTTTCCTTCATCTATTCAAAGGATCAACTGCAAAGTTATGCTCTTCTTATTTTTTCCCATGCGGTTCCTTATTTTTTCTTAATGGAAAAAAGATTAGTTTTGACTCATAAAGTTCCATTCATTAAAAAATATGCTTTCTTTTTTCTTACTTTGCTTTTTGGAATTGGTGCTCTTTTCGATTATTATCAAACAGACATCATCGATCTTTTTGATCCTCTCGATTCACTTGCCCTTGCGCTACTAACGACACCGCTGATTTCTCATTTCATCTATGATGCCATTATTTGGAAGCGGGGAAATGAGCGTTTTTCTACTTTTATTCAAACGAAGACTTATTAGGAGATATCCGTGAAACATTTACTGTTTGTATTAACTTTTATTTTTGTTACACCGGCCTTTGCTAAGGTTTGTAACGAAAATAGGATGGGACTTGATATTGGCTCTGGATCGACAAAAATGATGGTCGCCGAAGTCGATATCTGCAGTAAAAAAATTATTAAAGTGCTGGTGAATGAGTCGCGCTCCGTTGGTTATAACGATGATTTCGAAAAATCAAAAGACCAATCCATTTCAAAAGGAATGGAAGAGAAAGGTCTGGCCGCTCTTCAGGAGCTCATTGCTCTAGGAAAAGTTCACAAACCGAAAAAAACTAAAGGGGTAGCAACTTCAGTTTTTAGAAAAGCAAAAAATGGAAAAGAAATCATCACTCGTTTTGCAAAAAAATTGAAACTTAATTTAAAAGTCATCTCCCAGGAAGAAGAGGCAATGCTTGGTTATGCTTCGGCCCTCTCAGTTATTCCTCTTCAAGATGCCGGTAAAAAAATTGTGGTGTGGGATATTGGCGGCGGATCAATGCAGATGACGTCTAAAGATGAAAAAGGCGAAACGCAAATGTATCTGGGAAGCCTCGCTTCGGTTAATTTTAAAAACATGGTGATGGAAGTTTTTCAACTTAAACCAATTGAGTCAGGTGGAACTCCAAACCCGATTGGTCTATCTCGTCCCAATGCGATCGCGCTAGCTCGTTCCTATGCACGTTTACATGTACCCCCATTTTTCTTCAACAAAAACCGCGATCTCGTTTTCGTAGGTGTTGGCGGTGTTCATGGATCATCGATCAAAAATCAGCTTCTCCTAAAAGAACCTACTTATTCGCTACGTGAGCTGGATGATAAATCAACTCAACAAGCTCAAAAAGGTGATGCGGATTTGACTGGGGATTATCGTCAAACAGATGTGACGAATTTATTGTTAGTTCAAGGTTACATGGAAGCATTAGGAATTCGCGAAGTCCTGATTGCGAATGCTAGTTTGTTACAGGGAATTGTTGTCGAATAATTATTTGAATTCGAACATTACTCGCTGAACATCTCCCGCCACATTACTGACTGATGGAACCATCATGTGATGTGGCTCGCTGCCTTTGTACCAAACCAATTCAACTTTTTCATTGTCTCGATTCATCACAAGTTTTGTGGCCTCATTATCAACAGTCCAATCTCCTTCAGAGAGAAAGAGCTGCACAGGAACAGTAAGACGATTTTCTGCTTTCATTCCATAGACGAGAAGGCCTAATTCTTTGACTTGAAGGCCTGCGCCCACGGGTAAAGTCTGATTGTAGTATTGACGATCGATAGTCATGACTTTTAAGTCGCGAAAGCGGCTGAGAAAATAGGCGGTATCGACCGAAATTCCGTTTACGAGTGAACCCAGGATTTTTTCAAGAGGTGGATTGAATCGTTGGACAAAATAGGGAGCTATATAGTGCATGCTCTTGAGCGATGCTGGAGCTGGATTTGTGAGCAGGTAATGATGAAGGAGTAGTCCACCAGTAGAGAACCCAACGGCCTTGACTTCACTGAAACAGCTCGTGGCCCATTCTAATTGTTTTTTCATTTCGCTGATCCAGCGGTAATTTTTGAAGTGATTGGCAATTTTATGATTGGCCCCATGACCTGGAATCAAAAAGCCGATGATGGCGTACCCGTTTTTTTTGTAGAGATCGACAGCGTGGAGCATTTCACGGGGAGAGCCCATGTATCCGTGAGCGATGAATATGGCCTTGTCTTTATTGGCGCCAGATCCTTCCATCCAAAAAGCTTTCTTCTGTTCCTCCATTGCATGATCAGAATCAATCGTTTTGTATTCGGAATAAAGCGCTTCTGCGTTTTGCAAAAATGCTTCGCGATTATGCTCACAATCGGCGAGTGCTGTTAAAGAAAGTGAAAGGAGAGAGAAAAATAAAAGTGTTTTCATCTTTTTAGGCTAGCAACGTTGACGGGGTTTGAAAATACAGGTGTAATTTTAGAATGAGTCTCAATCCTGAAAAACAAGAAGCGCTTATCGATCTCTATTTCACTCAAGAGGTGAAAACGTTTGAGAGCAAGCTCTTACCTAAATCCGTTGAAGAGCAGGAAATGTACTTTGATCTGATTGAGTTAAATCGCACAAGTGCCCGTCATTATATTCAGTTAAGAGATATACCTGAAGCAGAAAATCTTTATTTAACGGAACGTCTTAAAGATAAGTATCTTGCGGTACGGGAAAAAAATGTGGCCATCTTAGAAGTTGGACTGCCGCTTCTTTGCGTTCTCAAAAACCAGGGAATCGATGTCATCATTCTAAACGGGCACGCTGTCGCAGAAGAGTTTTTCGGTGATTTAGGTTATCGTCCGCTCAGAACTTTAAACATTCTTGTGAAAAAAGAGGACTTGAACAAAGTTCATGATCAATTTCTCTATCATGATCTTATTACCTCAGTCCCTCTCTATGAAGATGAAGCTCATTATAAGTGGCCGCCTTTCTTTGATAGAAATCAGCAGATCCATTTTTCTACTCACTGGAATGTCGTAGCGCCAGAGCGTAAAATTGAAATTCCCATTGATGATTTCTGGGCCCATAAAGAAGAATTCACTTTAATGGGCGAGACTTTTTTCCGACTGGGAACTGCTCACCACATTTTTCAACTTTGTTGCCATATGGACTACAGCAGAGCAGGTCTGGGTGATCTCGGTGATCTTGTCATGCTGATCGCTAAAAAAGCCCCTTCGATTGATACTGATGAATTCACTCAGATGATTATTAAAGCGAGTGCAGAAAAAGAGGTATTTGAAGCACTGACAATTGCGCAATCGCTGTTGAAAAATGATTTTAGTGAAAAAATCATTCAGAATCTTGATCCCATTATTGAAGAGTCTTTTAAGAAAAAAGTCCACTACCGACTATCACCACGATATAAAATTTTGCATCTTAAATCGCACGTCGTAGCGACTATAGAAAAAGCAGCAACGACATTTCTTCTCACAGAAGATCCTAAAGAAAAATCAGTCTTCTTTTCAGATTTGTGGAAACTTTTTTTAATGGTTCCACCTAGCGAAGCACTTCGCTTAAACAGAGAATTTCCGCGTGCCAGCGGTCCCGAGAAGTTATGGGCCCAAATGAAAGCACCATTCAGACTCATTCATTATTTTTCCCGAATGTATGGAAGTAAAAATTTTTGGCAAGTGGTTTTAAAATATCATTGGCTATTCTTTATGTGTTTCTACAATTTCCTGCAGAAAAAAAGCAGGGGAGAAACAATTCTGAATTTGGAATCGTATGCTCGAGAATTAGGCTTAACTGTCAATCAACTGCAAGCAACTGAACTGCCAGTTCCTGCGCCTGAACTCTGAGTTCTGAAACGGCCGTAGACTCCCACAATTCACCCCTTCTTAAGGCCCCAATGGGATGCGCCCATGGCTGCAAGCTGGACACACCTAAATTAAAATCATCGGCCTTCACGACATTTTTAGCGATCATCTTGGTGATGATATGATTAGAAAGTAGAGAAAGGCCTTCGCAACGAAGAACATTTTTCGTGGTGATCTTATAAGGCTTAAACCCAATGGCCTTAACTTCCAGTTGACCTTTTTTCATCAGCTCGCGCAGGAGTTTATCATGCATAGGAGGAATGCGATGACGGTGCGATTCCCAGTATGGACGGACGTAACGCAGGAATTGGCCTTTTTCTCTCTCTGAAAAATTCTTCCATAGTTGTTGAGTATGCGGACGAAGTCCATCAATCACCAAGCGCCAATCGTACTTCTTGCTTTCAGAACGAACAAAACTCAATATCGATTGAAGTGATATCAACTTGAGTTCTTTATAATCAGGGCGCGGTTCATTTTCTGCGAAGAATTTGTGTGTTTGGGGAAGCAAACCTCTGCGAGAAACGACGGTAATTTTACTGCTAAAATTTCGATCGACCAAAGTGATGATCGCATCAACCATTGATAAACCACTGCCAAAAATAGTGACTGGGCCTTGCATGCCATTTAATTTTTGAAGAGAATCGATGGAAGGAGTGAGACCTGTGGCCAGCACTAGTTCATCAAAATAAACCGGAAGATTTTTACTCAAGAGCAATAATTTTCTATCGGGAGTGATGTTGATGACTTCATCTTTAATGAGTTTAACTTTAACCTTGCCTTTACTTGCAGTAATCGCTTCTTCAAGAAGGTCTTCAAGGTAATCTCCATAAATTTTACGCGAAATAAACTCGTGAGGTTCTGCGTGAAAGTTTTTAGCATTCAACCAATCGTAGAAATGATCGACACGATCTGGAAAGGCACCCATTTGATCTGCCCGTACGTTAAGTAGAAGTGTTTCATCGGCTTCAGCGTAAGCAGGTCCACGACCAAATTCATTTCGCTCAATGAGGAAAAGCTGCATTGGTTTAGTTGCTCGTTTCATAAGCTGAACAGCAACCATTGTTCCAGAAAATCCTGCTCCCAAGATGACAATTGATTTCATTTGAGGAGTCCACGAGTTTTCATTAACAACAAAATTTGATCAAGACATTGTTGAATGTTTTGTTTATCTGTTTGCAAAGTAAGTTCAGCTTTATGAGGCTTCTCATAAGTTGAATCTATGCCTGTAAAACCTTTTATTTCACCATTGCGCGCCTTTTTATAAAGCCCCTTGGTATCACGTCGTTCACATTCTTCGAGTGAACAATCGACGAAAATTTCGACGAAGTCTACATTTGGCATGAGAGATCGAACCATTTGTCGATCCTGTTCATAAGGTGAGATGAGCGCTGCAATGGCAATGGCTCCGGACTCAGCAATGAGCTTCGCTACTTCTCCAATGCGTCTGATGTTTTCTTTTCGATCTTCAGCTGAAAATCCCAAATCTTTACAAATTCCTTTTCGAAGATTGTCTCCATCTAAAATGATAGAGTGAACATTCTGTTCAAAAAGAATTTTTTCCATTTCTTTTGCAATCGTTGATTTTCCTGCCCCCGATAGACCTGTTAACCACAGTACTGCACCTTGATGTCCATATCGATCGGTGCGTTCCTTGCGAGTAACATGTCCTGTCTCTTTGAAAACATGGATTGTATTTGGATTCAAGATCACGCCACCGCCAACTATTCTATGATCGTCCAACAAAACAAATCGGCCGGTGCTTTCACATTGTTTAAATGAATCACAAACAATGCCTTTAGAAAGTTTGAGAATAAATTCACCTGCTTCGTGTGGATTTAAATGATCAGCTTCAGATGCATCAACTGCATCGCTTGCAGGATTAAAAATATTAAAGAGGGATTCAACTTTGCAATCTGTTTCCTGAGTGAGCATTTTAAACTTATAACTTTTTCCTTTTTCCAAAGGCCTTGAGGACATCCAAAAAAGTGAGGCATGCATTTGATGGGTGAGTGTGGGAACACTTTCATGTTCCTTAAAACCGACTTCACCACGCTCTAAAAAGAGTGGGTCTTGCAAAGTGAAACCGATCGCTTGTCCAGCAGAAGCTGATCGCGGTTTACTCGCAGTATTCCATGATTCAATTGTTTTGATGACTGTCGACGATCCGCTCGGAAGAAAAGATATCTTATCTCCGACTGATAACTGACCACTTTCCATCTTGCCTGCATAAATGCGATTTTCATCAAACTTGTAAACGTCTTGAAGTGAAAATCTCAAAAAAGGGTGGGTGTGTTGAGACGATTCTAATGAGAAGAGCTCTTCGGCCAGTGTTTGTCCCTTAAACCATTTAAGCTCATCAGATTTATGAATAAGATTTTTTCCTTCGAAAGCGGAAAGGGGAATAATTTTGTGAGTTGATTTTAAGATTAATGAAACTTCTCTTTCAATTTTTTCAAAATGCTCTTGGGAGTATTTTACAAGATCCATTTTGTTAACGGCGACGATGACTTGCTTAATTCCCAGCATGGAAATGATATAAGCGTGACGTTTAAACTGTTCCCGTACGCCTTCAAAAGCATCAAGCATAATTATAGCGGCATCAGCAGTAGAGGCCCCACTGATCATATTTTTCAAAAATTCTTTATGTCCGGGAGTATCGATGAAAAGAAATTTTTTATTTTGATAGGTCCATGGTATTTCAGTTTTATCAATCGTGATGCCTTCTTTTTGTTCTTCTTCAAAAGCATCCAGTAGAAATGCAAATTCAAATTTTTTTCCTGAGTCAGAACAAATGCCTTTTACTTTTTCAATTCGTTCAGGAAAAATTTGTCCACTATCAGAAAGAAGCCTTCCAATGAGAGTCGATTTCCCGTGATCTACGTGGCCTGCGATGACTATTCTTAAACTCATCACATGTATCCTCTCACTCTAAGCTTTTGCATAGCATAGGTGTCTGCTTGATCTTGGGCCCTTCCTGCGCGTTCACCAGTTTTCGTCACTTTTAGTTCAGCAATAACTTTATCGAGAGTATCAGCATCGGAGTCAATGGTTTTTGTACAAGGAGCGCAACCTACACTGCGATAGCGTTTTCCTTCTTTTGCAAAGTACAGATCGAGGGTAGGAATTTTTTCACGGGCAATATAATTCCAAATATCAACTTCAGACCAATGTAGAAGCGGATGGACTCTCACATGGACATCAGAGGGAAAGTCAGTGTTGTATTGATCCCAAAGTTCCGGCGGCTGTTCGACAAAGTCCCATTTAAAATGTTCGTCTCGTGGTGAGAAATAGCGCTCTTTTGCACGAGTTCCTTCTTCATCTCTTCTTATGGCCACAAAAATGGCCTGAAAAGGATTGGCCTTTAAAAATTCTTTGAGCGCGTCCGTCTTCAAGGCCGTGCAGCATTCAATTCGACCGACGTTATGATTCATTCCGGATTTTAAAGCGGCTTCATTTTTAGAAATGAGTAGATTGAGTCCCCATTCTTTTGCTTTTTCATCACGAAATTTAATCATCTCTGGAATTTTAAAAGTCGTATCAATATGAATCATCGGAAAAGGTGCGTGTCCAAAAAAAGCTTTGCGAACCAGCCACAACATGACAGTTGAATCTTTTCCCATCGACCACAGCATGGCGAGTTTCGGGAATTTTCTATAAGCTTCGCGAATAATGTAGATGGACTGCTGCTCAAGTTCGTCTAAATGCGAATGAGCTGAATGATCCGTCATGAAAACTCCGTCTGACCCTGTTTAAGGATCAAATAGTAGCATAAAGTCCTGCAAATGGCGCCATGTCAGAGTGAATCAGTTGGACCTTTTATTCTTAAATGTTCTATCCTTTCATTATGAAAAAATTAAACATCCTCTCGGCCGGTCTCTTCACACTAATAGCTTTTTCATCTCCATCTGCTCAAGCAGAGTGGAAGAGTGAGAGCATTCAAAATGTGCAAGTTCATTACTACCTCCCAAAAAATGCCAATTTTATGAATTTCGGCACAAAAAAAGCACTCATGATTAATTTGCATGGATGTTCGCAAAAGGCCGAAGATCTCAAAAAAGATGGTAATTGGGAAAACGCGGCTGATGAATTTAATATGATTGTCGCTCTTCCTAAAGTTCCAAACGGTGGAGTCTATTCTGGCTGTTGGGATTATTATGGTGCCGATCACACAACGATGAACAGACACAATGTTCATGTTCTCAATGTCGTTAAAGGTATGCTCTCGAAAGTTGAGCTCAATATTGATCCCACACAAGTTTATGTTTCAGGACTCTCATCGGGTGGAGGACTCTCAATGGTCCTTGGCTGTTTAGCTCCCGATGTTTTTGCTGGAATTGGTTTAAATGCCGGTCCATCAACAGGAACGGCCGCAACTGAAATTTCCCGTCCTCAAACAACTTTCGAAAAGATGATGTCTACATGTCGTGATCTCGGAAAAGGGAAACAGGAATTTTTCAAGACACAGCTTACATCAATCATTTATGGCAACAATGATTTTATCGTTTCTACAACTTTTAACACTCACAATGCTGAGATCATGCGAACACTTTACGGGGCGGAAAATAAGCTCACTTTCGATACTAAAAAGTTAGAAGGTTCGCAAACGGATGGAACGGGTGCGATGTGGGCAGATGCTCAGGGGCCGCGTGTTTCATTAATTATGAATACAGGTCTTGGCCATAACTGGCCGGCAGGACAAGGTGGAAACAGCGGCTCTTTTATTAATAAAAAAAGTATCAACTATCCTCATTACCTAGCAGAATTTTTTGCTACAAACAATCGTCGTTCCGCAAACATTAAACTTCCAGCACTCGCAATTGATCCTGTTATTGCCAAAGAATCTCGCTTCCACGTGAGTGGAGCTGTTCGCGTGCCTTTTACAAATGTTCGTGCGCTTAATGTAATCGTCAAAGATTTAAAAAAGAATTCTATCGTCGACCGCTTCAAGGCGACTGTTTCTCGTGATCAGCGCTTCTTGGGATTTTCAAAAGTTCTACCAGATGGCGAGTATGATTTTTCTTTTGAACTAAACGCAGGCCCTGGGATGAATCGTTTTTTCAAACGTCATTCTTGGTTAGGAGAAGTGCAAGGGACCAATGCACCTCAACTCGTAAACACTCATTACCAAAGTGTACGTGGCTGTCTTAAACTCAAGGGACAAGCAGTTTCATCAGATGGTGAACCATTAAAATCAGTTTCAATTGTCGTAGATGAAAATGTTAATTTCTCTGCTGATATTGGAGAAGACACCCTATGGTCTTTCAAAACTTGTGACCTGACTGCTGGTGACCATACGGCCAATGTGTTCACGGAAACTCAGATTGGTCAGAGAAGTAATGCTCAACAAATCAGCTTTAAAACTGAAAAGAATTTAGCGGTCTCGACACTCCAAGATCACATGGAAGCTAAACGCTTGAAATGGGCAGATTACGGGGGCTATTACCTTAAATACGGTAACTCTCACTTCGCTCTTTATTTAGGGGAAGATGGAATTTGGAGAGATTAATCCTATCCTTTTTTCACGATACCCTCTCTGAAATCTAAAATTAGCTACAATCTTAGGCATGAAATATCTCACTCTTTCATGCCTTTTCTTAAGCCTTTCTATTGGTACTGTACAGGCCAATAACGACTGCATGTCACTTATGCAGGCCTTTCATACTGAGACAAAAACATCAGTACAATCTCCATTTAAAGATATGGATTTTACGGCATCAGAACTGGCCATTGTCAGTGAATCATGGGCAGAACAAAAATCTAAAACGAGTGAAGCTCGCGTTCGTAAATATCTCGCTTACGTATTAAGTCTAAGCGAAAAAGATAGACCTCTGGCCCTTCGTGATCTCGCACAACTCGATCAATGGGAATCAAATTCAAAACACATTAAAAAATTTAATGAAATGGATGCGAAGATTTCTAAAAAAATCGCTTCTAAAAAAATTGTCGAGCCTGCAGATCAGGCCCGATATACAGATCTTTATTATGGTTGCCGTGCGCTTCGCCCGAATGAAGTGAATAAAAATGCGGCAAAAGATTTTAAAAGATTCAATCTTTCGTTAAACCTCGGAACACTGGCAGCAAGCTATGCATTTTACAATATGGATAAAGACTTCAATGCTGAATGGTTTACGAAATTAGGTTACGAAGTAGGAATCACAGTACTCTTTTCTTATGTTGGTGGAAATATCCAGACTAAAGCTACTGATACACAAATTGTGAAATCACTTAAGAGTTATTTTATCGGTCGTATAATGGGAACAACAGACATCCTCATTTACGATCCTCTGTTCAATGATGAAGATACTCGCGGAGAAAAAGCATTCGCTGATTTGAAAAAACTCGAAGAAAATAATCCAGAGTTTAAGAAACGCATTCAAGAATTAAAAAAGAGTTATGAAGAACGTGGATTGTATCGTCGCTATAAAGATGAACTGATCTCAAAGCTTAAACAACTGCCGCACGTAGGTCTTGGATTAAAAGGAGATTCACGTGATGAGAACGGAATCGATTGGAACAACTTAACCAAGTCTGATCTCGATAAACCTGAAGTGCAGGACATTCTTATTGCTGCTGCAATGGCCGAAGTTTACCAGCAACGTAAAGGTGAATGGATTGAATCATCGAACTCTGGTGTAGATCGTTATGTTTTCAATTCTGTTTTTTACGGAGTGCAAATCCCAAAGAGCATCGTGCAAAATTTTATTACGTATCAAATCCTTTGCATGGGGCAAGACAATCCTAAGCTCTCATTCACAAAGGCCGTTCTCTTCAATGTCTCTGCTAATTTCGTCGTTAACCAAGTGCTCTATGGCTACCGCGAAAAAGCAATCAATCAATAGTTTTTTACTCTTTCTTCACGCAGTCAGATAGCTCTTACGCTAAAGAGAAAAACTAAAATCTTCATTGACCACCAACAACGATCTCACTAATGTGTGCACGCTTTGAATTTTCTGAGGTTCAAAGTTTTATTCCTAAATTGCTCTTTTGATTTTTCCTTCGTCATTTAAAATTTTGAGGTCAAGATGAGTATTCTAGTCACGGGTGGCGCTGGTTACATTGGTTCTCATGTCGTAAGCATGTTGGGTGAAGAAAAGAAAGATATTATCATTCTCGATAATCTCTCAACTGGAAAAAAAGAAAATATTCTTTGTGGCAAACTCATTCTAGGCGATGTTGGTGACGAACAACTTTTAGATGAAGTTTTTACGATGAATAACATTGAAGCTGTTATTCACTTTGCAGGAAGTATCGTTGTTCCGGAGAGTGTTCGAGATCCAATCGCTTACTACAGTAACAACACTCTCAACTCATACAAGCTTATCAAGGCATGTCTCAAACATAATGTGAGTAAATTTATTTTTTCTTCAACGGCAGCAGTTTATGGAATGCCTCATGATGGTATTGCTTCTGAAGAGACATTAACTATTCCTATCAACCCTTATGGACGATCAAAACTCATGACGGAATGGATGCTCCAGGATGTAGCTCATGCGCATGATTTTTCATATGTGGCGCTTCGATATTTCAATGTTGCGGGAGCAAGTCGATCTGGAAAAATTGGACAATCAACTCCAAAGGCCACTCACTTATTGAAAGCTGCTTCGGAGCTTGCAACTCATAAACGAGAAGAGATGTCTGTTTTCGGTACTGATTATCCGACTAAAGATGGCACTTGCATTCGCGATTATATTCATGTGGATGATCTGGCCCGCGCACATCTAGATGCTCTTCGCTATCTGGAAACTAATAAAAAATCACAAGTCCTGAACTGTGGTTACGGTCGAGGATTTACAGTGCTCGAAGTTTTGGACGCTGTGGAGAGAATTACTTCTCAAAAACTAAACATCAAAAAAGATGCAAGAAGAGAAGGCGATGCAGTCATGCTCATTTCAAATGCACAAAAAATAAAGCAAGTTTTAGAATGGGAGCCTCGTTTTGATGATCTCACTTACATCGTAAAATCTGCCATTGAATGGGAGAAAAAACTTCCCAAGTCTCAAGGAGAAGTTTCAT
>CAMLKK010000011.1 GCA_946480715.1 uncultured Bacteriovorax sp. | reverse complement strand
CCGCTAAATCTTTTAGAGCAACATCACTCTTTCCTAAGCGAACTTTTTCTTTGATAGCAGTTATTTTTTGCAGGAATGGCTGTTTATAAAGTTTAGATGTGTCGACGTTTTCAGCTACTCGGCGTTCAGGTGTGATCATTTTTACGCCTGAACAAGAAACAGTAGCAAACGTCAGAAAAAGGATAGCCAGAGAAATTTTCATGTGAACCTCGGTAAAATAAACTCAGTCTATTCTAACAAGGCATAGGATTATATGAAAGCAGGATTAAATACGAGACTATTGCAATCAGGAATAGACCCCAGCCGTTTGCAGCTGGGGTGCGCTGCTCTCGCAGCTCTATTGAAACAGATCTTTAACTTTATCGAAGAATCCACGACTCATTGGGTTTGAGTGTTCATCTAACTCCGCGAGTCGCTGAAAAATTTCTTTTTGCTCACTTGAAATTTTCGTTGGCGTTTCGACGTGAACAGTGACGATTTGGTCACCCACTCCGTAACCTCCGAGACGTTGAATCCCCTTCCCTTTTAAGCGCATTTTTACGCCCGATTGAGTGCCCGCTGGAATTTTCAATGCGACTTTACCTGAAAGGGTCGGCACTTCCATTTCTGCGCCTAAGGCCGCCTGTGAGAAGCTGATAGGCACTGTACAGTGAACATCAAATTCATCACGTTCAAAAATTTTATGTGGTTTGATGTTGATGACAACATATAGATCACCATTCGGTCCGCCCATTGAACCAGCATCACCTTCATTCGAAAGTTTTAAGCGCTGTCCTTGATCGATACCTGCCGGCACTTTTACTTGCAGATCAACTTTTTTCTTTTTCTTACCTTGGCCATGACAAGTTCCGCACGGATCTTTGATCATCTGACCAGAGCCATTACATTTAGGACAAGTTGAAGAAACAGTGAAGAAACCTTGCTGTCTTCTCACTTCACCATGACCGTTACAGTAGTCACATGTTGTAGGGCTTGATCCAGCTTTTGCACCAGAGCCATTACAAGTATCGCACTTAACATTTTTAGTGAGTGAAATTGTTTTTTCAGTTCCGAACGCTGCTTCAGCGAATTCAATATCAATACCCATTTGAAGATCGTCACCAGGTCTTCCTTGTGAACGTCTTCCGCCACGACCACCGCGTCCGCGTCCGCCTAACATGTCTCCAAAAATGTCTCCGAAAATATCACCGAAGTCTCCAAAGTCTCCACCTTGGAATCCACCAGCGCCACCGAATCCACCTTGGCCATTTACACCTGCGTGACCGAATTGATCGTAACGAGCTTTTTTATCATCATCTAAAAGAACTTCAGCTGCTTCAGAAGCTTCTTTAAATTTTGCTTCTGCTTCTGCATTCCCTGGATTTTTGTCAGGGTGATACTGCATGGCCAATTTACGATAGGCCTTCTTGATTTCATCCTTACTCGTCCCTTTTTGGACTCCAAGAATTTCGTAATAATCTCTTTTTGCGCTCATGTATCTCACCTACAAAAAGGTCCCTCCAAAGGAGAGACCTCTTAATTTCATAAAAATTTAGACATCAATAGATTAGACTTCTTTGTAGTCCGCATCAACAACATCGTCATCTTTCTTAGATGATCCTGCATCTGAATCAGTTGAACCAGCTCCTGGACCTTGTGGACCAGCGTCTCCGCCTGGAGCTCCACCAGCTTGATACATTTCAGTTGCAACTTTATGAGATACGTTTTGTAGTCTCTCAACTGCAGCTTTCAATTCATCAAGTGATTCGCTTGTAAGTTTAGTTTTAGCTTCAGCTACTGCACTCTCAAGTTCTGACTTAGATTGACCAGAAATTTTTCCTTCACCTTCTTTAATCATTTTTTCAGTTGCGAAGATCAATCCATCAAGGTTGTTTCTTGTATCTACAACCTGACGTCTTTCTTGGTCAGCTGAGCGGTTAGCTTCAGCATCTTTTACCATTCTCTGGATTTCTTCTTCTGTTAATCCTGAACCAGAAGTAATTCTGATTTCTTGTGATTTACCAGTCGCTTTATCCTGAGCTGATACGTGTACGATACCGTTAGCATCGATGTCAAAAGTTACTTCGATTTGAGGAACACCACGTGGTGCTGGTGCGATTCCTGAAAGATCGAATCTACCTAAAGTTTTGTTGTCTTTAGCAAATTCTCTTTCACCTTGAAGAACGTGGATCGATACAGCTGGTTGGTTATCCTGAGCTGTCGAGAAAGTCTGAGACTTTTTCGTTGGGATCGTTGTGTTCTTTTCGATGATCTTAGTAGAAACACCACCAAGAGTTTCGATACCAAGTGAAAGTGGAGTTACGTCAAGAAGTAGAACGTCTTTCACGTCACCAGCAAGTACACCACCTTGGATAGCGGCACCAGCAGCAACAACTTCGTCTGGGTTAACACCTTTAGAAGGTTCTTTTCCGAAGATTTCTTTTACTTTCGCTTGAACAAGAGGGATACGGATTGATCCACCAACAAGTACGACTTCATGAATTTCATTCAAAGAAAGTCCTGAGTCTTTGATACATGTTTTACAAGGAACAACAAGTTTCTCAACAAGGTCAGCGATGAGTTGTTCGAACTTCGCTCTTGTGATGTTTACGTTCAAGTGTTTTGGACCTGAAGCATCTGCCGTAATGAACGGAAGGTTAACATCTGTTTGAGTTACGTTAGAAAGTTCGTGTTTTGCTTTTTCAGCAGCTTCTTTTAAACGTTGAAGCGCCATTGTATCTTGTCTTAGATCAACACCATTTTCTTTCTTAAATTCTTCTGCAAGGTAGTTGATGATTCTGTAGTCGAAGTCTTCACCACCAAGGAATGTATCCCCGTTAGTTGCTTTAACTTCGAATACACCATCAGATGTAATTTCAAGAATTGAAATATCGAATGTACCACCACCAAGGTCGAATACAGCGATGTTCTTATCTTTTTTAGTATCTAAACCGTAAGCAAGAGCAGCAGCTGTTGGCTCGTTGATGATACGTTTTACATCAAGACCAGCGATACGACCTGCATCTTTTGTTGCCTGTCTTTGAGCATCGTTGAAGTAAGCTGGAACAGTAATTACTGCTTCAGTTACCGGTTGTCCTAAATAGTCTTCAGCAGCTTTCTTAAGTTTTTCAAGAACCTTCGCTGAAACTTCTTGTGGTGACATTTCTTTGCCATCAACTTTTACCCAAGCATCACCGTTCTTATTAGCAATCATTTCAAATGGCGCTACTTCGTGGAATTTTTTTACTTCCGCAGCGTCAGCTTTACGACCGATAAGACGTTTAATACCAAAAAGTGTTTTCTTTGGATTTGTTACTGATTGTCTTTTTGCAACCTGACCTACAAGAACTTCACCATTATTAGCAAAACCAATGATTGATGGAGTTGTGTTGTGTCCTTCAGAGTTCGCAATAATTTTGTACGTTCCGTTTTCTAAAACGGCCACACACGAGTTCGTTGTTCCTAAGTCGATACCGATAATTTTTCCCATATATTTCTCCTGTTTTTGTAAACCTAAAACTAGTTATTGTTCGCTACGACTACTTTCGATGCTCTTAGGAGTCTTCCGTTCAGCATGTAGCCTTTTTGATATTCAGTTATAATTTCTTGATCTTTTTTTCCTTCGGCCGGAGCTTGAGCAACAGCTTCATGGAAATTTGGATCAAATGTTTTTCCAAGTGCTTCAACTGGAGTTAATCCATTTTGTTTTAAAACATCAAGAAATTGATTTCTGATCATTTCAATTCCTTTAACAATGTTTTGAACTTTGTCGTCGTTATCATTTTTAAGAGCATTTACAGTCAGCTCAAAATTATCAACGACACTAATTAAGTTCGTTAAAATTTTCTCATTTCCGAACTTCAGTAAATTTTCTTTTTCTCGCTCGAATCTCTTACGAGAGTTATCAAATTCAGCCGCTAGATAATAATATTTAGCCTTGAAGTCTTCTGCTTGTTTCTTTTGTTCGTCTTTTAGCTCAACAGTTTCAGCATCATCACTAACCTGTTCTGCTTTCAAATCTTCATTTTCGTTCGTCGTTTCGTTAGTCATTTAATATTCCTCAGTTCGTTACTCCCCAAAGATGGTATCAACCATGTGAGTGTCAATGCTAAGGGTTCATCTTTTTTGAGAAAAAACGAAAATGCGGCCAGTGTAGGCCAGTAAGCTGCCGATATTAGATAATGAAAAAGTTAAAAATCAGATTTTATGACTTGATGAGCCCTGAGATCTCACCCATTTTAAACATCTCAAAAGGGTGAACCTCACCATAGAATTCATTAGAGACCCAAGCTTGAGCTTGCGGGTCAAAATCGAACCAAGGAGACACTCCACAGATCATATTGATTCTATCAAGTGTATCAAGCTTCTTGCAGTAAGGTCGGTGATATTTATTCGTATCGTACACGTAAGCATTTCCTATCTTCAATGGGAATTCAATCGTGTTTAAAGTTTCACCTTCTGAATTAGAGATAATTTGAATGACATAATTGGGTGATGTCTGGATTGGAATGTTAACTCTCAGATTGATGAAAACCAATTCATCGTTATGCCAACAGTACTCCATTTTTGTCGATTCAATATGCCCGGCAAGGACTGTAGAAATCCTTGATCGCACAAGAGTTCTCTTGAATGAATCAACGACAGTTTTCACATCGCCATATTGAGCGAAAGGAGTTTTATCTTTGAATGCTAATGTGTCGTTGTACGTATTTCGAGCAGTGGAAACATTATCGTATTGAGAAGCAGAACCATGCATCAGTTGAGTTGAGCCCAGAGTTGCTTTATGGGGGTCATCTGAGATTTTATCAATTGCATCTGGATTGTAAGTCAGAGATGAGGAAACATAACTTTTCGATTCTTTCTTAGCATCTTTGTATGAAAACTCATGTAGACCGTATAGACCAATGGCCTCTTTTACAGATTTTTCGAGTTTACTGTGGTCAAAGTTGAGGGGCATTTCCAGGTAATCTGGAATGTTAAAATTTTTGAATTTGGCGATCTGGTTTTGGATATCAGTATTTTTATAAATGTAATGGTGAACCACAACGTCGTGTGGAATTTTATCCAGAGGAATGATCCATTTACCTTTATTTGCCATAATTTTAATGCGGGATAATTTCTTCCGCTAATTGATCCTTAGGTGTTTTTTCTCTCACACCATAAGTTGTAATCATTTTATTGAGTCTCTCTCCCTGACTAAGGGCCAATTCACTCACATGAGAAAAAGCACCAAGTGGCCAGAAAAGTGCTGGTCCATTTTCTTGAAGACCAATCTTTCTTACAGTATTTACAATTGTAATACGCTCACTCTCAGCAAGTGAAGAATTTAAATACATCAAACGACAAGGAACATTGATTTTTTTTGATTCCACTAATTTTAGCTGAGGATAATCAGCTAATTTATTATCAACTATTCTTCCGAGTGTATCTGATTCCTGATATTTCTCATGAACTCGGAATGGCTCCACGATTGCTTCAATTGTTTTAGAAGCAATTCCATTTTTAATCCATTCACCGTCCACTCCGATGTGAATCGTTTTCATTTTCACATTTTCATCGATTAGCGCCTGAGTGGCCATGAAACCAGTGTTGCGTGAAAGGTAGCGAATAGCGACGTTTTTCCCAGCGAGATCTTTAAAGTTTTTTATTGCACTGTCTGTCGGAGCAATAACATTTACATGCCAAGTACAACTCTCTTTAGGAATTCCTGAAGTCACTTCGAAAACTGGAGTGAGTTCTTTCCCCGATAATAAAAGCTCTCCATAATGAATGATACTTGATACGCCAATATCATAATCCCACTTTGATAATTCAGATTTACTTAAAGGATCTGTAGTCTCTTTACTTTCTACACTTAAGTTCAATCCGACCTGCCTAAGATTATCTAAGCCTGTTTTTTTATCAAAGTCGCTTACCTTTACTTTAACTGAGCTGTTATAGGCAAACATTCGAAACACTCTGTCTTTTGGATCAGCTGGCTTTAAATCAGACAATTTTTCATCGAGACTTAAATCAATTGTCGGTACATCATTTTTCTTTTCAACTTTCGAAGCTGTTGGAGTTTGCTTATTCTTCTTTAAAGAAAAGAAGACTCCGGCCCCGACAAGAACTAAAACTGCAATTAAAATTAGCTTTTTCACAAGTAATTTGCCCCACAAAAGTTAATAACGAATTCTATCATGAAAATAAAAATTTAGTCGTATGGCTTGAGTACGCAAGAGCGTTGTTAATATGAAATTTCTCTACGACTTCGAAACTGTCCAGATTGATGACCGAAATAAAGGATTTTGACTGTCGATGGTTTGCAAGTGAAGTTACAAAAACCTTTTTACGATCATTGCTCAATGAAAGTCCGCGAGGAGAAAGCACATTAATTCTTTTTAATAATTTGTCGTTTTTATAATCCCAAACATAAACCGAATCTTCTACAAGATTAGTCATAATGGAAATGCCTTTCTCTTCGACACCGCAAATACTCACACTAAGTCCAATGAGATGTCTTAATTGGGATTTCTCTAATTGTAGATTTTTTACAATTTTATCCGGCGTTATATTTCCAATAACAGTTTGTTCATCTTTATCTTCAACCCCACCGGTAAAGATGAGATTCCCGTCGCTCAAATCCGAAAAATGTTCAGCATGAGGTCTCATACCAAAAACTCTGTTTTTTAATTCAAGAGTATTTACATCAAACCAAGCGATTGATGTTTGATGTGTCGGTGTTGGTTCCGAAAAAGTAATGATAATCTGTTTTTTATCATAAGAGAGGCTACATTGATGAGCACCTGCGCCGCCTTCCACTACTATATCTTTTAAAACCATTCCTGTGCTTAGATCGAACACTGTCATCGCTGAATCAGCAGGTGTTCTTACGAATGTACTTGCAATGAAAAGTGTTGTGCCAGGAATGTAACAACCGTGTCCATAAAATCTTTTTTTATCTAATTGCAATTTAGTAACAACTTTATTTTGATAAACGTCGAATTCATAGCAAGTATTACCTCGTCTAGGGATAAGCATGACTCTCCCTAAAGAGTTTGGGTTTTGCTCAACTGAGTGTGGAAAAACGGGAACATCAAGGATGGCATTTTCTTTATTGTCATTGAGAAATGCTAGTCCAGGACGAACAGCACCATAATCGCCATTTTGACGTTTGTTTATGAATTCAACTGTAGGATCAATTCCAGTCATGCTCAAAGAGCTGAACTGCGTTTTGGTTTTATCGATTAATTTTAGAAATTCTTTATGATCATTTCGAGGAAGGATCACATCAGTAGCATGAATTAAAGAAGAAGAAAGAGATAGCCCTATTCCACCCAGTAAGGAACTTGAAATAAAGTCTCTTCTTTTCAATACTCCCTCATTTTTTAAGCTTTAGGGTTATTAAGCAACTCAAGCAATCTATTTTTACTTAAATCCTGAATGAGTTCATTGATATCTTTTTCGAATTTTCCTTTTTCCAATTCGTACTCTGACTCGAATTCTACGATAACCTCAGCTAATTTTTTTTTGCCATCAAGTTTACGGCAAAAAAGTGCAGCGAGCCCTTCAACTACATAACCTCTATTTTCTTTTTGATTGAATAAATAATAGACCTGAGGATTAACATTTCTTCCCGCGGCTAAAGGTTCTGCATGTATGAAAGGATATAAATTCCCGTTGTCCATTTTTCCTCAGCTATATCTTAAAACATCAACTGATGTTTCTGAATTTTTCCTTATTGGAGCACCATCAATTTTAACCAAGTAAGTATTCGTCTGCAAATAGAGCGCAAGTGAAAGATAAGCAAGTCCCCACGTAAAATGCTGATCGCAAGCACCTTCCCACAACTTGTCTTTGAGGAACATGCAGGATCCCTTGCAGATTTGAACCACAGGACATTTTACGCATTCGCTACGAGTGCTCCAGTGATACGAAGTATTCAATTCAGCTTCGTTAAACTGATCGACATGTCCAATTTTATGTCCGCCCTTCGCTGTAACGTTCTGACAAGTCAGAACGTTTCCATCAATATCCAGTGCAATTGACGTTGGAAGATCCATACTGCACTTCTGTCCGACACTATCGGCGTTACGCTGATTAGTAATGGATTCAAAAAAATCATGAATGAAGATATCAATCATTCCGACGTTTAAATCAAAGGGATATTGCTTCACGAGCTCTGTAAAAATTCCATTCACTAAATCTGTACGCTTATTTTTATCAGAGACGTAACTCATTCCTGCTGTATCGTATGGAGTGGCGAGATCATGAGTAAGTCTAACAAGTTTAGGATCTACTTTTAATTTGTCTGCAATATATTTTCTAATTGTGAGTAGAGAATAATTTTTAGGTGAAATCGTAGCATTAAATGAAACCAGGCCTTGGGGCTGTAATTTATCGAAAAGATTTTTTAAATTCTCATATTGATGAGGAATATCTAAAGGATCTTTCGCTCTATCTTCAGTGAATGTTGGACCATCATGAGAAACAATGAAGTGAAGTTTTAACTTTAGTGCCACCTCGGCCATTTCTTTTGTAACGATAGATCCATTAGTGAAAAGGGCGAGGCTAATATTGGGATATTTTGCTCTTAACTCAGAAGCCATTTTTTCTACGGCTGCCCAATAAAGAAGAGTCTCTCCTCCCCAGAATTCTAAATGTACGCCGGCACCTTTACCATCTGATCCACCATCAAACCATTGAGGCATTTTGGCGAGAAAAGCTGGAACTTTATTTAGAGTCTCCTGAGCAGTATCTTTTTGAAAAGCTCGCTGATTATTTTGACTGCAATAAGAACAAGAATAATTGCAGGCGAAACCCATTTGAATTTTTATTTTTTTCAAAGAGACGGATTTGCCAACTGGATTTTCGGGACTGACTTTCGTTACTGATTTAGCAGGAATTGGATTGCTCAGAATGATTTCTTCACCTGAATCGGCCCAAAGTAATTTCGAAGTATATGGATCATATTCGGCCACCCTTGTGCCGCTTTGATCCCTGAGATGAAGGTTATATTTCGTCATAGGACTTGGTCTCACTTAATAGCAAGGACCGCCACCACACGCTCCACCACACGCACATGCACCGAATGCCATATCAGATTTAATGAGTAGAGAAACTACTTGAACAGCAGTTAAAGGTTTTAGTGATCCGAACTTTGATTTATCAATTGATGCCGGATCGACCACAATCGAATTTGGCTTCTTGTTGCTATCGTTTTGATCGCTCATTCAAGTTCCAGTAAGTAAGTTATATTTCCTTATTATAATAACAATTTTCCATTTAGATAACTAAATGTTGCAAAATCTGCCAATTAACTGTTTATGCATCAACACTGAGACTTAAAAGTGCCTAGGATATTTGGAGGTATTTGGTTTGGAAGGCTTCGATGTGGAATTCAAGAGGCTGACTACCAAAGTTAAGAAGTGATTCTTCCAATGGAAAATCAGCACTACTTTCAATAACTTTCCTAAAATTATCATCACCTAAGGTATTCTTCAGATAACTTACGAACCCTTTCGCCTGAATGTACATAGGGTTTTTAAAGGGTAAATTCTGATCTAGATCAATCAATTGAATTTTGGCCGCATTACTGTTGTTTAAATGAGCGAAAAGATTTTTCTCTTTAAGAGCTGTTTTTAATAAACCTTCATCCAAATTTGCATCTTGGGTAAGTTCACACAAGCCTTCTACAAACCAATCGGGCATTTTTAAGCGTCGTTGGGAGACAAATAAATGAGTAAGTTCATGGACTAGCGCAGGAGTTAGTTTGGTACCCAAATGATGTAATGTGTTTCCATGAGAGGTTGTGGCCCTTACCCAATCAGGAAGATTAAATTGTCCCGATGTAATTCTTAGTTCTTCTGGGTACTCAGATATATTCAGAACGATCTTCTCTTTGAGAGGCCATAGCTGTTTTTCCAATTCAGCAATTTTGCCAATCACTTCTTTTGTCATCGGCTCAATTTTATCAAGATCAATCATCGAGAACACTTCGATCTTTTCCAATCGTTGCAAATAGACAGGACGTAAAAGAAACGTGCACCAATCTCTGAAAAAGTTACAGCTTACTGCCGGATCGGCATCTTCACCAATGTGATAATGAACTTGTTCAATGGCACTACCATAACAATGCTCTTTAATAGAGCATCCATCACACTTCTCATCGTAATACTCACGCGCCTTCGCTGTCATTTCTGTCCAAAGGCCATTATCAATCAAAGTGGTCAGATCTTTTATCTCACGATGAGTTTTTTTACTGCCGCTTAAAACTGGAAAGTAAAATGTGCCATCAATGTTTACATCGAGCTGCAATTTTTTTTCCAAACTTTCACGTTTACTTTCATTGCTCTGAGAACGTTTGATCACTCGTCCCCAAGGACCGCTAATGGCAACGCCTTTCTGGATGCCATAATAGAAAACCTGACGGTAGAGATCCATCCCCACTTGATGACTAATCATCTCAGTGTTGTAGAACTGATCAAGATAGATTTTTCGAATTCCATAGCTGGCTGCAATGTCAACGATGTCTTTGAGGTGTCTGTAATTCGAAGGCATCATGTAGGAATTTATCTGTGCTGGTGCCTTATGTTTTTTTACAAGCTCCAATGAAGGAACGACCATGTGGAAAGTCCCTTTTCCTTTATGTGTGGGACGAGAAATATTATGAATTTCTTCAGTACCATCAACACTTATATGCAATTCAACATTTTTCTCTTTGAAAAAAATAATATCTTCTTCTTTAAGTAAACTTCCATTCGTATTGATAACCCAATGGAGTTTCATTCCATTGCAGACATTACCGTATCTTTCAACACCATCTTTGATGACTTTTTTATTCGCCATTGTCTCTCCACCATAGATGGAGATCATAGTTTCTTTGTGACCAAGATTTTTCATTACTGATAAAAACTGATCAATGGTTTGGTTGAAAATTTCTTGTGACATGACCCGATTAGGTAAATTGTTTTCACCCAGTTCGAAAACATGACAATTAGGACATTTAAAGTTGCAAAGATTGGATACGTGTATCCTAAGCCAATTCAAGGAAGTTCCTCCACAAAATATAATGTTAGTCTAACATCGATTTTAATAGATGGCCTCAATGAACAAGTCTGGTACAGAAAGCGAGCTATATTGAGTAGATGCTAACTCGAGCGGAATCTTTTTCACCAGATCAAAGGGGTCGGGTGCATCTTTAAATTGGCACTTTCCATACTCGATCGAATGGTGCCTCGAGAGCTGAATTTCCAACTTCGGTTCAAAATTTTCATGTTCTGCATTTAGATAGAATGCCTTTTTAGATAAACACAAATGAATAATGAAATTGTCTGAATAGAGCCATTCTGTCCCAACTTCATAAACCATCCAATCTTGCATCAGTGCAAACTTTGTTAATTCTGTATGTGTAAGCACTTTAGGGACTACTCCCAATTCTTCGGCCATTATCCGGTAAAAAGAATGAACGTATTCTGTATGTTTGAGTGGATTAAAGTTGGAAAACGTTTCTACAAATGCAAATAATTCGAGTGAATGATTTCCCGAAAGATTTTTAAAAACTTTTAATGAATCTCTGAGTTGATAGAGAGGCATTAACCAAGGATCTAACAGAAAAATTAACAAAGCCTTAGTTGTTTTGGACTTCTCACCGGAAGAGTGTTTCAAACGATAAAAAGAAAAATCATCTTTTTGTGAAAAAAAACGAGAAGCTTTTATAGGAAGATGGAGTTCTTTTCTTTCTATCCCGTTAAATTTCTCCCAAGCTATCTCGTAAAGTCCGCGACGCTCTATTTCTATAAAACTAGAAGGTCGAAAATAGTCCGTACTGAAATAAAACGGATCAGGAGTTGGTGCGATATTGTTAATAATTTTTGAGCCGGAAATCATTGTCATGAATTGGCTCCAAATTCTCCATACACTTTTCTATAGTGTTCTGTATTCAATTCTCCTTCTAGAGTCCTGAAATAATTCTCAGACGCTACTGAAGTGAGTAGACTCGAAAAACCTTTAAAAGGATTCACACTTTTATCTAAAATACCTTTGAGCTTTGTTCTAATCTCTTTTCCACGGTAAAAAGCCGTATAAAACTCACTACATTTTTTTCGATCAACACCTAATAACTTTCGCCATTCATCATCGATGTTGAATTCATAATGATCTTTTTGAAGTTTAAGTTTAACTGCTTTTGTATAAACGTTCGATTTCTTCAAAATGTCCTTATATCCTCCCCAATCAGTGAGCAGGGCCGGCAATCCGCTCATCAATGCTTCGACGGGAGCACATCCAAAGTCTTCATCGTGGTAGTGGCTAAAACTGACAAAGATATCACTGGCATTATAAAGGGAGTTGAGTTTTTCTTTATCTACGTGATCGATAACAACATGTTTGATTGCTTTAATTTCATTCTCTAGTTTCACAAACTGTGAATTCAATGACTCCGAATTCCCCACTGTCGACACTTGAAAATCATCGTCATGTCCGATTAATAATAATGATTGCTTTTCTTTTTTTAGAAAATCAATGACTGATCCCAAGTTTTTTTGCTGACTAAATCTGCCTGAATAACAAAAAACAACGTCATTTGAATTGAAACCTAAGTTCCTTCTGACCTCATCTCGTGATGACGGATCAAAATTAAAAGTTTTTTCATCAACACTAAAGGGCAATTCAAAACTGTCTCTGTTTTCAAGAAAGTTATCGACGATCGCCTTATAGGGCGAAGAGGGAACTACAAATTTAATTTTTTTCCCTAGCAAATAGGGCGAAAGAATCATCCATTTTTTTGTTTGCCGAATGAAATCTCCATAAAGGTGGAAAATGTACTCTACATCTGCTTTCTGAAGATAAGTGATAAGCATTAAGAAAAAATGACTTCGGAATAATACTGGATGTGTAACAACTATCTTCCCAGGAGGGTTCTGTAATAAAGATCTAAAAAAATTGTTGTAACTATATTCTAGTGGGAGCTTTGCCCGGCAATCTTCCACAACAAAGATATGACATCCGTCTAATTGACGGTAACAATCAATTAATTGATCATTTATTGATCGCACGCTATTGATGTCTACACTCGAGGCAGTGAGGACTAAAGTCTGTTTCATATGAGACTAGTGTAACAACTAATCTATCTCACTTCAATCTGTGCTATAGTATGAGAATGGATAGAAGAGATTTTTTATACCAATCTTTAGGTTCTGCTGGAGTCATTCTACTAAGTGGATGTAGTGGTCAGAAATGGACAAATGCAGTAACGACTCCAGCAATGTTTCTGAATGGACATGGCCACGAAAAATCAGTTTCAAAAAATGGATACGCTCAAAACTATTGTTCAGATGGGAAGATTTACGTTTCTAAAATAAAGGGTGAGCACTACACAATCGATACTCCCTGCAAGGGACACGAAATTAGTGTCCATCCGCTAAGTCGGAATTTGATTTTTTCCACCAGTAAATGGGGTGAAGAGGCATTCCTTCTTGATCTCTCAAAACGAAGTCTAATTCCAGTCATTGCTGAAAGCGGTCACTTATTTTACGGCCATAATTTTTTCAGCACGGATGGAAAATTGGTTATGAGCACCATGACCGATGAAAGCACAAGACAGGGATACATTTCAATTCGAGAAACTTCGAGTTTAAAAGAGATTCGTCGAATTAAAACTTTTGGGGAAAGACCTCATCAAGCAAGATGGTTCAAGGAAGATCAAATCGTAGCTGTCATCAATTCTCATAAAAATAAAAATGCATCTGGCAATTGCTCATTGCTAAATCTTGTAGATTTTAAGACGGGCAATCTCATAAAAAGTTTTCCCATGTCCATGCCAAACTACAGCCACTTTAGCTTGGATAATCATCATAATCTGGCCACGGTTTTCCGCGTAGCGAGCGCAGGAAAAGAGCGACTATATGAAAGTATCAATTTAGAAAACGGTGTTCAATCGGACTCACTGGAATTTGAAATACCGAAAGAGCCTCCTGTTGAGAGCTTGAGCCACACTCTTCTTGTTGGCGAATCAACCGCAATTGTGACTGTCACTGGTTTATTCGAATTGCTCATTTGGGATTATAAAAAAAACAAAATCTTGAATATTATAAAAACTGACGAAATACCTAAAGGGGTTGCCCACAATTTACAGCGAAATGAGCTTTACGTCAGTTTGTCAGGTATTAACAGTAATACGCTTAACACTTACGATTTGAAATCTTTCCTCGGTGGACAAAAAAAAGTTATTCATAGCAACCATATTGGTAACGGCAGCCACCTCACTGTGATTTAATCTTTCATGAGGTTTTCTAATTTTTCAAAATAGTAAGGAAACTGGTCCAAAATCGAAAAATAATGATGGTGTTGCATTCCTTTCAGCTCTACTACACTCTCTTTGCCGAATTGTGCAATTCCGAATGATTCTTTAACAAACATGTCCTCTTTTTCAGCATAAATAAGGGCTTTACGCTTAATTTTGGATAAATCCAACCCTGCGAAGTATTGATCCATTAAGTTCATTTCGGTCGCTAAATTATAATTGAGATTTATTTTAGGAACACTGAATGCTCTCGTTCCTTTTTTGGTTTTCAATGAGTAAAGATAGTAAGTCGTGTAGTAATCAACAAACTTCGTCTCTGGTGGAAAAATCTTTCGGTAGTCCAGGATGTTGTCAGCTGATGACTTTTTTATCATTGGGGAATAAAAAATCACTTTGGAGTACCCATTTTCGTTTTTATCGAAGTAGCCTTTAGTTATGAGAGAAGAATGCCCGATGACATTGAAAAATGCTTTATCAGCTCTTATCTTTTTAGCTTTGAAAAAATTTTCAGTATCTAAAGCGAACAGATTATTCAACTCTTCAGCAGTGTAAACTTTTTCTTCATTGTTAAATTTAGAAGAATAAACAAAGACGATGTTTATATTTTTAAAATGATCGACCATTGAATTGGCAAATTCCATCCAGTAGCCAACTGGAGAAATATTGCCATGAATGTAGATTAAGGTTTTTTCAGCGTTTCTATTGGCAAAATAATAACTGAACTGATCTCCTGTAAATTCTTCAAGACCTAATTCATTGAATGCATAAATGGCATCTGACATGTTATTGACAAAATTTCTTCTCACAATTCGATTTTCAAATTTTTTAATGAGATTAAGTTTTGAGGTTTTCTTAGGCAGGCTCAATTTCTCCCAATACTTATCAAGAAATTCAGCCAAGTGTCTTTTGTCATTTATGACATAGTCCTCTACGTCATCATAATTGCGATAATCAAAAGCTGGATTTTTATATGCCTTGAGAGGGCCATTCTCAACAATGATTACATTTTCCGTTTGAGTATTTTTAATGACCGCTTTACTACAACCAGCTAGTAAGCACAAAGCAAAGACAATTAAACTTTTCATTTTGTTACCGTCGTTTTTTTAATTCAACATCTTTAACTGGATTGTAGAAATCAATTTCAACCGGGACCTTATGAAAATCCAAACGTGAACTGCAATGTTCTTTCAGTCTTTCGATAAATTCTTCGTTCTGATTTGTTTCATTTACATAAACTTTAGCAACAACTATTTGTCCCATAAGAATGTATTCTTTAGCAGAAACCTTAGCTTCCAAAACTCCTGGATAACTTAATAAAACTTCTTCCACCTCATAAGGTGACACCTTTAATCCACCTACATTTATCCAGTCATTTTCACGGCCGATTATTCTCAATTGATCATCCTTTATCTCAACCCTATCCCCTGTCGAATACCATTCACTATACTGATATTCTCGATTCAAATAACCTAAAAATGATTTTGAAGTCTTAATTTGGAGTATACCGTCATCTGTTATACGAAATGATCCTTCAAGATTCTTGAAATCCATATAAACAGTGGCACTACTTTTTGATTTAATTCCCAATATTCCTAATTCAGTTGTTCCGTATGTCTGAAAGAGTTTTATGTTCGGTAATACTTCTTTCCATCTTTGGATTATCAAGTCCGACATTGGCTCGGTTCCGAATGTCACCATTTTTAACGAGTTAAGATTATGACCTCTGTGAGCATTCGTTGTCAGAAATAAAGCGATAAAACTCGAAGTCGTCGACAGCAAGCTCACTTGCTCCTGTTCGATAATTCTGACAATTGTTTCGGGGTCACGTGAAGAAGTACAAATGCCTGAGCCACCGGATTTCATTAATTGGAAAAGTGTATTTAATCCGCCAATATGATCGAATTTCAAAAATAAGATGGATTTATAGAGAGCTTGCGGAATTTTTAGATTCTTAATTAATTCTTCGGCATCATGTAGAGCTGCCTTCTCTTTTCCTGAGCTACCACTCGTAAACAGGACGATACCACCATGATCTTTATCTCTTAATTCCCTTAAAGCTTTATGCTCCTTGTTCGTCGCACGCTTAGTTATAATCCACTCTTGCTTAAACTCTACAATATACTCAACAAACCCTTCTTCATATCGATTTGCATTTGCCGATAAAAGTGGAACCACTATATTTTTATTTTCCAATAAGCTGATAAGCATTGAAACATTTTGAATGGTGAAGTCACCCAACAAAGATACAACCGCTCCTTTAGGAATATTGCCTACAATCGATTTCAAGTTAGTAATTAACTTCTCAAGCTCTGCGAAAGTAATTTTTTGATGGCCCTCGATTAGAGCAATATTGCTTGCGTATTTTTGGAAATCAAACACTATATTCCACCAAATGAAATTTTTTGGCCTGTTATTGATCGAGCATTCTCGTGAATGAGGAAATCAAAAAGATGTTTTAAATCCACCTTGTTAACAAAATGATCATCAATTAATTGAGAGCGTACATCTTTTAATTGCTGTTGGTTAAGACCTTTGATGAGATCAGTATCCATAAGTGAAATGGCGACATTGTTTACAGTAATCCCGAAATGAAAAAGTTCTTTTGCAAGTACATCAGTCATTTTTTCCAATGCAGCTTTACTCATTAAGTATTGCACTTCTCCCTTAATGTTAAGTTTCGTTCCTATGGTCGTGACGTTTATAATGCGTCCAAAATTATTAGCTACCATCAATTTCGCAATTTCTCTGGTAAGTAGATATGCACCTTCCACATTAACAGAAAGTAACTCTTCGAGGTCCACTTCATTGGAGATTAAAAATGGGTTCAGTTTTGCTTTGGCAGCACTATTTATGAGAACATCCACCGATGTTAAATTTCCTATTAAATTTAAAATTTTATCCGTATCTGTTAAATCGCCAGTGAGATGAAGATAATTCTTATGATCAATAGTTGATTCACCTCTAGCAATACCAAATACAGTATGACCATCTTTTAAAAAAATTTCGGCCAATGATTTTCCTAAGCCACGTGATGTTCCAGTGATTAATATATTCAAAGCTTTTCCTTGATTAATTGAGCAATTGTCGAAACAGATTTAAACGGACTCTTTGTTCTACTCATGGCTTCAGAGCTCACTAATACAATCTTTTTCCCTGTTTCGTTTTTAATTTGTTTTTCCAAATTAACTATTAGATGAACAAGGCCGATGCTATCAAGCAAACCATTTTCGCCAAAAATGAGCGTATCCGAATCAATTAGTTTTGATGTTTCGATTTTTAAGAATTTCTTATTGTCGTTTAGAAATCCAATTACTTTGAGAACAATCTCATCTTGGGATAACATTGGCTGCTCCATCTAAAGCAAAATATGTTATTATCATTGTATCGAATAATGAAATATATACTCATTTTTTTATTAAGCTTTTCCTTACCCGTTTTTGCGTCAGCAACTGATGTAAAACCGACTAAAAAGGCCAAGCTTAAAGGACCGCTTGAACCCTTCGACCACCCTGAAATTCTCGATAGCTGTGTACCTAAAAAAATGTGCGAAGAAATTGCGAGGGATTTTTGTATAAAACCCAAAGCAAAATTTCTAAGATGTTCAGAGCAATATAAAGACAGCTGGATCGTTACATGCCAATGTCAGTAAAAAATCGTTCCATCATTTTTTTGGTATTGTTTTTTACAAGCCTATTTAGTTTTCAGTTTTTATTAAGAAGTTCACTTTATCACCAATTCTTGAATCATATTAATGGTGCAAGTTACTTCTATCTTACTTACGATTGGCAAAAAAAAGTTTACGGATTGACAGAAAAAGATGTCGACACAATTTTCATTGGTTCATCAAGGACAGCGTATTCCATAGATCCTCGTTTGATTGAGAAGTCTTCGTATAATGCGAGTCTTGTTGCGGGATCATATAGTGAAATGTTGAAACTTGCTCAATCTACAAAAAAGAAATATTCAAAAGTTTTTATAGAACTTAATCCTATGTCTGCAAGTCAAAGAATGATTAAGATGATGTCTAGCGCGCAAAACTTGTCGCTTTTTTCAGAATTAAATTCAACTCCAGCGGTTCTAAAACCTATTCTGTATAATTATGAATTGTATCTACAGCGATATATTCTTCAAGACATTATAAAATCATTTTTTAACAACATGAATTCCAATGACGATTATCGAAAAATCAAAAGACATTTACATGTTGAAGAATTCCGAAACATTCAAGATTCATCTTTAAGAGGCTATATATCTGGCATGCAACTTCCAGAGATTCATCGCCCTCGGATAGTTAGTGAATGCGAAACAATGATGAGATGGACAACCAATAATCCTTCAGACAATAAAGAAGGTATAAAAATTTTTGGAGATTTGATTTCTACTTTTCAATCACGGTCTGATCAGACAATTGTCTGGATTCCTCCCACTCCAGTAGCTCATGAATATAATGAATATGAAGAAAGCTTGTTGGCAGACCTTATTACGGTTGCGAAAAATGCTAATGTCAAAATTGTAGACCTACGATCACTTTCTCAGGTGAAATATTTTGACTGTATTCATCCTGCTCATGAAAGTTCTTCTTTAATCACGAACGCATTGATTAAAAACTAAAATATAGAAATGTTGGCGCATTCTTGTTGAAATAAATCAATGTGAGTGCAAACAACATCACATGCATTACTAAAGACCAAAGTTTAAGATTAAGAGAATTCTGTTTCTTCAATTGATAATCATAATATTCTAAGAGTGCAAACAGAGAGCAACTAAATACAGCACCAATCCACGCAGAATAAATAATCGTTTTTTTCCAATCAAGATTCAATTTAGTCCACGAGTCCTCAGGTTGTACTATGGGCCAAAATGTAATGAGGAGTACAATCCACATAATAATAAAATCTTTGATTTTACCAAGGCGAGTATCTGATTTACTCAAAGAGAGGAAGGCAAAAATATGTCCTGTCGCAAATATTAATCCACTCTGTGAAGGCACATGCCAAAACCCCGAAAAAAGAAATGTTAGACAAACGGCCACAACATAACCTGCAGAAGCACCATACTGGCTAGACGATTTGAAAAAGAGTGGATAGTAAATATACTCCCGCAACCAATTCGAAAACGTTATGTGCTGTCTTTGCCAAAAATCAGAAATGTTTGTCGCTAACAATGATAAATTAAAATTTATAGGTAGATCGATTCCGCAAATTTTTGAGATTCCCCGTACCATATCAGTATAAGAACTTAAGTCTGCCGTTACATAGATGACATTCAAAAAAAGTCTTAAAACAGTTTCAGCTGAGGAAAAACTTCCTCTATCCATCAAAGGTATAATGAGCACCTGAGAAATAAGTACTTTTTTTGCGCAACCTCGAATGAATAAAAAAAGGCCATCCGAAGTTTTCTGGAATGAATACTCTTCTTTTGTTGCATTCATTAAACCTGAAATTTTTAAAAAAGGACCAGTTAAAAAGCTTGGAAGGTAAAATGAAAAAAGAAAAAAATCCAAAAGCGATACGTCATTTAGATCACCATCAGAACTAAAATCCCAGTATACGCTCCAATTGCGAAACACGTAAAAAGACAGACTCAAAGGAATAAACCAAGTTGCTTGCTGTTGAAGGTTGATTTTAGTCAGTAGTAGCAGCACTACGCTGCTTACGAATACCATTACACCAGCGAATCTTTTATGGGAAATCGACAATGTGAAAATAAACCAATAATGAATAAGCGAAATGACTAACAATAGAAGAATGAATTTTCCAGCGAGGGTATATATTAGCCCAAGGCTAACAGCTAGAAGAATACTTTTTTTAAAGTTCAGTCCATTAAGCGTTAAGATAATTTTTCCCTACTGAAGTATTAATTGCTCTAAAGAATCAAAGTAATAATTAAACCTGTCGCGCACGGAAAAATAATCGTGATGAAGCATGTTTTTTAACAATATTACCGATGAAGGATTGAACTCTTTCATGGCCATTGATTCCTCTGTAAGCATTGATTCTCCATCTGCATGGATCAAGGCCTTTTTCTTGAATGACGAAATGTCTAATCCTTTGTAGTACAACTCTGTTAGGTTTTTCTCAGTGGCAATATTAAAACTTAAAGAATTGTGTGGAATCGGAAATGATCTGGTTCCTCTAGGAGTTGATAACGAATATAGATAATAGACAGAGTAGAAATTATCCATCACTAGATTAGGGTCGAAGATCTTCGAAAAATCTTGTACAACATCGTCCGACGCCTTTTTAATCATTGGCGCATAATAAACTATTTTTGCATAACCGTTCGGATTGTTTTTGAAATACTGATAAGTGAAAAGCGCTGAATGGCAGACGATATTGAAATATGATTTATCAGCAGAAATCTTAGTCTGGTTAAAAAAATTCTTCGTATCCTCTTCAAAGAGTGAATTCAGCTCTTCAGCTGAATAATTTTTCGGATCATAGTTGATTTTTGTCGAGTGAATGAAAACAACATTGTAATCTTTGAATCTATCATTGAAAGCTGTCGCAAACTCAGCCCAATAAGCTAAAGGTGATACATTTCCATGTGAATAGAAGATAGTTTTTTCCTTCCCACGATTTTGATAAAAATAGCTGAACATCTTGCCGTGATAAATCTTGAGTTCTCGAGAGTTGAAATCGTTAATCGATTTAGTCATCCACTGAACAAATGTATCCTTGACACGTCTATCTTGAAAGTTGTCGACGTAATAGCTTTTGGGTTTCTTATCGCTCAATTTAATTGAATCCCAATATTTGTCTAAGAAGCTCTTAAAATGTTGTCGATCGTTAACAAAATAATCGCTCGCCTCATCGTACTCACTCACATTTAATAATGGTTCTGAAACGGATTGCGAAGAATTTTTCGTATTACTGCTGCAACCAAGGAGGAGGAATAAAGTCACTAACATTATTTTTTTCATAAAACACCTATGCTTTTACGGCTGAATTCGAAAAATTGAAAGGATTGAAATTTCTGGTTCTCGCTAATTGAAATACAGTTGCAACTAGCAAGTACGAAATAATCACATTATTTAGTATATCTAAATTCTTAAAGATAACTTCCACGAGTGCAATGCTAATCCCGAATAAAATTCTTCCTTGTCTTGATGATGGAGAACTTTGTGGATCAGAAATAACATGAAACGTATGAATCAACTTATTGAACGAAAAAGCACCTAAAACCCAAAACAACGTTTGCTGATAATCAAAAGTAGTTCCAGTTACCATGAACTTCATTATGTCGATTATGAAAGCAAATCCCATATAGCTTAGGATATAGCTGTATGAAATCGTATGCGTCTTCACCAGATATGTTACTGTCGTACCTGCAATCAAGGCAATCAGGATCTGCCACCACTCCGAAGACCAAAGATAGGGTGTGTGAGTGGCATATGAAGGAGCTAACATCGCGACTATGAAAATTCCAACCATAGACGGATTGTACAAACTTTTTCCTGATTCTTTATCCCTAAGATAGAATTTCGACCATAATGCAAGAAGAACGACAATATGGAGAATGTAATACTGTTTGTAATTATAACCTAAATTTAGATAAACAGAATTGCAGACGGTAACGACAGACAAGAGATTGTGTTTTTCTATTTCAGGAAAATATTTTTGACCTAGGAAATAAACTGCTGTTGCGAATACATAGGCACCGATAAAATTATAAAAAGGAAACAAAGACTGATAAAGTCCGAGTGATAATAAAATATAAATCCAATGAGCGCTAAACTGATACCAGTTCCGATCAATCTTGAACATATTCCTCAATCCTGTTGTATTGCCCTAAGGTGAAATTCGTCACGGTTTGAACGTTGCGGGATGGCCACATAATCTGAATATTAGAAAGTTTCTCATCCTTCTTAATTCCAAAAATAATTTTTTTCGTAGATTGTGACTGATAACCATTCGTAGGAAAGACTTGTTTAATCTTAGATCTCTTATCGAAATTAACTTTAACAACCGCGCCTATGGCATCTCGATTTGATTTTCTTCCCACCAATTCTAAACCAATCCAATTATTTGGTCCGGTATAAGTCCCTTGATAAAGAATTGGATTCGAATCAATGTTGCCAATTATAAAATCGGAAGCTCCATCATTATTAAAGTCAATTTCCCCAATAGATTTTCCGCCTTTTTCATCTCTAATACCCACTTGATGAGCGACATCTATATATGAGTCTTCATTCTTCACAAAAACGCAGTTTCTTTCAGGAAATTTAGTAAGGTTGTTAAAATGTCCTTTCGCAAAAAGAGTGTCATCACCATTGATTAAAGCTTCTTTAAGAAAAATTGGAGCAGAGTTAAAGCTGGATCTTAAAGCAGAATTCGGTGAACGCGTGGGAGCATTAACCACAATGATAGCTTCATTCCCATCCCTCATGGGTTCAAATGCTTTAGCCCCCCAGGCCCATCCGCAAGCATCGACATGTTCTTTAGAAGCAAGATTTCTGAATCTACCCTTGGCCTTCGGATCATTTATAAGAAGAAAATTGTTACCTGAAAAAAGGGTTGGCCTATTCACGTTGGAAATAAAAATATCGAAAAGACCATCATTGTTAAAGTCAGCAACTTCTCCGGACATGGAATAACTTACGTTTTCTGCTTGAAAAGAATCTTTCGTCTCTTCTTTGAAATATTTCCCTTCATGATTGAACTTAAAAGCGTTGTATCCAAAATCGTTAATGTCGACAATATCTGGAAATCCATCTTGATTAAAATCGCTAATCGCAGCAGTCCAGCTAAGGCCTCTATTGCCAAGATTGTATCGATCTGTTTGATCTTCGAATTTTTTTCCTAGCATGTTGAGAAGAAGAATGTTTTTACCGCCATCTGAACCATTTGAAATGAGCGGAGTTACACTTGTCATGCGATCTTGTAGAAAACTTGAGAAATAAAGATCAACGAAACCATCAGCATTGACATCAACGAGATTGATATTCCTTTTGTCCCCTTCAGTGATTACTGGGGCCCAGACATTTGAATTAAATTCGCCAGCTATGTTTTTAAAAAAAGTAACCTGTTGCTGGTTATTTTTTTGCTGAACAATGACTAAATCCAACCATTGATCATTATCCAAATCGGTTAGCGCCGCTGTGTAAATTCTTTCTTTACCAACTTCATCCCAAACAGGCTTCATCAGTTCCTTTTGAAGATCGAAGCGTTTACCTTCAACATTTTTGTAAATATTGAAAAAATTTTTACCTTTCTCGTTTCTTCCTATTGAAATAAAGTCTTCATAGTGATCACGATCAATATCCCCAATAATTACGTGAGACGAATCAGAATTTCTGAAACTCTCCTTGTGATAAGGTCTTACACCAATCAAATGTGAAACATCGGTAAAATAAAAATCTAAATTCGTCTTTTTAATTGGCGCGGAATAAAGCTCATAATAATCATCGGGATTGTAAACAACTCTGTTGGCAAAGCCTGCGACGATACAGATTGTGAAAATGAATAACCATACGAGTGGCCTGTCTTTTAGAAAGGATTCGAGCTTTGATTTTATTTTCTTCATAAATTTTACCAATGGCTAAGTCTACGAATTAATTTTAAGACATCCTGAGCTGTCTTTTTCGGTTCAGTTCCAGCATAGAGGTGATATCTCTTTGCTCTTTTACATAGAAATCCGAATGCAATCATCCGCCTTAAAAATATAAAGGTTTTAACTGCAAAATCTTTTGAACCAAATTCCCAAAAGTACTCAATGATAATGGGAGAGCCGACCCCTATAATCCCATGTTTAAAAACGCCTTTGAATGATTTCCAAAAAGATACTTTTCTTAAACTTGAAACGGGGGAATTCACTCTAAATGATTCGAGCAATATTATTTTTTCAAATTGTTTGTCATGAATCTCTAATTTTTCTGTTATTCCACGAGTACATACCAATTGTTTGGTTCCATAGTGAGCTCGCTTCATCTGATAGACATTTTCTTCTGGATTTGCAATTTGGAAATCTGCCGGAATTTCATCCATTCCTATTTTTAAAAGAAATGGATAAAGCTTTCCTCTTGAATCAACCAGAGGAATATCGTCTGAAAGCATTTTCACTTCTGGATCTTTCAACAGTTCTGTCAGAAGAGTACTTTTCCCCCCTTTTGAGGGCATCATACAGACGAGAGCAACTTCGCCGATACTTATCGCAAATGCGTGAAGTTTATGAAGCCCATCGAGATCAAGGATTTTTCCCACTCTGGATAAGATCATGAGATAAGCCACCTCATGCATTTTTTCTAAGTCTGTTGAATAAATCTTCGCTCGGTTTTTTTCAAAATCAATGATGGAGTATAGCGAGCCATAATAATCGCTGAAACGTGTAAAACCTTCATCGTAATTAATTGCATTTTGGGTTTGAAGACTAGCTACTTTAATAGGAAATTGAGGCTTAGTGTTTTCTCTGAATAGAGAAAGAGCAATTGTTGATCCTTCTGCATAAGGTGAATCTGTCGATAAATAAGACCAGAAATCCTTCTTCAATAACTCGATTACTTCCGCCCATTGGCTTTCGATATAAACGGTCACATGAAAGATTTGCAATTGTATACGTTGCAAAATCACCTCGAGACTAGGATAATTGTTTAATGAATTTTAGCATTGTCATCGTTACATACAATAGAAAAAAAGAGCTTGAGAATTGTCTGCAATCTCTAAGAAGCGTTATGCGTTCAGAAAAGATGGAGACTATCGTTATATTTAACGGTGAACTGTCTTATTTTGAGAAAACTAAGAGTAATTTTCCAGAAGTAAAATGCTACTATATTCCATCGTCCTCGCCTTCAGCGGCGAGAAACTTCGGCGTAACGAAATGTCAGGCGGAAAACATATTATTTCTGGATGATGACTGTGTTGTGCCCACTGATTACTTTGAAAAAGTGAATTTCGACGATAAATGGGATGTCCTTGGAGGGCCTGACCAATCTTCTCCGACATGTTCAAGATTTCAGAAAATTTTAGGATATGTGCTTTCATCACCTTTATGTATGGGTAAAACTTTTCAAAGACACCATGCTCATAATTCTGAGAAACCAGTACTGGCCGATGAAGCATCACTTATACTCTGTAACCTTTGGATGAAAAGGTCACTATTTGAGAAACATCAATTTGATGGAGAACTGTTTAGAAATGAAGAAAATCATCTTCTAAAAAAATTAAAACTTGAAGGCAAAGTCATTAAGTATGATCCTCGCTTGTACGTCTACCATGACCGTAAATCCAGCTATGGACCACTCGCCGCTTCTGTTATGAAAAGCGGAGAATGCCGAGTACTAAATTTCATGAAGCTCCCACTTTGGTCAGAGTTTATATATTTCCTTCCGCTTATTTTTAATTTTCTTTTTTTTACCTGGCTCTTCAACCTCTCATCAAAATTGGGAATTCTCTTCTTCAGTTATTTCTTAATCGTCTATATTCAAGGATTGTGGAAGCATAAAGCTTTTAAGCCTGACTATCTATTCATGCATTTATTCATTCTTTTTATCTACAGTGTGGGATTGCTTAAAGGACTATTTCAGCATAGCTGGATTTTGTTAAAAGACTTCTCGAAAGAATATAATTAGATTTTGGATTCCAATATCAGATCAACAAGATCAGTTTCAGGTCCATAGATCAAATTGTTTTCTTTATCTTTGTACACACTAAGATGCACGCTTAGAACTCTTCTTATTGATGCTCCTGAATTTATGACTTGATGAGCACGTCCTGTATCAAACCAATAAAAATTACCATCGGCCGGTATCTTGAACATTTTATCTTCAACCCACCATTCAACATCTTCATTTGTTTCCAATACTGCATGCACTCTTACATTTTCATAAAACGGATAATCAAAATGTTCATGTAACTTTTGCCCCGGACCAAGTTCCACGACACGAACTTTAGTAATGAGGGATTTAAACGGTAACAATGCCTTCTCGAGGGGGCCTGTAAAATATTCTGTTTTTTCAGTAAAATTTTTTTCAAATTGGTGTTTATCTCGATCTTTCAAGAGAGAATACATTGTGCGTTTTGAAGACGAAGAGGTATCAAATTCCCCCTTCTCATTGAACAATCTAAAAGCGTCATGCGAAGGATTAAGTGCATTTTTTCGATGAGTAAAGCCCATTCCTTTGTAGCCAACATTGAAAATGGTTTCGTTATCATTCATTTTTAAATTTGTAAGACCAACTTTCTCAATGACTTTACCGACGTAGTCCCTTAATGCTTTAAGATCAAAAGAATATGTGGCAGGTAGTTTTAAAAAGAACTCCCGAGGAAGATTCCATTCGGTGTGCGGATAGTATGCTTTAGAATATAACCTTCGAATATCCATTAATAACCAAACTCGTTTTGTTTCACATGATCGAAGAATGGAGCGATTTTAAAATCTTCTGTTACTCGTCCTTTAATGATATTTTCGCTTTTGGGTGCTACTGTTTTAATTTCTTTTGGATATCGATTCCAATCTGTAAGTTTTATCCAAATAACTTCACTTCGTTTTGAACCTAACTTCAGTGGATATCTCAGCTGATTAGGTGATACTTGATGTTTCAAGAGTTCATCCGGGGAAGTTTTGATTGCCTGAGCTGTTAAAGATATAAGCTCTTCAAAAGTATAGTTCTCAATTTTTCCCGTCATACTTCGCCCTAAATCACCAACATTTCTGAAATTTATTCGAACTGGCAATTTCAATTGACGAGCATAATTTATCATTGGACCAACGATCTTTTCATTGAGGTTTTTTACAATTATCGCGGCTAAAGAGACGCCGATACCAACTTCATTACAGTTTTCAACAGCTGCCATTTTTTTTTCAGCACAGACCATTTGATCTAAGATTTGATAAAGTCGATCATCATCAAATCCGTTCAATGAAATTTGAGCGTATTCCAATCCAGCATCCTTTAATTGGCGACAATAGTCTTTATCAGACAATTTAAGCCCATTTGTGATCAACATTGGACGATGACCTCGTTTAACGATTTCTTTGATTATCGTTACAAGATCTTCTCGTAAAGTTGGTTCACCACCAATGAGTCGTACATCGATTTTGTGAGGCAACTTCTCCAGTAGTTCATATAGTGGTCCAAGCTCCATATCAGGAAAACTGCGATTAGGTAAATAACAGTTGGAGCATGCCATTTGACAACGATGAGTAATATCAACATAAATAATGTTGAACGGATTATTCTCCGGCTCAAATTTTAAAATCGGCTTCATTTCAGTTGTTGTCATTACTAATTTTCTCACTGAGTGATTGAACGACAAATTTTCCAGTCTTGCGCTTCTTTTGCAGTATTAACTTAAATAAGCGATCATCAAAAGAATTCGGTTCAAAAGGACGTGGTGTTTGCGCTATTGCTTCATCAATAAGCACAAGATCAAAAATAAAATGGTAGCGATCCGATTCACCATCGTTTACTGCCCCATGAATTTCTTTATTGTTTATTTCCCAAATTTCACCAACCGGAATATGAATGTTTGTTTCACCGACCGACATATTCACTTTAGAGTTGGTCGCAATTGCCCAGTGAAATCTTTTTTGCAATGTAAAGGCCCAGCCTGGGTCAATGTGTGATTCAATTCGTCCACCGGCCGGAAGGTTCGTAATAATAGCTTTGCAACAATAAGATTCCGAATAGAGCGACTGCACGTATTCAACAACAGGCTCGAGGAGTTCAAACAGCTCTTTGGAGTCTTGATTTAATCGCGGGATCATCCCCTCTGGGTATTGCAAATTATATTTCAATAAAACAGATCGTGATGATTCAAGACCATAGTATTTACTCCGTTCATCATCCCAATTCGCAAACTTTTGAATGGCTTCTATCAAACCAGCAGGAATAGGGAATGTTCCTAGACGCTTTGTTTGTTTACTCATAAATTTTCGTACTCCTTAAGTTTCTCTAAGGAGTGCGAAATATAATTTTCAAGGATGTTATCTTTAAATTTCAATTCAAAAAGTGTTTCACCACTTGCACGATAAACGGAAAGTTTCTTGAATGCTGTTTTATCTTTAATCGAATTTTCAATTTTCAAATCCACTGCTTCTGGCAGCTTTATTTCGGTCCAACTTTTCAAGAAGAAGTAATCGACTTCTCGATTCATCTTTTTTTCAATAGTTTCATTTATTCGTTCAGAATCAGCGAGTAATGCCTCAAGTGATGTATTGTAAGCATTCAGAAAACTCAATATACCCGAGAACGGATTGATCCAACGTTTGAAATGATAATTTTTTTCTTCCTGTAAGTTCATAAGAACTAATATCTCATTTTCAAAACGGGATAAGTTAAAAGATGAAACTTCACGATGATTTAGAAAAAATTTAGCAATATTTGAATTCGATTCAGAGAAATGAAAGTAGCCACCAAAAAAAACGACTTCATGATCTGTTGTTTTGGAAAATATCTCTTCCAGCAAGTTAACTTGCCCCCAAATAGGTCCAACATATACTTTCTCTTTCACTAAATTTATCCATTACCTTTTTATTGGAGTTGTTTGTGGAATTTGCTCTTTATTCGATTGTTGAACAGGAACATCGATAGGTACGTCCGCTGGCTGCATATCATTGAAGTCTTTAGCGATATTTTTTAGCGGTTCCAATTTTTTCATGTCGAATTTTTTAAGTACGGCCTGAAATTCTTCATCTGAAATTGGAGTATGATCAATTAAGATTCCTGGATAGAGAGCACGGTTATCTTTCTTTTCACCGATTTCTTTAACTAATTCGATCATTTTTTTAACTTTTGAAGGATCTGTGGCATTCGAAGCGTTCACAACTCTGCAAGGAAGTTTAGAATCTGTAATGGCAATTTCCTTAACCATAGGGTTAGGCATTTTACCAAAAACATAACTCATCTTCCCTTCACTACGAGAGCTCACTACAACTCCAGACATTACGGCATCTACTTGCTTATTCTGAAGAGCTGCGTATGCACGTCTAGCATCTGAAGTATAATAAAAATCAGTCTTAGCTATGCCCCATCTATCAATGGCATCAAGTTCTAGAGGCGAGTAATAACCAAAGTTATAAATCAAAACTTTTTTTCCGGCCAAATCATTTGGATTATAAAAATTTGAATCTTTGAGTGTAATGAGATTGACGTTGAGATTGCAATTATTATCCCACAGTATTGGTCGCATCTTAACGCCATTAAAATACTGTGCAAGAGCAACTGCTGATGTCGCAATTGAAAAATCCCAGTCTGGTTCTAGCAAAACAACACGCGCAGGATCCGGCTCTGTATACTTAAATTCAATATTCATTCCGTTTTTTTCAAAGAATGTTTTAGCGACATTTTCTCCACGTTTCAAACTCTCAAGCTGCTTCTCTGTCAAATATCCTAGTAGAAAAACTAGAGGCCCATTTTTTTTATCTTTGATATTGCTGAAATCAACTTTTGGTTTAGCTTCAAGGTCGACGACCTTTACAGTTTCGCCTGCATCCTTATTTTTAAAATAAAGAATTCCGGCCAGCGCACAGACAATAACAAAAACGCCAATGATAATTTGGGATTTAGGTTGTTTTTTACTCATATTCTAAGACCTCAACTAAGTAGATTAATTCATTGTAACTTCATTCGCCCTTTTTATAAAGAAGTCTCATGAAATAGACTCTGCATCATTCCTAAATGGTGTTATTCTTAGAATGCATGATTCAACAAAACCTCAAGACCAAACTCACTTGCTCTAGGAAGATGAAAATTCGCCTAAAAATGATGGCAACCTGCCTAGGTCTCTTCTGTCTCTATTGGTTGATAATTGAAATATGGGTGTATAAAAATGGAAACTTATTCTCTATTCGTACACAGGAAATCTATAAGCTCAATTCATATGTAAGAGACCAGAAGCATGATTATTTGATAATCGGTGATTCAACATGTCTGTACAACATTGTTCCCAAAGTTTTATCTGAATCATCACGGTCTTATTGTTTGATTGGTTCGTCACTATATTTGACCAAAAAGGTTTTAAAAAGTCAGGATTTCTCCAAAGTTCAAAAGGGAATCATCATCACGCAAACATTTATCGATGATCACTATGATTCAGATTTATGGGATCTGTTAATACCTAATGAAATAGTGAAATTTAAAGATGTTCTTTTAACAAGCAATGAACCCTCTCTGATTTTGAATTTTACAAATTATCTTTTATCAAAACTTCATCTAACTGAGTCTTCACTCAATAACTTAAAACAACGTCTTTCAATGAGTGATTTTGATTTCGACAATTATAGATCGAATTTCCCCACATCGGTTCAAGAAGCAAATGGGCATTTTCCAACTAGAAATCGTAAATTGTCTGAACAAGAGTTCTATGCGCCCAAAGAGAACTATTCGCATGAAATAGCTCCACCTGAAATTGAACGAAGCTCACTGGCTTATATCTTGAATGAAGCAGGTAAATATAATCTTCCCGTTTTTTTCGTACGCACTCCACGGTTAAAAGATTCTACTTCTACCACGTATGATTCAAGCGTAATTAGCTATCTCAAATCTTTTAACGATTCTAATTTGAAGATTATTGATGGCAGTTATTATCCAGCACTAAAGAAAGCAGACTTTGTGGATGTAAGTCATTTAAGTGGTGAAGGAGCTGAGAAATATACTCAGCATCTCAAAATTGAGCTGGAAGCTTTCTAGATGCTGCTATTACGAGTTGTTTAAGATTATTGACCTTAACTATGTCATCTGTTTCAAATTTGATCGAAAGTTGTTTTTGTATTTCAATTATCAACTCGGCATGTTTCATTGAATCCCATTCTGGGAAATTATCTCGATCGAGATCCGTGGAATTCACGTTTGTTCCGAAAATTTCATTGAATATATTTAATATTTTTGTATCTATCATTGCTTTAACGCCAAATAAGCATCTTTCAATAAGCTCAAACTACCTTTTCCTCGACTATTAACAGGGATCTTGTCGACGACTACATAGATTTGCGGGACTTTGAATGAGGTTAAATTTTTTCGACAATCTCCTTTAAACTCATCAATAGAATAGGCATCCCTTAAAACTACAAAAACGCCTATTGACTCTCCAGTGAAGCGATCATCAACGGGAAAAGTCGCAACATCTTTTGCATGTGTCAGTTTTAATAGTTCAGCGTTAAGATCATCTGTGCTTATTTTTTGACCATTTTTGATGATAATATTTTTTGACCTTCCAATGAGTTTATTACCGCTAAAAATATCACCTGTATTAAAATCAACTGCTGGTTCTACTTCACTCCCCTTCCAATATCCCTTAAACATATAATCTGATTTTAAAACAAGTTCATTTTCCTTTGAGAAACTTTTATCCACATTCCAAAAAATTTCAAATGAACTTGTATTCTCAATATTCTCTATTCTCCGATGGGCGAACCACCCAAGCATTTCCGTTGCCCCATAGACATCATAAAAAGGAACTTTCTTAAGCCATTTTAAAATTGGATCGATTTTTTCTGCCCTAAGTGGAGCGCTGGCACAATGGACTCTTTTTAAATTTGATTGATCCAATTCCCTTGAAAAACTGAGAATCATTTCCCAATGGCTGGGAACAGTACTGAAAAATGTGATTTTAAATTTTTTTAAAAGCTCAGCAAATTGTGAAGCATAATCAAGAGTCATTTTAGGACTAATATAAAAATTTATAGAATTAAAGATGCAAAACAAACTATTGCAGATAAGGCCGTGTCCAAAATAAGTTGGTACAAAGCAAAGTGCATTTTCAACTTCACTTTCAGAAATATAGGTTTTCATTATTTCCATTTTTTTTAGCAAAGATGATTTGGTAATAAGCACACCTTTAGGTGAACTTGTGCTACCAGAAGTAAAAAGAATGAGTGCGATATTGTTCAGAATTGGATTTACTTCTGCATGGAAGTTTTTAATCTCATTATCATCTATCAAAAGATTGGGTCTGATTTTTTCACAAAAAAGCTCGAGTCCGTGACCTTTCATGCTTGGGTCGACCGGAATAGCTGTCACTTCTAAAATCCATAGGGCAAAAAAATCGACAAAAAAGCCTATATTATTACTTTCAAGCAAGACAACACTTTGCCCAGGACGAAGAGCAAATCTTTGTTCGAGCTCAAACGCTCTCTTTCCTATCTCTTCTTTAAATTGTTCAGATGTTAGACTTCGATTTGTTTCCGTCTCACATATTGAGGATAGACTCAAACGATTAACTTCTGTTAAAATTTTAGCTGAACCTTTCATAAATAAACTCGGAATGCCACATGGCCTCTGTTTCTATTATTTTAATACTATTTTTAACTGCTGTTGCATTTTTATTTGCACTTTTCCTCAATCCTGCCAAGCGATGGGCCCTGCTTTCAACAGTTTCACTCTATTACTTAGCTTGTATAAATTTTAAATTTATTCTGGGGTTTATTGTTTTAGCACTTATAGATTTTTTCGTCGTTCGCATGTCAAATATCAATTGGCTGAAGTTGACTGCCATCTTTTTGAATATAATTTTTCTCGCTTGGTTCAAATATATACTCCCTGAAACAAATGATATTTTGATTCCATTGGGACTATCAATTTTTGTTTTCCAACAGATCGCAATTCTCATAGAATCCAAAAATCTTCATTCAGAGAACATCTCTATCCATCAATTTTTTTCACTGTCTTTTTTTTGGGGAAACTTCGCCACGGGACCAATTGTTTCGGGTGAAAGTTTTAAAGAATTTGCTCGACCAATTCTTTTTTCATCAAGAGATATTACAAAAGCACTAGTTCTAGCCTTCATAGGACTTTTTAAAATTTATGTAATCTCAGGCAACCTTAGTTTCTTAACGAATGATCTCTATACCTCACTTCAACCAGAGAAGAATTATTTCATTCCTTTTCTTGCAAACAAATACGAGATCTATGCTAACTTTTCAGGCTTTACTGATCTGGCTCTTGCAATCGGGTTGGTATTTGGATTGAATTTGCCTCAAAATTTCGACCGACCATTTCAAGTGAGTTCAATAATTGAGTTTTGGAAAAGATGGCACATGTCACTTACCAGCTGGATCAGAAAATATGTTTTTTATCCATTACTGACAACCAGAATAAGTAAGTTTGGCCCTACGTTTCTGATGCTGATCACATTCAACGTATTCGCCCTCTGGCATGGAATCAAGCTTACTTACTTTTTATACGCCATCATCCAAGTTCTATTGATCGCTTTAAATTATCAGTGGAGAAAATTATTCCCACAAAAACCAAAAACAACTTTAATAAAATTTTTTCAATGGCTGTTCTTTTATACTATTCTCATATCTGTACCAGGCGTCCTTTTCAAATCAAATAGCGTTGATCAATTTCAGGCTATCATTAAGAGCCTTGTTTATTTTCAAGGTAATTTTATTCATTACTTCATGGCCAACCGAAGCTCTATTTTAATCAGTGTTATGGCTATAGTGGCTTATGAAATTTTCCAGCGTTATTCATTTGATACATTTATGGAAAAATTCCACTCAAGTCCGAACTGGCTGAGGTTAATTTATTTTTTCGTACTTGGCGGAATGATTTTTTTCCTGGGAGCTTTTGAAAAAAATATTAATTTTGTCTATTCCATCTATTAGGTGATCAATGAGTAATTCATGCAGTGATAAATGTGAGAGTTGTCCGGTTTGGAAAAAAAGTTTGTTTTCTGACTTAGATACTGAATCACTTAAAAAGCTTAATGGTTCGAAAAGATTGATGGTTTATAAAAGAAATCAATTTGCTTTCAAACAGGGTGAGCCCACATCAGGTCTTCACTGTATAGCAAGTGGTGGATTCAAAATATTGCAGGACTCTGGCAATGGTGATTCTATTGTAAGAGTTGTGTCTCCTGGTGATACAGCTGGGCACAGAAGTTTATTTATTGAAGATACTTATAAGGGATCAGCTCAGGCCTTCAAAAATTCATCTGCTTGCTTTATCCCTATAGATACTATTTTAGATCTCCTTAAAAGGAATACAAAGTTTTCACTTCATTTAATCAAGAAACTCTCAAGCGATATTAATTCTATCGAAAAACAAAATCTCGATCACAAACAAAAGAACGTAAGAGAGCGATTAGCAACATTTATCATTAACTATTATGATGACTTCAAGGATTCAGATTCAAACTACGTTGAATGGCGACTCACTCGGGGGGAAGTAGCAACAATTGTTGGCGCGGCAGAAGATACAGTCATAAGATTATTTAGTGAGTTTAGAGAAGAAGGATGGATTCAAGAAAATGGTCGCGAATTAACTCTTTTAAATCGAGAAGTTCTCTCTCGAATCGGTCTTAATTAGAAACCGATATTTATCGGGTTGTTATTAAGTCATCAAGGCTGCAAAATATGTAAATATTTAATGGAGCCCCACATGAAACTTTTTGTTCTCGTTTTATTCTTATCTCTTTCATCATCAGTGTTTGCTAAAACTATTAAAGTGGGTTCTTCACCCGTCGTGAGTTCAGCAGGTATCTACTTAGCGAAAGAAAGAGGTTACTTTAAAGAACAAGGTCTTGATGTTGAGATTACTGATTTCAACAATTCAGGTGCTCCAATGACTTTGTTATTATCAAAAGGTGAATTGGATGTAGGCGCTGGTAACATTACGGCCGGATTGTTTAATGCAATTGCAGAAGGACAAAAATTTAAAATTGTCGCCGACAAAGGACATATTGCTGTTAACAAAGATTATCTTGCTCTAATTGTAAGAAACGAACATTTAAAAAGTGGTCGTTTCAAAACTCTTAAGGACCTAAAAGGTTTTAAAATGGGTCTAACATCACTCGATGGAGTCTCACAGGAAATTTTAACAGAGCGATTTCTGCAGAAGGGAAAACTCACCAGCAAAGATGTTACATTTGTTAAGTTGTCTTACGCGGAAATGAATCTTGCTCTCAAGGCCGGAACTATAGATGCAACAATTCAACTTGAACCTTTTTTGACAAAAGCAGTCCTAGAGAACATTGCTACAATAGTTGGAAAGGGTTCTGAAGTTTATCCTAAACAACAAAGTGGAGCTTTATTTTACTCTCCACAGTTCATCCAGAATAACCCGGAAGAAGCAAAAAAATTTATGGTTGCCTATAGCAAAGGCATATCTGACTACAATAATGCTTTCGTTAAAAACATTAACCGTGCCGCAGTTATTGCAGATCTTAAGAAATCCATTAAAATTGAAGATGATATTATCTGGGAAAAAATGGCGATCGTTGGATTGAATCCTTATGGTGCTCTAAACATCAAAGAACTTCAAACAGACATCAAGTGGTATGAGAAAAATTATATTAAAAAACAATTGGATATTAAGACGATTGTCGATACAAGCTTTTCTGATTTTGCAGAAAAAAGCTTAAAATGAGGACCAACTGAGAATATCAAACGTCAATGTTAGTTATAACTCAAAGCGAGTTCTTCACGATCTTACACTGCAGTTTGATCCACAAAAAATTCATACAATCCTAGGATCAACGGGTGCTGGAAAAAGCCTTTTATTGAAACTATTGGCGAGAATTCGTCTTCCTGATTCTGGTGAGATTGACAATAAATCCGAAAAACTTGGATTTGTTTTTCAGGAAGAAGCTTTTCTAAATTGGCTTGATATTCGAACTAATCTGCAACTTTGTAATCCCTCACAATTGCTCAACGAAAACCTCATCGAACGTTTTCAACTTAAAGAGCATTTAGATAAATATCCTAAGCAATTATCAGGAGGCACGAAGCAGAAATTTAACCTCTTGCGCGCATTTACCAATAATCCTGATACAATACTTCTGGATGAGCCTTTTTCCCATCTCGATCAAATTCAAAAAGAAGATTTATACAATTTTACAATCGAATTATGGAATTTAAATAAACCAACGATCATTCTAGTTACTCATGATATAGATGAGGCCATATATCTATCTCACAGCATTTCATTTCTTTCGAAGAAAACACAAAACATCTCACACTCGTTTGAAGTTAAAACCAATGAGGATACACATTCATCATCACTAATAAATGAAAGGGCAAAACCTCATTACTCTGATTTATTTAAAAAAATTTATGAGTGCTATTTGGTGGAGAAGAGATGAAATCAATCATAAGTATTCTCCTCTTTTTGATTGTTTGGCACTTAATGACAGTATTCTCAGTTATTGATCCGGGGTTCTATCCATCTCCATTTAAAATTACACTCAATCTTATCCAACTTTTAAAAAGCGATAGTGATTTTACTTTGAATGTCATACTCAGCCTAAAACGCCTCTTGTGGGCATCACTGCTTACTTTTCCAGTCGCTATAATGCTGGCACTCTTAACAAGCACTAACCGCTTGTTCGACCATCTTATAAATCCTTTTGTTGCTTTAACCTTTCCGCTACCTAAAGTTGCGATATATCCTCTAATGCTTCTCGTTTTCGGTATTGATGAAAAATCGAAAATTGCTTTGATTGCTGTTGGAATTTTTTATCCCGTGTTTATTAATAGCCGACTGGGATTTAGAAAAGTTCTCAATGGTCCAACTGCTGACATATTAAAAATATATCCTTTAAAAACCTTTGATTACTGCTGGCATTATCTTTTAAAAGGTAGCCAGTTAGAAATATTAACTGGCCTGAAATTAGCGCTTAATTATGGTTTAACTCTAGTTGTTGTGAGTGAAACAACTGCCAGCAACAATGGGCTCGGCTATTTTATTTGGCGCTCATGGGATCAATTCAAACTAATCAACGTCTATTCTTCAATATTTTTATTGAGCGCCCTAGGTGCCATTTTCTACTACGGTCTTGATTACTTAATCCAAAAAAATCGCCAAAAATACTTTTGATTATTTTTGAAGCTTTCTATCTTTGATAACTTTCTTTAGATAGCTTGCAAACCACTGCTCCCAATACATATTGATACGAACACCATTGAAATCATTCTCAGCTATTCTCTTAAAATAAGGAATTTTTTCACGACTGAATGGAGCAGAATATTTTCCGACTTTATCCACATCGAGCTTATAAATATCATATGTGTGGTAAAGTGAAGCTGGAATCTCGCCTACTTTTTTGAAAGGTCCAACTTCTGAATTCTGCTGAAGCAATCCAGCACCTTTTGAAAGTGTCTTGAATTGTACAAAACTATCCTTAATAAATAGACCTGCATTCACTTCATAATAAAGACAGTCTAAGAATTCAAGTTCATTTGTCAGATCTCTCCATGTTGGAGTTTTAATATCTAGCTTAAGTTTTTCGAAAATCATCTTTGAATAGCGAAGTATATTGTCTTCTTCCCAAGATCCCCACAGATCGTTTCTTTTATCGGGAAAGTAAGAAATGACTTCAATATTTTTAAGATTTTCTCTGCCCAAAGTATTCGCCAAATGATCGAGGCTTTCACCAAATTCATCTGGGTCAACAAACGTTGAGTTAAGGATACCTGTTACTATAATTTTAGAAGGTAAATTAGACTTACTATATTCATTCTTAGAACGAACATTATAGAACCGAACTTTTTCTCGCCAGTCATCTGGAACAATGAACCAGAAATCTTTATGAATCATCAATTCACATGAAAAGTCTTTTGCCTTGAATGTTTCAAAAAATATATAAAGTGGTATCAGCCCGTCTCTTAATGAGACTGTCTTATTTTTTTCTACCTCTTTAAAATCGTGACCACCAAACAATAACACTGGCGAATGACTACCAAAGAATTCTTGGGAAAATGGTGATAAATAATGCAGATAGAGCTCATCCTTGGAATCACTGTGCTGTTTTTTATTGAGGTATGAATTTTTTATGAGCTCGAAGCCCCATTGAACATATTGATCTGTCATTAGTCCCACTTATTTTCTGTCTTACCAGAAATGTAATGTTGATAAACTTCATTATAAAAGGTGTCACTTGAAGGTGTCAGCTGTTTGCTTAATTCTTTCCAAATCCTTACTGCCCAGAATTCGTTTGAATAATATCCAAGAGACCATTTGAACCCGCCAAACTTACTAAATGGCTTCATCAAAATACTTTTCAGTTTAGACGATGATCCAACAATTCCAAATTCGGAGCTAAAATCATTTGCTCTTTGTGCACGTCTTTTTAAATTTGTTTCTTGGCTAAATCGCTTGTAGAAATCCAGAAATGTATCGACCTTAAGTAAATGTCCGTATGGCGTAAGAGTGACGGGCATCAAATAGCAATCCCACTTGGAGTTAGCAAATGAAGAATATCCTCCCCAGTCAGTTAATAAACTTGGTAATCCACAGCTCAGCGCCTCAGCAGGTGACATTCCATAATCTTCATCGTGATAAAGACTCAGACTTACAAACATGTCAGCACCATTTTTCAATTGTCGTAATTGCTTTTTGTTTTGATGTCCCAAGAAGTGAATATTTTTTCTGCATCCGGAATCGAAAGTTTCGAGCAGACTATGCATCTTAGAAAATAGATAACCTTCCCTTGTTCCAACCCCCATAAAAGTTGCACCGATATCGTCGAATGACCCAGCAATCCAGAGGTGGGCCTTCCCTTTTGAGAATTTATATATTTCCTGAAACTCCTGTACCAAAAGATCGACATTTTTTTGTAAGCTTACTCGGCCGCTATAGAGCACAACCTTCTCATCAGAATTAATTCCGAATTTTTTTCTCGTCTGCTCTCGCTCTTCTTCATTGAAAAAATATTCTTTCTCATTAACTGGGAACAAATACTGCTCTAATGTAATGTCGCTTTCAGAGAAAAAGTTCATTAATTTTTTTTGTGATTCCGATGCAACAATAAACTTAACAGGATGTCCTTTTAATTTCTGTGAGAGTCTCTGCCAATCATTGGCAAAAAATGTAAAGTCTCCGTAAACATGAAAGACTAATGGTGGGAGCTTGTTATAATCAATATAAAACTCAAAATAGAGTAAAATCTTGGGTGGATTAGGAACATGGTCGATTAAGACAATTTCTGAAAAATTATTCTGCTTAATTAGATTAACTAGCGATTCAATGATGTTTTGTCCGTGAATAAATTCTTCTTTTAAGAAAAGTTCAGGAATATCAAAATAGGTCAATTCTAGGTCTTCCCCCTTAAGATACTCATAAGCTGCTTGTAGGTTGGGAGAGATAACCTTACAACTTCCCCAAGATGAAAGCTTCGAAGAACGTATGATAAGAATATTTTTTTTCATTAAATCAGCTCATTATTTTTATAGTAGCGCTTAACATATGTGCCATACCACTTCTCCCAGCCTGCACCGATATTTCTAGGATTAGTACCTTTCTCAATTATCTTTCTTAAATACGGTAATTGATCATCAGAAAGTGGATCAATATATTGAGGACAATTTTTTTCATCCAAACTGTAAGTTTTAATTTTGTGATAAAGACTCAATGGAATTGTATTTATTTCTAGGAGAGGTGCTTTCTCTTTTGTTGAATCCAGCAGACCTGCCCCTCTCGACAAAAACAAATGTAGAGGAAATGAATCTTTAATAAAATGACCTCTGTTAATTTCGCAATATACAGTATCTTTAAGATTCATTTCATTCTTTAGCATTTGCCATTCCGGAAACTTGATATCCAGTTTAAATTCTTTGAATAGGACTTTGGCATAACTAAAAATATTTTCATCCTGCCATCTTCCCCATAAATCTGTTCTTTTATTAGGGAAGAAACCAATGATCTCCATTGCATCGATGTTTTTGCGCCCAAGTGATTTTGCAATTCCCTCAATGTCTTCAACAAATTCATCTGGGTCTGCTAAAGTTTCGTTTGGGCTCCCCATGATGATCATGCGCTTTGGTGGATTTTTCTGAGAGTAATTTGTGTTCGCAACAATTTCGTAAAAGGTTACAGATGATCTCCATTCCTCAGGCACGATAAACCAGAGGTCTTTGTGAATCATGAGTTTTACTTTGTCAGGTTTAAGTGTGTTATCACGAAAAAACATCGACAATGGAATAAGTCCATCTCTAATGGTCCAAATGTTTTTTTTCATGAGTTGGGCCACATCAACTCCACCGAAAATTAAGGCCGGATTCGTTGGACCAAAATATTTATCAGCAAAAGGACTTAAATAACTTAGATAGGTTCGCTCTTGATCAGTAATCGTTTCCGTATTGTTCAAATAATAGTTTTGAATGAAATCATAGCTCCACTGAATAATTTCTTTTTGCTTTGTCATTTTTCAGTTCCTTTTAAAGCAGAGATATAGTTTTTATAAACATTGTAATAAAAACTTCGGCGATCGGGATTTAGAAATTTATTGAGTTTGCTCTTTGACCAGTTCATTCCCAGAGCATTAGCATACTGTTCTAAATACCAATTAAAACCTTCAAATGGATTTATGTCTTGTTCAAGGATGCTTTGTAAAACTGGAACGTTACCTTTTATTGAAAAGGCTTCTTGAAATTTTTTAGATCGTAATTCTCTTCGTAACTCTTTTCCTTCTTCCATATCTCTTTTTTCAACAGCAATATCTGAAAGAAAATTACCGACACTATCAATATCAATTTCAAGACCAAATTCTGTGATGTCTACGTCAACCAGTTTGCATGACCATTCTTGATTGCCTGCAAATGAGCTATACCCTCCCCAGTCAGTTAGAAGAGAAGGCAAACCGGTGCATAGTGCTTCTGCAGGTGACATTCCATAATCTTCATCGTGATAGAGACTTAAACTCACGAAACAATCGGCCGCTGCTTTCAATCGTCGTAAATCATTTTTTTTCTGGTTTCCCAAAAAATGGATGTCCTTAACCACATCCTGATCCAAACTTTTTAGCAGATTATGCATTTTATGGAACATGTAACCGTGGTAAGTGCTGTAACCCAAAAAATCCGCACCAACATCATCAAACGCCCCAGCTATAAAAAGCTTCAATTTTGGATTTCGCGATCTCTCTTCAGCGAATTTTCTGATTAAGGTATCAACATTTTTCTGTAAACTAATGCGACCAGAATAGAGAACCGCTAAATCATCTTGAGCAAGATTCAAATTTTCTCTAACTTCTAATCTTTCTTTTAAGTCAAAAAAATAATCATTTTCATTTACAGGAAAACACAATTTACTCACTGATGAATGAGTGCCTTCAAGAAAAAATTCCAATAAACGTTTTTGTGATTCAGATGCAACAATGAATCTAATTGGATGTTCTCGAAGTTCAGTATTAAGAAAAAGCCACTCCGATGAAAAATACGTAAAATCACCATAAATGTGAAATATAAGAGGTGGAAGTTTTCTCAACTGCATATGCAGTGAGAGATGACCTAGAATGCTTGAAGGAACTGGAAGATGATCTAAAAATATAATTCGATCCGGCTTCCAACTGGAAATTTTATTTTTAAGTTCTTCAATTGAAGATTTCTTAGAACCAAGCTCTGATCGAATTAACTCTTGTGGAATGCTGAACCATTCGATCTCGTGAATGCTCAACTGTTTGTAAAGTTCATGCAAGTTAGGTGAGATGACCTTACAACTTCCCCAACTGGATTCATCCCGGCTCTTTATCAGCAACAGCTTCATTAACAGTCCTTATTCTAGTGACATATATTATCTCAATGAAGTCCTTGATAATTCCATCCTTTTTTTGTTTTGGAGAGCTAGTGGCCATAAATACTGGCAATAACCTACCGCTACCGTCGGCCATTTTTGATTATTTGTTTAAATAATGCTCCCAACTGTCAGTAATTAGTCATCCTAATTAAACTAGGTTTGTAAATCAGCGCTTTTACATTATACTGAGATTATAAGGATAAAGATTGATGAAAAAAGAAGATGAAAATAGTCAGCCAAAAGGTAGTGACGAAGGGCAGGTTGAAAAACCTTACTTTGGCACACTAAAGCCGCTGACCGCAATTCAAATTATCAGTCTTATTGTGCCTTCAAGCCCAGTCGGGGCCGGTGCTTGTTATTAAAATGAAGTACTCTAATCACTATCCGAAATTAGAAGCCCAAATCTTCCCAAGCAATACAAGTCGTGAAGAACTTTTCCTCTTCAATTCTAATACTAATAGAGGTTTTTCACTTGATGGCGTTGCTGCTGATATTTGCAAAAAATTCACCGGTGATAGAAAGCTTTCTGAAATTGTCCTCGAAGTTGAAATGGAAAGAAAAATTGCATCTGGTCTATTCAACAAAGAAATTGATGATCTATTGAACGAATTAGAAAATTTCAAACTAGTGAGCTTTCACGAGAATCCACAAAGCTCGACGTAGAGTTTTCATGCAAACAGTTCTCGTCACGTCTGAAATTCAAGATCAAGATAGCGTGACTGAAATAAGTCATAATCTAATACGTTTATATTCCAAAAATATACCTAATTTAAAAATCATAACTTCAAATAATTTATCAGCAGAAAAATCTAATACTCGTTTTGTCATTATTCACCCAATGGTTGTTACACATCCAGATTTTCATCAATTCATATTGAAAACACCTTCTGGAAGTCATTTTGTTTTTCATCTTTTTGGTGATTACATTCGCAAGAGTTCTTTTTATTTAAAATTAGAAGATGCCTTATTAGGCAAGAACGTTACCTGGGTGTCAGCTTCAACAAGCTTCCAAAAACTAATTGAAAAAACAGTGAAGCAACCGACATCAGTGACAGTGATGCCATTTCCAATAAATTTGGAGTCGTTTTATTTTTCCAAAGAACTTCGACGAAATATACGTGACGAGCTATCTCTAAAAAACGAAGATAAACTGTTTCTCTATACCGGAAGAATTTCGGCGCAAAAAAATATCCATTTGCTGATTGAAGAGTTTGATCGCTGGCAATTGAATAATCCTCACTATCATCTTGCACTGATTGGGCCATTGGACCATTTTGAAAATCCAACTTTTTTTGAAAAGTCGTATCGCCCCGGTGAATATTATTTTGAGTTATCCACACTGCTCGCTAAATTAAAAAACAAAAATATTCATTTCATCCAACGCCAGGATCACAGAAAGCTTAATGCTTATTACAATGCAGCTGATCTCTTTTTAAGTTATTCTCTCTATCACGACGAAGATTATGGATACTCCCCGCTAGAAGCCTTAGCAACCGGATGCCCATGTCTTCTCACTAAATGGTGTGGATTTCTAGATACACTTAAACTGGGGAAAAAATTTTCCGCAGGGAAAAATGTTTTCTGGGACAACAATGAATTAACAATCGAACAAACATCAAGCGAATCTCTTCATAACCTTTTAGAAATAAATTCTTCCAGCCGAGAGACATTCGCTCACTCGATTCATGATGAACTTGCAGATATAAAGTTCTCTCAATATATATCAAAAATTGTAAACACTTCGGATTCCTTTTCAGGATTTAGCGATATCCTAGGCAATCAAGCTCTAAATTTATATTCACCATCGGGACAAATTAATTTTGAGCAATATGAATTTCTTTATAAGTCATTTTGGAGTGAAGAATGAAAATAAATAGTCATTTTTCACCCCAAACTTTTTGGAACAATGAATTTCAAAATTATGATTGTCCTTTTTACTCTGAACTTCTTGAATTCCAAAATTCTAAAATATTCTTTTATTCAAAAAGGAAATCTACAGAAAAAGTAAAAAAACTTCTCATCTTTATTAATGATGAATTCGAACTTTCTGCATTAGAAAAAATTGAAAGCAAATTAGAGATCTATTTCCATCAATCTCAAAACAGCAAAAAAAATATTGCTTTAAATTTTCCAGAATTTCCCACAACTATACTTTTAAAGAATTCTGATTTTTCAGAATGGATTATTTATAACCCTCGACCATCACTAAGCGATTGCTTAGATCCTGTATTCAACGTTCTCTTATCAAATGGCGCCGCCCTTCAGGAACTTGAAAGCCCTGATACTGAATTGATATGCGTAAGAAGCTTATCCTTCCAGCACGGAATAAGGATTTATAAAAAATGATCATTAGGCTCGATCAAAAAATCGATATTGTTAAACTTAAGAACTACCTTCAATTTGTTATTGATAATTATCCACCGTATCTAAAACAAAATGGCGTTTGGGGAGGATGGTCGATTACATCTAGCAACGGCACTATAGAAGATGGATGGCAATCGGGTGAAAAAGTTAATGATCCCAACACGCCCCATACATTAAAAAATGATTTATTTGAACTTTTCACTCAAAACGATTTCACGACTCCCACTCCAATTTACAAAGATTATATTTTGGAAGTCGTTAAGCTTATAAAATTAGCCGATCCCAACATCCAACTATCGCGAATACGAATAGCTGTGCTTGCACCTCATTGTGAATCAGAAGCCTATTGGCACACAGATGGTGATAGTCGTGACGGAGAAAAAAAATTCCGTTTACACATCCCCATCATTACCAATGATAATTGCTTCTTTGATTATGAAAATGAAAGACACCATCTCAATGCTGATGGTTCAATTTATATAATAGATGTGAGTCGTAAACATCGAGCAGTTAATATCTCAGACACAAATCGATACCATCTCATTATGAATATTCACTATTCAAGATAGATAAAAAGATCGTTCATGAGTGAATCAAGCATGAGGAAACCATGACTATTTAATTGCAATTTATCAGCTGTTAATCTTTTTAGGTAACCAGAAGCATTCCATTTTTTTGCAAGAACATCAAAATGTTCAGCTTTAGAAAGAGCATCTCTAGACAGACCGATATCTGACCTTAGAGACATGTAAATCTTCTCCAGCGCAAATTCTTTCTCGGTCAAATTTTCTATTTCGATTTCTTCTTCTTGTGTTTTCCATTTGTATCGCAGACGTTTCTCAGCAAGAAAACCAGTAGCTGAAGCTCCTAATGCTGCTACTGTATGAGATCGCCAATAATTCAGATTATGTTGCGATTCTTTCGAAGGACGGGAGAAATTAGAAACCTCATAATGGTTAAATCCGTGACCAAGGAGAAAATCAGCCGTTTTTAGATATTCATCATGGATCCAGTCTTCATGGGGCAGTGTTGTGAAATGTTTGTAGTTACTTTTTACTGTCAAAATATACACACTGAAATGCTGAGGATTGAATTGCAAAACACGCTTCAACTCATCTTCAATATTTCTTCCATGTTTGTCTGAAGAAGGAAGACCCAACATAAAATCCACTGAAAAATTAGAACCTCTTTTTGAGAAAAAATCGAGCGTTTCAAAAACATCATCGATGTTGTGAGTTCTTTCTAAAAGTGGAAGTAAATTTTTATTCAGAGTTTGAACACCAATGGAAAAACGATTAACTCCTGCGTTTTCGAAAGATTCTATTCCTTTTTCCGTCCATGCCTTAGGATTAACTTCCAGTGTAAATTCGACATCTTTGTCTAAAGTGATTCCCCTATCAGCAAGGAACTGCTTTAAAAACTGAGCTCCACTCTCACCCCATAGTGAAGGTGTTCCTCCTCCTATATAAAGGGTTTTGAGGGGCACAAAGGAATAACCATATTCTTTTGTCAGGATTTCATGTCGATTGAAACTTCGAATAAGAAACTGTTCAAAAAAATCTAAATCTGATTTGGATGCATCACTTTTACGCTTAAAAAAATCGCAGTAATTGCACAGGTGCAAACAGAAGGGAAAGTGAATGTAGAGAGAGTCTATTTTTTTTGTCATTTAACTCTAAAAATCTATAAAAATCTCTGGGGACATATTCCGTAAGAAGGCTATAATGAACTTACCCAAAAGTTGGAGAAAAAGGAATTAAAATGCAGCATCAACTGGTTACTCTAAAAAACAATCTTAAAACCCTATTCGTACATGCACCTGGTTCTACTGCGGCTACAGTTCAAATGTGGTTCAGGGCCGGAAGTGCGCTTGAAAAATATGATCACGAAGGTATCGCTCATTTTTTAGAGCACATGTTTTTTAAAGGAACAGAAACTCGTCCAGGTGCACAGATCGCGTTTGAAGTTGAATCTTTTGGTGGAGAAATAAATGCGTTCACATCTTTTGATTACACTTGTTATTACATAAACAGTCCTTCTGACAGACTTAAAGATTCGACTAATATTTTAATGGATATGGTTGCGAATCCCATGTTCAGGGAAGAGGATCTAATTCCTGAGCGCGGAGTTGTATTTGAGGAGTTCCGTCGCTCAATTGATAGTCCAAGCCAATTTGCTTTCGGAAAACTTCAAAGTTCTGCATTCGATGGACCATATGCTCATCAAATTTTAGGCCGCGAAGATACGATCAAAAACTTTTCGATCGATCAATTAAATTTTTTCCGCAATAATTTTTACAACCTTTCGAACTCAATGTTGATTGTGGCAGGTGATTTAACAAACCGTGAAGAGATCGAAAAGGTTATTGAGCAATACAAACTCCCAGAAGGACCAGAAAGTTCTTTTCCTGAGTTCGAATTAAAAAACAAACCGACAGTTGATGTTCACCAAAAAGAAGTTGGTATGGCCACTTTAACTATGGTGCTGAAAGCCCCTCATTACAATGAACGTGAAGCCGCAAGTGAAGATCTTGCGATCAATTGTTTGGGATATGGTGAAACATCTCGTCTCTATAAATCTTTAGTTTTGGATAAAACACTGGCCAACGTTGCTTCAGCTTCAACGATGTTCATGGCCCATGGTGGTGCTCATTTTATCCGTTTAGTGTTTCCACATAAAAACATGAATGAAGTTTTAAAACGCTTTTTACAAACTGTAGAAACCGCTTTGAAAGATGGATTAGCGGTAGATGAAGTCCAAAAAATTAAAAATCAATATCTCTCTTCAAAAGTTTACGAGTTGGAGTCAATAGAATCGTTCTCATTTTCATTTGGACATAGTTATGCTCAGAACGGTGATATTAAATGCGAAGAAGAGTTTATTGATCGTATAAAATCGACTCATCCAAGCGCAGTTAACCACTCACTAAAAAGCATTTTTTCTAAAAATTTCCACTTAAGTTTACAGCTTCCTAAAGAGGCCAACAGCGACCAAGCGAAAAAAACTCTCACTCAATTTCAAACTCAACTTGCAAAAATTCGCACCAATCTTTCGGCTAAAGCGACCAATAAGTATAAAATTGAAACTTCAGAATACGATCAGCAAGTAAAACTTATTAAGATCAAGCCGGGTGTTTCTCTCGTTTACCGTCGCAATGAAATGACACCAACTTTTGTGCTTCAGGCTTATCTCCGTGGTGGATTGACAGAGGAGACTACAAAAAACAACGGCTACTATCATTTCATCAGTTCAATGCTGACGAAAGGTCACAGTAAAATCAGTTATGAAAAAATTAAGCAAGAGTTAGAAGAAAAATCTTCAAACATTAATGGGTTCGCAGGAAAAAATGCCTATGGTTTATTAGTTCATGGACTTTCTGAACATTTTCTCAGTCTGCTTAAACATTTCTCTGGTGCTTTACTTAAGCCGGACATGCCACAAAAATATCTTAATCATGAAAAACAATTGTCATTAAGATCGCTTGTTAACCAAAAACAAGATCCGGTCAAACAATGTTTTAAAGAAGCTCAAAAGTTATTCTTTGGAACTCACCCATATGCCTTGAATCCATTGGGGACGAACGAATCGATTAAACAAGTCACACAGAAAAAGATTTTAGATACTCATAAGAAAAACTTAAAATCAAAAGAAATGCTGATCTCGTACTGTGGAGATGCTTCGTTAGAAGAGGTTTTAGAAAACTTGAAACCACTATTCGATGCTCTACCAGCTCGAAAGAGTACGAAAGTTCAATTCAAAAAATACAAATCAACAACTGGAGCTGAACGATTTATCAAATTCGATCGTGAACAGACTCAAATTTTCTATGGAATTCCATGCGGGAAAATGGGATCACCAGAAAATTTATATCTAAAAATGTTAACGACTCACTTATCTGGACAATCATCTGAATTATTTGTGGAAGTGAGAGATAGACAAGGTCTATGTTATTCAGCTCAGCCTGTTCACTTCTCGGCCATTGAAGGTGGTTATTTCGGAATTTACATGGCCTCTGGACATGACAAAGTTCCCAAAGCACTTGTAGCTATTAAAGAACTTATTAATAAAATTAAAGAGAATGGTCTTCCAGAAGAAGATTTCATGAGAATCAAGACGATGATCAAAGGCCAGAATTTGATCAACGTTCAAACAAATGAAGACTACGCCAGCATTTACTCAGTTCCAGTTCTTCAATCACAAGGACTCGATTACTATTATCGAGGAAATAACGACATTGAGAATTTGAAGCACGAAGATTTCCAAAAAAATATCAAAAAGATACTCTCACAAAAATGGAACACGATCATTGTTGGTCGAGAATAATTTAAGAGACCTTCCGTTGCGGTAATATAAGCCACGGAAGGTCTTTATCGCTTTCTGCAGAATATTTTTTCGCCACAAAATTCATAAGTAAAGTTACGTCACTGAACGACTGGGCCATCAATTTATAAAAAGATGGTATGTCGTAAGCAGAAGGCATAAATGAATTCAAACGTCCGTATGCAATCACTCCCAGATCTTGGTAATAATTCACATCGATAATTTTTCTATTAAGTGAATCGGCAAAGTATCCGCAAATTAATAGTGAGGTTTCAGCGATGTCTTTAAGGATTTGTTTCTGTTTTTCTTTCGGAAACTGGCTAGACTCCAGCAGTTTAATTCCTAATATTTTTTCCTTGGCCTTTCCATTCACCTGCTCAAAGAATTTCTCTGACACACCGTAATTATCCATGACCAAGCTGGAATAAAAGATTGTCTCATTGGGCAATGGCTTAAGAGATTTCTTATTAAATTCTTGAAGATGGTCGTAGAAAAAAACCTGTAAAGAGCTTTCAAGGACGAGATCAGTCTTTTGACTCATGAGACACTTCTCCTAGAGATTCCCCACTGAATGACAGGGCCATATTAAATTTTACTTCATTTACCTTCTCTTCTAAAATGGAGGAAATTATTTCCCTACCAGGATCACCTCATGTCATTGGAAAAAAATATAAACGATTGGAAAAAACTTGTTGAGAAAGAGACAAAAGGCAAGACAGCAGAAGCTCTTTCTTGGAATAGCCCCGAAGGTATTGTTGTAAAACCACTTTACACTAAAGCGGATGTTGAAAAAATCGACTTCGTTGATAGCATGCCAGGTTTCGGCCCATACGTTCGTGGACCAAAAGCAACTATGTATGCAGGCAGACCATGGACAATTCGACAGTATGCAGGTTTTTCAACTGCCGAAGAATCAAATGCATTTTATAGACGATCCCTAGCAGCTGGTGGGCAAGGTGTTTCAGTTGCATTCGATTTAGCAACTCACCGTGGTTATGATTCTGATCACCCGCGAGTAAGTGGCGATGTTGGAAAAGCAGGTGTAGCAATCGATTCTGTTGAAGATATGAAAATTCTTTTCGATGGAATTCCGCTCGATAAAGTTTCGGTTTCGATGACAATGAACGGAGCCGTCCTCCCCATTTTGGCCAATTACATTGTAGCCGCTGAAGAGCAAGGAGTAACTCCAGACAAACTTTCAGGAACAATTCAAAACGATATTCTGAAAGAATTTATGGTCCGAAATACTTACATCTTTCCTCCGAAACCTTCGATGAAAATCATTGCAGATATTTTTGCATACACTTCGAAATACATGCCGAAATACAATTCTATTTCTATTTCTGGTTATCACATGCAGGAAGCAGGAGCTGATGCAGCTCTAGAACTAGCTTACACACTTGCTGACGGAAAGGAGTACATCGAAACGGCATTAAAATCAGGATTGTCGATTGATGACTTCGCTCCCCGACTTTCATTTTTCTTTGGAATCGGAATGAATTTTTACATGGAGATCGCAAAACTTAGAGCTGCTAGACTTCTATGGCATAAGATCGTTTCAAAATATAATCCAACGAAGGAAGATTCAAAAATTCTAAGAACCCATTGTCAAACTTCGGGTTGGTCTTTAACTGAACAAGATCCATATAACAACATTATCAGAACAACTGTTGAAGCAATGGCCGCTGTTTTTGGTGGTACACAATCACTCCATACAAATTCATTTGATGAAGCGATTGCACTTCCAACAGATTTTTCGGCACGAATCGCAAGAAATACTCAAATCATTCTTCAGGAAGAAACGAATATCACGAAAGTTGTGGACCCTTGGGGGGGATCTTTCATGATGGAATCGCTAACGAAAGATATTGCTGATAAAGCATGGGCGATGATTGAAGAAGTTGAAAAACTTGGTGGTATGGCAAAAGCGATTGAAACCGGAATGCCCAAACTTAATATCGAACAAGCAGCTGCCAAAAAACAAGCGAGAATCGATAAAGGCTTAGATACAATTGTTGGTGTTAACAAATATCGATTGAAAAACGAAGACGAAATTGAAATTTTAGAAATTGATAATCATAAAGTTCGTGAAAGCCAGTTAAAGCGACTGGATCATTTGCGCAATAATCGTGATGACGAAAAAGTAATGGATGCTCTACAGGCGCTTACTCGTTACGCTGAGACAGGTGAAGGAAACGCTTTAGAACTTGCTATCACGGCTGCTCGCTTAAGAGCTTCAGTTGGTGAAATCACTTATGCGCTCGAAAAAGTTTGGGGACGTTACAGTGCAACTACACAAACTGTTTCAGGCGTCTACGGACATTCATATGACATGAACAATGCACAGGAAACAAAGATGATTAAAGAAATGATTGAAGCTTTTATCGCTAAAGAAGGTAGAAGACCAAGAATCCTCATTTCCAAAATGGGCCAAGATGGTCACGACCGCGGAGCTAAAGTTGTAGCTACTGGTTTAGCAGATTTAGGTTTCGACGTTGATCTTTCTCCATTGTTCTCGACTCCACAAGAAGTCGTTAAACAAGCAATTGAAAATGATGTTCATTTCGTAGCATCCTCATCTTTAGCGGCAGGACACAAAACTTTAATTCCAGAATTAGTGAATGAACTCAAAGCTCAGGGAGCTGATGATATTATAGTTGTCGCTGGTGGAGTTATTCCAAAACAAGATTATGAATTTTTATTTAAGGCCGGCGTAAGTAGGATTTTCGGACCAGGAACAACCATTCCTTATTGTGCTGAAGAACTACTAAAAGCTTATCAGGAAAAGCGTTCATGAAAATTGAGCTTGATAAGCTCTTAAAGGGCGATAGAAGAACTCTTGCTAAATCTATAACCCTGGTGGAAAGTTCTTTACCTGCGGACAATCTAGAGGCACAAGAACTTCTTAAAAACGTTCTTCCTCATGCTGGAAAAAGTTTCAGGATAGGCATAACTGGTGTACCCGGTGTCGGCAAATCAACTTTCATTGAAAATTTTGGCCTCTATCTCATTAGTCAGGGCCACAAAGTTGCGGTTCTTGCAATTGACCCAAGTTCCCCACTTTCTGGTGGATCTATTCTTGGCGATAAAACACGAATGGAGCTTCTTTCACAGAATCCACATTCATTCATTAGACCTTCACCAAGTTCAGGTTTCCTTGGCGGTGTTTCTCAAAAAACTCGCGAAAGCATCCTTCTTTGTGAAGCAGCTGGATTCGATATTATTCTTGTTGAAACGGTTGGTGTTGGACAATCTGAGTACGAAGCGGCCGGAATGGTCGACTTCTTTTCCATTCTCATGCTCCCAAATGCCGGTGATGAATTACAAGGCATAAAAAAAGGAATTTTAGAACTAGCAGACGCAATCATCATCAATAAAGCTGATGGTGATCAATTAACTATGGCGATGAAGGCGCAATCACAATACTCAAGTGCGATTGAATTTATCTCTCAAAGTTCTAATTGGAAAATGAAAGTCACCCACTGTAGCGCTCTGGAAAAAAAGAACCTGGATAAGATTTATGAGATGATGATGGATTTCAAATCTCAAATGATTCTCAATGGTAATCTCGAACAAAAACGACTTTCTCAGAATAAAGCCTGGTTCAACAAGTTGGTTCATGAATTACTTGAACTCAAAATTAACTCCAACGAAACTTTGAAGAAAAAGAAGCAAAAAATTGAAGCCGAAGTAAGCGCAGGAAATAAACTTCCACTTTTGGCTGCGCAGGAGTATGTTGATTTATTGATTGATTAGTATTTTAATTGGAATATGAAAAAACTCGCAATTCTGTTCTCAGTAATACTAACAATTGTTTTATGTGAATCATTTGTAAGATTATCAGGCATCGTTAAAACCTACACCGAAATCAATTATAAAGGCACATACGTTTCACCGTCAGAAGTGATTCCTTTTCCAACACATTCAAAACATACACACAAGACGATTGATTTCGATTTTCCAGATATCAATTTGAATTCGCTATCAATCAGAGGTCCAGAGTTCTCCAACAAAGAGAAAAATGAACTAAGAATTTTGTTTCTAGGAGACTCATTTACATTTGGAGTGGGTGCTCCCGAAGGAAAAACTGTTGCGGAACAAGTTTCGAAATTTTTAGAAAAAGATTTTCCTAAAAATAAAATTTCGGTGATTAACGGAGGAATACCAGGTGGTGACATCGTTAGCGAAGTGGAATTCTTTCATCGCAGACTAAATGTATATAATCCAGATATCATATTTTATTTTTTAAATACATCTGACATATCAGATATTTCATCAAAAGGTGGATTTGAAAGATTTCAAAGAAAAAGTGGTGAGCTTTCTTTCGTAGAAACGCTATGGAAAAACTCACATCTATTTAGAGCAATAATGAAGACGGCATTTAAATGGAATTGGGATTTAAAATCGCCAGATGAAGCATTAAAAAGTGATCAAGATGCAATTAAGACGATCGCAAAAACAGCTGTTGAATTCCAAAACGAAACTTTAAGTGAGAATAAATCATTTCATATTTTCTTTCACCCATACCCATATGAGCTAGAGAATAAAATTAAAAAAATTGAATTGAAAAATGAAATTGAGAAATATAAAAACGTGTCTTTTATTGATCTCTTTGGAGATTTTGAAAACAGCTTTAAAGACTTAACAATTGATCAATACTCATATCCGAATGACGGTCACTTTAACATCATGGGGTATGAGAAGTTCGCCGAAATTGTGTACCCTTCAATTAAGAATATTGTAGTTAAAAAGCTTAATTGAAAATGATGGATAAAGAGCTTCTAAAATAAGTCTGTATGCTTTTTAAGCAACTGATGAAGTTCAGGCAGTTCAGACTCCATCTTTACACCTTTGATATTATCCATGTTTCCATTGATTCTCTTAAAAAGTGAAAGTTGGTCTGAAGTATTTTTTTGATTCATGAAGTTTAGAACTTGCAGAATGTTTTCTGCTAGATATTTATGTCTTTCAGGTAATTCATCTTTGAGTTCATCGTACAACTTAGTCAATCTTTCAGTCGCTACAACTTTGATTTCATCAGGCAATACACTCGACTGAAGATAACTTGGAATGTGCAAATTAATTAAATTCGCAGCAGGTACAACTTTTTTGAATTTCTTCAAATAAGCAAAGAGGTTTGGCAGATCAAGAACGTTATAAATTTGAACAGTACAAGACAGCAAGATTTCTTCCAACTGATATTTTTCAGCGTTTTGATCGAGAAAAGTTAAATTTCTATCGAGCACATCCCATTTTGAAGGATGTCTGATGTAATCGTTTACGGGACCGAATCCGTCTACAGAACACAACAAACGTACGGCCTTGAAACCTCTCCATAATTCCAAAATGTTTTCAGGAAGCTTAGTGAGATTAGTATTGTAAGTCAGCGTGATATTTTTAGCATAACCACTGTCGATACAGTATTTTAACATTCTCGCCATCTGAGGTGTAATTAAGGGCTCTCCTCCGGCGAAGTGGAGGTGTTCTGCATGTTCCAGCTTTTGTTTGAACTCTTGGAAGAGATGATCTTTTTCAATCCAATCAAAACTTTCGAGTTCCTTTCTACGCTCAGGAGTCATCATTTCATTGTCAATTTTTACGTTGTTCCACTCTTTCAACCAAGCTGTTGAAGAATGGGGGCCGCACATTCGACATTGCAAATTACATAGATTACCAAGACGGTAATCAATTGATTTGAATTTGACTGGGATTGTTCCGTCAGGTTTTGTCTGAAGAACAGATTCAACAATAACATGATCGTAATTTTTATTTTCGATCATTCTTCGACTGACACCGTTGTCCAATTCGGTAACTAAGCAACGGGCGCATACCGGATTCCATTTGCCTTCCATCATATCGCGACGGACTTTCTTCATGAATTCGGAGTTCATGACCTCATCAAGGCTCGGCTTGTCTTTGATATTGAAGTACTTACCGTCATTCGCTTTGATTGCACGGTGATGTTCTTCACTTGTACAGCATACTTGATAATTTCCGTCACTGTTCACAAAACTGTGAATCCAAGGAAGGATACAAAATGCTTTTTCAATTGGTTTTTCGTCCATGCTTAACCTAAAATTGTCTTACGTTTTAATGATTAACTATCAGTGCTAATTAGGCTAGTCTTAATTATAGTTGATGGAGAGAAATTTGGAAAAAGAATTACAGGAATTGAAGGATTCCAAGACATTTTGTCTCATACCTTGGATTCACCTTCACGTGATGCCTGACAGCTCTGTTATCCCTTGTTGTGTATCTCCCTATGACAATGTCTACGGCAATGGTACAAATCAATCGCTCAAAGAAATTTGGAATTCAGAAAAATATAAAGAACTCCGACAAAATATGCTGAACAATAAACCATCAGCAGGATGTCAGCGCTGTTATGTTTTAGAAAATTCCGGCTTTGAAAGTATGCGCACTTCAATTAACAAAAGATTTGAGTCGCATTTAGATAAAGTTTTAGATACCGCTGAAGATGGATCTCTCAATACGGATAATTTTGAACTGAAATATATCGATATCCGTTTTAGCAATCTATGTAATTTCAAATGTCGTGGTTGTGGCCCTTCATTGAGTAGTTCTTGGTATGAAGACCATCAATTACTTTTCAATTACAAATCTACAGAACAAAAAGTTAAGAGTGTTTCAATTCAATCCCCAAACTTCTGGGAAGAATTGAAAGTTGCTATTCCGCATGCTGAAGAAATCTATTTCGGTGGTGGTGAGCCACTAATCACGAAAGAACATTTCGAAGTTTTAAAGTTGCTCGAACAACAACAACGCTTCGACATACGCTTGAGCTATAATACAAACTTGGCGCAATTGAATTATGGTCAACACAATCTCGCTGAGATTTGGTCAAAGTTCTCATTCGTTAAAGTTGGAATAAGCATCGATGATTTTGGAGCTCGTGCCGAATATTTCCGACACGGCACCAAGTGGAAACTGATCGAAGAAAATCTCCAGAAATTAATGACTAATCACCCGACTGTTATTCGCTATGTAAATTGCACAGTCAATATTATGAATGTGCTCTATCTTCCGGAGCTTTTCGATAAATTGGTGACAAGCAGAATTATTTCTCCGGTAGATTTTAATATTAATCTGTTGCTTGATCCGGATGAATATTGTGTACAGGTTCTTCCTGCTCACTTAAAGACTTTGGTAAAGAACAAATTAAGTGCATTCACACGCACACTTATTCAACGTGGGCCTATGTTTATTAAGGCCGCTAAAGATTTTGAAAACATCATTACATTCATTGATGAAAAAGATAACAGCCACCTCTTGGGATTATTCAAGCAGAACACTCTCAAGTTGGATGAACTAAGAAAAGAATCATTCGCTAGCGTATTTCCAGAGTTGAAAGAGTTGGTGGAATAGAATTTCATGAAGAATAAGATTCTCCACCGTATGCATCTTATTTTTTCAAACGCAAAATTTTTCCACTTTTCAGTGGCGTTATTTTATCAATACCTTTTAGTTCCATTTTTATCAGCTTATTTGAAATGGCGTTTTCCAAATCTAAAAAAGGTAATCATCAGAAATTCGTTAATTGAAAAAACAACTTTTGATGCTTTTTTATCTGATATAGACCTTACTTTTGTCATTGACGATAATTCCGATACTAAAGAATTATTCCTCTCATTTTTGAAGTTCAAACGATTTTTTATCATGCTGGACGTTCCCGAAATCTACGAGCAGCATGAATATCAAAAACTCAAAATTATTCAATCAGAATGGACTAACGATTATATTTGCTTCAGCTGGTACTTCCGTAAGCTCAATTGGACCCTGGCCGAAATGCAAAAGGCTTCAACTGAGTTCGAAGAATTTAAAAAACAGAGATCTTTAAAAAACTCTTTGATAAAAATTTCTAAAAAAGAAGATTTTAAAACTCCATTTACTATTCAGGACTTCCCTTGTTTCGAACGCTTTAAAATATCAGCAACTGGGCATAAAACAATTTGTTACTGGTCTCAATATTTGGAAACTGCTTCTGGAAAAGGACTTCAATTGCATCTCAACCAAGAAGAATTTGAATTTTTAAACTCACTTATGCCGGGTGAGCCTGTGGACGAAAAATTCGGTTCAAAAGACATTAAGGAAGTAAAATCTGCACTTCAATTTCATGAACTCTATTTGTGTAAAAGCACAGTTCGTTCACGATTAGCACTCTCAAAAGATGTGACTCCCTGGATTGGATGGATAGAACATTTACATAAACAATTAGGATTAAACCCTTGAAACGTTTACCTAATAAAGATCTATTTTTCTGCGATGAAAAGGGAAACTACAGCTTGTTATCGACTGCTGAGGCCTTAAGTAAAAGGCTAAATAAGTGGGTCGGTTGGAAGTGTTCGGCCGGTGTTAACAATTTACATATTACAGCTGATGGAAATATTTTTGCGGCTACATGTAAGGTAGGTGGCCTACTGGGAAATGTTTTTGATCATGGCGTGGAATTTCCCAAAGAATGGATCACTTGCTCGAAGACATGGTGTATGTGTGGATCAGACATGCGCCTATTGAAAATGAAAGATACTGAAGCTATCACCCTGGGTATACCAACACATTTCCAAGAAAATATTGTGAATGCTAATCTTGTTGGCCCGGATGATTTATATGAAAAGCACAGAGCTCCCCAAATTATCACTTGGGACATTGGAAGGAGATGCAATTACAGCTGCAGCTACTGTCCGCCGTCAACTGCAAACAATTTTGAATCTCACAAATCACTACAATCACTCAAACAAGCTGCTGACTTATTACTTACAAAATTTTGCAAGGATAAAAATGCCAAATGGGTCTTTACCGGCGGAGAGCCAACGATCAATCCAGCATATTTAGACTTAATTAAATACTTAGCGAGCTTCCAACAAGTGTTACATACCCAGAGTAATGGCAGCCGTGATCCAAATTATTTCTCAGAGCTCATTCGATTCAGCTCTGTTGGATTAAGCGTTCATTTCGAAGAATATAATGAAGAAAGATTATTGGAAAATTGCAAAGCTATTATTAAAGAAAAGCTTAGCGATCCTAAAGTGCAAAAAAACTGGTTCTCCATTCGTTTCATGGTTGCTCCATTGGGTTTTGAACAAGCACGTCTCTTAAAAACCAAAATTCAAGAGCTATCAAATTCAGAAATGATTAATGCCATTAATATGTCCCCACTTTATAGCCGTGAAAACGGAGAAGAGCTCATGCGATACTCTTCAGAGGAACTAGCTCTCATTGAGGAGCACGCTTAAATGCAAAAATCAAAAAAAATACTGATGTTCGTTGATCATACTGGAAACTTTTCAGAACATAACACAGAAGAAATTCTGGCATCGAAAATTAATAAGTGGAAAGGATGGAAGTGTTCGGCAGGTGCAAGCAATTTACATATCACATCTGATGGAAATATTTACGGCGCCACTTGCAAGGTTGGTGGCTTCCTAGGCAACGTTTTTGATAGCGGAGTGCAGTTTCCTGATTTATGGGTAACTTGTACAAAAGAATGGTGTATGTGTGGTGCTGACATGGCGATACCTAAGTATAGGCCAGAATCAGAATTAAAATCACCAATTACCTTCTCAGAAAAAATGGTAGAGCCCGTAACAATTACGTACGCGAATACTGAAAAGGCGAAACATTATCCATTAAGCATCACTTGGGATATTGGAAGACGTTGCAATTATCAATGTGACTATTGTCCACCCTCTACTTCAAACACATACGAGTCTCATAAATCTTTCGGATCATTAAAATTAGCAGTTGATCAACTTCTACAAAATTTTTGCAAACTGAATAAGGCCCAATGGATTTTCACAGGTGGCGAACCCACAGTTAATCCAGCATTCATCGAAATAGTTCGATATCTCAGATCGCTTGGTCATTACATTCTTGTTCAATCCAATGGAAGTCGTGACAGTGAATATTTTCAAGAATTAATCGAATTGAGCCATCTTGGTTTCAGCGTGCATTTTTCTCAATTTAATCGTGAAAAATTCGTGAACACTTGTAGAAGTATCGTTGAAAAAAAGAAATCACTTAGAGGACATGAGAAGAAACATTTCTCCATTCGACTAATGGTGGAGCCTGGTAAACTTGAAGAAGCGCGCGAATTAAAATTGAAGCTGAATGAAATTTCTGAAGGTGAGATAAATTCGATAGTCTTTAGTCCGCTCTATCAAAAGAACAATGGTGACCAGCTCATGGAATATAAGGCCGATGAGCTGGCCGCGATATTGGCAAATTCTTAGTCGTTACCTTTTACACAAGTAAGTCCCGGAAACTCTCTCACTCCTGTTGGAGTAGAAACAGTTACAATTCCTTTAAATTGATCACCAGGATTTGCAAAGCTTGAATCTTTCACAACCAATTTAAATGTTCCTGGAGGATTTGCAGTATTGCCTGAAACGATTGTATCGAAGTTAACTACTGCATTTAAATTTGTAAGATTCGTATTGTATCCATTCCCTACAACTCTCATTGAAAGAGGATTTGCAGCGACTTCAAGATTGAAACCTGCACCTGAGCAGCTGTAAAGAGAAGCGAAAGAAACTGAAGGAAGAATAGTAGCTAAAATTAAAAGTTTTTTCATTTTGAGTCCCCTATAGAGCAATTGTAATCACGTTATTTGAAAATGTAATGTCTTTCGAGATGAGATCTTTCTTTAAAAAATGCATAAGTAGTTTTACGGATGTAATTCCTAAAGGAAGTTTCGTGTCAGTGATATTTAATATCAAATGTCTCTTCTGCTCATCAAGACTTGCACGACCGTAAATACTCACTCTGCTTGTAAAACCCAGGAATTTGATATCGGCCTGGATAATGATAGCGCCGTTCTCAACGCTAATGGCGATGTTTTTATTTGAGCTATCTTTTTTGTCATCTGGTCCAGTGCTTCTTACTTCCGCAATCGAAGCGCGACCATATTCTAAACAATCTCTAAGAACGTGAGTGAGTTCTAATAGGTCACTATCTGCATTTTTACGGCAATTAAGCAATGTATTCGTAATGTGAGTCGAAGATTTTGGATCAGACATCACAGCGTTGTTTAATGTAACGTAGAGGATTTTGTCTTGAACGACGATATTCTTCACATCAAGATTGAATTGAGAATTTTCTTTTTTATCAATCAAATTAGCTTTAAGCGGATTAAGGCGAAGTTTATTCATACATGGCTTTTTGATTTTTTCAAAATCAAGTCCAACAAGATCAGCATCCTTAGCACAACTTAAAACTACATCACTTGCATTGATTGTATAAGAGTCATTGCTTACAGTTGTAGCAGTCGGAAGATTCGCAAGGATTTCATTCGGTCTGATATCAAAGCTTCTCACTTTCGCTTTGATGAACGTTTTATCAACGCCATCTATTCCTTCATACTCGAGATCCGCGAGCTCATTCCCAGGTTGGTAAGTTCCGTTTAATGTCATGAAGCTAAAACAGCTGCTCAATATATCTGTTTGAAGGGCACCGCTTTCTTTAACTGCTAAGGTGTTATTCTGGCAGTAAAGACGAAATCCTTTTAAGCGAACACTGGAATCAACATTAACAAAATTCATCGACTCTCCTGAGAGGGCCAATTGGTTGTCATCCATAATAAATTTAGCGTTCGTAAGATCTGTTTGTTTAACAGTGTTGATCATATTCAATTCTTCAATACCAAAACCGAAATTTCCAAACTGAGTGGTGAAACCAAGGAACGTAGGACGAACGAATATTTGTGAATCAAAATAATTATTCACGTTATTCACATTTAAAACGATTCCATTGTTGAGAACTGATGCGGATTTGAAAACCAGTGTTCCCGCTTTACCAACGCCTTTAACTGGTCGAACGAAGTTTAATTTATCGATCGTTACATCGAAGGATGTTTTAGGTTCTTCTGCGTACGAAGAAACAGCTAAAAGACTAAGAACAATTGCACTTATTTTGATCATAAAAAAACCTCTTAAACCGCTTCTTTATCAATGAAGGGTCTAAGAGGTCTTATAGTTTGTAAATTTTACAATGTCTTCTAACTATTCTGGCTCAACTTCCATCATAAGGACGCCGTTTTCAAGCGCGTCTCCGGCCTTTACGTGGATGGCCTTAACCGTTCCATTCGTATTCGACTTGATCTCGTTTTCCATTTTCATAGCTTCTAAAATAAGAAGAGTTTGTCCCTTCTCGACTTTTTGGCCAACGTTAGCAAGGATCTTAACGACTTTTCCAGGCATTTGCGTGAATAGTCCGCCTTCATCACCACCGCCTAAGCTTGATGGCTTATAGCCGCGATAAAGCTTAAACACGCGGTCAACGTTCAATAGAATTGATGGAGAATCTTGACGAGCAAGCTTATTCCAACGAACGCCATCAGTTGAAGCGAAGTATTGATCTGCAAGTTTGCGGACAAAGATTGTCGCTTTATCTACTTCTTTGTGATCTTTGATTGTACGGAATTCAAATTCAACCATCTCTGCAGCGTGTGCGCGAGTTTTTACGAGGTCGATGATGTATTCGTTTTTATCGTTGTCGATTAAATATGTTCTCATTACAACCCCATTCTTCTAGCTTCAATCCCGGCAATAACCTTATAAATTGAAGTGAAGTCCATATCAGTGTTGACTTGCTCTTGCGGCTTTTCAGTACTGATGAAGTTTGTAGAATATTTTCCTTTTAAGAAAACTTCGTTTTTCATAATAACTTTATGAAGAGGAATGTTTGTCTTAAGTCCTTCAATTAGTAGTCCATCAAGAGCTGTTTTGATTTTTCTAATCGCAACTTCTCTGTTGATCCCTTTCGCTACAAGCTTTCCAACCATTGGGTCGAAATCTGGAGTAACGTTAAGCCCTTTATAGAGACAGTTGTCGAAACGAATTCCTTGCGGGAAATTTGTTTCACAACCTGTTACAAGTCCTGGTGCTGGAAGCATCGTGATTGGATCTTCAGCACAGATACGACATTCAATAGCGTGACCTGTTCTCTTGATCCATTCCTGTGAAGGAATTCCCAGATCATCACCGAAAGCCGATTGAATCATACAAACGATCAAATCGATTCCTGTGATTTCTTCTGTGATCGGGTGCTCTACCTGAATACGTGTGTTCATTTCCAGGAAGTAAAATTCTTTATCTTCACCCATAATAAGTTCAACAGTTCCTGCTGAATCATAGTTAATGGCCTTAGCAAGTTTTACCGCTGAATTACAAACACGTTGACGGAGTTCTTCATCATCTCCAATAAATGGTGATGGGGCTTCTTCCACGATTTTCTGGTGACGACGTTGAATTGAACATTCTCTTTCGAAGAAATGGAAAACATTTCCTTTTCTATCGGCAAGAATCTGAACTTCAATGTGGTGAGGATTAACGATGTATTTTTCAACAAGCAGGTCGCCGTTTTTGAAAGCAGCTTTTGCTTCACGACCAACAGCTTCGAAGTTGTTGCGAACATCTTGCTCATTATGACAAACGCGCATACCGCGTCCACCACCACCAGCAACAGCTTTAAGCAGAATGGGATATTTAATTTGATTAGCGATCTTGATCGCTTCTTCAATTGTAGGAACTGCACCCGTTGATCCAGGAACAACAGGAATTCCAACTTTCTGAGCGAATTCTTTAGAAACCGCTTTATCACCCATAACTCTAACAGCTTCTGGGTGTGGTCCAATCCAAGTAATTCCGTTATCAACTAGAGCTTGCGAAAACTCTGTGTTTTCAGAAAGGAATCCGTACCCTGGGTGAACACCGTCGATTTTATATTTTTTACAAACGTCTAGGATATTTGGGATATTAAGGTAAGTCTCAGCATTAGTAGAACCAGGAAGTCTTACCCATTCATCACAAACTTCTAAGTGTTTTGCCTGAACTTCATTATCTGTCCAAACACCAACTGCTGTGTGACCAAGCTCACGACATGCTTTCGCAATACGAGCAGCGATCTCTCCACGGTTGATGATTAAGATTCTTTTTTGTTTACTCACATCAGCCTCTTAAAGTTGAATGTTGCCGTGTTTGCGTTTCGGCTTTTCTTGTTTTTTATTCTTAAGTGCAATCAGATATTCATAAACACGCTTACGTGTTTCTTCCGGTAGAATAACTGCATCTAAGAATCCAAGTTCAGCTGCACGATATGGATTAGCGAATTTTTCTTCGTAATCTGCAATCAATTGCGCTTTTTTATCGTCGAAAGCTTTTCCAGTTAATCCTTCCAACTCTCCACGGTAGATAATGTTAACTGCGCCTTCAGCACCCATAACTGCGATTTCAGCAGTTGGGTAAGCAAGGTTAACGTCTGAACGTAAATGTTTTGAAGCCATAACGAGATATGCACCACCGTAAGATTTACGAGTGATGATTGAAATAAGAGGAACAGTTGCTTCTGAATATGCATAAAGAAGTTTCGATCCGTGCTTAATGATTCCTCCGAACTCCTGAACAGTTCCTGGCAAGAACCCTGGAACGTCGATTAGAGTGAGAATAGGAATATCAAAAGCATCACAGAAACGAACAAAGCGTGCAGCTTTTTCAGAAGAAGCGATATCGAGAACGCCTGCAAGTACTGCTGGCTGGTTTGCTACGATACCAATTTTAATTCCACCAACTGAAGCAAAACCAACGATGATGTTTTTAGCATAGTCTTTATGAACTTCTAAAAATTGAGCATCATCAACGATATCGAAGATGATTTCTTTCATGTCGTATGGTTTTTTCGGATTTGCTGGAACAGTTTCTTTGATTTTTACGTTATCGCGGTAAACGATATCTGAAGTATATTTCGCTGTCGCTTTTGTGAAGTTTGCTGGCGGAATGTAGCTTAGAAGTTCACGAACGCGCTCGAAACACTCATCTTCAGTAGCGACTCTGAATTGAGCAACACCAGATTTTTCAGCGTGAGCAGTCGCTCCACCAAGTTGTTCTTTTGTCACTTCTTCGTGAGTAACAGTCTTGATTACATCCGGACCAGTTACGAACATGTATGATGTTTTATCAACCATGAAAATGAAGTCTGTTAGAGCAGGAGAATAAACGGCTCCACCTGCACATGGCCCCATGATCAATGAAATTTGCGGGATTACTCCAGAACACTTAACGTTTCTATAGAAGATCTCTCCGTAACCAGCAAGACCTTCAACACCTTCTTGAATACGAGCTCCACCCGAATCGTTGATACCGATCATTGGAATTCTGTTTTCAAGAGCGAAGTCCATGATCTTGCAAATTTTCTTTGCGTGAGCGGCACCAAGAGCTCCACCCCAACAAGTAAAGTCCTGCGAGAAAAGAGCAACTTTTTGTCCGTTGATTGAAGCGATACCTGTAACGACACCGTCTCCAAGAAATTTATTATCTAAACCGAGGTTTTGATTTTTATGGATAACAAAACGATCGAATTCAAGAAATGATCCAGGATCTACTAATCTTTCAATTCTCTCGCGTGCTGTATATTTACCTTGCTCGTGTTGTTTTTTAATTCTTGCTTCGCCACCGCCGAGCTCTGACTCATGTCTGAGTTTTAATAAAAGCTCGCGTTTGCCTTCAAGCGTTTGCGTTTGATGCATAAAAAAAACCTCCTAAAGAAGGAGGCATTTTATACCGTCATTCCTTAGGAGGCTATCTTATTCCGCGTCAATTAATTAAAAATTTAGGCAGCTTTAACTCTTTTATCGAGTCCGTATTTATCAACTTTCATAATCAAGCTTGCTCTCGAGATATCGAGTTCTTTAGCAAGTTTTGATTTATTGAAATTGCATCGCTTCAATCCTTCACGAATCATCATAATCTCTAATTGCTCAAGAGCATCACGAAGTGTTCCTTCTGTGTTTACTCCTTTGAACGCTGGCTCAGCCGATGCTCCCCAATCAAGAATACGCGCTGATAAATTAGATGAATCAATAACTTTATCATCACCCGCTAAAACTACCAGACGCTCAACTTCGTTTTCAAGTTCACGAACGTTCCCTGGCCATGGGTAATCAAGCATTTTTTCCATACACTTCTTAGCAAAAGTTTTTAATGCTTTTCCAGACTCATCACATCTCTTTTTAAGGAAGAAATCCATCAGAACAGGAATATCGTCATGACGCTCACGAAGAGGTGGAAGTGCAACGTTGATAACGTTGATTCTGTAATATAAGTCTTCGCGGAACTCACCTTTGGCCATCATTTCTTTTAGATTCTTATTTGTCGCCGCTACGATTCTCACGTCTACTTTTTTAGGAGTTGTTGCTCCTACTGGTAGATAAGTACCTTCTTGAAGTACACGAAGAAGTTTTACTTGCATTGAAAGAGTTGTATCCCCGATTTCATCCAGGAACAGCGTTCCACCGTTAGCCGTTTCAAATAGACCTTTTTTATCTTTAACCGCTCCCGTAAACGATCCTTTCACGTGACCGAATAATTCCGAATCAAGAAGGTTATCGTTAAACGCTGAACAGTTAACAGCTAAAAACATTTTATCTTTTCTAGGTGAATAGAAGTGAATCGCTTTCGCCACAAGTTCTTTACCTGTACCGTTTTCACCGTTGATAAGAACTGATGATTCAGAAGAAGAAATCTTTTCTAATAGTGAATAGATCGCTTGCATCTTTTTCGATTTACCAATCATCGCGTGGTAACGATATTTCTCACCCACTTCAGAGCTCAGTGCTTGAATTTGAGTTTCGCGTTTTGTGATCTCATCATGAAATGAAACCATCTCTTCCGCTACAAGTCCTGTTAATTCTTTTACGTATTCAAGTTCACGTGGCCACATCTTCTTAATTTTTTCACACGCCATTGCTGCGTCTGATTCCGGTGTTCCACATTCGATCATTTGTTTTTTGATTGCTTCGATATCTGCACTTGTTGCTGTATCAACAACAAATGGATAAACGAAAACTGCACCCGCGAACTCCCCTTCTATCTTCACTGGGAACGCAACACCTTTAACGTGTTTGAAATATGATTCGTATACAACAAGATCTTCTTTACCAGCAGAAAGTCTCTCCACCATCTTCTCAACATCTTCAGCTAAGAAATCATGTCCGTAAGCAGATTGCATCTGCACTTTCATGAATGGACTCTTGAATGCATAATTTTTATTTGCATGATCTGACCACAACTTTCCGTGTGAATCAGCATAGAACATTTCGACTTCGAACCACTTTCCTAAGATGCCTTCAAGTTTTTGAATAACGTGAAGTTTTCCCATATCTTGCCAATTAATCATACAACTCTCCCAAGAGTGAGGGGCTTTAAACACCCAAGTTGTAAAACTTTTCGGCACTTTCCGAAAAAACTTAACTAGACTGAAGAATTTTTTAACACAATTAGTGGGATTCTACTTTTGTCGGCGTTGAAATTTCGCCATTTAGCCAAAAGTTTAGACGAGTAACATATGATTCTGCCAACCAGTCTTGCGGCCCAATGAACTTATTGATGTGTTTCCCCTCTTTATTAAAAAGAAAAGTCTCCGGCACTTTTAGTGTACCTAATTGGTCCATTACTTTGTTGTCGGTATCAATCGCATAAGTCACATTTTTGGGAATATTAGGAAAACGAGCGAGATACTTTTTAATCTTCATCAAATCGTCATTCACGGCCACAAGAAGAAATTTAATTCCCGTATCTTTTAACTTATCAGCATAACCCAAAAATTCAGGCATCTCTTTTTCACAAGGAGCACACCATGTTCCCCAAACGTGAACAAACGTTCCCATTGAGCCTTTATTGAAGTCGTGCGCGGAAATCCTTGCATTGGTATTCACATCAACAACTGAAAGGTTTGGAAGCTCTTTTAAGACGTGAGCACTCTCGCTATTGCTATCATCTGAATAATATTTTTTTCGCTCATATTGAGCATAAAGATATGTGAGAAAAAGAAGTCCGAAGACGAGTGCGAATTTTGTAAAAAGATTTAAGCGCATAAAAAAAAGCCTCCACTAGGGAGGCTTTATAATAACTTTTTTAAGACTACTCTACTAGAGTGAAGTAGCTCATTTTTGCATTGTCACCAACACGTCCGTCAGCGATCTTTACAACACGAGTGTATCCACCGTTTCTAGTTTTGAACTTTGGTGCTACGTTAACGAATAGGTTCGTTACCGCGTTCTTGTCGTTCAATTTTGCGTAAGCAAGTCTTCTGTTGTGAACAGTGTCTTCCTTAGCAAGAGTGATTAGTTTTTCAACGTATCCTCTTAGGGCCATACAACGAGCATGTGTCGTTTTGATTTTCCCGTGATCGAATACTTCAACAGCAAGGTTTCTGATGATTGCTGTTCTGTGAGCTGGCTTTACGCCTAATGTATATTTGTGATTACCGTGTCTCATACTTCCACCTAATTTTAAAAAATCTTAGTTTTTACCTACAGTCTTACCGTCTTGCATATCTTTCATTAAGCTATCAACTTTCATTCCAAGACCAAGACCCATGCTCGTAAGAATTTCTTTGATTTCATTCAAAGACTTTCTTCCGAAGTTCTTCGTTCTTAGCATTTCACCTTCTGTCTTCGAAACGAGTTCGTAGATATACTTAATGTTTGCATTCTGTAGACAGTTAGCTGAACGAACAGATAGCTCAAGTTCAGATACTGGCTTAAGAAGCGCATTGTTTGTAGGTGAAGAGATAGCAACTGGTTTAGAATCATGCTTAACAACTTGCTCTTCATCTTCGAAAGTTAAGAACACAGCAAGCTGGTCTCTTAGGATTTTCGCAGCGAAAGCGATTGAATCAGCAGGATTAATTCCAGAGTTTGTCCACACTTCTAGAGTCAATTTATCGAAGTCAGTTCTCTTACCAACACGAGTGTTCGTAACAGAGTAGTTAACACGGTAAACTGGCGAGAAAAGTGTATCTAGGTAGATCCATCCAACAGGTAGTTCATACTCGTCTTTGTTATCTACAGCAGTAACGTATCCTTTTCCGCGAGCCACTTTAAGTTCGATCTTAAGTGATCCACCAGAAGAGATGTTAGCGATAACGTGATTTGGGTTAAGAATTTCAACGTTAGCGTTTGTTACGATGTCTGAAGCTCTTACTGGACCTTCTCCTGATTTCTCAAGAACAAGAACAGTGTCTTCTTTTCCAGAAATTTTGAAACGCACTTCTTTTAAGTTAAGAATGATTTCTGAAACTTCTTCTTTTACGTTATTGATTGTGCCGAATTCATGCTCAACACCTTCGATTCTGATAGCAACAATTCCTGCTCCCTGAAGAGAAGAAAGAAGAACTCTACGAAGAGAGTTACCAAGAGTTTGGCCGTAACCGCGCTCAAGTGGTTTTGCTACGAATTTTCCGTAATCATTTCTTAAGCTTTCGCTCTCAGCTTCTAGGGCTACTGGTCTAATCATGCTATTCCAGTTTTTAGCTGTAAAATTATCCATTTCAACGACTCCTTAAATAGGTAATTAGACTCTTCTTCTCTTTGGTGCTCTACATCCGTTGTGAGGAATAGGGCTTCTATCAGAAACAGATACGATTCTGATTCCTGCTCCAAGAAGAGCTCTGATAGCGTTCTCTCTACCAGCTCCTGGACCTTTTACTCGTACTTCTACTGAGTTTAATCCGTGTTCAACAGCTCTCTTAGCAGCTTCTAGAGAAGCAGTTTGAGCAGCGAATGGAGTCGATTTTTTAGATCCTCTGAATCCTAGTTGACCAGCGCTTGCCCAAGCAAGTGCGTTCCCTTGAGGATCAGTGAACGTTACGATTGTATTATTGAACGAAGCTTGGATATGACAAATCCCGTGCGATACGTTCTTTTTTACTTTTTTCTTAACAACTTTTTTTACCATATAACTATCCTAAATTAATTATTTAAGCGACTTGATTGATTTCTTACCAGCGATAGCAACTGCAGGACCTTTTCTCGTTCTTGCATTTGTATGCGTTCTTTGTCCTCTAACAGGAAGTGATTTTCTATGACGAACACCTCTGTAGCAGGCCATATCTTTTAGTCTTTTAATGTTAAGACCGATCTCACGACGAAGATCCCCTTCAACCACGTGACCTTCTTCAAGGTGCTTTCTGATTGTCTGAACTTCTTCTTCAGAAATATCATTTGAACTTTTTTCTGGATCAATTCCAGAAAGAGTTAAAACGTCCATCGCTACTTTTGGTCCAACTCCGTAAAGAGATTGAAGTGCGATTCTCATTGCTTTGTTTCTTGGAATGTCTACACCTAAAATACGTGCCATATATTACCCCTAATTATCCTTGTCTCTGTTTATGTTTTGGACTGCTTTTGCAAACAACTCTTAAAACACCTTTTCTTTTGATAACTTTGCAATCTTTACAGATGACTTTTACTGAAGCTCTAACTTTCATAAACTATATCCCCACTACAACTACTTACTTCTGTAAGTTATTCTACCCTTAGTTAAATCGTATTTGCTGATCTCAACCAGAACTTTGTCTCCTGGAAGGATCTTAATAAAGTGCATACGCATTTTACCGCTAATATGAGCGATAATAATGTGTCCATTCGGCAACTTCACACGAAATTTCGTGTTCGGCAAAAGCTCAGTAACTTCGCCTTCTACTTCGATGATATCTTTGTCAGTCATAATTCCCTAAAGCAGGTTGTATATCCTGATTTAAACCTATATAGCAAGTGCTATTTAGACCCAATTATTTTGTTTAACCAATAACTTTTTCTAGTGCTGTCGTGACCGCTGACTCTTGCATAGAAGCATCAATTTCTACCAAAGCACCTTTAGATTTATAGAAGGCCAGCATTGGATCAACTGTATCAGCGAAAATCTTTAAGCGATTAGAAACAACTTCTTGAGTGTCGTCTTTTCTTTGCTTAAGTGAATCCTTCGCTCCACACTTGTCGCAAACATCAGCAACGCGAGGAGCTTTTGTAGCGAGATTATAAATTTCGCCGCAATTGCCACACGTTCTTCTATTTACTACCCGGTCAATTAAAATTCCCAGGTCAATCTTGAAGTAAACCGCGAGGGTCTTTCTTCCTTGGAGAAGTTCTGCTTCAAGCATTTCCGCCTGAGCAATGTTTCGAGGGAACCCATCAAAAATATAGCTAACTTTGTCTACGTCGCAGTTGGCTTTTAAGAGGGCCATTACAGTACTATCGTCTACCAAATCACCGCGAGAAATAATTCCCGAAACTTTCTGGCCTAATTCACTACCTTTAGCAATTTCACTTCTCAGAAGATCGCCAGTTGAAATGTGCTTAAAGCCTTTTTCAACTAACTTCGCCGCCTGTGTGCCTTTCCCTGAACCAGGAGCGCCAAGTATGATCAAGTGAGGTTTCATTAATTAAAACCTTCTATTTGGACCGTTGTATTTTCCTTTACTCTTAAAGGCGGTCTCATACTTATCTGAATACATGAATGTTTGTACGTTCAGCATAACTCTCATGGCAACACTTACCATGATCAGAAGCGAAGTTCCTTCAAAGCGGCTGTGACTTCCAGTGATAACAGATGGAAGAATACAAACCACGATCAAGAAAAGAGCTCCGAAGAAAGTTACTCTATTAAGAACGAAATCTAAATAATCTTGCGTCTTTTGACCTGGACGAATTCCTGGAACAAAAGCGTTGTTCTTCTGCAACATTTCAGCAACTTTTTTTGTTTTAAACTGAATTGGAGCATAGAAAAACGACATGTAAAAAATCAACAATGCGAACACTAGGTTAAACAATAATTGACCTGGCATTAACGACTGATGAATCGTATCAACGTATGGCTTAAGCGGGCTCGTAGCTGGAACAAAGTTCGCTAGAGTTGCCGGAGCAGCCAATAGTGATGAAGCTAAGATTGGAGGCATTACACCACCAGTATCTAAACGAAGTGGAAGATTTTGATTTCCACCGTAAACCTGGTTGTTCACAACTCTCTTAGCATATTGAACTGGAATATTTCTAAACGCACTTTCAATATATGAAACGATATAGAGAGAGATAACAATGATGGCTAAACTAATTGCCAAGCTCCATCCTGAAAGTTCACCACTTCTGAAAAGTGTAACTTTTTGGAAGAACTCAGACGGAAGTTCGACTGCAATACCTGTAAAGATAATGAGTGAAACACCGTTTTCAAGACCAAACTCAGTAATGCGTTCACCTAACCAAAGAAGAAACATCGTTCCACCAGCAAGTGTGATCATCGTTGTTAATCTGAAAAGCATTCCTGGTTCATTAATAAGTGGAACACCTGTCGGGCTTCTTAAGCCTTCAAATACGGCAGCCATACCGTAACCTTGAATACAACAAAGAAGTACTGAAGCATAACGAGTCCATCTCTGGATTTTCTTATGGCCTTCGCTGTCTTCTTGCATTTCTTGGATTTGTGGAACAACTTCACCTAATAAGCTGAAGATGATCGATGTAGTAATGTAAGGCATGATCCCGAGAGCAAGAACAGAGAATCTCTTGAAAGCACCACCACTGAAAGTGTTTACTAGATCAAAAATTCCGCCGCCGCCTTCAGAGAAGTATGAAGCTAATGCTGAAGCATTAACACCTGCAACAGGTACTTGCGCTGCTAGTCTGTAAACTAGCAGTAGCAAGAATGTATAAAATACGCGTTTCTTTAATTCCTCTATCTTTCCTTGAGATGTAGCCATTGGCAATTCTTCCTAAACTAGTTAACCATTCCAGATGCGTTCTTGATTGATTCAAGAGCTTTCTTAGAAAATTTTGATATTTCCTGAAATGTTAAAGCTTTAGTTAGAGGAATGCACCCAATAATTTTGATATTTAGGTTTTTATCTTGGCCAGATAGAAGTCCCTTAGTAATTAGTGACTCTCTATTAACGATTTCGCCTTTAGCAAACTTCGCTTCAATGTTCTCAAGAGTAACAACAGCGTAAGCATCAGCGAACTTCATGTTGTTAAATCCACGCTTAGGAAGTCTCATGTATAGAGGAAGGTTGTTACCTTCAAACCCTGATCTCACGTGACCGCTTTTTCTAGCTTTTTGTCCTTTGTGACCTTTACCGGCCTGAGTACCTTGACCAGAACCTTGTCCGCGACCAAGTCTTTTTGTATTTCTATTAGCACCTTTTGGGCTTTGTAGATTATTCAACGTCAACATATACAATTTCCTCTATAACCTAACGAACAATTAGTTATTCTTTTACTTCCAACATGTGGATAATTTTTTTAACCATTCCTCTTACGCTTGGAGTGTTTTCAAGCTCAGAAGTTTGGCCAACTTTTCTTAAACCTAGACCACGTACGTTTGCCTGAACTTTTTCAGTCGTACCAGCTAAGCCTTTAACAAGTTTAACTTTTAATTTTGAAGATGTTTTAGCCATAAAAATTCCTAATTATTTTTTGCTCTAAGACCTTTAACGTCTTTATCTCTTGCTTTAGCGATCGCTTCAACTGATCTTAACTCTTTAAGAGCTTTGAAAGTTGCTTTAACGATGTTGTGTGGGTTATTTCCACGAAGAGATTTTGTTAATACATTTCTAACACCTGCAAGTTCAAGAATTGAACGACAAGCACCAGCAGCCTTAACCCCAGTACCTTCTGCAGCTGGCTTGAAAAGGATTTTACCAGCATCGAATTCACCCATGATCTCATGAGGAATTGTTCCGTTATCAAGAGGAACATCGATCATCATTTTATAAGCTTCTTGAGTTGCCTTTCTGATAGCTTCTGGAACTTCCTTAGCTTTCCCAAGTCCGTATCCAACTTTTCCTTTTTTATCACCAACGATCATTAGAGCTGAGAAAGAAAATCTTCTACCACCCTTAACAACTTTTGCTACTCTGTTTACAGCAACAACTCTCTCTTCTAGTTCAGTTCCTGTTCCAGGAGCTTTCTTCTTTGGAGGAGCACCGTCACCTTTTTTACCGCGCGGGCCTTTTTTATTACCAGCTTCAGTTTCAAATTCTTCAATTACAGAAATTTCTTCAGACATATGATCTCCTAAACCTGTATTCCGCTTTCTCTAATACTTTGAACAAGTGCCGCGATTACGCCTGTGTACTTATACCCAGCTCTATCAAAAACAGCAGCGTTCAGGTTATTTTTCTTCAGCATAGTAGCAACTTTTGCCCCAACTTTTTTAGCACCTTCAATGTTACAGCTTTCAGCTGCAGCATCTTTTCCAAAAGTACTAACTGTGAACAAGCTTACTGATTTAGTGTCATCAATAACTTGAACTGAAATGTGCTTGTTAGACTTTACTGCACAAATACGAGGTCTCTCAGAAGTTCCACTGATCTTGTTTCTGATTGACAGTCTTTTTCTAAGTCTCTGTGCATCTTTTTCGTTTGCAATCTTACCGTATGGCTTTCTCATATTTATTCCCGCTTAGTAATTACTTACTTATTACTTACCCTTACCACCAGCTTTACCAGCTTTTCTAATAATTGTCTCAGTCGTGTATTTAACACCTTTCCCTTTGTATGGTTCAGGCTCTCTGAATGATCTAACTTTAGCTGCTACTTGCCCAACTAGTTCTTTGTTTGAACCTTCGATATCGATTTGGTTCTTGTTAACTTTAGCTGTGATTCCAGCAGGAAGTGGGAAATCAATTGAGTGAGAATAACCTAAGCTCAATTGAAGTGTTGTTCCAGAAACTGCTGCTTTATAACCAACTCCGTTGAACTCTAAAGACTTTACGAAACCAGTGCTAACACCTGTTACCATATTGCTTACTAGAGTACGAGCTGTTCCCCATTGTGATCTTGCTTCTGCAGAATCATCAACTGGCTTTACCGTTACTGCTTTCCCTTCAAGAGTTACAGTTACGTGCTTATTAAATTTATGTGTTAAAGTGCCCTTAGCACCTTTTACAGTAATTAGGTCACCTTTGATAGTAACTTCAACTTTCTCAGGAACATTTACTGGATGTTTACCAATACGTGACATGACTCAAACTCCTACCAAACGTTGCAGAGAACTTCCCCGCCCACTTTATTTTTCTTAGCTTCACGTGAAGACATAACGCCTTTAGAAGTAGAAACTACAGAAACACCCAAACCACTCATTACGCGTTTGAAAGATTCATAGTCACTATATCTACGTAAGCCTGGTCTTGAAACTCTGCTTAACCCAACAATTGCACCTTCTTTAAGAGCAACTTTGATTTTGATATCATTTGGAGCTTTCGCTACGATCTTGAAAGACTTGATATAACCTTCGTCTTTTAAAACTTTACAAATTGCTGCCTTAATTTTGCTAGCTGGAAATTCTACTTTTTCATGGCCAGCGCTAACTCCGTTACGGATGATAGTTAGCATGTTTGAAATTGGATCTGTTTGCATATTTTCCTCTTAAATTACTAATTACCAGCTTGACTTCGTTACGCCTGGAACCATTCCTTTTAGAGAAAGTCCTCTGAAGCATACTCTGCAAAGTTTGAACATTCTAATGAAAGCTCTTGGTCTTCCACAGTGCTCACATCTATTTCTATGTCTTACTTTAAACTTAGGTTTCTTTTCGTTCGCGATAATTTTAGCTAATCTAGCCATTTATAACTCCATTATTTTCTAAAAGGCATTCCAATCAATGTTAATAGCTCTCTTCCTTCATCGTTAGTCTGTGCAGTCGTAACGATAGAAATCCCTAAGCCTCTGATCTTATCAACTTTATCGTAGTTGATTTCAGGAAAGATGATCTGCTCTTTTAGACCTAAAGTGTAGTTACCTTTACCGTCGAATCCCTTAGAAGAAACACCTCTAAAGTCACGTACACGTGGAAGCGAGATCGAAATCAATCTATCAAGAAATTCATACATCTTTTCGCCTCTAAGAGTAACAGAAGCACCTAGTGGCATACCTTCTCTTACTTTAAATGATGCGATTGAAGTTTTAGCTCTAGCTACAACTGGTTTTTGACCAGTAATTGCTGCTAAATCGTTTACGATTGAGTCAACAACTTTAGAGTTTGATACTGCGTCTTTTGTTACACAGTTCACTACGATTTTTTCGATCTTAGGAATTCTGTGGACGTTATCATATCCAAATTTTTTTACTAGTGCTGGTACAACTTCTTTTCTGTATATGTCTTTCATTCTGCTCATATAAATTCCCTAATTAAATTACAGCGCCACACTTTTTAGAAACTCTCTGCTTTTTGTTATCTTTTCCAGCAGTGAACTTAACCTTTGTAGGTTTCTTAGTTTTTGGGCTGATTAAAGATACATTGCTTGCATGAAGCGGAAGATTCTTTGTTACGAATCCGCCTTCTGGATTTTGTTGGTTTGGCTTAACTGAACGCTTAACTTCGTTCACACCTTCAACAACAACTTTACTTGTCTTTCTATTTAGAGAAAGAATTTTTCCTGTTTTCCCTGCATTGCTACCGGTAGTTACAACAACTTCATCATTAACTTTTAACTTTTTCATAAACTACAACCTACCTACGACTGTTAAAGAACTTCTGGAGCGAGAGAACAGATCTTTGTGAAGTTCTTTCCTCTTAGCTCTCTAGCAACTGGCCCAAAAATACGAGTACCAATTGGCTCATTAGCGTTGTTGATGATAACAACACTGTTTGTATCGAATTGGATGTATGATCCATCTTCTCTTCTGATTGGGTAAACAGTTCTTACGATTACTGCTTTTTTAACATCACCCTTTTTAACTTTACCGCCAGTAACAGCTTGTTGAACCGCTACTACGATAATATCTCCAATTCCTGCAGAAGTTCTTTTAGAACCCCCAAGAACCTTGAAACATCTAACCATTTTTGCTCCAGAGTTATCTGCTACCTCTAGATTAGTTTGCATTTGGATCATAACTTTATCCCTTAGTTAACTTTTAACAATTCCCATTTCTTTAATTTCGAATACGGACGTGACTCGATGATTGTAACAGCGTCACCGATTTTAGCTTTTGAAGCTTCATCGTGTACGTGGTACTTCTTAGATGTACTTACGAATTTGCTGTAAGCGCCATCTTTGAATCTTCTTGTAACTTTAACAACAATTGTCTTTTCGTTCTTATCGCTAACAACTGTTCCGTCTAGTGTCTTTTTGAATGTCTTTTTTACTTCGCTCATTATCAATATCCTATTTGGTTAGCTGTTTGCTAAAAGTCAAAAGTCTAGCAATGTCTTTTTTAAGAAGTTGCTTTCTATGTGGCTTTTCAGTCCCAGAAACAGCAGCTTGGATCTTAAGAGTTAGAAGCTCTTTTTTAAGTTCAACAAGTTTTTTTCCAACTTCTTTTTGATTAAGTTTTTTTACGTCATCTAATGTGATCATAGTGTGTCCAAAAATAAATTTATGTCTGCGCCTTATTGCATCTTTTTTTTAATTAGACAAGGCTTCTTTCTTAACTATTTTAGTTTTTATAGGCAATTTATACATTGCTAGCTTTAGAGCATCTAAACTAACACCTTCTTCAAGGCCGCCTACTTCAAATAAAATTCTTCCTGGTCTGATAACTGCTACCCAAGTTTCTGGAGAACCTTTACCGCCACCCATACGTACTTCAGCCGGCTTTCTTGAAAGCGACTTATCTGGGAAGATTTTGATCCACATATTTCCACCGCGCTTCATTTTTCTTGAAATCGCGATACGAGCAGCTTCAATTTGTCTGTTTGTGATATATCCACAACCTGTAGCTTGAAGACCATATTCACCGAACACTAGTGTATTTCCGCGGTTAGCAGCACCAGTCATTCTTCCTTTTTGTTGTTTTCTAAATCTAACTCTTTTAGGACTTAACATGAGTAACCTCTATTTAAAATTCTATAAAACCTATTTATAGATCTCGCCCTTATAAACCCAAACTTTTACACCAATGATTCCGTAAGTAGTCATTGCTTCAGCTGTGTTGTAGTCGATATCTGCTCTTAAAGTATGAAGAGGGACTTTTCTTTCAGCGTACCCTTCAGTTCTTGCCATCTCAGCACCACCAAGACGACCTGAAGTTCTAACTTTGATCCCTTTAACACCAGCTCTGAAAGCTGATTGCATAACTTTTTTCATTGCTCTTCTGAAAGCTACACGTTTCTCAAGCTGAGAAGCGATGTTTTCAGCGATAAGCTTAGCGTCTGCATCTGGTCTTTTAACTTCAGCGATGTTGAAAATTAAAGTTCCAGTAGTCATTTTTTTAAGGTCGTTACGGATTTTTTCGATCCCTGTACCTTTTTTACCGATAGCAATTCCAGGTTTAGCTGTATTTACGGTTACCTTAACTTGATCAGAGGTACGAGAAATGTCGATGCTTGCTACAGCAGCGGCTTTCATGTTCTTCTCAATATAAGTTCTCATTTTTAGATCTTCATGAAGAAGTTCAGCATATCTATCTTTGGCGTACCAGCTTGAGTGCCAACCTTTGATATAACCTAATCTAAAACCGTAAGGATGTACTTTTTGTCCCATTTATCCCTTCCTATGCTTCTTTTAAAACCACTGTAACGTGACTTGTTCTTTTTCTAATTTTATAAGCGCGACCTTGAGCTCTTGGCATGATTCTCTTAAGCATTGGTCCTTCGTCTGTGAAGATTGTTCCAACAACTAGATTATCTAGATCGTACTTGTTTGCTTCGTTAGCGATCGCTAGACCACTGTTGATTAGCTTTGTAAGTGCGATAGCAATTTCTTTCTTCTCACAAAATCTTAAGATTTTGATTGCTTCAGAAGCTTTCTTGTTTCTAACAAGGTCGCAAACTTGTCTAATTTTTCTTGGTGCGATTCCAACGTTGTTTAATTTTACTTTAACGGACATAAGCCCCTCTCCAAATTAATTATTTCTTAGCTACTTTCTTATCAGCGCCGTGCCCGTGGAAAGTTCTAGTGATAGAAAATTCACCAAGCTTATGGCCAATCATGTTGTCAGTTACATAAACAGGAACAAATTTTTTCCCGTTGTGTACAGCAAACGTGATCCCGATAAATTCAGGTACTACTGTTGAACGACGTGACCATGTCTTAATAACTTTGCTTGCTTTGTTGCTATCGTTTGCGATAGCTGCAACTTTCTTAAGCAAATGTGTATCAACGAAAGGTCCCTTCTTTAATGAACGAGCCATTTTATTACTCCCTAATTACTTACTTTCTTCTCTTAACGATAAATTTATCAGTTCTCTTATTCTTACGAGTTTTGTATCCACGAGTAGGTAATCCCCATGGAGTCACTGGGTGACGTCCACCAGAAGTTCTACCTTCACCACCTCCCAACGGGTGATCAACAGGGTTCATAGATACACCGCGAACTGTAGGTCTGATACCAAGCTTTCTTGTGATACCAGCTTTACCGCGGTTAACTTTTTCGTGGTCTAGGTTACCAACTTGTCCGATTGTTGCGCGACAGTTGCTTTTTACTCTTCTTAATTCACCTGATGGCATTCTTAGAAGAACGATTTCGCCTTCTTTCGCCATAACTTGAACGTAAGATCCAGCTGAACGAGCGATTTGTCCGCCTGCACCTGGGTTAAGTTCAACGTTGTGAACAAGTGTACCGATTGGAATATCACTTAGAAGTTTAGCGTTTCCAACTTTGATATCCGCTGATGCAGATGAAATGATTGAATCACCAACTGACAATCCTAATGGAGCTAGGATGAAGTTAGTTGCACCATCAGCATAAACGATTAAAGCGATGTTACATGTTCTGTTTGGATCGTAACAGATAGCTTTAACAGTTGCTGGTACTTCAAGCTTATTTCTCTTGAAGTCGATGATTCTGTATTTTTGTTTTACACCGCCACCATGGTGACGAGTTGTAATGCGGCCGTCGTTGTTACGACCAGCTTTTGATTTTTTTACAGCAAGTAGGTTTGATGGAATCTCTACGCCTTTAGTAAGGTCTTTAGAGTTCATAACCTGCTTTTTTCTAAGCGTAGGTGTGACTGGTTTAAATTTTGTAATTCCCATAATTATTCCTTAAAAATCTTTAAAAATTAGATTCCTTTGAAAAACTCAATCTTTTGTCCTGCTGCCAATTGAACAAGAGCTTTCTTATAAGAAGAAGTCTTCTTCATAGACTTTGCAGTTCTTTTTACTTTACCTGGGATAACTGCAGTTTTTACACTTACAACTTTCACATCGTAGAAAGACTCAATTGCGTTTTTGATTTGATTCTTATTTGCTTTAAGATTCACAACGAAACCGTAGCGATTGTTTGCTTCAGTTGCGATTGCGATTTTTTCAGAAATAAGAGGTTTTACTAATACGTCGTTAATTGCAGCCATGATTACACCAATTTGTTAGCAAGTTTTTCGAATGCTTGCTTTTCCATAATTAAATTTTCATATTTAACAGCTTCGTAAACGCTCATGTTATCAACACCAAGAGCTTTTGCAGTTCTGATGTTTCTAGCAGCTCTGATTGCTAAGCTAGCAGAGTCGTTAGTTACGATTAGTGCGTTTAAAAGATTTTTTGACTCTAGAAGAGCGTACATCTCTTTTGTCTTACCAGTTGAAGTAAGAGTATCAACGATTGTTAATTTACCAGCTAGGTGCTTATCAACAAGAACTGACTTAAGAGCATTAAGAACAACTTTCTTATTAACTTTTTGTTCGTATGAACGTGGCTTAGGTCCGAAAACTGTACCACCACCTGGCATTAAAGGAGAACGTGTAGACCCTTGACGAGCGTTACCTGTTCCTTTTTGCTTGAAAGGCTTCTTACCACCACCACGAACTTCTGATTTACCTTTTGTACAAGCATTCCCTTGTCTTCTAGAGGCAAGAGTTGCTTTAACAACTTGGTGAACCACTGGAACGTTGATAGCGTCTGGAGCGAACTCAAGACTTACTTTTATTTTTTCTTTTGATTCAAATTTACTATTTAATACATTTAATTCTGTCATTTGCGACCTCTACCTTGCGTCTTATGATTTTTTAAGAGCTTTAGATATTTTAATAAATCCTTCTTTAGCTCCAGGTACTGACCCTTTAAGGAGTAGGTAGCCTTTATCTAGATTTACTTCAACAACTACGATGTTTTGTACTGTCTTCTTATCTGTACCCATATGACCTGGCATTTTCTTATTTTTGAAAACGCGGCCTGGAGTAGCTCTGTTACCGATAGATCCCACTCTTCTGTGGAAGTGAGAACCGTGAGAAGCAGGTCCACCGCGGAAGTTATAACGTTTCATAACACCGGCGAAGCCTTTACCTTTAGATTCACCTGTAACATCTACATATGAACCAGCTGTAAAAGTAGCAACATCAACTTCCTTACCAAGGTTAGCAGCGTCTACTGATTCAGCTTTAATTTCAGAAAAATTTGTAACGTTTTGAGAAACGCCGGCCTTCGCGAGGATACCCTTGTTTGGCTTATTAAGAAGAGCTTCGCGCTTTTCGCCGAAACCAACTTGGTAAGCGTTGTAACCATCTTTTTCAGTGGTTTTAACTTGTGTGATTAGGTTAGGGATAACTTTGATAACTGTAACTGGAATGTGGTTTCCGTTTTCATCAAAAACACGAGTCATTCCTGCTTTAACGCCATAAACAGCGTCTAAAGCAATTTTTGCGTCAGACATTTTTTCCTCCACAGCATCACCCTAGTCTAAGGGATGCATACATGGTTATTAATATTTAGTTTCGAAAAGTTCGTATGTTTTACTAGTACTTGATCTCTACGTCAACCCCAGAAGACAAATCCAACTTCATAAGTTGATCAATTGTTTGCTGAGTTGGCTCGATGATATCAACAAGACGCTTGTGAGTTCTCATTTCGAACTGCTCGCGCGATTTTTTATCGATGTGCGGAGAACGAAGAACTGTGAACTTGTTGATTTCAGTTGGTAGAGGGATTGGTCCCGCTACTCTTGCACCAGTTTCTTTTGCAGTTTGAACGATTTCGTTTACAGAAGTGTCCAAAAGCTTGTGATCATAGGCGCGTAGCTTGATTCTTAATCTTGTAGCTTTCATAATATACGTCGGTCCTTATTTTTGTTTTTGACTTTTTATTTTGTATGCGGCCCTTTGTCAAGCGACCGCAAATGTTTTTCTCAAATTAATCTAAAATTTCAGCAACTGTACCAGCACCGATCGTACGTCCACCTTCACGGATAGCGAAAC
>CAMLKK010000010.1 GCA_946480715.1 uncultured Bacteriovorax sp. | reverse complement strand
ATGCGACGTCTGCTCCTTTGAAATTATCAATTGAAGCTTCATAAGAAAGAATCATTCTGTGGCCAAGAACAGAAGGAACAATTTTTAAAATATGATCTGGTGATACAAAGTCTTTCCCTTCCATGAAAGCCATATACTTTGAAATTCTATAGAGCCAAATAACTGCACGAGGTGAAGCACCTGAGGTGATAACGCCGTTGTATTCTTTCTTAAAGAATTCAGATCCCGGTCTTGTTGCATGTACAATCTTAACTATTAAATCTTTTATTTTTTCATCAACATAAATTTTATCAACTGCTTCCTGAGCTAATAATAAGTCATCAGTTGATAGTACAGCTTCTAACTTCTGAGCCGCACCTTTCTTAAGATCAATAATATTTTTTTCAGCTTTAAAAGAAGGGTAATCAACATTTACTTTCATCATGAAACGATCGAGTTGAGCTTCAGGAAGTTGGTAAGTACCTTCTTGTTCAATTGGGTTTTGAGTGGCGAGAACGACGAACGGTGATGAAAGTCTATGAGTCTCCTCACCGATAGTGACTTGTTTCTCTGCCATGGCTTCTAAGAGTGCCGCTTGAACTTTTGCTGGAGCTCTGTTGATTTCGTCGGCGAGAAGTAATTGAGTGAAAATTGGACCGAATTTGGTATTGAATTGTTCGTCTTTCTGACTATAAATCATTGTTCCAATCAAGTCAGAAGGTAGAAGGTCTGGAGTGAACTGAATTCTTTTGAATGAAAGGTCGCAGAGTTTGCTGATGGTAGAAACGGAAAGAGTTTTCCCAAGTCCAGGCATCCCCTCAATCAATAAGTGCCCCTCACAAATGAGCGAAGCCATGATCGCATCTAAAAGCGCATCTTGTCCGAAGATAATACTCTTAGCTTGTGTTAAAGCTGCATTAATTTTTGATCTCATTTCTGTACTCATTTATAAACCTCTATAAACTCTGTAAGCCATATATTTAATATAAAAACCTTTATCGTTGAATCCAGTGAAAGGGTGATCATGGCCTTGGACACCAAGATCAAGCATCTGAACTTGTTTCCCATTTTTGAAAGCTGCCTCTTGAACTGTCTTATCCAGTTCTTCAAATGAAACGTAATGAGTACAAGACGCTACAACAAAAACGCCATTGTCATTGATGAGTTTTAAAGCTTTCGTATGTAGTTTTTCGTAACCGAGGATTGCTGAGTTTTTGTTTTTTTCTGACTTAGTAAACGCAGGAGGATCACTGACCACAACATCGAATTTTTTACCCGCAGAATGAGCTTCATCCAGAAATTTGAAGACGTCTGCTCTAATAAAATCTCCACGACCTGAGAAATTATTCAACTCCAAATTTTGGATAGTGACTTTATCCATGGCCCCTTGATCTACAAATGTTACATGGCGAACGCCGGCCTGGAGAAGATGTAGTCCCCAGCTTCCAACATAAGAGAAAAGATCTAATCCATTTTCAAATGTATGACTGAGAGAAGATATCAAAGCTCCGGCTTTTTTTCTGTTTTCTCTATGATCATAGTAGTATCCAATTTTCTGAACAACTTCAGAAGGTATCTGATAGTTCAATCCATTTTCACACACATCAAGATGTTTGATATCAAGCTCTAAATCATGAATAGGTAAAACCTCTGCTTTTCTATATTGAGCATTATCGAAGAAAACAATTTTATGTTTTGGAAATAGTTCCGCAAACAACTGACCAATCTCTTTGCGAAATCTGTCTACGCCTGCGGTGTTGATTTGGATGAAAAGAGCGTCTTTGTAACTATCAACAATCAAGCCTGGTAAACCGTCATTAAGACCGTGAACAATGCGAGCACCATTTTGATAATTTTTATATTCAGAGCGAACTTGAACCGCTCCACGGATGTGCATTTCCAATAATTTTTTTGCGACATCTATTTCTGAAAGTTTTAATGTTTCCTTATCTGCAGTTGAAACAATTTTAATCTTAAAAAAATTTTCAGAAAAAGGATTGCAGTAACCGACGTAGAATTTTTTTGCATGATCATCATGAATGCAAATCCATTCTCCTGGAATCAAACCACGTGGAAATTCAACAACATCTTTTTCGGAAAGTTCTCTTTCGCCTCGAGAAACTTTCGAAGATGATTTCGGCATGAGAGATAGAACTTTCAAAACAAGGCCTCGTTTTTAGAATGAATAGCTTCTTAATAGTATAAGACGACTTTTTTAATCTTCAACAAGGTAAATCTTGGAAAAAACTAATCTGCGGCGAATGGTGGATTAATCTGTTTGACTTTAAGACAAGGCAGAAGATCATCAAGCATCTTCATTAGTTGATCAAAATTTTCAGACAATACTTTTCGAGTCATTATTGAGAAATGAGTTTCTCCAGAAGATGACTTCTTATTTAGATATTTTAGCAATTGAACAGGTTCGTCGTAATGATAGTTAGTCTTGCAGTTCGTTTGTCCCTTTAAACAAATTTGCGATTTAGTGGTAAATCTTAAGTAATCTCTTACTGGAGTTAGATCTATGTTTTTAGCGGCAATAACTCGTTTGATATTAGTAGCTGCAGAGTTAAAAAATTGCGCTTGTCCGGCATGGAAGTGATCGAGAAGTTTATAGTCATCTCTGATAACCTGATATGTCTGAGAAACAAGCTGTGGCTGACCAAGACCTGCGATAATAAAGTTAATACCGGTATTATCTTCAGCCCCCATATCATCAAACAGAACTGTTTGCAGAACCGAATAGAGGTCATTTAAAGCGATATAAGCTATGTTTTTTTGAGCATCATCAGTCGCTGTGAGTTTATCCGTAAAAAAGACTAACGCCGTATTGATTGGCTTAATGACGTCAATAAATTTGGTGTCTGCCGGAAATACCTTTTTTAGAGTCGGCCAATAATCAATTAACTTTTCAAGCGTGAGGAAAACTTGAAAAAGATTATTATCTTTGTAACGAGCGATTTGCGTTGTTGTTTTTCCTTCAAATACAACTTCTGGTGATCCAAGATAAGCACCGATGACCATAAGGCGTGCAACAGTATCTTCCACGAGACGAGTTTGATCGTAGTTTAATTCTGAAACCCAATCGATTGTCTGTGACAATAGGTTTTCATTTTCACCTACCGGCGTCTGCTGAATTTTCTTAATCAGCCTCTCTGTTGAGGAAGATGCTCTCGGAAGATTAAATCCTCTAAAGAGGGCCTTATCAACTTTTGCAAAATCATCGCGATTAATGAATGTTTCGAATTCTTGTCTGGTTCTTCCCACGCGATCACGGATGACTCGTGCAGCATTTGACCATGAAGTCATTAATGTCATCTCTGCTAACAATCGGCCGTTGTGCTGAAGTAAAAGTTCATCTCTTAATGGAAAGAGTTGAACAGCTTGTGCATTTTTAGCAGATGAAGCAACAAGAGTTGTTTCAAAAGTTCTTAAGAAGTCACCATACTTCAAACGTGGCTCTAAACCTCTTCCATTATTAATATCGATTAATGAATCGAAGGCTTCTAATGAGTTTCTACCCATTCGAAGATCATTTTTGGACATAGGACGAGCACAGCGAATACCAGGAATTTTCAAACAACGAGAAAGCAACTTTCTCCTCTCTTTTGCTTCTTCGTTATAATCATCGGCCGTTACGATTCCATTTAAAAAGGCTGTTCCAAGGTAATTGTTACCAAAACGAACTTCGCGAATAACTGTTTCAATTCTTTCAAGGGTCGTTACGTTTTCGCGAGAAGCTTGCCCTTTTTCGTTAACAAACAGCATATCCATATTGTTCACTTTTAAATTGCGATCACTCGCATCGTAAAAGTATTGGAACATTTCTTTGAGTGACATTCTGTATTTGTACGGATTTTTACCATTGTGAGGAATGAACAATCCTTCGTCGGGCTTAAGAGCTTTTAATAACAATGAAAGCGGTGAACCGACGGCTGGATCATGAATCGTTGTTAAATAGTTCAGCATTCCATTAGTGTGTTTTTTAATTATTTCCACCGAAGGACAAGGATATGGTGAAACAACCTGATTCACTGATTGAGCACATGAATATTTAGGATCATACTTTCCTAATGATCTATTTTGCGCTTCTGCAAGTTGACCTTTTTTAACCCATTCCGCGTATTGCTGTGACAAGCTTGAAATATTACCAAGAACTATATTCGTTTCTTTGAAAACGTCATCGTCACTAAATTTTCTAATAAGTGTATTGCGGTAAAGAACATTATTGGCGCTATTGATGTCAGCATATTTACTCAACAAATCGATATTTTTTTCAATTGTTGATGAAACTTTCTTTTCGACCAAATGAAAGCGCATGCTTTCCAGAAGGTAATCAACGCCGCCTTTCGTTGGAAGTTTTGAGTCGAGAGGACCTAAAATTGTGTCCAACAATTTCGTCGTAGCAATTGTTGTATTTAACATTAATGGACTTAAAAGGCCTTGATCGTTAAATAACGAATCTTCAGGTCGTGAGCCTTTTTTAAATTCTAGATATGAATTTTCAACTGAATTCAGCCAACCGTACAATCTAAAGGCTATGTTTTCGTTAGTGATTTTTGTACAGGCCGAAGGAAGATTGCGAACGAGATGATAAAAACCGTTATCAAGCTCATTAAATTTTTTCATACAATCCAGAACTGCTTCAGAATCGTAGAATGTATTGTTACCTGGATTATACGTTACCTTAAACTGATAGTTATTTGTCCGAATCTGTCTTACATAGTCATCAGAGTATCTATCGTTTAAATCTGCTTTTGCTTTATCAGCAATCTTTTGTCCATTTGAGATGACTTCTAGAACTCTTAAGATGTGATCTCTGGAAAAGAACTTTTTAAAATCAAGCAGAGTCTCTTTACCGGCGAGATTATAGAAAAAGTCCTGCAGAGTTAGATATGAAATTTCGCGTTTTTCATCTGTACCAGACCAACTATCTTTCAAGAGTGGCTGTACGTCGTAAAGATCATCTAAGAACTTCGAATAAAATTCAAAAAGAAGTACGTAATTCGTTTCTTTGTCGAAGTGGCGATCAACAAAATTGAAAATGAAATTTTTCTCTTCATCGGTGAAAAAATTCCAATAATCAGCAACGCCAATGGCCTTGCCGTCATTCTCTGCTTTGAAAGCGTCCTCTAATAAAACACCTAGATCAATATATGCTTCTGAAGGGAAGTTTTTGAGAATGTCGTAGACGAGTGGGTAAAATTCTCTGGTCGAAGTTGAGATCTCACTGTTAAGAGCATTAGCAGTCGAAAAAATATTTCCAGTCGCAAAATCAGGTAAGTAGAGATTTTGTGCGAATGTATTATCCGGATTTCCTTTAAGCGTAGTGCTTGTCACTAAAAACTTAATGAGATCATAACGACTTTTTTCTGAAAGAAATTGCGATAAGCGCGAAAGGGCCAATGGTAAATTTACACCATAGCTATTTTTCTCTAGCTCGCGACAGATCTCTGTTGAAAGCTTAAGTCCGACCATAGATTCACTGGCAAAATCGTAGAAGTCTTTCATTCCTTCGTTGCGAATGATCTGTCCATAATCATAAAAATGTTTTTTGAAATCAAATGTGATTAGCTTGTTAGCTTCTTGAGAAGATTTTATTGTACAAGAGAAGTTCGAATCATATGCCTTTTCAATTCCTCTAAACTCTGCAGCGAAATCCGGATTAACGAGAATTGGATATTCGATTAAATCGCGAAACTTTTGACGATTCATTTTACTGTTTTGCATCCACTCATATATCCAAGGTTCATTACCTTGAGTCGTCCCAGTCAAAAAAATCTTTGAAAGAAAAGTGCGATCTTCTGCTGTTAAACCTGACTTGATTTTTTGTGCAAAGGCATCAATGAGTTTCAGACGTAGTGGAATGTATAATGGGTTGGCCCGAAATTTATTGATTTCTTTTCTAACAGACTCTTGGTTATCGCCTAATGCTTTATTGAGTTGTCGAACTAGTCGAGAAGCTCGTGCAATCGTTTCCTGCTCGATATCAATGAGGCTAACAATATTCTTCAGTGAACGTTTAAGAGGTATTCTTCCTTGGCGCTCGAGGCAGATTGGATCGCCTGCATTTTCCACACATTTAAACATCGCCTTAGTTGAATCAAAAAAGTTAGTTTCATTGAGAGAAACTAAAACATAGCTCAAATCATCAAGACCATTTTTAGAATCAAGATCGCGAATGTTGCTAAAGAAACGATCACGTCGTGTGTGGTCTGAAATAAAAGCCTGATCAATAGGCTTAATAAGATGATCCCATGAATCCTGGCGAATAGATTTCATGGCATTGTACATATGCGGGAATTCTTGATCCCACTTTGTACATTTAAAAAGCATGAGAGCGTTTTGGTGAAGAAGTACGCCTGTATTGAAGTTTACGTGACTGCAAGCTTCTAGTCTTTCAATTTCCTGCTGAGAACGAATCTCGCCAGTCTCAATTGTGGGAGACTCTTGTTTTGAACAAGATAAAGCAAAGGCCGTCGTTAAAATTAACAACCATTTCAAGGAGTAATTGTAGGATAGCTTTTTAGCCATTCAAATCCTAACGTCTCAAGCCTTCTTCCATGAATCGTTGTGCTTTACCCGTATTTGTTTCGTATTTCGAAAAACGCAACGTTGCACCGTTTTCATTTTTAACTTTCTTTTCTTTCTCTTTTCCATTCGCAGGAATGATGCCCTCTTGTACATTTTTTACAATGATTTTAGAAGGAAAACCTAATCCGCCGACTGAAAGATATTCAATGGTGTTAGTCGTTGTTGCAACGCTGGTTCCCTGACGAGTGGTAGAAACTACTTTATCAAGAACGAGCTTGTTATTGCTCCATGCCTTTGGAGAATAGGTGAAGTTATTTTTCACAACAGACATCGGTGCTTTTGTTTCGATAGATTTTAAAACTGCTGATCTATCGAAAATAATATCGATTTCTGATGTTTGCATGTTGTATTTCTCATCAACAGCTTTAATGAGTTTCCCCTCTGAAGAAGCTTCAGCTTTTAGAGTGTAGCCCTCGAATTTTTTAGAAAATGCTTCAGGGAGAACGAATTCCAGTTTTCCTTTGATCAATGTCGTTAGATCATTGCGAATTTCTTGAAAACCTTTTGGTAATCCTAAAACTTCAATTTTGTATTTATCTGGATTCATCCAATAAATTTTGAAATGCACATCAGTGAGCTTACCCAGCGTTTGAGTTTTATTAAGCATCTCGGTGAGATTATCCATTCGGATTTCGTAAACGAGGTCGGTGAGACCTTGCTTCTGGGGTGAATAACTTCTTATTTCGAACTGTTCAATTTCTTCAATTTTTTGCTGTGACCAAACTGGGCCATTTAAAAAAAGAAAAGTTAAAAGGATAAAAATTCTCATGGTTTAACCTCAATATTAACTTCTATTCTATAGAGCGTAAGGAAAGGTTTCAATGTGGACTAAAGAAGGGTAATTATTTCTGCCCAAGAATGATAGTGGCATTGAAGATATTTGGGTTTACTGACAGTAACTTTCCCTTGAACACCCTTAATTCCTTTAACATGCTTAACCTGACTAAACATTAGGGGTATCGAGTCTATTGCAAGCTTAGATTGATCTCTTAGAAATGATCCGAGCGCCTTGTAGTCATCTTGTGTTAATTGACTAAGATCATCAGTTTTTAATATCAAGTGGCTGCCGGTATATTGATCGATATGAAACCACCAATGATCTTTAGCGGCCTGGGACCTAATAGCATCGTTGCTGCTTGCATCGAGACCAATCACGCCGGTTATATTTTTTAATTTAAAATTTTTAATATTGTGCTGATTTTGTAGCGATGATTTTTTTGAAGAAAGTGAATTGTTCCATAGGAGGGGAATTGCTTTTTCTTTTGTTAATTCAAACTCAAAATTGCCTGCACGAACATTTTCGAGTTCAAGCTGAGTGTCGTCTAGCCTCTGTTTTAAAATACCAATAGCTTTTTTTAATTTCTTAATCTTTTGGTAAATCAAATCACGCTTCTGCCATTCATTTTCAGCGCCAGTAAACTTTATTTTATGTCCAAATCCTTCAAACGTATTTTTGCTCAAGTCGATCTTGTCAGCATTTAGGGCTTCTTCGATTTTTTCGAAATTGAGAACCAAATCGTAATCATTTTTTATGTTTTCAACTTTTTTGATGAGAAACTTTTCTTTCTTTTTCTGAACAAGCTTTCCACTTGATTTCTTTTCTTCGCCTTCAAGATATTGTTCTATGGGTTGTTTTTTCTGTTCATGTGTTACTAGGGAAGTCACCCCTAAGCTCTTCAACAACTTTGAACTATCATCAAGTGTTGTTGAATTACTCCAACTGCAATAAATCTGATCGCGTTCACGCCGCATGAAAAAAAGCTGGTGTTCTTTATAGCCAAAAATAAATTCATTATCCGAATGCTCATTTTTAAAATTAAAACTAAAAGATTGATAGTCCGGATGAACTTGAATGCGTCCCATTCTGGCACCAACTAGATATTTGCGCGAATAATCCAAAAACTTATCCTGGATTCTCAAATATGAGGGGGCAATCTTCTCTGAAAATTGAAATCCTTCATAACCATGACCACGCCCAATATAACAACCAACTGTCTTGCCTGGAAATCTTACAACTAAGACTAAGTAATGAGGTGTCGTATAGGCCTTTTGAATTGGATAAAATTCATTTTTCGAGAAGAGAGTGTTATATTCTCTTGATGTCTCTAATAGTTGTTGATGAGTTTGAATCATGAGTCTTAATTTATTAAATGGTAATACTGAAGCGCTTGAACTTTTGGATTGGTCCCAACTTTCAGCTGATATTTCGATTTTAGCACACTTTGAAAACAATCAAGAAAAATTCAAAGCTGCTCCTGTAAGTAAAAAAAGTGACGCCATCAGTTTTGAACTCGATCAGCTCGAAAATTATATTAAGAATTTTGACGACCTTAATTTTCAATTTAATTCTAAAGTCAGAATGCTTCCTGTTGAAAAGGAAATTTTTGCTAATTTAAAAGATATTAAAAAAGGAAAATTCTTCGAAGCGAAAGAACTCAATTTTTTCGCTCAAATCATAGAATGTGTATTCGAAACACATTCTGTTTTCAATTCGATTTCTTTTAAAAACCCTTATGAACATATTCCAGGCAAAGCTTCTCAACTAAAACGCGGCTTCATTAACCCGCTTAGAGACTTTGTTGATTTTAGCGGAAACGTTTCTTACGAACGACATCCATTACTAAAAAAACTCTACGCCGAAGTTTTGGCCCTTGAACATGACTTAAGAGTTACTATCCAAAAAACTGCTAAGACTGATTTATATTCAACTAAATTACAAATGGACAGTTATGACATTATCAACGACCGATATGTTTTAGCTGTGCGATCAGATTCTTATCAAGCGGAACTAGGACCTATTGTAGGGCGTTCGCAAAGCGGGATGACATTATTTGTTGAGCCATTAGAAGTAAGAGAAAAGGGAAACAAAAGAATTCATCTTCTCTCTGAAATTGAATCAACAATTTTGAAGCTCACTATAGATTTAAGTAAATTTATTCATCCTTTTTCTCAGGACCTTGAAGAGATGTCCGCTTTTCTAACCGAGATCGATTGGTTGAATAGCAAAGCTACCTATGCTCAGAAACAAGGTCATATCAGACCTCGTCTAAATGATAAGTTCATTTTTAATATTGAAGGCCTATTTCATCCGCTCGTGAAAAACCCAGTTAAGAATGATTTGAAACTAGATTCTCGCCACAAAGGTTTGATCATTTCGGGTCCCAATACTGGTGGAAAAACGGTAGCTTTAAAATCGCTAACTCTTTCCATCATTCTTCTGCATATGGGGATGTATGTACCTGCTAACAATGCTGATATTCACCCTGTAGAAAATCTTTTTTATTTCAGTCATGATCATCAAAATCTAAGCGCAGGTTTGAGTTCGTTCGCATCGGAATCGAAATACTATCTTGAATTGCTGGAATCGCTTGATGATTTGAATCTCATTATTATCGATGAAATTTTTAATTCAACTTCATCTGAAGAAGCTTCTGCGCTCGCTATTGCTTTCCTGGACGAAGTGCACTTGCGCTCACAATCTAAAGTGGTCCTCTCGACCCACCATCAGGTCTTGAAAACGTTCATGCATCAAAGAACTGACTACGTATCAGCTCACGTTGGATATGATTTTGAATCCAACCGTCCTACTTATAAACTTATTTTAGGCGAACCCGGCAGTTCGTTAGCTTTTAAAATTTTTGAGAATCTTTCTGCTAAATTTGGACTTGAAACAAGTATTGGCGAAAAAGCAAAAGATTTGCTCGATAATAAGCAAGTTACTTATGAGACTCTCCTTCAAGAATTATCTCAAAAGAAAATTGATCTTGATAAAGTGTTAAGCACCAATAGAAATTTGCAAATCGAATTAAGAAATCAAAAAGCTTCGATGGAGGGGATTCTTTTCCTGGAAAGAGAAAAAATCCTTGCAGAGTATTCGCGCAAGATAAAAGGAATTTTTGATCAAGCTGACAAATTACTTAGCGATGTAAAAGCAGGGCAAATCACAAATCGCCGTGGCTTTAACAATGAAATGGGTAATATTCAGTCGGCACTGAATAAAGAGGTTCATGAGAAAAAATCTAAACCCGAAAATAACGATGTCTATTCTCACTTAAAACCTATTGCCTATGATGAGATTCAACTGCAGCAGACATTGTTTTCCGTAGCACTTAAAAAGACTGTTAAGGCCGTTCAGTTGAATGCCCGTAAACGTGAAGTTCAGGTTAATTATGGTTCAGTATCTGTCTGGGTTTCGCCGGATACTCTCCGTTATCCTTCAGGTCAAAAACCACCTGCAAACAAAGTCAGTGTGCACATTCATCGTGAAGTAAAAGGCGATATCGAGGTTGATTGTCGTGGAATGCGCTTAGAAGAATTTCAAAAGGTCTGTGAGCAGTCTATTGATGAAGTGGTGACTGGTGAAATCCCTTTTGTCACAATCATTCATGGGCATGGCGATGGAGTCTTGAAAAATTGGCTGAGAAATTATTTAAGGCGAGAACATCGTGACCTCCGATGGGAAAACATCGAAGGCAACGACGGTTGTACGAAAATTTTTAGTTAATTGGTGTCCCAATTCTCCATGGACGGAACTTAAATGAGTTCTCACCGAATGGGAAAATGAGAGAGAACCAAACGAACATCGCGCGACCTTTGATTTGTTCATGTGAAACAAATCCCCAGTAGCGAGCATCGTAAGAGAAATCGCGATTATCACCCATTACGAAATACTTTCCTTCTGGAATCGTGATTCTTTCGTAATCAACCTTGTAATAGTTATCGCTGTCTTGTTGAACAATGTGCTTATGATCACCTGTTGTCACTTCGTAGAACTTTAAGTTGTAGCCTTTAAATTTCTCATCCATGTCATCCATGTAGGCCTTGCCATCGATTTCTTTTGGCTCTAGCGGCTTATCATTGATGAAGACAATCTTATTTCTGATTTCAAGAGTGTCACCCGGAAGTCCTACAACACGCTTGATGTAATTCACTGAAAGATCTTTTGGATATTTGAAGACAATAACGTCTCCGCGCTTAGGTTCACTTTTTCCAAAAAGATAAACTGGATTCATGCTTGAATCGCCAAGCACGATATCTGAAAAAGGAAGTTTGAATCCGTAAGCAAATTTATTCACAAGAATAAAGTCACCAATCATCAATGTCGGAATCATTGATCCTGAAGGAATTCTGAACGGCTCGAAGAAAACTGATCTGAAAGTTAAAACAGCGATGATAATGATCGCAATTGATTTAATTTCTTTAATGAGTTTTTGTTTTTTCGTAAGATCTTCCTCAACTTGCTTCATTAGGTCTGCATGAGGATCTTTTACGTCTAACTCTGAATTAGATTCTGCTGCTGTTTGATTTTCGTTCATTGAGTTTACCTATTGATCGACGGATATTGGTTTTTCTTTTTCCTTCAATTTTTTTTCTACGGACACTGGTACTGGCCAAGCTCCGGCGCGATGATGTGCGCTTCTTGACTCTGGCCGATCTGTAGAGCGGCATTTTAACCATTGTGATAGGAACTGGCTTCACATTATTGTAATAATATTCAATAACACTTTTTGCCAGCATTGTAGATTTCACGTGCCATTTTTTTACGTTAACGTTCATGACACTGATCGAAATACCTTTACCGTGTTCTGGATCTCTAGGCATTGCATACGCAGCGAACCAATCGCGTTTACCAAAAGGTTTACCACCTGTAATACTTCCGGTTTTTCCACCAATCATGAGGGCGTTTTTATAACCAGTGTTCATCTTTCCAAATGATTTTCTGGCCGTACCACCATCAATTGTCATCCCCATCATATCGCGCATCTCTGCAGCTGCTTCTGGAGTGAGAACTCTTTTTTCATGAATTGGATTTGTCCAAAGACTTTCACCACTTTGAGCTTCTGTAACCTTTGTAATTAGTCTTGGTGATTTCAAGACACCATTGTTGGCAATAACCGACGCCATGACCGCCGCATGGATTGGCGAGATTATCGTTTCATCATTAAAGCCTGATGCAAGCTCAGCTAAATGATAATTGTCTCCGGCCGTTCCGATAAATGATTTAATAAAAGGAAGTTCAAGGATGAGCGATTGATTGTATCCGAAGTTTTCGGCCATCTTAACCAGCTTATCGCTGTCGATGTTATGAATCGCCGCTTTTCCAAAAATAACGTTATTTGATTTTGCGAAAGCTGTTTCAAAAGTTTGAGATTTATCCCAACGATTACTTTTTGAATCATCAATTTGATATTTGAAAAGAGTTGTACTTCTTCCTCTGAATTCAAAAGGTGTTTCTTTTTTTACTTTTCCGCTTTGGATAAGTTCAGCTGCAGTAACAATCTTAATCAAAGAAGCTGATGGGTGAGTCGCACTTAGAACGAGGCGATTGTCAGTTGAATTGCTTCTACCTTCATGACCTACGGCCGCAAGAACAGCACCTGTCTCATTATCGATAACTGTGACTGTTGCATAGTCTGAACGATATTGCTTAAGAAGCTTTCTAATATGCGCATCAAGCTGAGGATTGAATGCATATTCTATTTTAGCTTTCTTTTTGTTGCCTAGATCAAGTGTGCTTGGCCACTCAATAGCATCTTTGAAAGTTCTTTCTAATGAAACTTTTAATTCATCAGGAAGAATAACTGCTGTGCCGGCATTTGCATTACCAACTTCAGCTGCATTTAGTTTTTGATTGAACTTACCTTGAAAGATATTGAGAGCTGTTCCACCAATGAGACCGAGACAGGCAATCGTAGTGACTAAGGCAAACTTACTGTTTTTCTTTTTGTTAAACTTATCCATGTTTTAATAACCATCATGTTTACTTCATGTAAGCTATTATTATGGCCTAAAATTCTTACCGATGACAAAATATTCTTTACTAACTGATCGAACAGATTTTGGTCGGAGATAGTGAAGCTCCTCAAAGTATTTTTTCTGTTCTTTAAAGTATGTCTGAGCGTTTTGGCTTTCGAAAACTTTGATGACGAGATGGCCGTCCGGCTTGAGGAATTTTGGAAGAAGAGAGAAAACCATTTCCACTAAATTTAAGGACCTGTCTTGATCAACCGACTTGATACCTGTGGTATTAGGGGCCATATCAGAGAGTACTACATCGAATTGGTCGGAAACACCGAGCTCTTCCATACTCTCAATAGTAAACACATCTTTTTTAAATAGACGGACGTTTTTTAAGTTGAGCAGCTTATTGTTGATCTCTTTGATGTCGGCACCAATTACCACTCCAGCAGGACCGATCTTTTCTGATGTGTACTGAATCCAAGATCCAGGGTGGTAACCAAGGTCGATGACTTGATCGCCTTTTTCTAAAATGCGAAAGCGCTGATCGATTTCTTCGAGCTTATAAATACTGCGTGCAAGATAGTTTTCTTTTTTCGCTTTTTGAAAATAGTGGTCTTTAACCTTGAAGGTCATAAATTACTCGAGCAATAAAACGATACGTGGATTATCTTCAGAAGCGTCCATGATGACTTGAATAAGTGCTTCAATATAATCTGCGCCTAGTTTGCTTTTTAATATTTGAATGAATTTAATTTTGATGACCGTCTGACCTTTGAAATCAGTGCTCAAAACATCATAAAGTGAATCCAGATTTTTTCCGTAGTAACTAGGAAAGCTTAGTTCTTTGGCCAGTACCGTATGAAGGTGATCACGTGATTTAATTTCTTTACCATTAATCATGACAGAACCTGCCGCCATAATTTGAAATGACATCAGCATACCACCAAGAGCTAAAAAAGCCTTTTTCATCGCTACCCCTAATCTAAGTTTGGACTCGAGGCTTTTTCTACCTTGGGCACTCAATTGTCAATGAAAGCTTGTAAATATTACGCTGCTAAATCATTCACTTCCGAAGCATTCGCCCTCAATCGCAAAGTATTGATTCCATACTTTTTTGCCTTTGCGATTAAGGTTGTTTTGCTGATCCCTAGTTTCCTGGCAGTAAGGTTTACTTTTCCCTGATATTTATCGAGGATTCTTCCCAAATAGAGCTGTTCAAACTTCTCCAAACTGGCATTGAAGTCATCATCAAACATCGTAAAAAAGTCATCACCAGAGTTGCTTACAGCGCGTTTAGAATAAGTTTGGAGTAAAGGTAGATCCGATGGCCTTATAGTGTTTGTTTCGGCCATAACAAGTGCGTACTCCAGGCTATTTTTAAGTTCCCTGACATTTCCGGCCCACTGATGATTGAGTAAGAATTTCCTTAATTCGGGTGTTAGCTCGGCTGAGAACTTTCGATGCTCTATTTTTAACTTATTAAACAAATGTTCTATGAGGCTATTTAATTTCTCGAGATCTAAGTGAAGCGGTTTTAATTCAATTTGAAAAACTGACATTCGAAAATACAGATCCTCCCGAAATGTTTTTTCTCTAACCATTTGTTCTAAGTTTTTATTGGTGGCCATAATAATTCTGCCCTCGAATGTAACAGAATGTGTGGAACCAACCGGCGTAAATTTCTTTTCTTCTAACAAATAGAGAAGTTTCTTTTGAGCCTCTAATGAAAGCTCTCCAATTTCATCTAAAAACAGAGTTCCTCTCCCCACATCTTTTAAATATCCACTTTTATTTTCTAAAGCTCCGGTGAATGCTCCTCGCTTGTGACCAAAGAGTTCACTTTCTAAAAGATCTTCTTTCAAACTTGCAAGATGAACTGTTAAAAAAGCATCTTTATGCACATGAGCTTTTGAAAATATTTCGTGTGCCAAAAATGATTTACCGGTTCCTGTCTCTCCTCGAATGAGGATCGGAGAGGTTAGATTGATAAATTTTTTCATAAATAACTCCATGGTCTTTGGTTCAGATTGAAAACCATAAATAAGACCACGAAGAAATTCTGTCGTTTTAAAATTTAGAAAGATGTTTTGTTATTTCATTTTTGAAACCGTTCACACACTTCCTCTGCGAGTGAATCTGGCGCCCAAATTAAAATTCCATCAAGTCGAACTTGATCAAGCGATTCTAATTTAACACCGTTTTGATAGAGATGAATTCCACGTTGAGCACAGAGAATGGTTCCTCCGGCAATATCCCAGATATTCTTCGGACTAAGACTAAGAACAAAATCACATCCACTTGCGGCCAATAAACCTAACTTAAAAGCAATTGAGCCGCGAGGACTCAGATCGATTTTATGAACGTCGTTCAAGTAAGAATCAAAGTAACCTTTTTCAAACTCAGATCGTGAAACCAAACCCAGAATTTTTTTTGAAGATTTGTTGGTGACGTTGATGAAATCCATTGAGGAGTCTAAATTGAATCCACTGAAAGGATTATAAATCCATCCATAATTTTCTGGATCATAGATGGATGCTGATTTCATAAGGGCGAGAGAGACGGCGCACTCTGCTCTTTGTAAAACTAATTCACGGGTGCCATCAATAGGATCTAAAATCGCTGCTGGGAATTTCAAGACATCAAAATCTTCTTCGCTGTAAAAATGGTAATTTTTATATTTTTCTTCCAGCGCTAATTTTTCTTTTAAAAGTTTTGAAACAAATAAATCAATTTCCGTAACAAAGCTTTTATCGGCCTTGGTATTAATTTGAAGTGAAGATGTGGCCTGAGGACCGATTAAATCCCGGAGTTTTTTTGTCAACTCAAGAACAACTTCAGATTGCGCTTTTTTCATTAATTACCGCCTCGCAAAACTACAAATTCTTACTTTTTTTTACTTAATTTAGTTGACTTGATTATTTTATCAACAAAATGTGGAAAGTTATCCACATTTCAACCTTCAACTTACTTATTCTAACACTTTCGCAATCGCTTTTTTAAGCACTAGTTTTCGATAGTTAGCGGAGATTTCCACATTTTCTTCGTTGACAATGTCTTGAGGCAAAAGTTTTCCACGTGAAGGCCAGCAGTTATTCACAAAAAGTCAAAAAATTGTCAGTCGGGTATTATTCGCTGTTAGAGCGTGTAAGAACGAAATTTTAGTGAGCGAGACTTACTAAACGCGAATGCGCTTTGTGAAATTTTCATCAATTTTAAACTCTAAAACTGCTGAGAGTTTTAGTCGTTCATTTTAGTGGTTCTCTGTTGAGAGAACCTCAACGTCACCGCCGTTTGCAATCGAAAGAGCAAACACTTCGGCTCCGTTTTCATTGGAGCTCATGAGGCTTGTTAAAAGCTTCATACTCCCGCTAGTAGGATCAACCATGAGGAAGGGCACTGAATCGAGCTGAGATTTGTTGAGATGGTACGAACGTAAGAAGCTGTCATAAATCCCTTTAGTCAATCCTGATCTAAACATCAATACTCCAGTGTCAACGCTGACTTCATTGTCATCGCCTACTCACTAAATTGTAACATGTTTGAAAATTTTAATTGCTAAATATTTTTATAAATAATTTCACACGGCCTTCGAAGTGCGAATCTAAGAGACAAATGAGGATGTAAATAAGGTAAATCATGTTGCGACGAGAGCGCACGCGACTAAGCGATTGAAACAATAGCTCCAACGGAATTACGCTAAGAAAGGCAAGGATCCACATTGTGCCAAATCCACTAACTAGTGAATTATCCCAAATGAGAGAGATGGCCACAAAGAGCGCCACAGATACGAGAAAAATATTCGTGCTTTGCTTTTCGATCTGAAAATCTTTCATGAAGTTTAATCGTTTAACATATAGCTTAGTAAGAATTGCGACCAATCCTACAATCGACAGAATGAAGAATCCTTTGCGATCGATTTCTTTCATTGCAAATTTAAGAAATGAAAAATCGACCATGTGAAATTTTTCAAGCATGTCGAGATGAGAGAAGAAATGGATTAACGTAAGAATAACTCCAAAGAGAGCGTATCTTAAAAGTTGTTGTTTAAACCAAGACGTTCTATCTCTTAAGAAATAGAAATGCAGCAATCCAATCTGAAAGAAAACCAGAACAGCATAACTTTGATTGAGAAGTGCACCCCAATAACTTACTAATCCTAAAAAGAGTCCTGCCCTGTATGTAGAACTCTTAGTCACCCACAACAGTGTCCAAATCCAAATTAATGAATAAGTCGTGATAAGGGAAAATTCGACATTGTGGGTAAGCGTTTTACTAAACGACCATGAAGAGATGATGGCGAATACGCCAAGGATAGATAATCTGCGGGATACGAAAAAGCGAAGGAAAGCATAAAACACGAGCAGGAAAATCCCCATTCCCACTATGTAAAAGTGAAGACTCCAGGCAAGTCTAAAGAGGCCAGGATAGCTTTTAAACGGATAATAATTGACGACCAGAAAGTTCCATAAAGGATTGCCAATCTTTTCGAGCGGGTCGAAATATAATTTCAACATATCCACATTAACTTGTGGTGGCAGTTCTGGAATTGTGAATACGAACAAAATTAAAATGAGAGCAACTAAAGTCTTTTCGAATCGATCGAGAAATTTGAATTCACCAAAATTGGATGAGACTGATTCTTGAATAATTTTTCCACGAGTGGGCCACGAATAAAAAAGCCCAAGCACAACCCAGATTATCCAGAAACTGTTATAGATCCATTTCGAATCAAAAAGATTAATGAGATTAAAAAGCAGAATGAAAAAAAACATTCCCAACAACAAGCGATAGACAACTCGATCAATAGACGAGTTCACTCGGAAATAAATTTTAAACCTGTGATCAATTTCTTTTCCGAGTAAAAACCACTGGCTTACGGTGAATAGAATATAGAGAGTCATGAGAAAGGCGAGACCAAGAGGAGAAACGTTGGCTCCCTTTTGCACGTAAACAGGAATGAGGAGAAAAGAAAAGTAGCTAACTATACGAAACGTAAAGAATTTCCACTTTAATTTAAAGATGTTTGAACTGTTTACTAAAGTATTATCCATAATAACCGATAGAATAAGTAAGAAGTTCATCCCATACCGGACTTCTTAACATTTCTTCCTAGAATTTAAGACCGGGCCCCATCCCGGTCTTTTTATTTTAAGTCTACGAGATCACTTATCACAAGGAATTAATACTAAAGCGCCTTCGTCAGTCATCTGCTATAGCAAAAGATGCCTCCTACTAATTTGGTCCTACCAAATATGTTATTCTTTAAACGTCTCTCAAAATCAGGAGGATTTTTTGAGTATTTCGTTCGGCTCCATTAATACGGGACTTCCAAAAGATATTGTTAAGCAGATTGTCGCTGCTGAACAAATTCCTGTGCAAAACATGGAGAAACAAAAATCCAAAATCCAAGATAAAAAAGGACTTGTTGATCAACTCGCAAAGCTGGTTGAAGACGTTCGTGGAAATCTTGCCCAAAACGCAACTGCGCGTTCTCTTCGTGAATTTAAAGTTGATACAAACAACGATCTGATCAGTGTAGCCACTGATAAATCGCGTGTTGTTCCTGGAAATTATCAATTAGAAGTAGTTTCTCTCGCTCAAAAGTCATCGGCCATGTCGACAGGCTTTGAAGATAAAGATGAAAGCTATGTTGGTGTTGGTTTTATTCAATACACGCTTCCAGATGGTGAAACAAAAGATATCTATGTTGATTCAGATAATGCATCTCTGAGTGGAATTGCCAAACTCATCAACAAAGATACAAGCCTTGGTGTCACTGCAAACGTTATTAATGACGGAAGTGGATCAGATGCTCCTTGGAGACTCGTTCTCAGTTTGAATAAAACGGGTGATGATGCTGCCGTTGATTTCCCATATTTTTATTTTGTCGATGGTGAAGATGACTTCCAGCTTGAATTTCAGCGAGAAGCTCATGATGCGAAAGTTAAGCTCGACGGATTTGAAATCGAAGCACCAGAAAATAAAATTGTAGATTTAATTCCTGGTGTAACTATTGATCTAAAAAAAGCAAAACCAGGTGAAGAATTTTCATTGAAAATTGCGGAAGACGTTGAAGCAGTTGGTGCCAAAGTTTCCGATCTCGTAACAAAACTTAACGGTGTTCTTTCCTTCATCAAACAACAAAATACGATGGATGAAAAAACGGATACGTCACGCACCCTTGGTGGCGATATCATGCTTCAATCTTTGCAAAGCCGTATTCACTCGGCCGTGTTTAAAGATGTAGAAACGGAAGCCGGATTTAAACGTGCTTCAGACATTGGATTAACTTTTAACCGCGAAGGTATGCTCGAGTTTGATGATAAAAAATTCGCAGCCAAGATAAGTGAAAACTATAACGTCGTAGCTCAAATTTTAACAGGCTACTTTACTGAAACTGGGAAAAGTGACGGCTTCATGGACAACCTCAATGGTATGGTTGGAGCTGCTCTTCGAGTTCCGGATGGTCTTGTTCAAAGCCGTAAAAAAACATTACAGAGCAACATTGAACAAATCGACCGCCGTATCTCTCAAAAACAAAAACAAATTGAAGAGAAAGAAAAAAACTTAAAAGACAAATTCGCCAGATTGGAAGGAACTATTTCCAAGATTAGATCCCAGGGAGCCGGAGTGCAGGCCATGGGAGGCGGAGCTGACCCAGTAACACAATTAGGATAAATTTTTAGGAGGATAATATGAGTTATGGTTATGGTGCGTATAAAAAGACAGCGGTAAGCACAGCAAGCAAAGAGCAAATCCTTTTAATGTTGTACCAAGCTGCAATTAAAAACTGCAAGAAGGCCATTGAATGCATCAACAGCAAGCAAATCGCTGCTAAAGGTGAATACATTGGAAAACTTCAAGACATCGTTATTGAACTCAATAACAGTTTAGACTTCGAAGTTGGTGGTGATATCGCAAAAGAACTTTCGTCTCTGTACGACTACATTCTTTTTGCCAGCACACAGGCCAACATCAAAATCGATGCTGAACCTCTTGAGGGATGTCTCAACGTTCTGAACACTCTTTATGAAGGATGGAGTGAAGCTATTAAAAGCTTAAAAGCGGCTCCTCAAACTGCTCCAACTGAAGAAATCAAAAAATAAGGACACAATATGATTAATGAACTTTTCGGAAGTATCCAACAGCACTTATGTATGCTTGACCTTGCCCTTCACAGCAGCCAACAAATTGCTAGTTTTGCCAAACTTGAGAACCTGGACGCTGTCGTTAATGAGACTGATAATCGTGAGAGATTGGTTAACGTCATTGGAAAATTACAAGCTGGAATTGAAGATCAAATCAATCAACTAAATGCAGCCGCTCTAACTTCTGAAGACATCTCCATCTTAAAATCTTGGTTCCATGATCTTAGTCAATGGTCGGAAAAAATGATCGCCTTAGATCGCGAAACTGTTGAATATCTCTCAGAACAAAAAGAAAATACGACTCAAGAAATCGCCCATCTCTTCAAAAACAAAGAGATCATTAAAGGCTACAATCACTCCCTTAAAAAGTAATTTATCCCCTCGCGATGGTAGGCTTTGTTCATTGACAAAAATCCACTATCGTGAGGAAATATAAGTGCTGTTTAATGATTAAGCAGTAGTTTTCAAAATAACCTTTTTGAACCTTAAGGACGAGGAACAGAGGTATCTATGAGTCTTCCAAAAATTTCTAGTTATGAAATTAAAACGTCACGAACAAATCAAAAAGTTCCTGTCGTAAACGGTGTGCATCTACATTCTATTTATAATCCTTTCAAAGAAGCAGAGACATTAATCAATGCTCAACTTGAAAATCTTAAATCAAAAAATGAATTACTCATTTTAGGTTTGGGTTTTGGATATCATATAAATTACGCCATCGAGAAGATGACTGAATTTCATGGATCTGATTTTAGAATCATCGTTATCGAGCCAAATATTGATGTTCATAAAGATTGCATCTCTTACGATCTTTTGAACAAAAAAAATGTGCTTGTATACTCTGGCTTCACTTCGCATGAGCTCTATAGTGATTTGGATCTCATCCATTTTCTTTTAAGAAAGCCAGCAATGATCGCTCACCCAGCATCTTTTAATCTTTATCAATATTATTTTAAAAACTTTCTCACATTCCAGGCACCGACTACACTGGATGAGATCTCAACTTACACTCAAAGTTATGAAGTAAAACAATATTTAAAAAGATTTGCTTCAACGACCACTTTCCAACAAGCTCTCTATTCCGAATTGCCTCAGAAAAACACATTCGACGATATGGATTTTTTAGCTATGGCGCTCGTTGAAATGACCAAGAAAAGTATTGATTTGAATCAAGGTGATAATTAATGAAAAAGATTCTTATTATTAATTTAAGAAGACTGGGCGATGTTTTTTCAACTGCCCACCTGTTGAACTCTTTTGCTGCTGATCCATCTAACAAGGTTTCTATGCTTTGTTACAAAGAAAGCGTCATCGCCGCAAAGACATTAAAAAATGTCTCAGAGGTTCACACGATTGATCGCAAAGAAATCATTACTTTAAAAACTAATAAACTTTTCTCTGATGGTTTTGCGCTAGAGCGTTTATTTGAACAACTTTCTCCGATTCGCAATCAAGAATGGGATTTGGTTATTAATTACTCTAACGATCCAGTCGGAACATACCTGGCATCATATTTAAAACCTTCTGCGAAAGAAATTGTTGGCGTTCATTACAACGCTCAAAGAAATATTGTAACAAAAAGCGATTGGGAGCTTCTCTTTAATGACATTCTTCCAGTCACTCAGTTCGCTCCGCTTCACTTTGTCGACTGTTACCACCGCATGGTTGGATTAACACCACAAAGAGAAGGTGTAAAAATAAATACCAACTCACAGTATAACGAAGAAGCTTTCACGAACATAAACTCACTTCGCAAGACTCAGGGAAGTGAAAGAACATCGAAAGTTATTGCTATCCAAATTAAAACAGCCGATGCGCAAAAAGATATTCCAGAATCAACAATCAGTGAATTAATTGGGCTGATCAATCAAAACCCGCAATTCATTCCTATTCTACTCATTGCTCCGACAGAGCAAGAAAGAAAACTTGCTGAATCTATCAATGAAAAACATAACAACGAAATTGTAACAGTTGAAGCCGATCTAGAAGCTGTAGCTTCAGTTCTGATGAACATTGATCTTCTTGTGACTCCGGACACGGCCATCAAGCACATGGCAGATTTGACAGAAACACCTGTATTAGAAGTATCTCTAGGCCATGCACCATTTTTAAAACAAGGAAGTTATTCAAAAGATTCATTAATACTTTCTGATGTTTTAACAAATAGAAACTTCAATCAGTCCGCAGTACAAACTCAAACAAGAATTACTGCACAAGACATTATGGTTTCAATCCTCTATTTATTCTCACGCTCGACTACGCTCAAGCCACTTCTTTCAGAGGGAGTGACACTTTATAAAACATCGTTTGATGATCTTGGAATCAGCTACTGTCCAGTTACGGGCACAATTGATTCGAAAGTTGAAATCCACAGACTAATGTCTCGTCAGTTGATTAGTGTTCTTTACACTAACCATGAATCTGACAACGCTTACCATGATGTTTGCTCACTGGATCTCAACATTGCTACAGATTGGGTTAACCAAGAAAAAGGAATGGTCACTTCAGTTATGAGAGACCTTTTAGGGACACTTCGTTCTCTCCTTCAATGTGTAGAGAACCGTAAAAGCTCTAAAGAGTTTGTTATGAACTTAGGAAAGTTAATTTCACACGCTGAAAGCACTTCTCTAGCACAGATCCCAACGACAATGTTTAAAACGAAAATTGAATCAATCAATGCAAAAACGTTCGAAGAAAACACAAAAGAAGTTGAACTCCTTCTGTATGAGCTAAAAACTGATATGCAGAAGATTCTTCAATGTGTGAAAAAACTTGAAGAGCAAATTATAACAATTCGTCTCGAAAAAATGGTTTCAAAAAATCTCGAATCACTTCGAAATTAATTAAACCAGCAACGCAGGATGCGTCTATGAGTAAGTTAACAGAAGATTTAAATAATGAGCTCATTCGTCTAAAAGATAAGATTGATCAAGGTCAGAGCTTATCAATTGAAGACCTAAAAGTGATTTTATTGCGTGAACTAAATGAGGAGGATCTTCATGAAAGCAAGCAATAATGAAATCGTGTCAGTTGATCCAAAAAGTGCGACTATTGCAATCGTACAACTCACGCGTTTTGGTGATCTTATTCAATCATGTATGGCCATCCGTGGACTGCGTGAGAGTCACCCTGGTTATAGAGTTATCCTTATTGGCCGATCACAATTTACAAAGCCATTGAACTTTGTACTGCAAGAACACTTTGATAAAATTTATCACTTTGATACAGCTTCAATTTTTCATAATAGTCAGACTGAAGGATTAAAAACTGCCAAGTCTGGTCTTGAAAGTTTTCTTTCAAGCTTAGCAACGGAAAATATCAACGTTCTAATTAATCTCTCCTTTTCTAAATCATCATCTTACTTAAGTTCCATCATTCCGGCAGAACACAAAGTTGGACCTTTTTATGATCTGAATAATAAATTACAGATCAATGATAAATGGTCTCAAGTTCTCTATTCTACAGTCATGCGTGGTTCATTAAATCCGTTCTCACTTGTTGATTTGTTTAGAAATATTATCGGACTGAAACCTCAGCCAGAAACAAAATCTACAAAAGCGCATGAGAAGAAGAACCTAATCGTGGTTCATCCTTTTGCTTCGAGTGAACGCAAAAGCTGGAAAGTGGAAAAATGGGTTGAAGTCATTTATAAGGCCCTTAAAGATAACGACAAGTCTACAGTCGCAATCGTAGGTGCTAAAAATGAAGTTCTAAAATCTCAACTCATTGTCGAAAATCCCCTGCTAAAACCTCATGCAGCTCGATTGATTAATATGACAGGGAAGACAAGTTTAGAAGAACTCAGCGTACATCTTCAGTCTGCGAAACTTTTTGTTGGTCATGACTCTATGGTTGGGCATTTGGCGGCTTATTATAAAGTTCCAAGCCTCACAATCTCACTAGGTAACGTTAGACCTCACGAAACAACTCCTTATCATGAAAACGCTTACAATTTAGCACCACGAACGAAATGCTTCCCTTGTTTTCCAAGCGATGCTTGCGCTTATACTCAATGCCATCATGATATTCCTTACCAGGTTGTAAGCAATCTCATTAAACAACTTGTTTCAGAAGCTGGAGTTGATGCAAATTGGTTAAAATCAGCGAACTCAGGATTTCATTTAAGTTCAGTTAACTTGTATAAGGCTCATTCTGTAAACGGCCAATTGATGCTGGAAAATCTAATCGACAATACTTTAGATACTGCCGAAATTTTCAGAACTTTCTATAGAATCATGTGGAATTTTGTCATCGGTGATACTGAAACTAATCTTCCATTCCCAAAACTAAGTAATGGCTCCCATTCTGACTTATTGGCTGCGATGGCGGGACTTCAGCACTTATATGAACTATCAGATTTCGGTATGAAGTATTCACGTTATATTTTAGAAGAAATTTCTTCGGCCACTCCAAGTATAGCGAAGATAAAAGAGTTCTCGAAGAAGATCGATGAAATCGATCATCTTCAATCACTAGTACAAAAAACTTCTCCATTTCTTGCCCCTATCATCGACTACTTTACTGTACGGAAAGGAAATTTATTTGGAGAAAATGTTGTTAAGCTGACAGAAAGCTCGTACTATTGTTTTGAAGAATGTGCACACCTTTGCAGTATCCTTCACGAACTTGTAGAAAATACAATTGCCGAACACAAGCTAGTGACTGGCAAAATTAAATCACGGAATGATTTAACAAAATAGGATCAATGAATGACCGAACTATCGAAACTCAACCGCAATTCGTCTCTTGACTTAGCTTTTGAATCAATCGATTCGTGTTTTGGTTACGTTGATCACATTACCCAGCAAATTCAAAAACTCATTACTGTCTATAATCAAGGCGACACAGAAGCGGCCAATTCTGCTTTTGTTGAAGTTATTGAGCTCATGGATCTTTATATTCAACTCATCTCACGTGTCTATCGTGTCCTGAGAACTGATCTTAAAAACATGAACTTCAAAGATGAAAGTATTCAGAAACTAGAGATCCATCTTCTGTCGGTAATGAAGGCACTACTTCAAGCGAAGGAAAAGGACGATGTAATCATGCTTTGTGACTTGCTAGAGTATGAACTCATCGATAACCTGACTCAGTGGAAGATCAAAATTTTGCCCGAATTAAAGAAATTAAGAAATTTCTAAATTCAGATACAACCGAACTCTTAAATTCCCCCTTTAAAGCGCGACCATTGCGACTTACGAGAAGCCATTTTGAGAAGAAATGGAATCAGTCTTTAAAGAATCAATCTCTGCATCTTGAAACAAAATTGACCTACAAAGAAGAACTCCGCTCGCTGATGGAATCTATTTCTGAGATAGGACAGCTACCGGCAGCCATACTTTCTTTACCGCTGATTAGCTCTTTTGATTCATGTCATGTGCTTGTACACGAAAAAGGTAAACCTGTTGGGCAGAATTACTTGGCCCACTTTGGAAAGACTGCTGATGCTAAACTTATAAGCGTACAGAGCTTTAACTCTCTCTATAACTTAATTAAGAAAAGTAAAAACAAGATTTTCAATCAAACACCTAACTTAAAAGAAGATCTCTCTTTGGTGGGACATTTCCTCGCAAGAGAAATGGATTTGAAGAATCATTCTGTTATTTACATTGTTTCCCGCCATTCGTTTTTATCTCCAACAACTGAAGAGCAAGCTAACTTTCAAGACTTGGCACAATTTCTAAGTCCACTTCTTATTAAAATTCTTGATAAAGAAAAGAATGAATTAAAAAAAGAGGTTCTCAAAAAAGCATTGGAAAATTTCCCCGAGAGAATTGCCGTTAGAAAAGGTCACCAGACAGTTTTCAGTAACCAAAAGCAAAACGAAACAAACGAAAACTCAAACCTGCTCATTTTCCCACTCGAAGGTGAAGATTACACGATGGAGCTGTCAAACTTCAGTAAAGAACAAGTTTCAACTGAACTTTATCACTCTCAGCGCGTTTCATTGCTTGGAGAGCTCCTAAATACTCTTCAACATGAATTATCCAATCCATTGTTCGGCTTGAATCTCACAAGTTCAATATTAGAAAGTGAGGCGACTGATCCTGAGACCAAATCAGTCCTTAAAGAAATTTCTCAAAACGCAAACCGATCTCAAACCATTATTAAGAATTTCTCAAATCTTTATAACGACCAGGAAGAATTTAAACTCATAAACTTATACAAATTCATAGAAGAAGTTATCACGCTAACGAAAAGTGAAACTAAAGAAATTCAAAAAACTATTGAATGTGAGGGTTTCACTGCTGACAGCGATTTAAAACTTCTCACTAACCCTATATGTCTTACACAAATTATTTTTAATCTCATCATCAATTCAGCCCAGGCCATTAAAGGTTCCAAAAAACCTACTCAGAAAAACCACATTGTGATAAAGCTAAAACTCTCGGAGACAAATGTAGAAATCGCCGTCGTCGATGATGGTCCTGGTGTAAAAGCAGAACACATCGAATCTATCTTCCAGGCATTTTTCACGACAAAAGACTCGGGAACAGGTCTTGGACTTTCTATCTGCCAAAACTTGGCCGCTCAATTAGGCAGTAAAATTGAATTTAAAAACAATTCGCCTTTTCCTGGCGCAACTTTCTCGATAAACTTACCCTTAAATTAGGGAGATTTATCTTGAAAAAAATCCTTCTCATCGAAGATGAGCCGCTTATTCAAAAGTCGCTTAAAAAGCTGCTTGAACGTCGTGGTGCCCATGTGACAATTGAAAGTCGCGGACGTGATGCCATCGGCTTAATTCTTAATCATGATTTCGACCGCATTATCTGCGACCTCATGTTGCAGGATATTTCTGGATTTGACGTCATTGAAGAAGCAAAGGGTAGATATACTGTCGCCGACATCAGCAAACTTTTCATCATCATTACAGCATATAGCTCTCCACACGTTATTGAAAAAGCTACTCAGTATGGCTGTTTACTTCTCTCAAAACCATTTGAAGATATGGATCAGGCCTTAAACATTTTTATGTCTGAAGGAGGCACACGTGGCCCAGCTTAAAGATATTAGTATCGTACTTAAACCAAAAGTAACGGCAGAGTTTGAAGGCATTCTTCCAAACTTGGCATCATGGCTTTTAAGACGAAAGAAGAATATAAACTTCCTTTCGCGTGAAGCAGAAAGACTGAATAAAATTTTTAAGGGTGACCTCAAAAATTTAAATTTCATTGAAGAAGATGAACTGCACACCAGCTCAGACTTAATCATTACAATGGGTGGTGATGGAACTTTGATTGGTGTAAGCCGCAATGTGAAGAAAACGTCTCCGCCAATCTTTGGTGTAAATATGGGACACTTAGGTTTCATTACTGAATTTTCTAAAAGTGAATTCTTCGATGAGCTTGAGTCGACTCTCAAAGGGAATTTTGAAGTGACGACGTTGCCGCTTTATCAAGTTGAAGTTTTTAAAAAAGACCAATCAACTTTTAAAGGAACTTTTTTGAATGATGTTGTCGTTAATAACAATCAAATTTCAAGAATGCTGACATTGTCTGTAGCCTCAGAGGGCGAGCATATTTACAACCTTTCAGGTGACGGTTTAATTATCAGCTCTCCAATTGGTTCAACTGCTTATTCACTGGCGGCCGGTGGTCCAATAATTCATCCGCGAGTGAATGCCATTACGATGACACCAATTTGTGCTCATAGTTTAACTCATAGACCTCTTGTCGTTCCTGACAATACATCGATTGAGATTAAAGCTGCTAAGCCTGATGAGTCGATTAAACTCACCCTTGATGGACAACAAGCACTTGTGGTCACTTCAAATGATATGATTAAAGTTTCAAAGAAAAAGACAACACATGTTCAACTTATAAAAAATCCAGGTCGAACTTATTTCCGCACACTAAAAGAGAAGTTCACCCATGGCGCTAGGGAGCTCAAATGAAGACGAATGAAACGCTTTATTTAAAATCACTCAATCTTCAAAACTTTGCCACATTCGAAAATCAAGTTATCAACTTCGACATTAAGTTTAATGCTATTGTGGGCGAAACCGGTTCAGGAAAAAGCTTAATTCTTGATGCCCTCCAAATTATCTTTGGTGCACGTGCTGATAAAAAACTCATTCGTAAAAATGCTGAATTCGCTACGATCGAAGCTGTTTTTTCTTCAAACGACAGTACGATCAAGAACTACTTTAATGAAATCGGCCATCCGTTTGAGGGAAATGAAATCGTTGTAAAGCGAATTATCTACGCCAACGAAAGTTCTAAGTCTTATCTCAATTTTCAAACATGTTCAGCTTCATTGCTAACTGCATTCGCTAAGCGATTTGTAGACTTAGTCGGCCAGTTCGAAAATCAAAAACTAATGAGCGAAGATTATCAACTTGTGTTGTTGGATTCATACTCTGGACTTACTCAAGATATTAAAGATTACCAGCAGCTATATAATCAGCTCTCTGTCTTTAAAAAGGATTTCGCTGATCTTCTTCAGGAAAAAAATCAAAAGGCACAAAGAGAAGACTATGTGCGTTTTCAATTGGAAGAGCTGGATAAACTAAGCCCAAGCATTGAAGACGAGCAGGAACTACTCAAGAAGAAAGATCTTATTTTAAACGTCGAAAAACGTCAGATGACATTAGGGAGTTTAGCTTCTGCCATAGCGGATGATGATGTAAATCTTTTAGGATTATTAAAAACAGCTCTGAACAAAGCAGAAAAGAGCAATGGAATCATCTCTGATGAAATCACAGCAAAGCTTTATGAAGTTAAATCAATTCTAGAAGATGTTTCTTTCGATTTATCTAAAGAGCTAAACACAACTTTTGAAGATGAAAATATCGAAGAGATCATTGATCGACTGGATACATATCAAAGACTAAAAAGAAAATTTGGCGGTAGTACTGAAGAGATGATTAAAACTTATGCCGAATTCAGATCGGAAATAGATTCATTCTTCCAAGTTGACGATAAAATCGCTCTTCTTTCGAAAAAAATAAATGATCTCGAAATCCGTTGCCAGACTTTTGCAGAAGAACTTCACAACATTAGATCGCAAAGAGCAGTTTCACTTTCAAATGAACTAACTGAAAAAGTTAGGGAATTAAAGATGAAAGGCGCTTCACTTAAAATCAACGTAATTAAAGGCGATAGTCTAGGTTCGAAAGGTTTTACAAAAATCGATTTTATTGCCGAAACTAATCCAGGAGAAGGTTTCTTTAAAGTTAAAGAAATCGCTTCAGGCGGAGAGCTTTCGCGCATACTACTTTCTGTTCGCCAAATCTTATCTTCTAATGACACGATTTCAGTATTTCTTTTTGATGAAATCGATACTGGTATTGGTGGAGAGACGGCCCTTTCAATTGGAAAGTCTCTACAAACGGTTTCAGAACATTCACAAGTTTTAGCGATCACTCACTTATCTCAAATTGCGAACTTTGCTACGCAAATTATTAATGTTTCTAAGACAACGAAGACTATCGATGATCAACCAAGAACAATTTCCTTGGTTGAACAAGTTCAAGGTGATGAACGTTTTAATGTTCTAAAAGCAATGAATCCTACGCTTTAGCTATTGTCCAAATTTTAGGCACCCTGGAGAATTTTTACAGACTCCAGGGGCTTTTACCCTCTACATGCTTTAATAACTTCATTACACAGCAATGGAGTTTTAATGAAAGCATTATCAATCTGCCTCACGGCCTTAATTTTCTCGACTTCTTCATACGCTCTTGAACCTGGTGACTACGTTAACAAATCTCATACTAGCAATGACCCTGGAATGTATCAGTCAATGAGCCTCGATACATCGAAGTGTGAAAAGGGCGGAGCTATTATTAAATTTAAAAATGCTGATGCCATGAATTTTTGCATTGGTTTCAATAAGGACACCGTTAATGTCTATAAAAAATGTATTGGGAAAGAGCTTCCTTATCCATTTGGAAAGTGTATCGGTGTTCAAGTCAATGTGACTTATACTCAAAAATATATTGTAGAACGTGACGAAGAAGGAAATATCGTTCAGACAGATATTTCATTGGTTGATGACAAAATCACATTTGAACAAACAAGAACTCTTATTGAAGAAAATGGGAAGTTAACAGTTGTTCAGCAATTTCTGGATCATAAAGATGGACGCAACGGCATCGAAGAATACACTTTCAGCAAACAATAATATAACAAGGAATAAAGCATGAAAAAGATCATTATCTCGGCCATTACTCTTTTAAGTTTTAATGCATTTGCCGATCAATGTCAGTACGTCACTACTGCGAGCGCAGAAACCGCAGTTAAGTTACTCTCACTAAGTAAGAAAAATTCTGGTGGTGCACTTTCTCTGTGTCAGAACTGTGGTGAAAGAGAGCCGGAAGAAATTCAAATCGATAAAGTAGAAATTGGTTTCACTAATGTTTCTGAAGTCCCTTCAGTCGTTATCGTTAATGGCCGTCAAATTGATCTAGCTTACACTTATGTAAATATTAATGGCGACACATTCGTTAATCTTGGAAAACTTTCAAATTGCGCTAATGACGGGACGTCGCAGTTTATTGTAAAAAAACAAAACAATAAATACAAAGTTGGACCTATTCTATAGCTAGAAAATACTTTCGAAACTTACATGTCCATCCCTAATGGATATGTAAGTTTTGGTGTGTTGAGCATAGCCGTTATTGAGATAACGAAAACCTTTCTCAGATACAAAATCATCTTTCACATGCGAGTGGCCGCATACAAGAATATCGAATTTATTTTTATCAAAAAAAACTTCTGCTGATTTTCTAAAATTATCACGTACTGGTGTTAGGTCTGACTCAGTAGAATATCGCTTATTGTTTCTCTTGCGCGATTTTTCAGAAGAGTACTCTCCAATGCCTTTGATTAAAAAATGGGGCATTAAATTATTCGCATAAAAACGTAATGGAGGAGAAGTCACAATACCTTTGAATACCTTGTACCCTGGATTGCCAAGCTCGATGTCATCGCCATGACAAAAAATCATCTTCAAACCCGAATCATTAATTTCAAACAATGGGGCCATGTGAAAGAGATTTTTATCTAACTCCGAATGCACCATAAAAAACTTGTTATACAGATTCTCAATATGAAAGTCGTGGTTGCCTTCTACGTAATAGATATGTTTTCCACGAGAAATAAGATTTTTAATTTCAGTGAAATACGATTGGAAACGTACGAAGTATTGCGAAAGGGGACCAATCATAAGATCGAAAATATCACCTAGTAAAAAGATAGCATCGCATTCTTGAACTTTGGGATTTCGAAAGAACGCTAATAGAAGCTCTTCCGCATTATCACCGGCAATTTTAACGTGTACATCTGAGATAGCAGCAATTTTCATAAGCCCATTATCCCATTCAATGAGGCCAACTGTAAATTGTGCTTAATTGGCTTTTTTGACTGTTTTTTGAACAAGAAGTTGGTGAGTGATGTATTCCGTAAGGAACTCTTTATCTACTTGTGACATATCGAGAAAGCGAAAGGCAATTTTATAACCGCCGTAAGGAAGATTATCAACTTTATAACGATCTAAGGTAAATGAGTTTACACATTCCGCCTTAACCTTGATGCGATTCATTCCTATTTCGAGCGTTATCGTTTCGAATTCTTTTCCCTTAGGAATGATAATTTTATCAGACTTTGAAAGTATGATGGCAATCCCACCAATACTGATATCGTAGATAGATTTTTTCATGATCGAGTTTTTATGCTCGAATGAAACGAAACAAGTTTTAGAAGGAACAAGTCTTTCATGCTTTCTACGTTCAAAGAGTGTAAATTCTTTTGGAGGATAGATTTTAACTTTTTTATCAACAGTGATGACTTTTAATTCTGTTGTAAATGTTACTGAAAGTTCTGGAACATAAACATTGAGCTGACGATTTCCCGAAATTACTTTGTTGAGAGAATCGGATTTAGGGTCTTTAAGTTCCAGTTCTATTTCGTTGTACTCTTTTCTGTAAGCTCTAACCTTGAGCTCGCACTTTTCAACAACACCGCCGATTGAAGACCAAGCAAAAAACGAAAAATTACCCTGTACGGCTTCTACGATCATGCGGTCTAAATCTTTACTGCTCTTTCTTTCATTCACCGTAAACCTCTTTTTTTATCCAAACCCCTCTCCCTTTCAAGAGAGGGGATGGGGATAAAACAGGGATTGAGTTCTTAGAGAAAGGAGACCAGATTTTACCGGTCTCCTATTTTTAATTTTAATTATCCTACTAGTCTTAGTGCAGAGTTTGGAATCCCGTTAGCTTGCGCTAGAGTAGAAACCGCAGCGTTCTTCACTACTTGGTTCGAAGCTAGAGCAGCTGAAGCTTCTGCTACGTCTACGTCTTGGATTACCGATCTTGCAGAGTCCTGGTTGATTGTCTGAACTTCTAGGTTCTTAATCGTAGACTGTAGTCTTGATTGGATCGAACCTAAGTTAGCGCGTTGACCAGAAACTTTTTCGATGGCCGAGTCGATTGTTGAAATCGAACTTAGAGCATCATCTTTATTTGCGATCGTTGTACCTGCTACACCGATTGAAGCTGCAGATGAATCTGTTTCTCCAGAGTCGAATGTAATTTTATTTTGATCACCGGCAAATGCACCTACTTGGAAGTCCATTGTACCTTTACCTTTACCATTTAGAAGCTGAGAACCGTTGAATACTGTTGATTCAGAAATACGGTCAATCTCTTTCGTTAACTGTTGATATTCTTTATCAAGGAATCCTCTTTCTTGTTCACCAACAGTGTCTGAAGCAGCTTGGATTGTTAACTCTCTCAAACGAACTAGGATGTTTGAAGTTTCATTCAATCCACCTTCTGCTGTTTGAACAAGAGACACACCATCGTTCGCGTTTCTTGAAGCTTGTCTTAGACCTTTAGTCTGAGCTTCTAAGTTAGTCGCGATTGCTAATCCCGCAGCATCGTCAGATGCTTTCGTGATTCTTTTACCTGAAGATAGTTTTTCAAGCTGAGCATTTCCAGCTGTAGAAACTTCTTTCAAGTTCTTTTGAACTGATTGTGAAGCGATGTTAGTTGCAATTCTTAAACCCATAAATACTCCTGTTTTTTTAGAAGCTCCCCAGCCTCTAGTTTGTTAAGTGACTGCTTTTGTCAGTCAAACAACCTATCGAAACGTTCGGGAAAATACTTAAGCAAATTGTTTTGCTCGGACTAAAAAAAGTTGTGAAGTGCTGTGAAACCAGCAGGTTAAGGCTTAAAAAAGTTGACTAAAATCCTTAAAAAACCCTCTCAACCTATATTGCGGGGAAGTTGAGAGGGCTCGGGCTTAAGTAAAAGGAAGAGCACCATTGCTAATACATCTTCCCTTGGAGAATTACTTAATGTTTTAAATTCATAATCACTCAATTCAGAGTCATTAGTTTTCTTTTTAAAGTGAGTGTAGAGAGTTTCCTCTAACTACACTCGACTTAAAAGAAACTAACCAATCAAACGAAGCGCTGTCATTGGGATCTGATTCGATTGAGCAAGTGTAGAGACCGCTGCATTCTTCACCACAGTGTTTGAGGCAAGAGAAGCAGATGCTTCAGCAACGTCCACATCTTGAATAACAGATCTTGCAGCATCTTGATTGATAGTTTGAGTTTCAAGATTTTTTACAGTCGACTGAAGTCTAGACTGAATAGAACCAAGGTTTGCTCTTTGTCCTGAAACTTTTTCGATCGCTTTATCAATTGTAGCGATTGAATCAAGGGCCGCGCCTTTCTCAGCAATTGATGTTCCTGAGATACCGATAGAAGAGGCAGATGAATCTGATTCTCCAGAGTCAAACGTAATGCGGTTTTGTTCACCGGCAAACGCTCCTACCTGGAAATCCATTTCGCCTTTACCTTGACCATTTAATAACTGAGTACCGTTAAAAACAGTTGATTCAGAAATACGATCAACTTCTTTAGTTAATTCTTGAAATTCTTTATCGAGAAATCCTCTCTCCATTTCACCTACAGTATCTGAGGCTGCCTGGATCGTTAATTCGCGTAAACGAACGAGGATGTTTGATGTTTCGTTAAGTCCACCTTCTGCTGTTTGAACAAGCGAGATACCGTCATTAGCGTTTCTAGTGGCCTGTCTTAAACCTTTCGTTTGTGCTTCAAGGTTTGTAGAGATCGCCAATCCGGCCGCATCGTCAGAAGCATGTCTAATTCTTTTACCAGAAGATAATTTTTCAAGTGATGCTGTTCCGGCTTCAGACACCTCTTTCAAGTTCTTTTGAACACTCTGGGAAGCAATGTTCGTCGCAATTCTTAAACCCATGATATACTCCTTAAATAAAAAGGCCCCCGCCTCTTTTTGTTAATGTCTGACCAATTTACTCAGACGAAAAACATATCGAATTAGTCGGGTAAAAACTTAAGCAGTTCGGTCGGTTATTCTTGTTATGGACAAGTTTTTCAATAACTTAGACGGAGAAATAATTTGAGTAAAACAGTCGGCTTTTTAGGTTTTCTTTTGTTTGCTGTTTTTTCGTTTAATACTTTTGGAGTTGAAAGCGATTGCCCGGAAGGCTCTAATACCGATCGCAAGAAAGATGAGAAGACAAAAAGCAGAGTTTGGAATTGATACTAAAGAAGTCATTATTGAGATTACTGAGGTGAATGGAGTTCCGACTAAGAAAACATTAAAGTTCTAAGCATAAAAAAGGCTCCCTCTAGGGGAGCCTCTCTTTTTAAGAATGTTTATTAAACGTTCAATTAACCAATAAGCTTTAATGCTGTTGAAGACGCATTGTTCGCTTGTGCAAGTACCGATGAAGAAGCTGCAGAAAGAATGTTTGCTTTCGCTAGCTCAGCTGATTCAGCAGCAATATCAGTATCTCTAATTCGTGAGTTCGCAGCTGATAAGTTTTCATTTCTTGTTTCAAGATTTGAAATCGTCGACTGCAATCTGTTCTGTAGAGCACCAAGTGAAGCTCTGTTACCGTTTACTGAGTTAATAGCTGAGTCAATCTTCTCCAGGTTTCCTTGTGCGTCTCCTTTAGAAACAACACTTAGTCCTGCGATACCAAGATCAGCAGCTCTCGCTGTAGAATCTTGTGGTCTATATGAAAGACGGTCATTTTTCTCGTCGTTCATAATACCAATTTGGAAATCAAGTTGGTCGCCTTCTCCGCTCAATAGGTATTTACCGTTGAACTGAGTTGATGTTGCAATTCTTTCTACCTCTTGAGTAAGGTTTTGGAATTCAAGATCAGCAAATTTTCTTTCTTGGTCACCAATCGTATCAGAAGCAGCTTGTACCGAAAGTTCTCTCAATCTGATAAGAACGTTCGAAACTTCATTCAATCCACCTTCAGCTGTTTGAATCATCGAAATACCGTCACCAGCGTTTCTTGTTGCTTGAGCAGTACCACGGATGTTAGCTTTTAACTTTTCCGAGATTGCTAAACCAGCAGCATCATCTCCAGCTTTATTAATTCTTGAACCCGACGACATCTTCGCAAGTGAATCCGACTTTTGCGTTTCCACTTTTGACATTGCAGTTTGAGCTCTCATTGATTGAACGTTTGTGTTAATTCTTAATCCCATACTAATCTCCTAGAATCATGCCTTCCTCCTTAAAATTTAAGATTCAAACAACCATGTATGAATCTTTGTTGGTTCGCAGACTGTCCCATCAGCTGCTGTGAACTTTATCGGAGACAAAAAAACCTACCTGAGTACTTTCTTGTGAAAATCAGGAAATATTTTCCTGAATTTTCATTGAGAAAATAAGTCAGTTAATGGTCCTATAGAATAAGATCAGATAGTTAAATTTCAGAGTGAATGAGGAGGTTATTTTTTACCTTGAACGGCTTTGATGAGATTGCTTGTCGAGTAGCCATCTTTGAACATGAGACTGCGAACTTCACCGCCATTTGCAATGACGAAGTCGCTACCTACAATTTGTTCTGGCTTCCAATCACCACCTTTGACGAGAACGTGTGGCTTAATAAGTTTGATAATTTCAAGTGGAGTTTGCTCTGTAAAAACTTGTACGCAATCAACTGCTTTTAAATTAAGAAGCATCTTTGCTCGATCCATTTCATTGTTGATTGGACGATCCGGACCTTTTAATTTGCGAACACTTTCATCTGAGTTAATTGCAACAATCAGAACATCACCTTGCGCTTTAGCTTCGTTGAGGTATTCAACATGACCGAGGTGGAGGATATCAAAACAACCGTTCGTGAAAACAATTTTTTTGTTTTTACATTTGTCTAAGAAGTTTTTTGTTTCTTGTGAAAGCTCTTCCATTACTTAACAACTTTTGTATCAGACAAGCGACCTTGAAAGTCGAGAACCATAGGAAGAAATAAGGCCACAGCTGACAATAGTGAAATCAGTGCGCGGAAAAAAGTATGGCGAACACTTAATCCTTTTCCATCAACCTTAATAACTTTCAAACCAAATAGTGTTTTTCCCGGCGATGAAGAAAGATCTAAAATCGTGAAGTAGAGTAGATAGTAGATTGAAAAAATAGCTGCTGAGAAAATGCTCAAATCCTGCACAGAGATTAAGCGTGAGTACATTTTTAATTCAATTCCTGAAGCAAGTACTAAAAGCGCACCAGTGATCGCAACAAAGCTAGCAATCACTAAAATATCTACAATCCATGCTGAGAATTGAGATAACATCGAAGCTGCGATGTACTTTTGAGCGGCAGGAGCTTTAGTTTCAACTTTAAGGTCCAGATCAGTTTCAATTGCTTTTGCAGAAGTTCCAGATTGGCCATAAAACGCTTCTAAACCGGTCGGCATATGATTTGATGCCATTGTTTGAGCAGAAGGCGATAAAGGAGCTAATGGAGATAAGGTTTGTTTTGTTGCCGACTGAGCTCCAAAAGCTTTCACTTCTTTTGGGGCAGGCTTGAAAGATGGACGTTTTGTGTCTTGATGAAAACCTAAACCTTTAGTCATTGGTTTAAAACTTTCTTCACTAATCATAAATTCATCAAGATTGATTTCAACTGGCATTGCTTTGCTTTCTGCTCTAAATGAGTGTTGATCTTGATTCATAATCATTCCTATGTTTAGTCACCTATTTATTCAGATTCGCACAAGCTTTACAAAGCATCAATACTTTTCGACTTACATTCGGGAGACGTTCCTGGAACTTGGACCTAGTTTTTCAGGGCCAGAAAGTAACCAATTGAAGCACAGACTGCTGTAGGTGCGCGTAAAATAGGCGTAGGAAGGTGTACTTCCATCACATTCTTTTGGGATTTGATTAAATTGATTTCCTCGTCTGAAAAACCACCCTCCGGCCCAATGAGGATGACGAGCGGAAAATGGATCTGACGATCGTTTTTGTTTTGAGAAGCGGGAAGGGAATTAAAAAAAGCTAAAGGCAGTGAATTATCATGCAGAAATTCCGCTAATTTTTTCTGAGGTTTTATTTCTGGAAACCAGGGATTGTTTGATTGAACTAAGGCGCTTTCTACTAATCTCGCGGTTCTTTCATTTTCGATATAATCATACTGAGAATACTGTGAACTTAGTGGAACAATTGTTTGAACACCAAGTTCTACCGCCATCTTTAAAATATCTTCGAAAGCATCTTTTTTAGGAAGTGCAACCGCAAGAACAAAATTGTTTTGTTTTTCACATTGTTCAAATTTCTTTACTTCTACGATAACTTGTTTTTTTTCAACGGACTTAATAACAGTTTGCAGTTTTCCACCACGACCGTTAAGCAATAACAATGGATCATTTACTCTTGCACGTACGACATTCAAATGATGAACACCTTCGTCGTTAATCACTAATTCTTTTTGATCATCGAAATCAAATGGATGATAAAGTGCTCTCACTTAATTTCCTCTATCCTGAAAAAGAATAGCGCTCCAATCTCCCTTTGTTACCACATTTACTTTTTTGAGTTCTTTGTATTGAGCGATGATATTGTCCACTTGATGATTAAGAATTCCTGAAACAATCAGAAATCCATTTTTATCTAAACTTTGCGTGATCGTTGGTTTTTCCGAGATCAAAACATGCTCTAGAATATTGGCAAAAACTAATTTATGTTTCTTCGGTTGATAGCGATCACGAATCACAAGTGTTGTACCTTCGATATTTTTCCCTTCGAAATTCAAAACCAGATTCTGGACACAATTATCGAGCGCACTTTTATCAATATCACAAAAAAGCGTCGGCATTTCTTTAATTTTCATTGCCGCAATTCCTAGAATTCCAGAGCCACAACCGAAGTCCAGACATTGATCGCTTTTTTTCAATTCATTAATGATTTGATCGAAGAGAACTAGACATAAAAAAGTAGTTTCATGAGTGCCAGTTCCAAAACCCATACCTGGATAAATATAAACTTGATGAGTACTTTTTTTCTCCCGACTTTGCAGCCATTCAGGAATCACTTCTAAATTTGAAGACACCCAAATTGGTGTATAGAATTTTTTCCATTCTGCATTCCAATCTTCAAAAGGCTTCTGGGCCGTATAAAGTGGAAGTTCTGGATATGAATCTTTTAAGAAAAAAACAAAATCTTCACAATGGCCCTCATGATCACCTTCGTAAAAATAATATTTAAATGTAAAAGAATCTTGGCCAAAAGTAGCTTCTTGAACTTCATCAATTAGCGTTTCAGGAATATCTCCTCCCGAATAAGCTCTTTCACCTAAAATTTCGTCAACTCTGGCTTCTTCAAGAGAAAACTCTTCAACACCATCACAGTGAAAATCTTCCATGGCATAAGCATTGATGAGATTTGCGAGTTTCGCGTTTTCTCCACTGAACTCGATTAACACAAAATTAAAAGTTTTATTTTCCACAGTTCTTCTCAAGTGTTTTTAAAGGATAAAAGCTTCCAGTTGGTTCAAGCGTAATATCACTCAAACAACTGCGACCAATCCAAATAATGTTTGGGTGCCATAAATTTATACTTGCATAATCTGAAACGATGGCTTGCTCGGCTTGCTTATAGAGTTCTGTTCTTTTTGAAGAATTAGTTTCTACAGTGGCCATATCCAAAAGTTTATCGACTTGTGGATTATTATAACCGACGCGGTTACCACCTTTCGGAGGTGTGTTAGTTGAGTGATAGACGAATTTTAACATGTCAGGACCAGTGAATCCTACCCATTGTCCGATAACGATATCAAACTTCCCGGCCTTGAAGGCGGCCATGTAAGTTCCCCACTCTTGAATACTAACGTTAATAATTATTCCTTCTTTTTGGAAATAACTCTGCAACACTTCAACGATTTCTATGCTTGCTTTGTTATTACTAACCTTCCAGTCAATTTCTAGAATCTTTCCATCTTTTTCCAGCAATCCATTCTTGTTTTTCTTATATCCAGCTTGTGTCAAAAGATCTCGGGCCAACTCAACATCATATTTATCAATGGGACGTGCAACATACATATCGCCAAACGCGGGAGAGAACATTCCAGTTGCAAGTACTGCTGTGTTCTTTAATTTGTATTTTAAGATATCTTCACGAGGCAAAAGGTGAGAAAAGGCTTTTCTCACTCTCAGATCCTGGAATATTTCGCGCTTGTGGTTGATCCCCATGAACTGAAAATTCCCGCTCGGTTTTTCCCAAATTTTAATTCCTGGTTGAGACTTCAACCAAAAAACTTTTCGAGGAGACATGTTGGCCACAGAAAGATCAATTTCTTTATTGAGCAATTTAAGCGCAAGCGTTGTTTCATCTTTAACAACTTTAAAAACAAAATTTGGTCTGGTGCTGTTTCTCGGATTAATACGAATTTCCAGTGGATCAATTTTCGTATATTGATATTCACCACATCCAATGACATCAAAAGGCTCGTATGAATCTTTGGTAAGATCAGGAACCTTAACAATTTTTAAGAGAGCAAGGTTGGATAAATTTTCCAGCGAAAATGTCTTGAAAATAATTTTAACTGTCGAAGGGTCAACGATCACCACATCTTCTATAGCTTCGTATGCACCCATGAAAGTTGATTTAATTTTTTCGTTTTTAGCAAAATACTGCCAAGAATTTTTTACATCGTTAGCACTTACCTTTGATCCATCGTGAAAAGTGAGATCACTCCTTAACTTAAATGTTAGAACTTGTTTTGTTCCTTCCATTTCATCTTTAAAGGTTTCACAAGCAACACAGATGAACTGCATTTTTTCATTAAAATCAATTAGGGATGAATGAACAAGACGGTTAATGTTTTGAGAGTTCGCATCTGTTGAATAAAAAGGAGTTAAACTGTTTGGTGCGGCTGAAATGGCCACGTTAATTTGCTGTTGAGCAAATGCCATCGACAGTGAAGCATAAATCGTCAATGCCATACAGTATTTGAACACTTTCATTCCTTTCTTCCTTCTTTCCAATGTTTTGAGATTAATCTATCATTTTATTGAGAAAAAAACCATTGAGGAGAGAGCTGTGCACATCATTTCCATTTGTGGAGGATCTGGTTCTGGAAAGACCACATTTGCCGAAAAAGTAAAAAAAGCTGTTGATGAAGAAATTTCTATTTTGCACATGGACTCATACTATCTCCCAAAACTTCCCAAACAATTACAGACTTCAAAAGGCCGACCTAACTTCGATCATCCTGATGCGTTTGACTGGGAGTTACTAAAAAAGCATTTGCTGATGCTTAGAGATGGCAAATCAATCAAGTCACCACATTATGATTTCAAGACAAACAAGCGACTCAAAACTTCAAGCGTTGTGAAGGCCACCAGAGTGGTCTTGTTTGAAGGTATATTTAGCCTCTACCAAGAAGATATACGTAAACTATGTGACATCACCGCCTTCTTGCATGTGGAAGCAGATATCCGATTCATTCGTCGTTTGCATAGAGATGTTGAAGAACGCGGTCGCTCGCTCGATTCAGTAATTACTCAATACTATGAGACAGTAAGACCCATGTATCAAAAGTATTTAGATCCCCAGAGACAATACGCTGATTTTATCGTGGGTGAAGAAACTGATATAGCCGCCAGCATTTTGGCAGCTAAAGTTTCTGAGCTGATGAAAGCTCAGACTAAAACAAAAAAGAGAAGGTCATAAATGGCACAGCCTTTATTAACAATTACTCCAGTTGGCGGTGTCGGACAAATCGGCTCCAACATGACTTTAGTGCAAGGGGCGAATGATACTATTCTCATTGATGCGGGAATTCTTTTTCCCTATGAAGACTTTTTCGATATCGATTATCTTATACCAGATTTAAGTACTATTCCGGTACCGACTCATTTGATTATAACTCATGGTCACGAGGATCATATAGGTGCCGTTTTACATGTCGTAAAAAAGTTTCCCAACATTGTGGTTTTGGCTTCACCATTTGCCGCCGATTTGATCAGAAAAAAATTGGAATTTAATCACAGTCCTCACCCGATAACTGTCTATCGCCACCATGATCATTTAGAATTCAAAGATTTCACCATTGATCCTATTCACGTGAATCATTCGATTCCAGAAACTGTTGGTTTATTAGTAAAAGACCGTAGTGAAAAGTGTGGATTCTTTTTTATTTCAGATTTTAAAATTGACCATCGTACAACTTATGAACGTCCATTTGATTTCGAAAAATTAATTAAACGTTCTCAAAAACTAGAACGAAAAATTCTTCTTGTTGATAGTACGAACATTATGAGCTCTCAGCACGAGACGCCTTCAGAACAAGATCTCATTCCTGTTTTTGATGAGCTTTTTGAAAAAGCAGAAGCCCGAATTTTCATCACATGTTTTTCTTCCAATATCCATCGTCTGATGACATTTGTGAAGCTTTGTAAAAAACACGGGAAAAAACTTATCCCTCATGGCCGATCGATGATTAGCTATCTCAATACCGCTAATGAATTAGGAATGATTCCTGATTACCAATCCGTCGTGACGATGTCGGAATCTTTAACTGGTAATGAAGACCATGTTGTTGTTCTTCTCTCAGGTTGTCAGGGTGATTTCCGAGGGACTTTCCGCAGATATTGTGTGGGCGAAGATTCCCAATTCAAACCCAGACCAACAGATACTGTTCTTATGAGTTCTAAAGCGATTCCAGGTAATGAGAAAAAAATATCTCTCCTCGTGAATAAACTTTCAGAAGTTGGCTGCAAGGTTGTCACTGCATCTGATCGACTCATTCACGTATCAGGCCATCCGGGGCGAAAAGATCTTCTGGAGTTATATCAAAAATTTCAACCTACTGACATCATCCCTATTCATGGTGAAAGTTATTTCATTCGTGAGCATATTGCACACATCAAAGAAGTGTTTCCAGCTTCGACGACTCACTACTTACTCAACCATGATCAACTTATTATTGATCAAAACTTAAAATTAAAAGTTGTCCAAGGCGAAAAGCTGGAGCCAATCATCATTCACGGAAAAGGTTTAGTACTTGAGCGAGAAAAGGTAAGTGAGCGCAGAAAACTTGCATGCAATGGTTCTGTTTTTGTTTCAATTCGCATGGGGGTAAATTCATCACGAATTGAAAAAATGACTTACGATTTTATGGGGCTTCCCCAAATGGTAAGTGAAAACAAAGATCGTTTTCAAAAATTTCTTGAAGGATATTGTTCGCAGTTGAATTTTAAAGATATGGATAAGGCCAAGGAAGAGTTGAGAGTCGGCATAAGAAGACATTTTGATCATATCTTAGGTTATAAGCCAATGACAACGGTGCATATTCTATGAATGAATTTTTTCAAAGCCACTTAGTAACAATCATTTTGTTTCTCTTGTTCATCATTTTGTTGCTTATAGGAATTATTGGATTTGTTTTAGTTAAACTTCTCATGCAAAACAAACCATCTCCTGCCCCTGTGACGGTTTTTCAATCAAAAGAACCAGAAGAAAAACCAGTTATTAAAAAAGTATCTGAAGAACATATTGTCGAAAAATTCTACTGCAGTAATCATCCCGATGCCCAATCTGTGGGCGGATGTCTAATTTGTGAAGATGTTTTCTGCGAGAACTGTTTAGTCGAACACGATGGACTTTATTTCTGCAAAGAACACTTTAGAGTTTTTGCAAATAATAAGTGGAAGCAGATTACAGACGTAAAAACGACTCCTGACACTCCAATTGATGGGTTGTATGTTTATCACTTTAAAAGAAAATTGTGGAAAGAAGAAAACATGCCAAGTTTCATCCTCACTCATTACAAGATCAACATTGAAAATGATTTTATCGAATCGTTTGTGCAGTTAAATGTGATTGAGAGTGAAGCAGATAGGTTAGAAGCGGAAATCAAAAAATATCAGGCCCAGCTTTAAGCCGGGCCCGATTAGCAAATTATAAATCTAAATTCTTATTTTCTCTGATAACTGGTCTTTGCTCAGTCTTCTCTTCTTTACGAAGGTATGAAGGAGTATCGAATTCATCTTCATCAAAGTTAATGAATCCTAATTTTTCAGCAATTGACTTAGCTCTAGTGTTGCTTCCAATGCTTGATTCCATTTCAGATGCACGAGGAGCTGGTGTAGCAGCTGCTGGTCTTGATGGAGTTGCATTTTCATAACGGTTAGCTGCATCTCTGATTGATTGAATCAAACGAGAAGGTTGTTGCTGTTGTGGAGCTGCTTGCGTTCCCATTTCTTCTTCATGAGAAGCATTTGAGTATGCACTTCTGTCTCTCATGAAACGATCGAAATCTGAACGATCATCAAATCCAAAATCAGAATCATTTGATGATGAAGCTACTTCTTGGCGAGGAGCTGGTGCAGCCGGTTGAACTGGTGCTGAAGCTACTGGTGCCGGACGTGATACTGGCGCTTCCATGATTGGTTCAATTTTTGGCGATGGAGCCGGAGTTTCAACAACTGGAGTTGGAGCTGCTGCTTGGTAAGCAGGTTGTGCAGCTACTGGTTGAGAAAATGATTGCGAGAAAGAAGATTGTTGTGACACTTGAGAAGAAGCTGATGCAGTCGATCCTGCAAGCGCTCTAATTTGTCCACCAAGCCCAGTTGCGATAACAGTAACTTTGATATCTTCGCCAGCATTGTTATCGATAACTGTTCCGAAAATGATTTCAGCATTTTCATCAGCAGCTTCCATAATCAATGTAACAGCTTCGTTTGTTTCATGCATAGTAAGCGTATCAGAACCAGTGATGTTGATGATGATACCAGTTGCACCATTGATTGAGATATCTTCAAGAAGAGGAGAGCTGATGGCTTCAGTCGCAGCTTTGATTGCGCGACCAGCACCTTGAGCAACACCTGTACCCATAAGAGCAAGACCTTTGTTGGCCATTACAGTTGAAACGTCAGCAAAGTCAGCGTTGATGTGACCAGTGTTGTTGATCAAATCAGAAATACCGCGAACAGCGTTTAGAAGAACTTCGTCTGCGCGCTTGAAAGTATCAACGAGTGATAAGTTTTCACCTGCAAGGTAAAGAAGTCTTTGGTTTGGAATAGTGATAAGTGAGTCTACACTTTCTTCAAGATTTCTAATCCCTTCTTCAGCTTGTTTGAATCTTTTTTTACCTTCGAAAACGAAAGGTTTAGTAACAACACCAACTGTTAGAGCACCAAGCTCCTTAGCTAGTTTTGCGATAACTGGAGCAGCTCCAGTTCCTGTTCCACCACCCATACCAGCAGTGATGAATACCATATCTGCACCTTTTAGAACTTCCGAAATTTTTTCGTAATCTTCTAGTGCTGATTTTTTACCGATTTCTGGATTTGCACCAGCACCAAGACCTTTAGTTACTGTTCCACCTAACTGAATTTTTGTTTCAGCAAGTGAAATGCTAAGAGCTTGTGCATCTGTATTTGCAACAATGTATTCTACGCCTGAAAGCCCTGAACGGATCATTGTATTGACGGCATTACATCCACCACCACCGACTCCGACAACCTTGATTTTGGCGCCGTTGATTCTATTGTTTGTATCTGTCATCTCGAACATAATTCCTCCCTAGGAACTTCAGCAAAAGTATTTTTAAAATATTTCTTTGAATACCGACTTTAGTGACTCACTTAGTTTCCCAATGAGGTCAGTCGTTGATTCTGTTGTTTCTTTTTCTTTAGCGAACATGACTCTGTGATTGCTTGCAGCTGCTTGTCCTTGTGTTGGAACATAAGGTTTTCTCTTAGCGGCTTCAATCAATAGGCCAAGTACTGTTGAAAATTTCGGGTTCTGCATAATGTTTGTCATTCCACCAAATGGGATTGGGAAACCAATTTTGCAAGAACGCATTAGGATGTATTCACCTAGCTCAGGCATTCCTTTAATAAGAGCACCACCACCAGTTAGTACAAATCCACCGGCCACTTCACCAGTTAATTTTTTTTCTTCAATCATTACACGAACAACATCGAAAAGTTCTTCTGCGCGAGCTCCAAGAACTTCAGCGACTACTGACAACTGAACTTCGCGAGGTTTTGTTCCCGAAAGACCCTGTACAGTGATGTGAGCTGATTGATTAAGTTGTTCAGCAAGAACAGAACCGTGATTGATTTTGATTCTCTCTGCTTCGTTGTGAGGAATTTTCAGAGCAACCGCAAGGTCGTTTGTGAAATGATTTCCACCAATAGGAATAATTTGCGAGTGGATAAGACTTCCGTCTTTCCATACAGCGATATCAGTTGTTCCACCACCGATGTCGACAAGAACAACACCAAGTTCTTTTTCTTCTGGAGAAAGAACAGCTTCTGATGAAGCTAATGGCTGAAGTGTAATATGTTCAGCATCAATTCCTGTCTGCTCAACACATTTAACTAAGTTTTGAATAAGAGGAATTGATCCCGTTACAATGTGAACGTGAGCTTCTAAACGAACTCCGCACATGCCGATTGGGTTTTTAATTCCCGTTGTATTGTCTACACGAAACTCCTGAGGAATAACGTGAAGGATATCTCTGTCAGATGGAATCACGACTGCTTTAGCAGCTTCGAGAACGCGATCAACATCGTCTTGAGTGATTTCTTTTCCTTTGATCGCAACAACACCTGAAGAGTTGAAGCTATAGATGTGGCTTCCGGCGATTCCGATTGTTGCTGAAGTGATGTTCACTCCGGCCATCAGTCTTGCTTCTTCCAGCGAATTCTGAATTGAACGAACCGTTTTATCGATGTTAACGACTGATCCTTTCTTAAGTCCATAAGAAGGGTGTGTGCCGATACCGATAATTTCAAGTTCTGAGTTTGGATGTTGAAGACCAACGATTGTACAAACTTTCGTTGTTCCTACATCAAGACCTACAATGATGTTTTTTTCGTTCATAATGAGAATCCTTTCTCTATTGATCGATGCGCGACAGATTCATTCTGTCATTAAAATCCTAGAATTTATCATTAAACTTGACAACAACTTTTTTGCTGTTTGTAAGATTGATAATGGCCGGAATTTTTTCTTTTAATTCCATATAGTTCACAATCTTATCAAGCTTCACTAATTTATCATTCCATTCATCCAGTCCCATAAAGACACTAGATGGATGCCCATTGATTGAAAGAATTATAGTAAGTTCTTTCGAATCGTTGAGGATAACCTCTGAAAGTTTTTTACGGAGGCCTGGTCTCATCTCTTTCACAAGATTTGTAACTTCAGTTTGCACCTCATCTTCCATCTCACCTACAGGCATAGAAAGATAGGGTAAATCATGTGAAAGTTTCTTCTCACTTCTTAAGAGTGCTTCATAAGTTGGATCGAACAATTGTCCGTTATCCACCAATATTGCTTCATAAGAATCATGAGTATCTTTTTTATAAATCTGCACCTTCATCAACGGCTCTGGGCAATTGAAGTTAAGGTCTAGGACTTTGCTATAGGGATCGTATGAAATTTTGTAATCACTAACGAAATATTTATCACTCCACTTTTCAGACATGATTTTAAGTTTCACATCACGAAGAGAATGAGTTTGTTCGAAAGTTTTTACTACTTGAAGGGCCATCGTTCCCGCAGGACGTGTTGGACACTTCCCTAAACTTGAGCGGTATGAAAGATCAGCATTAAATTGTTCAGTTGGACCGAGTGAAGAAGTGACGATGTTTGTGACAACAAGAACGGCAACAACGCCGAATACGACAAAAAATTTTTTCGATTTTAAAAAAGCCACAATCATCCCTGATATGTTTTTGTTCCCTGGCCCCCACATTATATCTATAATTTATTCAGCTCGACAAGTGACGATGCGAATTGAAATACTGAAGTGAATAAGTCGGATTTCTAGAATTCTACTTCTGGTGAAAAGTTCACCCCGTATTGAAGGCGCATTTCTTTTTGAAGAATTCCAATCATGGTGAGTACATCTTCATAAGTACTATCACCCTTGTTCTCCATGAAGTTAGCGTGCTTCGGGCTTACTTGAAGATTTTTGTAGGTTAAGCCCTTTAGTCCAATCATATCGATGAACTGACCAGCTCTGCACGTGAGATCACGTTCCTTATCCTGGTAGTTTTTGAAAATACAACCGCAAGTCCATTCTTTTAATGGTTGAGTCCGTGTTCTCATTTCAAGATATTCTTTTATCTTTTTAGATATCGCCGGATCCTGTCCAAAATGAACAAGCTTGGCACCGACAATAACATCTCCTTTATTAACGAAATGATTGTGTCGGTATGAAAAAGAAGAGGAATCTATTTTGATTGTTTTCTCTTCACCTGTAGCCGTAACAAGTGTCACTTCTTTCACAAGAGATCCAATTTCACCCAAGTTGGTTCCCGCATTCATAAAAAGTGCGCCACCTAAACTTGCAGGTATCCCTGTGAAAACTTCCCAACCTTTTAATCCGAATTTATTAGCATGACTTGTAAGTGTAGCCAGTGAAACGGAAGCGGGTAGTTCATATAATTCGCGAGGCTCATCCAATAATGTTTTATCGAATTCGAAATCTAATTGGATATAAGGAATTTCAGAACGCTCAGGAAGAAGTACATTTGCACCCCAACCTAAAACTCTATATTCAACTCTATGAGCAGCTAGAAGTTTGATTGTTTTTTTGAGCGCTTCAATGGTGTGAACTGTAATCAAATCTCCAACAGCATTCAATCTCATTGTTGAGAATTTTTTGAGATCCTTGTTCTCTTCAACTGTAACGCCGGGGAAATTGAGCTCAGATTTTAAAAGCATGCCTTAATCCTTGTTAACAGTTTTTTATTCCCTACAGAGCAGCTTGTCCAGACGAATGACAATAGCTTAATTCAGAATATTTTTTGTCTTTATCCACATTTGTGTAGATCGATTTCATGAAGAAACCGTTTTTTTCATCGCAAAAAGAACCTAAATTTTCAGGATAAACTAAGCTAAACCGGGATTCATCCACAGAAAGCAAAACGGCGGGCTGACGCGATTCGAATGCCTCCTTAGAAAGAGTAGGCCTGATTTCTTCCAATGTTCCCTGAAAGATACTTTTTACTAATTCGCCTTGGAGGACTCTTACAAAATTAAAATGTTCCGGAACAAGCTTGCGAATGGCTTCCGGCAATTGCTCTCGCGGTATCATTTTGAAAGTGAGTTTGTTTTCTGTTTTTTGAAGCTTTCTAGGTTGAGTGTTGATGATTTGAGAGAAAACATATCCTCTTTCTTCTGCGACATTATGGCATGAAGCACAGGCTTCCACTTGCGTTTTATGATCCTCTGGAAATGGAATTCCACGCTCGTCAAATAAAGCGTATCCCCATCCATTTTGCTCCTTATATTTTTTCGTATTGCGAACCATTAGTTGATATCTTCTGGCCCCGTGAGGAACTAATGAACTTTCAAACAGCGGGTCGTGCCCCGTGCGAACGCCCAATTTTCCAAAGACAGCACCATCCGGAAAATCCGTTTTTCCTGCGAGTAAAGCTTTATAGGCGAGAGGATTGGCATACGTAAAACGCATCTCCTCTGTATCTTTACGAAATCTAACTGTGACGAGTTTCCACTTTTTATCAAACTCACGATACTTAGAATAATCAATTCCATTCATCGTTTTTTCATTCGCAAAAGCTGCTGACAAGAGAAGTAGATATAAACCCGAGATTACAGTTCGTTTCATTTTCTAGCCCCTGAATTTGTAGGGGTATTATACTTCTCAATCATATAATTAAAGAAAGTTTCTTCTTCTTTCTTATTTGAGGGAAGCCATTCGATCAACTGATCTTTAGTGCGGATTATTTTCCGATCTTTAATTGATAACACATAGGCATTTTCTTGCGAATCGGGAAGCGGAAGGAAAATAGTTGTTACACCACTAGGCTCAAATAAAGTTGAATAACGAATGGCGACTTCCATATAAAGTTCATTCTCAATCAGAAGGGCACTGGCCACATCATAGCTAAAATTTTGTCCTTCAATAATACCGTTATCAACATAAAAGAAGTTGATGCGATAACTGATTTTCTCGCCTTCGCGTATGTACTCCGCAAACAAATAAATCAAAGTATCTTCTTTAAATTTATACGTTGTTTTGAACAAAGATGTTCCATTTTTAAGAAACGCATCTGCTCTGAGCAGTCTATCTTGTAAAATACTTTTCCATATAGGGTCTTCAGGATTGGCCTTATTAAAAAAACTATTTGTCATTGAAAAGATGGCTTGATCGTAATCTTCAAGCTTTTGTTTCAGTTCAACATACTCTTTATGAGACATGTTCAACTCAGTAATTGAAGTTTTTTTCAGTTTTTGAGTTTCAGTGGTTTTACTAAGTGAAGGTGATACTTCGGCAGAAAGCTGAGATTTTTCATCATTATTGATTGTAATAGTCTTTCGAAATTTCTGGAGATCTTCTTGATTTGAATCTGGAGCCAGCATTAAATATGTTAAGCCAGCTCCAGCTATAAAACAAATTACAGAACTTAAAATGAGTTGAAGACTTTTATTCAACGCCCGCCCATTTTCTCACAGTCTTACCAATTGAGCCTGCTCCAAGAGTGACAACAATTGTTTTATCTGCTTTCTGAGCTTCAATAAGAGGAACAAGCTCATCAATGCTCGCCACTTTTTTAGCGAAGTTTGGATGGAGTTGATTGATGTCTTCGATTAAACGATCAGTGCTGATTCCATCAATCTCTGTTTCGCTCGCGGCGTAGATTGGGAGTAGATAAAGTTCATCAGCGTCGTTGAAACAATGTAGGAATTGATTCCAGCAATCACGTGTGCGCGTGTAGCGGTGAGGTTCAAAGATAACGATTTTTTTATAATCGCTGCGAGTATCTTTCACAATTCTTAAAGTTGAAGCAATCTCAGTCGGGTGATGTCCGTAATCATCAACAACTTCAAAAGTTTTTTCCTTATGAAGAAGTTGAAATCTTCTACCAACACCTTCAAGCTTCGAAACCGCTTGAGAGATTCTTTCGAAAGGAAGTCCCATGTGATAAGCAAGCGCCGTTGCACCTAGAGCATTGAGAATATTGTGGCGACCTGGAAGATTGATTTGAAATGCTGTTTGCTTTTCGCCTTTGTAATAAAGATCAAACGTTGTATCAAAGTGTCCGTATTGAATATTTCTCGCTTCAAAATCAGCAACTGTTTCAATCCCAAACGTTACAACAGGGCGGTTCATGTGAGCTTTGAGCTCCATGAGTTTTTCATCATGAGCATTTAGAGCAACAACTCCATAAAATGGAATTTTATTAGCAAACTCTACGAAAGCTTTAAAAAGATTTCCTTCAGTGCCATAGTGGTCCATGTGATCGTTATCGATGTTAGTGATTACTGACATCACTGGAGTTAAGAGCAGGAATGATCCATCTGATTCATCGGCTTCAGCGACAAGAAAGTCTGATTTACCAACTTTAGCGTGACCTTTAAGGTTTTTTACAATTCCACCAATGATGTACGTTGGATCGAGATCACACTCTTGAAGAATAGTGGCAAGAAAAGAAGTCGTTGTTGTTTTACCGTGAGTACCCGCAACTGCTAAGCCGTATTTTAAACGCATAAGTTCTGCAAGCATTTCAGCACGACGAATGACTGGAATGCCTTCCGCAATGGCGCGGGCCACTTCCGGATTTTTTTCATTAACAGCAGAACTATAAACGAGAACAGTTACAGAATTTAAATTCTCAGCACTATGACCGATGTGAACTTCTGCGCCCATTGATCTTAGTTTTTTAACATTAGCGGATTCAGCAGCATCTGAACCTGAAACTTTATATCCGAGTGATAAAAGTACTTCAGCAATACCACTCATACCAATTCCGCCGATACCGACGAAGTGAATTTTAACAAAGTTCTGCTTTAAAGCTGAATGAGTTCTGAACACTGACGACTCCTTGGATGATTTTAGGGATTAGACGTAAACTTCTTCGTCCATTTCGCTGTTGATTCCTTTCGGAGCTGAAGACCTGCGTGTGCGAGGTGCCTCACCTTCGAGAAGCGAATCACGATAACCCTTTACTACGGAAAGGAGAAGTCCGATACCAAAAAAATTACAGAGGAGTGAGGATCCTCCATAGCTAATAAAAGGAAGATTCAATCCTTTTGTTGGGAGCAATCCAAGAACAACGCCCATGTTCAAAAGCGCCTGGAGACCAAGCACAAAAACGATCGAAGATCCCATAATGATTCCGATTCGATCTTTGATCTGGAGGGCCAACTTGAAGCCAAAATAAATAAAAGCAATAAAGAGACAGACGATAAAAAAGACACCAACGAAACCTAATTCTTCACCGATAACAGAAAAGATAAAGTCGTTGTGCGCTTCAGGAAGATAGAACAGTTTTTCGTTACTGTTTCCTAGCCCTTCACCTAGCAATGAGCCATTCGCGAACGCCATATACGACTGAATAATCTGAAAGCCCGATCCTTGTGGATTTTTCCATGGATCAAGATAAGTAAGCATGCGCTTTACACGGTAGGCCTGTGAAAAAAGCACGAAAATACCGGCCACACCACCACCCAACAAAGTCATGTAAAAATATTTGCGGGGAAATGAACTCATAAAACAAACGAACGAAATAACCACGAAACAGATAAAGAACGTTCCGAAGTCGGGCTGTTTGATAAGAAGCGCGAGCGGAAGAAAGAGAGTTCCACCATGTTTTAGACGCTCTTTCGTATCCATCTTGTTCCAATTTTCGAAGAAAGATAGTGCCGACAAAATAACGGTGAACTTTACGATTTCACCTGGCTGCAAACTAAAACCGCCAAACGATAACCAACGACTGGCACCCTTTGCAGAGTTCCCGATACCTTTAATGATCGTTAAGGCCACAATCATCGAAGCTGCAATGTTGATGATGTATCCGTATTTAATCCAAAACGTATACTTCGTTTTAGAGACAACGAACGCCACAGCAATTGAAAGAAAAAAGTAAATAAGCTGACGAGTAATATAATGAAGTGAGCTTCCGAAATTTTCAGTCGCAAGAATGTACGATGAAGACCATACCATGATCAGTCCGATCGTGATGATAATCGCTAAAGTAGTTAAAAATAATTTTATTAATCGATCGACGTCATTAAGCTGTTCATTCATAGAAATAGAATAACAAACTTTGATGATTACTGGAGGACTTTTTTACTAAGGAAATAACCGTGTACTTCACTCGGTCTCAAAAAAAATCCCCAGATGAACTGGGGATTAATATTAGAGTTGGTACACTAGTTTTTTGAAATAGTTTCCGCGTTCTTCATAGTCGCGGAAGAAGTCCGAAGCCGGATTTCCTGGTGAAAGGAGAATAACATCTCCCGTACGTGACTTTTGATAAGCAAAAAGAACTGACTCTTCAAATGATCCAACAATGTAAGTTTGGTTGTGATCACCAAGGGCGCGATTCAAACGCTCTTTACATTCACCAACAAGAACGAGAACGCGAGCGTTTCCGATCATGTCTTTAGCAAATGGATCAAAGTTAAGATCTTCGTTATCTTTTCCACCAGCAATAAGAATAACTGGCTCTTTGAAAGACTTGAGTGAGTTAAGCATTTCTGGCATCGTCTCAGCTTTTGAATCGTTATAGAAACAAACGCCGTTTTTCTCCATGATGAATTCCATACGATTAGGAATTCCTGGGAATTTTTCAATACATGTTTGGATAGCTTCATCTGAAACATCAAGGGCCTTGCATGCAGTAACAGCGGCCATGAGGTTTTCGCGGTTGATTTGACCAACGATTCTCATTTTCGAAACTTTGAATTCCGAGTGGTAGTTGATGTTCGAGTGAATTCTTCTATCGTGGAAGTGCGTTCCTTGGATTTCGTTCATCACTCCTAACGTTACGTATGAGCGACGTGAGTACCAGAACACCTGGCAGTTTGCGTTTCTAATTTGGTTGTTGTTTGCAAGTGTATCGTAGTTTGCAATCAACATATCATCTGGAGAAAGCTTCTTGATGATTGAAAGTTTCGTTTCGATGTATTCGCTGACTGATCCAAAGTTTGCTTTTTGGAAGTTTTCACCGATGTTCGGGAATACAACTAATTTTGGATGGAAGTCTTGAAGTGATTTCATTTGGATTGCTGAAACTTCAACAACCACGTAATCGATTTCGTTCATGTTTGGTAGAAGACAGTATTCAATGAACGGCATTTCTGAAGTTCCGCCCACGAAAACATTTTTGCCATCAACTTTAAGTGTGAAACCGATCATCGCTGCAATTGTTGTGCGTCCGTAAGATCCGCATACAGCAACGATTGGTTTTTTACAAAGGTGGTAAGCAAGAGAGAAATCTGAATAAACTTCTTTTCCACTTTTACGAGCAAGCTCGAGTTGTGGCATTTGTGGATTAACCGCAGCCGAGTAAACAATCACGTCAGCATCAAGGAAGTCTTCATCCTTGTGCTCACCAAAAGTCATCTCTAGAGGTGGTTCAATCTTTTTAAGTTTTTTTACAGACTTGTTAAGATCGAAAATGGGCTTGATATCAGTTACTCGAATTTCGCATTCAAGTTTGTTAAAAAAGTTAATCAACGAGAAACCAGTTTTACCAATTCCTACAATTAAAACTTTCTTCCCTCTAAATCTTTCCATTTCCATTCTTTCATCCTTTTTTATCTTGTCTTCAGTGTAGAAAGTGCGAGGATCGCCAAGCACAGACTAATGATCCAAAAACGAACAGTAACTTTCGTTTCAGGCCAGCCAAGTTTTTCAAAGTGATGATGGATAGGTGCCATTTTAAAAACACGCACGCCGCGAGTTTTGAATGAAGCAACCTGGATAATAACTGAGAGAGCTTCGATAACAAAAATTCCGCCGATAACAACGAACAAGAATTCTGATTTCGCGAGCACAGCAATCGTACCCAGTGTTCCACCTAATGACAGTGAACCAACATCGCCCATGAAAATTTGAGCCGGATACGAGTTATACCACAAAAAGCCAATTCCTGCACCAATAATAGCCGAACTTAGCACTAAGAGTTCACCCATGCCTTCGAAGTACGGAATGAAGAGATAATTTGAAAGTTCCTTGTGACCCATGACGTATGTGATCAGACCTAGTGTACCTGCACTGATGATGATCGGACCGATAGCAAGACCATCAAGACCATCCGTAAGGTTAACTGCGTTACTGAAACCAACAATAACGATTGATCCAAAAATAATGTAGCCAACCATTCCTAAATCCATGATTGGTGTCTTGATAAATGGAATATAGAGTTCCGTTGAAACGATGTTTTGACTGACCATGATATAAAGAGCAATCCCCGCAGTCACAAATTGCCAAAGCAATTTTCCTTTGGCCGAAACACCTTTCGTGTCTTTCTTGAGAACTTTCAGATAGTCGTCATAAAAACCTAAAAGGAAGTATGAAAACGTAACACCTAGAGTAATTTGCAACGGAAGTGAATGAAAATTTCCACAAAGGACCGAAGTGAGAAACAAACTTCCCAACATAAAAACTCCACCCATTGTTGGAGTTCCTTTCTTTTTAAAGTGTGATTCTGGGCCATCGTCTCGGATGATTTGGCCGAATTGTTTGCGCTTCATGAAGTTGATGAAGTGCTTACCCCAAATGATAGAAATGGCAGCTGCAATCAAGAACGCTAAGAATGAGCGAAACGTGATGTACTTAAAAATGTTAATAGAAAGAAAATGATAAAACATGAAGACCTGCCAAGTATGAAGTTTTTTAAATTATAAAAGATCGTTAACTTAAATCAATCTTAAACTACGTTCATCAAAGTTTCTAATTGAAGTGAACGGCTCGCTTTAACAAAGATGTATTTGTACTTCTTACGAATATTCGTCCATTCATCATGAAACTCTTCTTTCTTCAAAAAACTACTTTTTGGCGAGGGATAGCCTTCGAGATAAAAGTCTTTATAACGGCCAATAAAACTAATGTTTCTGATACCAAGATTGCTCACATGTTTTGCGATGTCTTTATGCATTTCACGGGCAAAATCACCCAGTTCATTCATATCACCTAAAACGAAGTAGCAGTCATCAAGTGAAACTTGCTTGTTTTTTACAACAGTAACAAATGAATCAAGAGAAACTCTCATTGAACTTGGATTTGCATTGTAGGCATCCAGGAAGATGTTCCCAATCCATTGCGAGCGATTCATTGAAGGTTGCTGATAAAGTCCAGCAAACTTTAAAACTTCAGCCTCTCTATCCGGAAACAACTTCATGGCAAAAAGAGCTGTTCCCGCGAGGTTTTTGAGGTTGTGAAACTCAGAAATATTTTCATTCGTTATTAACAATTGTTTGCCATCTTTGTTGAGAGTAATTTGCTGACCGTTAATAGCAATTCTGATGTCGCCATTTCGTTCACCATAAGTTGTTAACCCTTCACTCTTTTCCAACTTTGCCAAATATTCATCATCAGCATTGACAACAAAAACGCCTTTTCCCTTAGAGTTCTTAAGTACATTTCTATAAAGAGTTCCTTTCTCCTTGGCGATATTGTCCATACTTTTTAAAAACTCAATATGAGCTGCACCTATGTTCGTGATCATTCCATGCTCAGGTTGGGCAATATCACAAAGAACTTGAATTTCACCAGCGTGATTCATTCCCATTTCAATGATGGCAATATCATGCTCGTCTGTGAGATCGAAGATCGTTTTAGGAACACCAATGTGGTTATTGAGATTGCCTTTCGTGGCCAGAACTTTACCCGGAAAAAGTGAATTCATAAGAAATGAAATCATTTCTTTGTGTGTTGTTTTTCCGTTCGATCCCGTGATGCCAATAATCTTTCTAGTTTCCTTTCTGCTTCTCCATTCACTCATGTAAACAGTCGCAAGCTCTTGAAGGAATTCTAATGTGTCAGTTACTTCGATAAAAACAAGGTCTGGATATTTTTCTGTGAGTGCAAACACAATCACTTCACGATCAGGTTTCGAATGATAAACAATGGCCTTTGGTTTTTTTTCAACAATCTGAGCGACATAATCGAATCCATCGAAGTTTTCTCCGACAAGACCTACAAACGTTTCACCCTCTTTAAAAGTTCGTGAATCAGTATTAATTTTCAAATCAAAGACATGATCATTCTTAATTGACTTAATAGACTTAAGCTGCTTGAAGAGTAATGAATTAAGCATTTATTTTATCCGCGTTTAAAATTGGAAACGATATTAAAATCACTGAAAGGATGTTTTACACCCTTTATTTCTTGGTATTCTTCATGCCCTTTTCCGGCAATGAGAACAATTTCATTTTCATCCATTGATTCAAGCGCGTGAATAATGGCCTTTTCTCTATCAACCATTGCTTCATAACTACCATCAAGACCGTTGATAATGTCCATGATAATATCTTCCGGAGCTTCATCTCGAGGATTATCACTCGTTACAACAACCTTATCTGCAAAACTCATAACAGCTTTGCCCATTAAAGGTCTTTTTGTTTTGTCGCGGTTTCCACCGCATCCAAAAACAACTGTGAGAGAATGTTTAGGAAAAGCTTTTTTAATTGCAGCTCCTATATTTAAGAGTGCATCCGGCGTGTGAGCATAATCCACAATGGCTATATTATTGTCTTCTAATTCAATGAGTGAGAAGCGACCTAATGGTGTGGCTATATTTTTCAAATCAATTTTTTGAATTTTATCTGCACCAAAAAGATCTGTATTCAATTGAAGTGCAACTTCCACGTTACTTTGATTGTATGGAGAATGATAGAAAAGAGGTTTTTCTTTAACACCCATCTCTTCCAAAGTTTTAGCCACTTTAACTTTAGCATTTGGATGAACTTTTAATACTCGCTTATAAAGCTCCTCTTCAAATTGAGGAATGATGAGCTGATGACCTTCTTTTAAAAAACGCCGTTCAATTAAAAGTTTTGCCTCAAAGTATTCATCCATTGTTTTGTGGTAGTCCAAATGATCTTGTGAAAAACTCGTCCACGCGGCACCATCCAACATCAGATCAAACAATCTGTTTTGAACTAATGAGTGCGAACTCACTTCCATAAAACAAACATCGTATTTATCTTGAAACTTATGAATGAGTTTTCTCAATTCCACATATGACGGTGTTGTTGATTCAAGATCATCCGCAATTGGTCCTTTGCTGTCTTGAATCCCGATGGTCCCAATAGAAAAAGCAGGATGTCCCAACATTGCACTAATCTGCATAGCAAGATTAACGGTTGTGGTTTTACCATTCGTTCCCGTCACACCTACTAGCTTTAATTTATTTTTATTCGGAAACAATTGATCAAGGATGAGCTTTTGAATCTGAAGAAATTTAGCTCCATCAACAAAGATAGTGTTCTCACCTTTATAGTTTTCAGAACCATGATTTAAAACAAGAAGACCTGGTTTAGCTCCTTGCATACGCTTCTGGAAACTGGCCCACGATTTTTCATCAGAATTAATGTTGTAAAAGACAACATCACTTGCTTTCGCATTTTGAAGATTGGTCGTGATGTTAGTAATCGCTTCAGAACTCTCTGTAATAGAATTCTTTGAAACGATCGATGAATTGAGAATGTTTAGAATTTCTGTCTTATTCATAGCTAGGAGGTGAGTACTCTAATTTAATAACGATGTCACCGCTTAGAGCACTGCCCGCTGGAGGAAATTGTGAAGTTACAACTCCCATTCCGCGATGAACAAGCGCAACGTTTAACTTATTGCCAATGGCCGAAGTTGAAATCTTATCAAGGCCTATGAAATTAGGAACAACATTTGGATCTAGTGCTCTTGTCGACGCTTCTTTCAACTGCACTACGTCTGACTTAGTTTTGATTGTTTTCAAATCATAATCTTCTTCGTGCGATGCAATTTTACTAATGTCTTTATTTTTATAAAGCATGTATTCAGCAATGTTTCTAAAAACTGGTGCTGCTACCGCACCTCCGTAGTATCCATTTGTTTTCGGATTATCAATGTAAACAACAATAACAAAACGTTTATCAACATTGACCGGAAATCCAACGAACCCAGAAACATAACCTTTATAACCGCCGTTTTTATCCACTCGCTGTGCAGTCGCAGTTTTACCTGCAATTTTAAATTGAGGAATGATAGCGTTCGTTCCAGTTCCTTTTTCAACAGCTAATACGAGAGCGTCTGTTAAATCTTTCGTCGTTTCAGGTGAAAATACTCTTGTACGATTATGAATCTGGTTTTCATTTTCAGGCTCAATTTCAGAAAGATTATTCATTTCTTTTTTAATGAGTGTTGGACGGACATACTCACCGCCATTTGCAATAGCTCCGTAAGCTGCCAGCATTTGCATACCTGTAACGGCAATACCCTGACCAAAACTAATGTTACTCAATGAAAGTGGTGTAACGTTATCAGCTTCAGTAAAAATCCCGCGTGATTCACCTGGAACTTCCACACCTGTTTTATTTCCAAAGTTAAGGGCCTTAAGCGTTTGTTTGAACTTCGGGAAAGTAAGATCGAACGCGATTTTCGTTGTACCGATGTTTGAAGATACTCTTATGATGTCTGCCACAGAAATCCATTCAAATTTTTCGTGGCTTTCAGCTTCTCTGATGTAGTGGTTATCAACTCGCATACGGCCCTGCTCGCCGTAATATTGAGAGTTAATTTTTGTTACTTTGTTTTCAATTGCAGAACCAACTGTGAAAATTTTAAACGATGAGCCTGGCTCAAATGGATCAATCGCAAAACTTAGTTTTCTATGTTCTGGAGGAGTACCTTTTACATTGTTCGGGTCAAAAGTAGGGTAGTTGGCGACAGCGAGAATCTCCCCCGTAGTTGCATCCATTACACCAACTCCACCTTTATCAGCAGAGTGCTTGATAACAGCTTCTTTTAGATATTTTTCGGCCATGCCCTGAATGTCTTTATCAATTGTAAGATGAATGTCTTTTGCTTGAGCTGTTACACTATGATGACTCTCAAACTTTATCGGACGACCTTTATTATCGATCGTATATTTAAGGGTGACTGGATTACCCTTGAGATCTTTGTCATACATGTACTCAAGTCCTGAAAGGCCAGAGTTATCCAGACCGACGAAACCAACGACTTGGGCAAGTAACTCATGATTGGGATAGACCCGCTCGGGCACCCCCTCGATGAATACACCTTTTAGTTCTTTAACTTTATCAACTTGATCTTTTGTTAAACGAAGTTTTCTTCCAAGCCATGTAAACTTCTTACGTTTTTTAACAAGTGCAGACATCTCATTGTATGAGAGCTCTGGAATAATTTTCGCCAGTTTTTTATAAACGTTCTTATCGTTACCAGTTGCTTTAGGAATTGTGAAGATACTGTATGTTTGAACGTTCAATGCCAACGGATGACCTTCACGATCATAAATATTTCCGCGCTTAGGATAAACAGTGACCTGACGAAGATATTGAGAATTCGCGCGAACGATAAGCTCATCTGCATCGATCAATTGAACTTTAAATGCTTTTCCCAAGACGAGTAGAAAAAACAAGCAGAAGCAAGTGAAGACAAAGATAATTCTATTTTTTTCGACACGATTCATTCGTTCAATACCTACGGGATGACAATAACCTGTTCTTGTTTCGGTTGATCTAAGTTATGAACAGCTGCAAGCTTACGCAATTTTTCAGAAGACAGCATTCTCGCTTTCTTCGCTTTTAACTCTTTGTTATCAAGAATAACTTTTTCAATATCTTTATTTGTTTTAGAAATTTTGTAATCCATCTCCACATTTTTCATGCGAAATAGAACGAACAAAATGGCAAGAGTTGTGAATGAAAGGAAGAGTGGAAAGCCCTGAGAACTAAAAATGATTTCTCTAATCTTTTTACCCAACTGAAATTTTTCAGCAGTTTTTCTTGTCGCCATAATCACTCCTTGATTGGCCTTAGCCTACCAGGGATCGATACTTGTTCTTTTCCCTTTTGGCCGAAATTCTTTCCAACACTCTCAGTTTAGCACTTCTTGATCGGGAATTGTGGGAAATTTCTTCTTCAGTTGGCAAAATTGGTTTTTTTGTTAGGACTTCTACCGGAAGATCTTCCAAAGCTGAAGCATCTCTAAAAATGTTTTTAACAATCCTATCTTCCAATGAATGAAAACTGATAATCGCTAAGCGACCACCAATTCTTAATAGAGGTATAAGTTGATTAATAACATCAGTTAAAACTTCAAGCTCTTGATTAACTTCGAGGCGGAGAGCTTGGAATACCCGAGTGGAGGGATTGGTTTTACCGTAACGATGTTCTTTGGGATAACAATGAAAAATTATATTTTCTAAGTCTTTAGTCGTTTTAATAGGTGTTGTTTTTCTATGCTCACAAATCTTAGCTGCTATTTTTCTCGCGTTTTTTTCTTCACCATATTCTTCAAAGATTCGACGTAAATCTTCTTCGCGGTATGTATTCACAATTTCTTCAGCTGTTTTAAAGTCATCTGAAGCATTGTTCATTCGCATGTCCAGCGGGCCGTCAAAACGGAATGAGAAACCGCGATCAGCTTCATCAAAATGATGAGATGAAACTCCTAGATCGAGCAGAATTCCTTGAAACCCACCATGCTTTTCAAAAATTTCCGGAGAATGTTCTTTGATGATCTGAGGGAAATGAACAAAATTTGTAGTTATCAATTTTATTCTGTTTTCCATTTTTTCCGATGCAATTCTGGCGTGACCATTTTTTAAAGCATCAGGATCTTGATCAGTAGAGCGAACATTAAAGAGAGGATTGCGATAGAGGAATTCAAACGAATGTCCTCCACCGCCGAAAGTGAGATCAGCATAAAACGATTGTTCATCGCTCGGTGCCTTCTCCGTTAAAAGATCAATGCACTCTTTTTTTAATACTGTGTAGTGCTGAGTATAAGTCATTATCGCATCAACACTTCTAGCATTTCAGTTTGCTCAGCTGTCATTTGAGCTGGTTTTGAAAGAACTGCATATGTATTTTCTTTTTGGAACTTCAGAGGGTTTTGAGAAAGTTGTGGGATCAATCTTTTTAAAACCGCGTGTGCTTGTTGATTGTTTGTCGCCATAACTTTCATAATTTCTTCTAGTGTACAGTGTTCTTCTTTCCAGCAATCGTAATCTGTAACCATTGCGATTGTTGCGTATGCCATACCTGCTTCTTTAGCGAGATATGCTTCTGGAACGTTCGTCATACCGATTACGCTAGCACCAAAACTTCTATAGATATTCGACTCTGCTTTTGATGAGAACTGTGGGCCTTCGATACAAATATAAGATCCACCTACACCGTGTTTGATTTTTTCATCACGGCAAGCTTGCACTAAAATATCTTGCAGTCCTTTTTCTACAGGATTTGCAACAGACACGTGTCCTACAAAACCATTGTTGAAAAAAGTTCTTTCTCTTTTTCCTTTCGTCCAATCAATAAATTGATCAACGATAACAAAACTTGTTGGTGGATATTCTTCTTTTAAAGAACCTACTGCTGATACAGAAATAATTGTATCAACACCAAGCTTTTTTAAAGCAAATATGTTTGCACGATAGTTGACTTCGCTTGGAGTGAACGAGTGATTTTTCCCATGACGAGGAAGAAAGTAAAATGAATGACCGTTTAATTTCGCTTCAATAATTTCAGACGTAGGATTTCCAAATGGTGTCGTAACCTTATGCTCTTTTACGACTTCAATTCCTTCAATTTTGTATACGCCGCTTCCACCGATAATACCTAATTTAATTGGGTTCACAAACACCTCGATTTGACGATTAAAACTTCACTATGCAACAATCATACTCTTTAGTGGTCCCTGTGGGAATTTAAAAATATATTGGATGAATGCTTTGAATAACCTTTCTAAATCTTTCTCACATTATGTTTCTCGCATTCAGAAAAACACTGCGACGTTGAACTATGCCAAAGAGACGACGATGGCAGAATTTATCTTCAATATCCAGCAAATCAAATCACTAAGGGCTAAACGAGAAATTCTTAAAACCTTCATTTCAATTACAAACTCAGGTATCTGGCTCTCTCGTTCAGCTTTCTCCGTTCTTAAATCTTTTTTTGATATCAGCACACTCGAAAACATAAATCTCAAAAGTGAAAGCGCTCAAGAAATCATTGCAAGCGTTGTTAACAAAAGATCTATCGAAGCTTCAGATCATGAAATCTTCAAAACGATTTATCATGAACTCGCCCACGATCATCTTGCTATCGATTACAGAACACCTTTAAAAATTCCCAAAATCAATGTCACGATTGTTTTAGTTTCAGGCGTGTTGAACGAAATTTTCTCCACTCCGGCCTTTCAAAGAGGAGCCGAAGCACTTCTCGATGAATGCGGTGTTAAACACATCGCTCCTGTTGTTGATGGAAAAAAAGGTTCGCGCGAAAATTCACTGTTATTAAAAAAACAAATTGAAGATTACCTGGAAAAAAAACCAGACGAACGCCTTTGGTTTTTCTGTTTTTCAAAAGGTGGTATTGATACTCTTCATTACTTGCGATCTAAAGGTGAAAAACTCTCAAAAAACATTGTTGGTGTTTCCTTCATAGCTACTCCTATTATGGGAAGTGATCACATAAATAATCGTCTGCTTCAAATGGCAAATTCTCTTGGTCGCATTCCAGAGAACGTTTCCAAGAAATTCTTAGGACGTGATATTGATCTCATCGCAAAAGAACTTCAAAAATCTCTTTCAAAAAATTATCGTGAGAGCTGGTTTAAAAAGAATCATTCTCTGCTTCCCAAAGCTCCTTTCTATACGGCCATTGCTTTCGAATCCAAGTGGCATAACTCGCACGTTTGGATGATGATAACTAAAGCTATTTTTAGAAGTCAGAAATCTAATGATGGCGTTGTAGATGTTGAAAATGCTCAATTCCCTTACTATTTCAAAGGAATTAATCTCGGCGTTTTAGAGGGTCACCATTTAGTAGGAAGTCGTTCAAGTTTTTATGATCAAGAAGCATTGATGAAAGCTCATCTCATTTTTCTTGAATACAAAAAATTACTCTAGTCCACCTTTCAAATTCATAAGTACGAGTTTCGAGATCATTTTTAGTGTATCGAAAACACCAGTTCCTTTCATGGCCACTGCTTCGAACTCAGGGACTTTCCATTTATTTAAAGCATTGTGAAGATCTAAGACCGAAGTTGTATTCGGTAAATCGCGCTTATTCCACTGCATAACCAGAGGAATTTTACTAATATCGTAACCTTGATCCGTTAAGTTTTTTTCCAGCGATTTTAGCGATTCGAGATTGGCTTCCATTCTTTCAACTTGTGAATCAGCAACGAAGACAACGCCATCTACACCTCTTAAAATAAGCTTTCTTGAAGCTTCATAGAAGACCTGTCCTGGAACAGTGTAGAGGTGAAAGCGAGTTTTAAATCCTCTAATTTCTCCCAGATCTAAAGGAAGAAAATCAAAGAATAACGTGCGCTCATTTTCAGTATTGAGTGAGATAATGTTTCCCTTAGAATCACCACTCGTTTTTTGATAAACGTATTGAATATTTGTCGTCTTACCGCCAAGTCCTGGCCCATAGTAGACGATTTTACAATTCACTTCTTTAGTAACGTAATTTACAAATGACATCTATCAACCCTTCTTAGTTCGATACAAATGAAAATAAACGGTCCATTTCTGCATCAGAAATATCACCGAATAAAAATTCACCAGAAGTTTTTGAACTCTGGTCTTTGCCTTGCTTCTTCGCATGCATTGCTAATTCATGTTCTAAAAATTCACTAAAACTGCCCGCCATTTCTCTCATTTTGCTTTTGATGAATCCGGGATTGACCTCATCATGATAGATAAGACCAAGATATAGTTCTTCGTAGTTGTTGGTGATCGGTACAATATAAATTCCCTGATCAGAAGTATCGAAACTCAAGCGATAGCCTTCGCTTCGCTTATCTTGCGGGATAAAATCAGCAAGCGCTTTAGCCGCCTGCCAGACCCCTCCAAGAAGAGCTCCAATTGATGATTTAGTCATCGAGTTTCCAAGATTGTTATTGTGATAGAGAACAACTCCATCATAACGAATCATGAAAAAAGAAAAACGATTGATCTTTTCATCAATCTCGCAGGATTTAAAAAAAGCTTCAACATATTTAGGTATGCGAGAAGAATTATTCATTGGTCCTCAATTATAAGTGCCTGCGGTTTTCAAGTGCTTTAGTGATGGTTAACGAATCAACAAACTCTAAACTTCCACCCATTGGAATACCAAACCCAATGCGATCAACTCGCACTTCATTCGGTAATGATTGTTTGATGTAGGCGCATGTAGCATCACCTTCAACAGAAGGATTAACTGCAAGAATAACTTCATCAACATGTTCGTTTTTGATTCTTTCAACGAGATAATCGAGCTTCAATTCATCTGGCCCAATACCAAGTAGGGGATTAAGAACTCCAAAAAGGATATGGAATTTTCCTTTAAAATGTCCGCTTCTTTCAATGGCCAGACAATCAGTAACTGATTCAACAACACATAATGTTTTTGCGTGACTACGGACACTATCCATACAAATTTTACAAAGGCGTTCATCACAGAACATTCCACACTTTTCACAGTGATTTAGTTCTGCGAGACTTTTTAAGGCGTTCGCAAACTCCACCAAATCTGCCTTATTCCATTTTGTCATGATTAAGGATTGGCGCAGTGCTGTTTTCTCACCTACACCAGGCAGACGAGAAAACTGCTTAACGACTTTGAGCAATTTTTCAGGAAGTTCCATTCTTAGAACATTCCTGGAATGTTAAGTCCGCCAGTGATTTTCGACATAGCACCAGAAACCATATCTTGTGATTCTTTAATGGCCTGATTTACAGCTGTCTTAACTAGATCTTCTAGACCAGCTACATCGTTAGGATCAACACATTCTTTGTTGATTGCAATTGAAACAATTTGTTGTTTCCCAGTGATTTTAATTTTAATCATTCCACCACCAGAAGATGTTTCAATCTCACGGCTCTCTAATTCTTTTTGTAGAGTGGCCATTTTTTGTTGCATCTGTTGTGCTTGTTTCATGAGGTTTTGCATACCTTTCATCACTAACTCCTATTTTTTATTTTCAATAATAACTTTATCGACTTTTGCGTTGAACAGCTTTTCCGCTTCCTTCAAAAGCGGATTGCTTTTGAATTGTTCAATTTTATCTTGCATTGAAATTTGTTCCTGTTGTTCTCTCAGGTCAGCAGTCGAAACAAAATTTTCAGAAGAAGCGACTTCCTTTAATTCTAGCTGAATAAATTTTTTGTCTACACTGAAATACTCACTCAAGTTTTTGAGCAACTTTTCAAAGACAGACTCTTCTCTTAAATATTCCAAGAAAACCAAACCTGAATAACTAAACCCAAGCTCTATATGTAATCTTCCATTATCCAATGAAAGAGGCGAGAGAGTGTTACCTTGTTCTAAATTCGAAGCTGATGCTGGTGATTTAGAGGAAAGGAAAGTTAAAAATCCTTCCCACGTGAGATCGCGCGTTTCTGTTGTTTCGACAACAGATGCGACTTCTTCTTTTTTCGGTATAGGAGTATTTATAGTTTCTTGCTTTAGCTCAAGAGCGGCTTCTTGCATGAGAGACTGTAGTTTCTCTCCTACAGATTCTGCTTTAGGTGTTTCAACTTTTTCTGTCTTACTAACAGTTGTCGTGGGTTGAGATACATTCGAACCAACTATCGTTTGGTTAAAGAAGCTTCTTCTCATGGCAACTTTGTACAAAAGAACTTCTAACGTTTTTTCGGGAGTAATCGATTCAAAAATCCAAGGCGTTTCTTTCGCGATGGTTTCGTAAACCCAGATTAGTTCTGCTCTTGATAAATCAAGTGGCAACTGAACTTGCTTGAGATCACTATACATTTCGTCCAATAAAGACGATGCAATATTTTTGGCCGGAACATTTTCTTCAAGCAGTTTGTTGTAAAGCCTGCTCAATGGTTCTGTGTCACCTTGGTAAAGCATAGAAATTAATTTTCTAACTGACTTTGGTCCAGCTACACCTAAAGAAGTCGTAAACGACTCCTCTTTGATGAAATTGTTTTCCGAGAAAGTCAAAACCTGATCGAGCAATGAAAGAGTATCTCTTACTGAACCTCGACCTAAAATCGCAAGCTGCTGAATGAGTTCATCATTCTCGAATTGGATTCCTTCTGCTTTTGAAATTTCTTTAACATGCTCAACCAGTCTTGCAACTGAGACATTTCTGAAATCAAAACGCTGACATCGCGAGAGAACAGTTCCCAAAAGTTTTTGTGCTTCTGTTGTTGCAAAGATAAAAACAACATGTGCAGGCGGCTCTTCTAAGGTTTTTAAAAGGGCGTTGAATGCGTTCGTTGAAAGCATGTGAACTTCATCAATGATGTAAACTTTAAATCTTCCAGATGTTGGAAGATAGTGAACGTTGCTGATGAGTTCGCGGATATTATCAACACTATTATTTGAAGCACCATCGATCTCGATGACGTTCATTGAAGTTTCGGTATCAAAGTCTAAACAGGCCTTGCAAGTTCCACAGGCATTGATGTCTGATGTGAGATTTTCACAACGAATAGCTTTGGCAAAAATTCTCGCGACAGATGTTTTACCAACACCACGAGTTCCCACCATCATGTAAGCATGCCCGATTTTGTCTTTGGCAATCGCGTTTTGTAGTGACTTCGTCACATGCTCTTGACCGATGACATCTTGAAATTTTTTGGGGCGCCATTTCCTGGCGAGAACTTGGTAGGCCATTTAATCCCTTGAAAATCTTGCAGCTTTAAACTTTTTTTCAGCTTAAAAGGTAATGAATTTTAGAGGAATAGTAAATTGATTTGAGAGTGAAGAATAAAGAAGTAGCTAGGAAAACAGCACAAGGCAGTAACAGACACCGTTGCTTCCTTCCGGACCTGGCGGGGTTCACTGAACATACCCTTGCCGCTCCCTAACTACCGTTCGTCATACTATGCAAAGGGATGTTTTTGGTCAAGGCAAAACGCCGAGATTAACTGATGCGGCCTCTCCGATTTGCCCCTCACCGATTTGAGTTACGGAATCGCCTCCGGCCTCTAAAATCGGTGATAAGAGCTTCAAATTTTGTTTGCTCAGTTCAATGTGGTTTGGTGAAAAGGATGTGATTTTAAGGCGAAAATACGAGTTTTGTTCACGATCGTACGTCACCATAAGTTCGTCTTCAAAATTGTTTGTTTGCAGATAAGCAACTTTGCCATTCCCAACATAAACACAGAGAGTTGATTCCGATCTGGTTAAAATTTTAAAAGTTTCATTATAGCGTTCGCTAGGAATCATTTTTTCCCAAAACATTTTCAAGAAAATGTTCTTTTGAATCTCTTCAGATAGCTCGATTTTCTTAATTTCACTAAAATCAACGTGGATTTCACTCGGACAATTAACCGATGAAACCATTGAGAAAACCGGTGTACCGAAAAGTGAGCTCAAAAAAATGACTATTAACTTCATATGAATCTCCATTAGAATGTTTACATACCCAGTATTCACTAAGTTGTCTCTCAAAAAAGCGAGTGAAATGTATGTCAGTCAAAGATCTTATTTACATCGATTCAAATGGTCGCTCAGCAAAGACGAACCATTTTGAGGTTGTTGCTCGTGGAGAGAACAAATGGATGGGATGGCTTTGTTCAATTGGTGCCAACACACTTCATATCAATTTCGAAGGAGATGTTTACAAAGGTGTCTGCCAAATTGGTGAGAAGATTGGCAACGTCTATGAGAGTCTCGATTTCGAATTGCCGAAAGCGCGCGACTGGATCAAGTGCGATCGCATTTGTCATTGTGCTGCTGATTTCTACACACCAAAAATAAAAGAAGGACGATACGCTCTTCTACTTGGGGCTTCCACTGATGAGGACGAAGTTCCTACTGTGAATGAACTTGGAGAGGTTATTGTTGTAAAATCAACTCATCCAACAGATGTGTACACAATCACCTGGGATATCACCAAAAACTGTAATTTCACTTGTTCTTATTGTGTAACGAGATCAAAGGGTGAAACTGATCTTACGCTTGAACAGCTTAAGAAGTTCGTCGATAAAATCAATGCACATATTTTCGGACGTTTTCATCAGGCAAAATTTATTCTTGCTGGTGGTGAACCTACTATGCATCCACATCTAATAGAATTTCTGGAATATGCTAAAAGTTTCGGTCACCGTTTAATAGTTAACACCAATGGAAGCAAACCGGCGGATTACCTTATAAGGTTATTCGATGCCTCTGACTGCCTACACATTTCGGTGCATACTGATTTCACAAAACAATCGGTATTTGTAAAAAAAATATCGACGGTAATGGAATGGATTTCGATTAATAAACCTCACTTCGGCAAATGTGTAGTATTGAAATTTATGATTCAACCAAACAAACTACAGGTAACGATAGACATACTTAACGAAATTAAAACTCTTCCAAATTTTGATAAATACGTTATTTTAGAATTTTCACCACTACAAACACGTGACGGACACTTCGAGCTTCTTCAATATTCTGAAGAAGAACTCAAATTTCTTTCCGGTAACTAAGCTTCATGATAAAAATATCTTAACGGAGAATTGGCCGAGTGGTCGAAGGCGCTCCCTTGGAAAGGGAGTATACCTCAAAAGGGTATCGTGGGTTCGAATCCCATGTTCTCCGCCATTTTTTGAGTGATCATCCGAAGGATGATTGCTTAAAAAATTTCGGAGTGCAATGGATTCGAATCGAAATCGCCGGCATTCAGTGAATGCTGAGCGAGCGTGAAGCGAGCGAAAGGCGATTGAGGAGAGGTTACGCAGTTTGAGCCACGATGGCGAAAACGTAGTAACCGAATCCCATGTTCTCCGCCATTTTTTAGAATTTGCTGTAGTTTGATCTTTTTTCTTTAAAGAACGTCGAAAGAAGCCGTGAACATTCAAAATGTCTGAGGCCGCCCAATACTGGAAACGAATGATTTAGTTTCTGATCTTTATAAAAATTATAATTCAAACTAAGTGCTCCACCTTTTGGATCGTAAGCGCCAAACAAAAGTTTTCCAATTCTTGCTTGGATCATGGCACTTAAGCACATTGGACAAGGCTCGAGAGTGACATAGACGGCGCAATTGCTTAGTCGCCAGTTACCAATTTTTTTACAAGCTTCTGTGATGGCAATGATTTCAGCGTGCCCACATGGATTGAAAACTTTTTCTTTTTCATTGTGTGCGCGAGCTAAAATATTACCTTTCTCATCAACAATGACTGCCCCTATAGGAACTTCATCTTCACGATAAGCTTTTTGAGCTTCTTTCAAAGCTTCATCCATAAGCCAGAGTTGGTCTGTTACATTTTCATGCATTGGCAAACTTCATTTTCTTTTTTGATACTTTTTGTTTTTTCCAAAGTCGCTCAAGAAGACTATAGCGTTTTTTATTGCTACGACTATCGAATTTAAATTGAACACCATAAATAAGTGGTCGACCAATTAAATCGCGGCGCTTGCTCATGACCTGGCCCTTCAATAAAACACTATCATTATCTAAATTTGCTGAGAGTGTGATCTCTTGACCTAACTTCAATTCTTTAAATAAAGCAACACAACCAGCATGCCTTCTAAGATCGGTTAAGCGCGCTGGCATTTCACCATCATCGGCCTTAACCGTAATTTTCAAATCGTCTCTATATCTAAAGTCATATTCCCACCAACTTACTTGAGGATAATAGATGGGGGAGGAGAGAATATACATTTTTAAAAAAAGAATGAGGACAGATGTTAAGTATAAAAATCCAATATGCGGATGAGGATGAATAAAATATTGTTCATATGCTTTGTATGAAAGGTGGAATACTAACAATATTGAGAATGTCCAAAATGTATAATAGCGATTGATGATTGTTTTAAAATAAGGCTTCGCAAACCATAAAAAGAACACGAGTCTTAAGCCAAATCTAAATTTAGGGTTATCTACTATCTCTGTCATAATTGCTAAATGAACTATGAAGAAAAATGCACGATACAAAAACTTGATTGTTTTAGTTTCAGATTTAAAATTTTGTTCCAACGTTTCCATGAAACTATTCTAAGTGAGATTTCTCCAATTATTGAAAAAATCTTTATAAAAAATTCATTTCCTCAAAATCTTATTCTCTGTTCTAATCTATCTAATACAGTTTTGTATAACTACTAACGTTCTATTTTCAAGGAAGGAAAATGAAAAAGGTACTTGCGATTTCATCGCTAGCGATTCTCTCGACGACTGCATCAGCATTTGATTACAAATTCAATCTTGAAGGTCGCGGTGACTTCGTTAATGCTAATGTAAAAACAACGGCAACTGCTGGTACAACAACTACTGAAAAGTGGAACAACTTTTCTAACAGCTTAATCAGATTAAACTTAATGGGTAACATTAACGAAAATCTTTCATACCGTTTCCGTTATAGATTCATGTCAACTGGAGCTACTCCAGCAACAGCTAGAGAAGTTGGTAACGGGGATTCAACATTAATGGATTACCTATATGTTGATCACAAGAACCAATGGTTCACGACTCGCGTTGGTCGTCAGAATTGGGTAGATGCATACGGACGTGAGTCTTATGTTTCTGGTACAGACGTATTCCTGGTTTCTCAAGCGGCAACAAACTTTAAAGCTGACGTTGGTGATTACCGTTGGGGTGCTTCTGGTATTTACAAGTTTGCTGAAACGAACATGCTTACACTAGCACTTTCAAATCCAAACAAAACGTTCACAGATGCAACAGGTGCTGAAAGAAAGAACACTGGTGTAGCAATGGGTGCATACTACACAGGAAGCTTCGCTGAAAAGGTTTTCCAACCAACTCTTGGCTACACGCTTGCTAAGCAAAACGGTGACGTTGATGCAGCTGCTGGTGCGACAACAAAAGATGGTGACAATACTTTATGGAACGTTGGTTTCAGATCAGAAGTTGCTGGATTCATCATTGATGCCGATTACAAAACTTACGAAAAAGAAAACAGAAATTCTGGTACAACAACTACTTTCGTAAAAGAAGAAACTAAGTCAATTTACACAAGCGTTGCTTATGCTGCTGGTGAGTTCACTCCAATTGCATATTACATCAATGACAAATTTGATTCTGAAACTAACACTTTGGATTTCAAACGTAATGCATATGCATTCGGAACAAACTGGAAGCCAATGGCAGATGTTAACTTCCGTTATCACCTTATGTTCTCTAATGACACAAAGAAATTCGATAACACTGCAGCTACAAACTCTAAAATCACAGATAGAAGAGTTTGGTTAGGCTTCAAAGCTGATATCTAATCTTTAAAACAATTTCTCGCGTCTTTTCTTGCAAGAAGTTAGGGGAGCTTTCGAGCTCCCTTTTTTTATTCTTAACTCAATCCTGACATTACAACTTCTATGACAATCCATTATGATGTTGAAATAATCGAGTCTTTTTTACTGCGAGGTTAAAAGTGCTAAAAAATCTATTGATGTTTCTTTTATTGTCTATGTCTCTTACTGTTTCTGCTGCTCAAAAAGTTAACGGTGCAGGGGCTACATTTCCTTATCCTATTTATTCAAAGTGGTTTGCTGAATATAAAAAGATTAAGGCCGACGTTGAATTCAATTACCAATCCATTGGAAGTGGAGGAGGAGTTAAACAAGTTCTTGCCCAAACAGTAGATTTTGGAGCAACAGATGCTGTTATGTCAGACGAAGAGCTCAAACAAGCTAAACTTCCAATTAAACACATTCCAACGGTTATGGGTGCAGTTGCTGTTGCTTACAATGCAACGGGTGTTCCTGCCGATTTAATGTTGGATGGCTTAACAATCGCTCAAATCTTTCAAGGAAAGATTTCTAAATGGAACGATCCTGCGATTACAAAACTAAACCCAAAAGCGAAACTTCCAGCTACAGACATTCTTGTTGTGAGAAGGGCCGATGGTTCAGGAACAACAGCAGTTTTTACAGAATATTTAGGTGCAGTATCTCCAGATTGGAAAACACAAGTTGGCGTTGGTAAAAACGTTAACTGGCCTGCAGGAATCGGGGCGAAAGGTAACGAAGGTGTTACGGCCATGGTTTCTCAGACTGACGGTGCAATTGGATACATGGAATTAGCGTACGCTTTAAATAACAAATTAAATGTAGCAAAAATTAAAAACGCTAAAGGCGAATTTACTTCACCGAATGTTAAATCAATTACAAGTGCTGGTAGCAGTGTAAAAGATCTAAAAGGTGACATGAGAATGTCGATCATCAATGCAAATGAAAAAGGAGCTTATCCAATTTCTGCATTCACTTACATTCTTCTTCCTGAAGATCCAAAATCGCCAGCAATTGCTGCGACAAAAGCTTTTCTGAAGTGGGCCTTAACAAAAGGACAATCTTTTGCTGAAGGTCTGCACTACGCACCACTACCGAAAAAAATGAGCGATAAATTATCTTCATTACTTTAATTAAAAAGGCCGGGAACCCGGCCTTTTTTAATTCTCAAACCACATTAGTTTTACCATCAAAAGTAAAACGATAAACATCAACATTGGTCTTACTATTTTCTCAGCAGCTTTACTGGCATAACTTGCACCGATATAAGATCCAACAGACATACCAATGGCCATCACTGCACCTTCAACCCAGTGTACGTAACCATTAATTGAGTACGTTATAAGTGCTGTTCCTGCTGAAAATGTATTGGCCAGTTTTGAAATAGCGATTGAAGGAAGAAGCGGTAAGCCAGTTCCCATAAAAAGACCTAAAAACATAAATGTTCCGCCACCTGGACCAAAGAAGCCGTCGTAAAAACCACTAAGGATACCCCAGATAAAAAACAATGAAGCATGAGGACGTTTAAAATCTGGTCTTTGTTGAAAAAATTTTTCTTTATTCCAGACAATGGAAAGTATCAACGGACACATCACAATCATCAGGTATCGAAAAAACTCTTTGGCAACATATGGTGCCAGTGAACTACCTAGAAAAGATCCAATCGCGCAATAGACACAAAAAAGGATTCCCTCTCTGACTTGTAAGTGTCCTTTTCTCACATAAACGATGAGTGCAATCAGCGCCCCTGTTACACCAACGATTTTATTAGTACCAATTGCCGGTGCTCCGGGTGCTATCACAATCGACAAAGTAGGCAAGGAAATCAGTCCACCACCGCCAACGACCGAGTCTATCAATCCAGTTAAAAATCCCATCATTGTTAAAATTAAATTTTCAATCATCTTTTTCTCGAACGCGAATATAATAATCAAAAGCCTTGAACATCGAGTTTATATGAATCAGAGCATCCAGTCTTTTATAAATTCTTCTGCTAAATCTATTTTAGGTAAAGAAAGAGAAGTAAAACTCGCACTCTGCTGTTTTCTCACTGAAGGTCATCTTCTCATTGAAGATGTACCTGGAATGGGAAAAACGACTTTTGCAAAAACAATTGCAAAACTTTTGCATTTGTCTTTTGCTCGCATTCAGTTCACTAACGACCTCATGCCTTCAGATTTGTTAGGAATTCAAATTTACGATGCTGATTTGAAAAAATTTAACCTCCTACCTGGTCCCATATTCAATCAATTTATTCTTGCTGATGAGTTGAACCGAGGAACTCCAAAAACTCAAAGTGCATTACTAGAGGCGATGGAAGAAAAGCAAGTCACTCTTGATGGAAAATCAATTGAACTTCCTAGACCATTTTTTGTTTTGGCCACTCAAAATCCAAGGCATCAAATTGGAACTCACCCTTTACCAGAATCTCAACTTGATCGATTTATGATGAAGATGAAAATTGGCTACCCTGATGTTTCACACGAAAGAAATATTATTTCGAGTTTTGAACATGTTGATGGCCTGCAATCATTAAAACCAATTTTCAATGAAAATGATCATTCACTTCTTCGTCAGAGTGTGAAGGAGATCAAAGTTTCAGAAAAACTCATTGATTATGTCATGGAACTTTTAGCTTGCAGCAGACGCGATCCGCTTTTTCAAGCTTTAAGTCCGAGAGCTGGAAAGGATCTTGTGAATGCCTCTAAGGCCTGGGCCTATATTCATAGCAGGTCATATGTTTTACCGGATGACATTAAAGCTGTACTTCCCAATGTTTTATCGCATCGACTATCACCATATCTGCAACAAAACACGGATCAAGAGTTTCTTCTCTGTGATAGATTGATCAACATGGTTAAGGTCGATCATCCGTGATTAAAAAACTTGAGGCAAGATTTACACAAAAACTGGCCGCAAGTGATCGTAAGCATCCCGTTTATATTTTGCCGACGGCCGATGGTTTCAAAGTTCTGGCCTTAAACTTTTTGCTTCTTATCATGGGTCTAGTGTACGCAAACAACTATGTTCTCTTGTTCAACTTCATTCTTTTTTGTTTGTGTTTAAGTTCAATGTTTTATTCTCATTACAACTTGAACAAACTAAAACTTATTCAACTTCATATCGATTCGCTTCACGACCAGGAATGGAGTCTATGCAAGCTTCACTTTAATGGTAATAATCACGGCCACTTTTCCCTTCATGCAAAGATTATTGGATCAAATGTAGAGTTGAATCCATTTTCCAACTTCAATGTTACGGACAATACAACAACGACTGAATTAAAAATTAGAGGATTAAAGCGAGGACGCGGCCATATAATGGCCCTTCAAGTTGAGACGTCATTTCCTTTGAATTTCTTTAGATGCTTCACCTATTTTAAAATCGACAAGGAAGTGCTTGTCCATCCAGAAAGATTAAACTTGGGTTTGCATAAAGAAACACAGGTTAACGCGCATGAAAATGAGTCGGATGATGAATTTAGCTATCGCCCTTTTCAGTTGGGTGATTCAATGAAGCAACTGGATTGGAAAAAATTTGCAAAGAGCGAGGAGAAACTTTTAAAAACATTTTGTCTTCAGGAGAAATCAGTCGTTTTATTATCCGTTGATAATAATAAAAACATCGAGAATAATTTAAAATCTCTGTCGTACGCCATCCATAAACTTCAAGCATCTCAAATTATGTACGGTATTAAAGTTGGTGATTCACTTGAAGTTTCACCCGATCGCTCGCAAAAACATTTCAAGCATTGCATGGATCTTTTGGCGACATATGAAAGTTAAACTTTACACAAGCCTCATTATTGCTCTTAACGTTGCTGTTGTTTACAACGAAGTTCCAGTTCAAATACTTTTCTTCACTGTAATGTCTCTCACTCTATCCTGGTTTCTGACCCATAAGATGTCGAGAAATGTAACAAAAATAGTTTTACTGGCTTCATCATTAATATTGTTACGAACGCTTTTTGAAAAGCTTGTCAGCACAGAATGCGCAGTCTCGTTTTTATTAATTCTTGCCTCTCTGAAATCCTGGGAGCTGGATAACGAAAAAGATCATTTTAACATGTTCCTTATACTCGCGCTTTCAGAGTGCAGTTTATTTTTATTAAACTCATCACTCTTAGTTTTTCTAATGGGAATGCTGAAGATGATTTTTTATTTTTATTACATTATAAAAATAAGAAATTATGAAATAAGTTTATTGAGCTTAAAAAGAATTTTTCTCATTGTACTTCCAGCTTTAGTATTTGCGTTGCTATTGTTTTTTACATTTCCTCGCTTCACGCAAGGATTTATTAACACTGGTGAACTCCAGTCTGCTTATTCTGGTGTGAGTACGCAATTTAGCTTCCGTGAATTACCGGCCTTAAATCCATCCACCACCCAAGTCTTTAAAGTTTTTGGACTTGAAAATGAGAATTTAAATCCAACTTTACTTTATTGGAGATCTCATCTGTTGTGGGAGAATAAAAATCAAGAGTGGAAAAGTGGTTTTCACAATCTCAAATCAGAACCACTCGAAGTTCCTGTTCCGCAATTTAAGTATCGAGTTGAGCTTTTAGAGAAGGTAAAAGAATTCCTCCCGACTCTTGATGGACGCAACCGTGTTTATTCCCCACTAAGCACCAACAGCTATCTAGATGGTTCTCATCGTTTAAAACAACCACTTCGCGGTGAACTTATTTATGATGTTCAAGGAAACTACGGAGACACACAAATATTTTTCAATGATTTGATGAAGCGAAAAGGGCTTAAATTAAACTCAAACAGAGTAGATGAAGTTCGTAACAAGTTTTTTTCACAGATCGACTTGAATATGGACGAATCAGCAAGACTAAAAATCCTTGTAAAAAAATTTAAGGAAAGAGAATTTCATTACAGCCTAACACCTCCTGCATACAACAGTGTTGAAGATTTTCTAATGACGGGCAAAGATGGCTATTGCACTCACTTCTCTGCTGCTTTTGCCTTTCTAGCGAGAACAATTAATTTACCTAGTCGAGTGGTAGTTGGTTATCTGGGTGGAGAAAAAAATCCATTTGATGGTTCAATTATTGTGCGAGAGCAAGATGCGCACGCATGGGTAGAAATATATTTATCCGAACGAGGTTGGGTGAGAGTAGACCCAACAGGACTCGTTGTGCCTTCACGCCTTGTTATGAATGCAGGCGAATTTTTCCAGCAATTAAATCCTTTTCTGGAAATTTTTAACCTGAAGATCGATCGAAGCTTGTTTTCTTTCGACCTAATAAAAAATATTTCACTTTATATTGATTCACTTAACTCTAAATTTTCTACAAATGTTTTTAACTTGGATAGAGATGCTCAGGCTGATTTGTTAAGAAGAATAAACTTTTTAAATGTTCGGCCAGGTTGGTTTTTTAGTTTAACAATCGTTATCTTTTTAATGTTTTTTTATTTTCTCTTCGTATTTATTGATCGAAAAAGATCTCATTCCGCTGAAAAACGATATTTTCATTTTCTTAGAAAAATGAGTAAGCGGGGGCTAGAGAAAGCTCCTTCAGAGACGGCAATGCAATTTAAACTCCGATGCCTAAAAGCTTTTCCAAAAGAAAGCCAGCAAATCCATAGGGAAACGGACTCTTATTTAGAGCATATTTATGGAAACAAATCATTGCATGATGCTATTGAAGAGTGATACTGAAAATCATGGAAAATAAAAAATGTACTTTTGCTGACTTAAAGCTGTCAGCTCCGCTTTTAAAGGCCTTAGAAGAATTTAGTTATACTCATCCGACACCAATTCAAGAACAAGCAATACCTCTTCTTTTAGAGGGAAAAGATCTTCTAGGAGTGGCGCAGACGGGTACTGGGAAAACAGCTGCTTTTGCACTTCCTATCATTGAAGAACTTTGTAAAAGTAAACGTAGAGCTCATCCTAAGCACACTCGCACATTAGTTCTAACTCCAACACGAGAATTGGCGATCCAGGTCCATCAAAGTTTTAGCGATTACGGTAAACATACGCACTTAAAGTATGCTGTTATTTTCGGCGGTGTTGGACAGGCCCCTCAAGTTAAAGCGCTCTCATTTGGAGTGGACGTTCTTGTTGCAACTCCTGGTCGACTACTTGATTTAATGAACCAAGGTGCATTGAAGCTAAGCGGTCTTGAAGTATTTGTCCTGGATGAAGCAGATCGTATGCTTGATATGGGTTTCATTCACGACATTAAAAAAATTCTCCAGCAGCTTCCTCCTAAAAGACATAATCTTTTCTTTTCAGCAACGATGCCTGTTGAGATTGAAAAACTTGCAAATTCGATTTTAACAACACCCGCGCGAATTGAGGTAACTCCTGTGTCCTCGACTGCAGAACTAATCACACAATCTGTAATGTTTGTTGATCGTGAAAAAAAGCGCTCACTTCTCAAGCATGTTTTGGATAAGTCAGATCTGAAAAAAGTTATTGTATTCAGCCGCACAAAACATGGTGCAAATAGAATTTCTGAATTCCTTGAAAAGAGTGGAATTACCTCTGAAGCTATTCATGGCAATAAATCTCAAACCGCACGTCAAAGGGCGCTTGAGAACTTCAGAAATGGTAAAATAAGAGTACTTATTGCAACTGACATTGCGGCACGTGGAATTGATATTGATGACATCACTCATGTTGTAAATTTTGATCTTCCCAATGATCCAGAAAGTTATGTTCATCGTATTGGAAGAACTGCACGCGCTGGCACCAAAGGTTCTGCTATTTCATTCTGCGATCATGAAGAAAAAGCTTTTTTGAGAGATATTGAAAAATTAATAGGTAAAAAAATTGAAGCCGTAACGGATCATCCCTTTCACTCTAGCGCCGTTGTTGAAGCTAAAACTCTTTCTTCTGGAAAAGCTAAAGCCCTGATCGATGCTGAAAACAGAGGACCAAGAAGACCTCAGAATAGACGCCGACCTAATTCTTCCAAGGCAGTTTCAGACCGTCCAAAAAAGAAGGCGTAACCGGAATATTATCTAGGCCAATGGTGATCTCACCAGTGGCCTTTTTTGTATAAGTCCTATGCAATTTATCCCAAACATTAAACACTGTTGAATAGTTTGAATTCGTTTCGTGTTTCACTTCAGAGTGATGAGCATGATGAAAATTTGGAGTTACAATTAAAAGCGAAACAAACTTTTCGAAAGCTGAAGGAAGTTTAATATTAGAGTGATGAAAAAGCGCAGCTGTCGTTACAAAAATTTCAAACTGAACATATTCATAAACTTTAATTCCCAAAACAAAAATTATCATCGCCTTAAAAAGAGCTGAGAAAAAGAATTCGCCCAAATGAAATCGTAACGCTGTTGTCGCATCCATTTCTCGATCTGCATGATGAAACTTATGAAAACGCCACAAGAATGGTACTTCATGATTGAGCCGGTGCCAGTAATAGAGAATGAGATCTAACAAAATGAGAATGAAAAAAGATCTCCCTGCAAATGTTGGAAGAGAAAACAGAGAAGGCTGACTTGCAATTGATGATAAAAAGAACAAAGACATTAATCGATTAAAGGGAGCGCTAAGAAGAAAATAGCCCACGTTAAGTGCAGAATGCTTTTTAAAGGAATAGGTGAGTGGCCTTAAGGGCTTTGCTCTTTCCAGAACAATAAGTAAAAAAAACCATCCTAATATAAGTAACCATTGAGTAGTTATGGCCAAAGTTGTTCCAACCTATTATCGCGTCCGCAATTCAATCTATAGAATTTATATCTAATTGGATTTTTTTTGTAATAGTCCTGATGATAATCTTCGGCTGGATAGAAAGGAGATGCTGGAATTATTTCAGTCACGATCGGTTTTTTTATTTTTAGATTTTTTTCTGCAATCGTTTTTGACTTCAACATTTCGCTTTTATCTAAATCATTCGCATAATAAATGGTGCTTTTATATTGATCACCTTTATCACAAAATTGTCCGTAAGCATCCAACGGATCAATATTCTTCCAATAGATTTGAAGGAGCTTAGATAGCGATATTTTTTGCGCATCATAGGTCACTTCGACGACTTCGCGATGACCACTCTGGCCTGAGGACACTTCTTCGTAACTTGGATTTGCTTTTTTTCCCCCGGTATAACCGGAAACGACACTAACCACTCCTGTCTCTTTTTCAAAAGGTGGCTCCATACACCAGAAACACCCACCGCCCAAAACAAGCTTCTTTGTTTCAGCAGAGTGCAAAATGTTTACGTTGAAGCAAAAGAGAAGCACAATAGTTAAGAGTCGCATAATCACCTCTAATGAGATTATATAATGAACCTTCATTCATTTAAAGCCATTAAGCTTTGTCTGGCCATCGTCTTAATCGTTTTCTTAATCATACTTCTAAGTTTCATTCCATATGACATTTTTAATTTGCATTACTTGCAAGCACACTTTAGCGATTTAAAAAGTTGTGTTGAAACTAACCATTTCAAAGCGGTCATGATTTTTGTGACTTCCTACTTGATTGTAGCCGGATTCTCACTGCCTTTTGCTACGATATTAACGTTACTATCAGGTGCACTATTTGGTTTGTGGGAAGGACTTATACTTTCTTTGGCATCATCAACCGTTGGTGCAACGATCGCTTTTCTCTTATCTCGATATTTCTTAGGAGATCTATTCAACAATTTTTTTCGTTCAAAATCAGAGATAATTAAAAAAGAGTTTGATGAAAAGGGAACTCTCTATTTACTTACACTTCGAATCGCTCCAATTTTTCCATTTTTTCTTGTTAATTTAGCAATGGGATTAACGTCAATCAGTGTTCGACAATATTTTATCTGCACTGCTCTGGGAATGATTCCGGGACTTGTTGTTTATACTTTTGCAGGTCTAACATTTTTAGAATTAACATCAATCCAGTCTATACTTAATTTTAAGACGGCCGCTGCACTTTTGCTTCTTGCCCTTTTGCCCGCAATAGGAAAATGGATTTCATGGCATTTAACGAAATACAGAACGTATAAACCTTTTAATAAACCTAGAGTATTCGAATACAATGTTATTGTCATTGGCGGTGGTTCTGCTGGACTTGTGACTGCCAATATTACAACTAGCTTAGGTGCAAAAGTTGCTCTCATTGAGAAAAATAGAATGGGTGGGGATTGTTTGAATTCCGGCTGCGTTCCAAGTAAATCTCTCATTCATTTATCTAAGCAAAAAATAGACTTCAGCAAAGTAATGAGTGATGTCCATACCACCATTGCTAAAATTGCTCCGCATGATTCACGAGAGAGATATGAATCGATTGGTGTAAAATGTTTTTCAGGCGAAGCAAAAGTCCTTAGTCCTTATGAAGTGCAAATTAATGAACAAGTTTTGACGACCAAAAATATTGTTCTAGCAACAGGGGCGGAGCCTTTTATTCCCCCAATTCCTGGGCTTGCTTCAATTGATTATCTTACATCAAACACTTTATGGAACTTAGAAGAACTTCCTTCACACTTTCTCGTGTGTGGCGGAGGAGCAATCGGAGTTGAACTGGCACAAGCTTTTGCTCGGCTTGGATCTAACGTTACTCTCGTCGAAAAACAAGAGCGATTACTAAGCCGAGAAGATAGAGAAGCTTCAAGAATGATTGAAGAACAATTGAGCCGAGATGGAATTAAACTATATTTGAATTCAGAAATTCTCTCTTTTAATCAAAACATTGTTCATATAAAAAATTCTTCGGGAGAGCTTACACTGAACTTTGACAAAGTTCTGATTGCTCTTGGAAGGAAGCCTTCACATGCATCACTGCTACCGGGATTAAAGTTAAATCCCGATAATACAATTTGGACTAACTCGTTTCTTCAAACATCTATTCCAAACATCTATGCATGTGGCGATGCTGCCGGACCATTTCAATTTACACACTTCGCTTCTCATCAAGCAAAAGTTGTTGCTCTAAATATTCTTTTTGGTTTTATAAAAAAATTTTGGGTAGATCATAAAATTGTTCCTCGATGCACTTATTGTGATCCAGAAATTTCTGCGGTGGGATTAAACGCAGAAGAGTTAATAAATAAACAAATTGCATTCGAAGAAACTATCTTCTCATATGAAAATCTCGACCGGGCAATCATCGAAGAAGTGGAAAACGGATTCGTAAAAGTATGGACAGAAGCGCAGTCAGATAAAATTCTAGGAGTCACTATAGTTGGGAAAAATTCGTCCCTTCAGCTTCAAGAATTCATCTTGGCCATGGAAAACAACTTAGGACTAAATACAATACTTGATTCAATCCATCCTTATCCTGGCTTTAGTGATGCTAACAAGCAAGTTGCAAGCTACTGGAAAAAGAAGAGGCTTTCAGAGAACCTCAAAGAAATCCTCATAAAACTTCAAAAGTTCCGCAGGAAGTAGCATTGTTTCATGCCCCCTAGCGAAAAGTGATTAATAATGATAGTCTTTCTCTAGGCGCTCATGTAGGGTGCCATTGTTAATGTTCGTCGCCTTTAAGATTAGTGGTCAGTAGTAAGTCCCTCCTCTTTAGCGGCCCCAGCCTTAAGGAGGTATAAAATGGGTAGAAAACTTTACGTAGGAAATCTTCCGTACTCAACAAACGATGCATCTCTCAGACAAAAGTTTGAAGAAGTAGGAACTGTTGATTCTTCAAAAGTTATCACTGATCGTGAAACTGGAAGATCAAAAGGTTTCGGATTCATCGAAATGTCTACTGATGAAGAAGCAGAAGAAGCAATCAGCAAATTTCACGGTACAGAAATGGACGGTCGTGCAATGACTGTTTCTGAAGCAAAACCAATGACTCCAAACGATAACCGTGGTGGATCACGTGGTGGATTCGGTGGCGGCGGAAGAAATCGCTACTAATTGTTTAACCAAACAAAAAAATAAAAGGGGGCTGTCGCAAGACGGCCCTTTTTTTTAAGTGCTATAAGGAATGTATGGAAATCAAATGTCACTATTGCTTTCAGAACATTCCCCTCGAAATTTATGTCGAAGAAGGTGAGTCTCAGGATTTTATCGTTGATTGCGAAGTTTGCTGTCATCCATTGCATATCACTGCTGAGTGGAATGAAGAAGAAGAGCAATTTGATGTTGAAGTAGAGCCTGGTTAGAAATTATTCTTGAGAAACGGTCCTAATGGAAGAATACGTGCCCTATAAAGCTCCTTACTGTTAGTAAGTTTCATCTTCCAAATCATATTCACTTTGCCATCAGCAGATAGCTTCACGACAGAAGGTTTGCTTCCTCTCAGTCCAAGATTATTTTTCATGATGGCCACACCATCAGTGAAAATCGTTTCACCATTATCCAAGCGCTGAACACTTCCTAACATGAAATTGTAAAAATCATTTTTCTCTTTTGGCCAACTCCAAACAATTTTTTGTTTCATTGGATCATACTCTTCTAGGTATGATTGAGGATTGTTAACATCCTTCAAATTTACATAGTGAAGAATATTACCCGTAGGAAGAATTTGAGCATCGTGAGTTCCACATAATTTTCCCTCACCATAATCAATAACCTTAATCATTTCTGAAAGTGTTGGATTAAAAATGAAAAAGAGATTGGTGCAATTCCCACCCAAAATAAAATTTCCAGGTTTGAGCCATTGAAACTCTTCTGAGAGTGCGTTTTGCCTGATCTCTTTGAAAGAGTTGAAATGAGTATACTCAGTGTAATTTTTAAACGCGCCTGCCTTTAGAACTTGCACGTGCCCTAAGTGCTTTTCGTTATCTTTTAAGGCTTGCTGAAGTTCTGCAAAGTGGTCTTTAAAACTGTATCGGTGAATGATATTGCCATCGAGATCAGCAATGTTTAAAACATCAAATCTAATTTTTTCTCCATTGTATTCACCACCCTCTGAAGAAATATATGTAATATGTTTTTTATCTGAAGTTAAACTCAACTCGTGATGAACATCGTCTTTTTTACGCCACAATATTCGTCCGCTTGAAGAATAACGAGTTATGTATCCTGTAGCGAGCTCTGAACTTCCTACCAAGCTAAAATAGGAACCATCATCCATAAAAAGGCATAGATAATCGTTAAATTTCTTTAGTAAATTCCCGTTTAAATCAAAAATTCGACAATCAGTCTGCAAGTAAAGTTCTTGCTTAAAGTTTGTACTACTACTAACTGTAAAAATTGTTACTAAAAAAAATAAATAGACGACAATTTTCAAAAACTGATCCTCTGGTCGACAAATTCTTTTAGTTCCTCAAAATGATGGGTGATGAAAATGACTGTCATTTTTTCCTGGCGCCAAAGAGGAATCATTTCATGAAGAATTTCTCTAATTAAATTCCGGTCCAATGATCCAAGTGTTTCATCCAAAAAAAGTACTTTTGGTTTTAAAAGTTGCGCTCGTATCAAAGCCAATCTTTTCTTCATTCCTCCTGATAACTCATGAGGAAAAAGATGTTTACTATCATCAAGTTTGAAAATTTTTAGGAACTTATCAATTTCTTCTGACGTGGATCCAGTGAAGAGCAATTGTTCTTCTACGTTTTGCCAGGGAAAAAGATCATTTTCTTGGTGAACAATGAAAATATCTCTTGTGGGTTTAGAAACAATTTCACCGTTTAGTTTTATAATTCCCGATTGGGCCTTCGTATGACCAGCAACAATGTGTGCAAGTGTAGACTTACCGATTCCGGACTCACCAGTTAAGGCGTAAATTTTTCCCAAAGCTATTTCCAAGGAAAAATCTTTAAAAACAACTTTTGCGTCTTCTGCTTTGGTCGCTTCAAAAATCATGGTTAAGTTTTCGATTACTAATTTTTCCATCGAACAACCTTTTCTTGAAGCTTGAGCATTCCCTGATTAATAAAAAAACCAACAACAGAAATTAAAATCATATCCACAACCATTAAGTTGTACTGAAGATTGATTCTATTTAATTGAATTGAATAACCCAATCCTGATTGTCCACTGATCATTTCGGCTGCGATAATCGACATCCATCCCATAGAAAGACCAACTCTTAACCCCGTGAAGATTTGCGGCAAAATAGCTGGAAAATAAATTTTGAAAAGCATATCCACTTTCGATAGTTCCATTGAACGTGCCGTACGAATGATTTCCGGTTTGATGGAAGAAAGTCCCTCGTACGTATTTATAAACACAGCAGGGAAGACACCAATAAACACAATCGCCCAAGACGAAAGGTCACTGATTCCAAATGCAAGAATAACAAAGGGGATCCATGCAATCGGTGGAGGAAATCTAGGGGCATCGACTATGAGGTTAAAAATAAAATTGCGTTTTAAAATATTAGGAAGACTGAATCGCAAGAGCCCTAGTGTGACTCCAAAAACAAAGGCCAAGCTTCCTCCGCATAAAACGCGTGCTAAGCTTGACCAACAATTTATTAAAATATCTTTGTAAACTATCACTCAAAAATTATTTCACATAATCATTAGAAACGTAATCTTTAATACTGATCGCCTTACCAGTTGCTTTAGCAACAAAGTCAGCTCCCTTTTGGGCCAATTCAATATCTGCAGGAGAAAACTTCAGAGTCATTTTCGATTTGTTTTTTGCTTTTAAATTCGGTTCCATTGAAGCCGCTAAAGCAAGTGCTTTAACATCTGCACCTTCTAGTTTAGCTTCCTCTAAAAACCATTTGTCTGCTTCTGCTTGGTTCTTCTGGTAGTATTCGTATGCATCCAATAGTGCCGCTTGCATTCTCTTAGCCGCATCTTTATTCTTTGCTAAAAATTCTTTGTTCATCAACACCATAGAAACAACTTTTCCAGCGTCGATTGTGCGAACTAATCCCTGAGCTTCCAGAATAGCTGGAATTGGATCAAAACCACTTAGAGCATCGAACTGGTCCCATTTCTCTCCATTAGCGGAACGTTTAATTAGTGGTGCATGTTCAGGCATTGCTAGATTAATAAATTTCGCATCTGTAGTCGGATCCATCTTATTCGCAGTCATACTCTCATTGATAATTCTCTGAGCAGCAGCACCAAACGGAACTCCAATAGTTTTACCTTTTAAGTCAGAAACTTTTTTAATTGGTGACTTCGGAGGAACATAAGTTGTCGTTCTGTTATACATTAATCTAGAAACACCAACCCAACCTTTGTCTTTCAGAAAGAGGGCAGCTGCCGGCTGATCTGCCGTCAAAATCACATCTAAAGCTCCACCAAGTGCAATCTCATTCAACTCCGGTCCATAGTTTCTGCCGATGAACTCCGCTTCAATCTTGTGCTTACTTAAGATTGGTGTGTGCTTTAAAACTTGAACTAATTGTCCCTGAACTGACCATGGAATTTGCCAGCCAATTCTCAATTTTAGATTTTCTTGAGCGTTAAGGCCCATCGTAAAAAGTGATGCTGCAAAAGCAATGAACAGATGCTTCTTCATGATATTCCCCTTGAGATATTTTCTTTAAAGCTTACCGAAAAAAAGTTTAGGCGCAACTCCTTTCTGATATAATAAATTTATGAAAATTTTGTTTGTTTGTTTTACTCTTTTTGCAATTTCAGGATGCTTCAAAGGAACGAATTTAACATCGTTGTACCAAGATATTTTGTTCCAAAAAGAAATATCAGAATCAAAAATTAACTTAGAGAAAGAACATAGTGACGGTGTTGTAAATTCGAAAAAAATCTCTTTTCAGGATTCGACACTTAAGCTTCTTCAGGTCGAACAAAGTGTAGTGAACGATGAGCAATCAGCATTAAAAAATTTCAACACAAAGAACGTTGAAATTCAGGAAATGTACTCAACACAAGCTACGCCCTATAGTGGAAGTGTTACTAATGAGTCTTCCTGTTTAGAAAATGTTAATCTTCAACCTCAAATTATAACGACAGAAAACCAGATCAGTTACAGGTATCAATTAAAGTCGACGGATAGATTTGTCTTTGGTGTTTGTGTTGAAGAGCAGAACATTTATAAAGCTCAACTCATAAATCTCTGGTGTAAAAAAAGCAAAAATTTTTATTCAATTACATTGTTCTATAACAAATCTGGACCAACAAAAACAGATGACATTGTAAAATGTAATTAGAAGTAGAGGAATGCTTCGAGTTTAAGCTTTCTCTTTGATAAACCCAGACCAATACTTAAGTCTCTTGATAAAGAACTTCGAAAATCGGCTTCAATTCGCTCGAAAGAATTAAGTTTATTTGGAAACATTTTCTCATATTGAATCATCAAAGCATGATTATAACTAAATCGTTTCAAGAGCCCAAATTGATATCCCAAAGCCCCGTAACCATATTGATCATTCTTTTCTTTACCAGCATAACCTAAATCTGTCCTGAACATTGACCATAGTGTCCATGGTCTCTCGCTTTCATTAAGTCCAACAGCGTATCCGGCCTGAATTTCCATCCCTGTTGAATAGAAATCCTCAGTTGCAGGAGAAAGTCTCATTCTGCGAGTCCCAAGTTTTAATCCCCATGACATTTTTTTCTCATAAAAGTTTAAAGGGTTTAAATTTAAAACTTTGAACAAATTGAAGTTGTCGATATAGACTTTTTTATCGTCTCGCTTGAATTGCAGATTGAAAAATTCTAATTGAGAGTTCTCAGGCATACCGACACTGTTATCGAGCAAATCGTGAAGAGCGAAGCGATAACCAAAATTAAAATCTTTTTTAATGGTCCCAACGGCTCCCAGATTGAAACGGGATGAACCATGTGAGTTGTCTGGTCTTTCTTCTAACGAAGGTTCAATGGTGACATCGGGTGAAATTGTATTAATTGTTGAACGAGCGCTTAATACTTTTTCTTTCTGAGTAAACATGATTTCATTTTTATCTTTGCTTAGATTTGGAAATTTTAAATTAATGAGATCGAGTGCTGTGTCCAGATAAGCGGCATACTGTTCATCTGTACGTGAACCTTTGTCTGCATTGATCTCAAAAGTCTTAGCAAACTCTTTAATATCATCAACAGACTTTGAGTCAAGTGAACTTAACCGCTTATTGAAAACGCGTCTGATACTAGGCCTGAACGAAACATTTCCTACCAAGTCTTTCTCATAAAAGAGAGACTTCATTGAATCTGCCGGTATGACATACCAAAATGGAACATGATCAATGAGATTCAATCGTGGAGCCGCCGCTTCTAAAACAGTCAGCATATGAAAAGCACAATTTTGGGTGAAAAAATAATATGTATATGAAGTCGAGCCTACTTCCCATAAATGATATGAAA
>CAMLKK010000009.1 GCA_946480715.1 uncultured Bacteriovorax sp. | reverse complement strand
TTTTTTAGGACAAACATGCCTGACGAAAGCAAACTGTTTTTAGGCACAGCGGTTTCGTTATGAGATTTTTCATCCTATGCTCGAGACATGAAAAAAATATTCTTAACGATCTCACTGTCATTACTTTCAATATCCACTTCATATTCAGCGATTAATTACACTTGCCCTGCTAAAACCACAGCAGGTGTAAAAGAGATTGCGCTCTTTGATGGAAACCCCCGAGATAATGCTCGCCTTGCTCCCTTCAACGATGCTGAACCTCAAGTTTGGAGTTTTCCTAAGGCCAAATCTGAGCCGCTTTATCTTGGGTGTTATTATGGAAAACGAGAAGAAGCCACTTACAAAGAGTTGCCAGCAACTCTCACAAAATGTGTAAGAAGGTTTCAGAATTCTACACCGTATTTCGAGTGTACTTGAATTTACTTTCGGGTAAATTCCGCAATCATCACACCTCCAGCATCAAAAGTTCTGTTTAAAACAAAACCAAATCTCTCGTAAAGATTTCTGGCAGGCGTGTTTTGCGCTCCAGTTGAAACAATGATGGGCATGCCTGGTGTGCGTGTGTTGAGAATGTTTTGAAGAAGAGCTTTACCGATTCCATTTTTAAAAAAATCAGGATCCACACACATGCGGGAAATTCTGAGGTATGGGTCTTCAGGTTGAGTGGCCACGAACCCAATTAGTTTTCCATCAAGGACAAATCCACGAAAGTTTTCATCAGTCTGTTGAAGTTCCTCGCGCGACTCATGTAGTGGAGGAATAGCATCAGTTCCGATAAGTTTAGCTTCCACTGCGTATGAAGCCCTTTGCACTCTGTAAATTTCTTCAAGGTAATTTGATTCTTGAGTATCAAGTTTAATTATCATTTATGACTCTAGTTTAAATTTTCAATTCGTTCGACTCTGAAACTCTTATTATGAGTTAAATAGACTCGGCCATCAACAAAGATGTGAACCACGAACATTTTTTCCGTTTGGTTCACGTTGACAAATTCTCCAGAACAAACATTTTTCACGCATTCGTTTGATTCCGGAGTGAGATCACGAACATTATACCAACCTAAATTTTCTACCAGTGCTTCTTGTGTAGTTTCGCTCCCTCGCAACTCTGTCACGCGGGCAATTCGATTATGCAAGGTCATGACAACTTCATTCACTTGAATTTTTTTATGACTAGAAAATGTTCTGAACGTTGGTGAGTGATCAACTGTCGTCGAACATGCTGTGAATAAAAATAATGCAGTTAGAATAAAATTGGTTTTGCGCATTTGTGCTCCAGACAACGTGGAGCTTGAGTATCGGTACTTAACGCTGGTACAAAAGTGAATTTTTCCTCAAGGAAGTTTTGCACATGCTGCGTATTTTTGATCAAAACTTTTCAATCTAGAACTTAGATCCACCCACACAGAAGGAATTCTAAGATGGCAGGACAAGTCGCAAAACAACCACTCACAAAACGTCTCGAAGACATCATCCACTTCATGCTCTCAGGTGTTCTTCAAGGGAAAAATACAGTGATAGATCTCGAAAATATTCGAGGCGCCGATTACCTCGTTTTCTCAGTGAAAGACACTGAGGAAATTTGGAAAGTAAAAATTTAAACGTTAAGAAGATTTTATGATGAGCTCTAATCGATCAAAGTCTACTGGCTTTTGAACGAGGAACGTATTCGGCAATTCATCCGAAAGATAAGCAATTTCTGGAAGGGCTCCAGTTATGAGAACGATTGGAGTTTCAGAATTAACACCTAACCCATTTCTTAAAGCAACAAGTAAATCGATTCCATTAAGACGTGGCATCTTGTGATCTAACAAAATGAGGTCGTACTTTTCAACAGTACATTTCATCATTGCCTCGACACCATCATTCGAAAATGTGAGATTCTGCTCGCCCATCGTTTCATTTAGAAACGACTTGAACACCTGGTGAATCTCTTGTTCGTCATCAACGATTAAAATGTTTTTCATGTTTTGTACTTCCATTATTGTTGTCCTAAAAAAAGTAACATAGTTATCGGTTATTTTTTCTCATGCCCATATGAAGATTTCATCAAGGTTCTAACCATGCAAAATAAGCTGTAATTTTTTGAAATCGACAGGTTTGTTTAGAAAATAAGTTTTAGCGAGTTCATGTGGAGCGTGCTCTATTTCAGGTATATAGCCAGAGATGACAATTATAGGAGTCATCCTATTAGGTCCATGAGTCGTGCGAATAGCGACAAGTAAATCGGCTCCGTTTAATTTAGGCATGCGATGATCGAGCAAAATGAAATCAAATTTTTCAATTGAACATTTCATGAGAGCATCTACACCATCAATCGCTACAGTGATGTTCTCTTCGCCCATTATTTTTAATAAATAGTGTTCGTAGAGCTCTCGAATGTCTTGCTCATCATCAACAATAAGAATCTTTTTCATAGGCCGCTTATCGGCGTGTACTGTCGTTTATAAAATCCACAAAACCGATGATTATTGTCAGATAAACCTTTTCAGCTCCTCTTTCTCCCTCACAATTTCTGCTTTTGAACGCAATCCGAGCTTTTTTAGAATTTTTACAACAGGTGCGCGTTTAAGCGTGGCATTCATTGCGAGATAAGGGATTGAAACAATGGGAGCGAGTATCCACAATTTTTTCTTTCTGGTACGGGACAAAAAGAACTGAGCGATGGCCACACCGGCATTTATGACCTTAGCTGCCGTCTCTAAACTCACTTCTCGATTAACTTTTTTGAGTCGTAAATAAGCCGATTGACGGTCGTAAGAAACATTTGAAGTTGAAAATTCCATGGCGTTCCTCCTTCTTAATTTTTACCAGAGGTTGATAAAGAATATAAAGGAACTCGAAATCAAGACTGTTTTGCTTTATAATGGCTCCTTATGAAATTGTTTACAACTAAAGTGATTGCCTTTTATGTTGGCTGCTTTGCCTGCTATTTCTTGCAAAAAGAACTGCATTTCACTGCTGTGACAGCGGCCGCTTGTATTGGGCTCTCTGGATCTTTTTTACACTTTCCCCGCTTCTATGAAAGAAACGGATTGCATGCAGCTCTCTACTCAGGGGCCTTTGCTGGAATGACATCACTTACATTACTTCGAAATCCGATGGATGTTTTTATTCTTTCTCTTTTCTGCGCGATTCTTTTTATTACCAGCAGACCCTTTGCCAATGGATTTGGTGGACGACTTGGAACTATTGCATTTATTTCTTCTGCATTCTTTTTTGTGATGAGGAAAATGTTGTGATCAATTTTTCGATCCTCCTCGTTTCAATCTTTAGTTCTCAGCTCACTTATGTGCTCGCAAAAAAAACACATTGGGGATCCATTCGTATCTCTGCGATGACAACACTAGTTTTTGTACTCATCATGCATTTAACATCTCTCCCTTTTGCGGAGACACTTAATGCAGCTTTCTTAGGCGCAAGTTTCTTAGGTATGAGTGATCCTTCTCTCTTTTGTCACCGCGATCTTTTCATGGGTAGTCTTATTTTTACCTTAATTTTTATTTTCATTTTGCCTTATAACATCGGACTTGGTGGCGCCCTCGGCACTGCGGCCTTTGTTTCATGCTTAATAATTCGCTTAGTTCGAAAAGCTATTCCTATAACTAGGCGCAACTTTTCATCATTCAAAAAAGTTTGATAAACAGCTCTCAACTGCTAAGGGAGCTTTCTGATGAAAATGTCACTCGCGCTTATTCTTCTCATTTCTTCACTCTCGGCTTCTGCTAAAGATAGCCGCTGGAAAATTTGTAAAGGTGACGTCGTTCTCTTTGAAGAAAACAGCAAATTGCTGATGAATGTGTATGAACATAGATCAGGCACTGGGCGAGCAACCGAGCTTACATTGATCTATGGCGGCCATACTCTCACTGGCACATTTGATAATAGTGAAAGTGATAGCGGTTTAATCAATTTAAAAAATACTCAATCAACTTTTAGTGGTTGGATGACGGCAGATGTTCAATCAGAAGTGATTGAACTGAGTGGACACTTGAATGTAAATGCATCAACACCAGTTGAAGCAAAACTCAACTGCGAATTACTCGCTGACTAGAGTAGCTTTGGTTTTACTTCAGCAAGAATAGATTGAAGTGACGCAATGATAAAATCTTGATTAAGTGAATCACCATAAATCATGTATTGCTTAGAGGTGAACACTTGTTCAAAGTCTTTAGTTTTCTTTTGAGTCTGCATTGTTCCGCTCGACATATCGATACCACGAAGATTGAAAGCGTATTTAAGAGTTAGAGTCTTATCTTTCTCACTCAGGCTTAAAATCAAAGAATCAATATTGCTCATCTCACGTGATGAAGGTGGCATGAGTTTTACTTCTACCATTCCTTTCACACTTTTCATTTCTTTCACTTTGAAACGAATAAAATTTTCGATGATCTCAAGTGTCTGCTTAATGACCGGACGGGGTTCAATCACAAGTTCTATATGACTTGCAGGTTGCGTGTCGTCTTTATCGAAGAAGGCCAGATAGAGGCTTCCATTTTTGTCAGTAATGGATGATGTTTCTGAAATTTTAAACTCGAACGGGAATTCTTTTTCTTCGTTGCCGAGAAGGGCGATGTTTGATCCGACATCACTCTCTTCGATTTTAGAAAAAGCTTTTGCGTCTTTTGCTTTGATCTTTTTGTAATTCCCTTCCGCCAGCATAATTTTAACAAGAGGAAGAGTGATGTTGTCGCCGCTGTGATTACGAATTTTCAAACTGCCTTTGATTTTATCGCCTTGACTCCATTTTTCACCAATGGCCTCTAGAATAAATTCTAGTGGTTTTAAAAATGTCGTTCCTTTCATGCGATCTCCTAGACGCTTATTGAAGGAATTATATTATTACTTATAGAGCACCAAAGCTACGGATAATTTTTACAATTGGGTGATTATCCAGCTCTTCAGTAGACATATTGGCGTAGATGTAAATAGAGTGCTTCCAATATCCGTCACGCGGTCCGACCATAAATAATCTATTCTGATAGAGTGATGATTTAATATATGGCAGTGGAAGAAACGTGCATCCAGTTCCACTGGAAACGAAACGAGCCAGACATGAAACAATATTACTTTCGAGAAGCACTGTTCTTTTGATGTTTTCCTTTTTCATGAACGTTGAAAGTTCTTTTCCAAGTTTTGTTGTTCCGGCCGGGATAATTAAATCCTGCCCGAAATAATCCATAACTTTTAAAACATTTCCTGGATTATCAAAAGTTGGAATTTTAGGAATTGTTGATGAAGTGACAAAAAAAACGGGAAAATCAATTTTAATAAATTTCCAACTTGATGCTACTTTCTCATGGCTAAGTAAAATATCAGTTTCATTGTTTACTGTTCTACTTAGCGCCTCTTCAGTCGTTGAAGAAAAAATCTCCAACTTCCCTTTCATTCTTCGCGCAACCTTGGCGAGAACTTCAGCTACGAATGGTCGCTCAACTTCGTCAGTAACCAGAATTCGAGCGACTGGCGAATTTCGTTTACTTGTTTTTTCCTCAACACATTTTGAAACTTCATCTTTTAAATCAAAAAACAGTGATGAGGATTTTTGTAATTCATGTCCCTTCGATGTTAAACTGACAGATTTTCCATTGCGAAGAAATAAAGGTGTCCCGAGCTGTTCTTCAAGATTTTTAATCTGCTGACTGAGAGACGGTTGAGTAATTCCCAAAATGGCCGCGGCCTTTGAAAAATTCAAATGTTCCGCGCAGACAAAGAAGGCATATAGATAATTCATATTGTACATATAGGAAAATCCTATAACGGACCGGCAATTATTGCAATTGCCTATTTTGTTTTTTTCATCTATACTCTTGAACAAGATATGACTTCACACTCGAATAATTCATTAATCGAAATTAAAAGTTTCATCAAATCACATTTCAAGAATGTTACCGAAATCGAAATGATTTGCTTTTTCCGTCAGGAACCTTCTGGAAGTTTCTCTCCCCGAGATATTTGCAGCCGATTGTTCTTGAGCGAATTAATGACTAAACAGACATTAGACCACTTGCTATTGAAAGGATTAATCATCGAAATCAATGATTCGAACTTTCAATTCAATAAAAATTCGCCGTTTGAGATGAATGGATCTCTTACCATTCTCCAAGAGTTGTTCACGAATCGAAAAGCGGCGATTATTGAAACACTTTTCAATTCTCATTCTTAAAATTCGCACTAAACTATTGAGATGACACTTTTTGAAAAGTATCTCAATCTCATCAAGCCACTGCTCCCTTCCTGGAAGTTTTATGATGATTATTCTGAAACAATCATGCTTTTTTATCGTGACGACGTTTCTGACATCTGGAAACCTCTCTATCAAACGCCAAAAACCACTTTAAGGGCCCTTCTCATCAACGATCAAGGTAACATGACCCTTGCTGTCCATTCGCACATTGGACAGCTTTTAAACGACATCGAGAAGCATGATGGACAAATCCCCTTTGAGCAAACACTGTCCTATAAATTGACCATCAACATGGTTCAAGCGGCCATTGGTCATGGAAAAAAGTTTCAATTCAAATTAGCTAGCGTGAGCAAAAAAGGAATTATCGAAGAAGATATTTTACTCTCCCCATTTTATGAGGGAGACGTCTAATGGATGCGACACTGGCCTTCACTTGGGTATCTCAACTTCTAGCTTTTGCACTTTTTTGGCAGTCTTTAGAATTTGTAAAACTGAAGGACCAAATAAGTGAAAAAGGAATTTGGAGATGGAGTGAACTTCGCAATGAAATTCTTTTTCTTCCTTCAATTGTTGTTCAATTTCTAGATTTCGTCATGCCGGATAAAAATTTTATAAGACTAATGAAAGCAAGAATGGTGGCAGCTGTTCTTCTCTTTTTGATTCCACAATCACCGATTTTGTTGGCATTTTTATTTGCTACCAACTTTCTCATCACAATCAGATGGCGCGGTTCTTTTAATGGTGGCAGTGATTATATGGCACTCATTACTCTCCTCATTCTGCTTATTGGATCGATAAATGAAAAATGGATCGCCGGATGTTTATGGTATCTTTCGATACAGGTGATTCTCTCTTATTTTTTAGCAGGGATTCATAAAGCAAAAAAAGCAAAATGGCAGCGAGGTGAAGCGGCCGCCGATTTCATCTCTGCCCCCCATTATCAAGCCCCAACTTTTCTCTTAAGAGCGCTCGAATATACTTCTGTCTCAAAAGTTTTTTCATGGTCAGTGCTCGTTTTTGAAATAGCTTTTCCACTAGTGCTTTTTTTTCCTAAGTCATTTCTCATTGCTGGTGCTCTTTTTCATTTGAGCAATTTCGTTATCTTTGGTCTGAATCGATTTTTTTGGGTGTGGATGGCCACTTATCCTGCGCTGATCTTTTGCGCTTCAAGTGGAATGATAACAGTAAACGTCGTTCCCCTTTTTTCTTCACTGTGAACGCTTACTTTTCCGTTATGAGCTTCTACTAATCCTCGCACTAAAGTTAAACCTAAGCCCCAACCGATAATTGATCCTTGCTTAACTTTATCAGCGCGTTTGAATTGATCGAATAATTTTTCTTGTTCGGATTTTTTTATGGGATTGCCTTCATTATGAACATCGATCATTACTTGTTTGTTTGTTGATTTTATAGAGACGATAACATCCTTTCTCTTATCACCATATTTAATCGCATTATTGCAAAGATTCTCAACGATCCTTCGGATCGCTTCCGGATCAAATTCTCCTATGATCTCTTCTCCATCAATAAAAACAAATCTGTGACCGTGAATACTGGAAAGTTCATCAACAGTGTCTCTCAGGAGTTCAGTAATATTTGTTCTTTTTAATTTAAGTGCTATTTTTTCTCCAGCATTGATAAGATTCGCATCCAACAAATCGCGAATCATATGATCGGCGCGATCCATGAGTTCCGATATACGAAAAGCAATTTTTTGTAATGCTGAATCTTCACTCTTGCGCGAGATAAGCTGTGCACTCATTTTGGCGGCCGCAAGTGGTGTTCTTAAATCGTGGGAGAGCATGGCCACAAATTTCTCGCGTAAATCACGTTCTTCATTTAATCGCTGAAGAGTCATTTTATGATCGTGTATATCAGTGTTGGCGCCAACCCATTTGATTATTTTTCCGTTTTCATCTTTAAGCGCAACAGCGCGAACCAAATGCCAACGATATTCTCCGTCACTTCCGCGTTTAAATCGCTGTTCCGTAATAAAATGATCATCTCCATTTTTGATAGTCTCATCAATTTTTTTTAAAGTTGCTTGAACATCCTCTGGATGCATTGGCAATTTGTCAGGATTATTCCAAGTTGTTCCTCGCGGTTGATCCAGGTATTGAAACCACCAATCGCTATACCAGTCGACTTCAAGTTTACTTTTTGCAGTCCAGACTATCAGCGGAAGTGCATTGGCTATTTCTTGAAAGCGAGCATTATCTTCTTCATTTAATTTTCTTAGTTTTACTGATTCTGTTACATCAGCAACGATGGCCATTATGCCTTTAATATTTCCGTTGAAATCGCGAAAAGGGTGGTAACCAAAATTGAGAATGCGTGTACTCTTCGTTATACCATTATCAATAATAAACGGTTGTTCACGTCCTACATGGGCCTTGCCTGATTTTAAAACTTCATCCAAAAGTGGAATGTATTCATCAGCTTCATGATTTGGAAAAACTTCTCTAACTGTTTTACCCACAACATGCTTTTGCATCAATTCTTCATAGGCAGGATTGGCCAAGGTGAAAAGATGTTCTGGTCCAAGCAGAATACACATTGGGATGGGAGACTGCTCAAAAAAATCATTCAATTCTTTTTCATGCATCTGATCGATTTCGTTGCGATACTTTATGAATTCCGAAGAGGCATTTCCGATCCCTCTGTGAATGGCATCCAGAATTATTTTTTCTGACAAATCGTCTAATCGTTCATTGTCACTACGAAAAAAATCAAAGAGTGTGCGAGTGAGAATTCTATATTCAATAAGAATATCGTTAAGATCGTATTGCATATGTGAAGCACGTTCGCGTCCATGGGCCCCACCGATGTTAGAACTTTCTAATAGATTTTCTTCGGTCTTACCTTCTTTCAATGTCGTAATGAGATTGTCGATGAAGAAAGGAAGACTATCGACGAGGCTGTCGCGCTCAGTTTTAGCTGAGTGCAATTCTTTGTGGGCACGCTCAACAAATTCTGCGATCACTTGATCTTTAATTCGAGTTAATTTATTGGCGGTTTGTTCTGGTGTGAGAGTAACCATACATTTTAGTGTGCGAGATCGATGCCATTACTTTATAGCGCACCGTTTCGATGCATCTCCCATTGTGTCGATTCATCACTTCCATTATTTTATCGCCCATGTATAAAAAAAATATTTTCACTCGTCGTCAGATGGTTCGCCTTTGTGTTGCTACTTCATTCTTAGGTGTTCTCTCTTTTTTCATTGCTAAACTTCTGCTCTTGTCGATCGCTTTTTTCACCAATCTTTTTTGGTTTCAAAAATTGTCATTGCAATCAGTAGAGCTCGTGAACATGAATGTACATGTCACTCATCTCATCATTCCTGTCATAGGAGGACTTATTGTAGGAGTGATGGCGAAGTACGGAAGCCAGGCCATTCGCGGTCACGGCATTCCTGAGGTTATGGAAAATATTCTCACGAAAGAAAGTAAAATTCCTCGTCGTATGACTTTCTTAAAACCACTATCAGCGGCGATCGCTATTGGTTCCGGAGGACCTTTCGGTGCTGAGGGACCAATTATCGCAACAGGAAGTGCAGTGGGAGCATGGCTTGGCCGTCACACAAACTTCACAGAGTACGAAAGAAAAATTTTATTGTCTGCTGGTGCTGCCGCCGGAATGACTTCCATTTTTGGAACTCCACTCTCCGCTGTGTTCATTACAATTGAATTACTTCTTTTTGAATTTAGTGCGAAATCTTTTATTCCTGTACTCCTCGCTGTTTCCACTGCGTTTTCGATCAGACTTGCCACTGGACACACCGGAGCTGAATTTCCCATTGGAGATTTCACCGAACATGTGAGTGGAATGAACACGCTTTTTTATTTTTTTGCAGGTGCCATTGCGGGATTGTTCGCATGCTTTTTCACTAAGATTGTTTTTTTCGTCGAAGATACTTTCGAAAAACTTCCTCTGCACTGGATGTGGTGGCCTGCCATTGGCGGATTTTTTGTCGGCGCAATTGCATTGATAGAGCCGCGCGTGTTGGGTGTTGGCTATTCCAACATCACCAATGCTCTTCAGGGAAAATTGCTTCTCATTTCTGCAATCACTTTGCTCATTTGGAAATTTTTAGCATGGGCCATTTCACTCGGCTCAGGAACATCTGGCGGAACACTCGCTCCACTCCTTACATTTGGAAGTTCACTCGGAGTCATCATCAGCCTCATCGGCCAGCAACTATTTCCTGAAATCGGTATTGTCACGCAAGTCACTGCACTCGTCTGCATGTCTTCCATGTTTTCAGGAGCGACTCGTGCCGTTCTCACTTCAACAGTTTTCGCCCTTGAAGTTACAGGAGCACATTTCGGAATTGCTCCATTATTAATCGGCAACTGTGCGGCCTATCTCATTTCTTCATTCTTCCTGAAAGAAACAATTCTTACAGAAAAAATCGCAAGACGAGGCATCCATGTCCCCGATGATTATTTTGCAACAAAAGCAGAAGGCCCGACTACTTCGCCGTAACTTTTAATCCGATAATGGAAATCAAAAGAAGGGCGAGGAAAAAAAGTTTTAACGGTGACGCTGACTCTTGAAAAAGAAAGATCCCGCAGATCGCAGCACCTAAGGCTCCAATCCCTACCCACACACCGTAGGCCGTTCCGATCGGTAGTGTTTGCGTGGCACGCGCGAGTAAAAACATACTAAGTGCTAGAGTGGCGATTGTGAAAACACTAGGAACAATTTTGGTAAATCCGTCTGTGTACTTAAGGCCGATGGCCCAACAGACTTCGAATAATCCAGCGACAACTAACATGATCCAGGCAGACATAGAACACTCCTTTTTATAAGAGCGTCGTCTTGTCTTAACCGGGTACGGCGCATCTCGTCCGGGATAATTGAATTTTAATAAGATTTTTTTGCTCTGTCATCCTCTCTTCGCTGTTTGCATATTCACCACTTATTTCAAAAATAATTTTAATTGCATTGAAAATTCTTTCACAAAAAAAGGAGGATTTATGCAACAAATGACGGCCATGAGTTTAGTTCAACCCTGGGGTGAACTTATCGTTACAGGAAAAAAAAATATTGAAAACCGCAGTTGGAAAACAAAAAAACGCGGCTACGTAGCGATTCATGCCTCGCGATCTAAAGACCGCAAACGCTTCGAACGTTGCCGTGAAGAATTTCGCTTATTAGTCGATCCTGAGGATGTAGATTTTGGTGCCGTGATCGGTTTTGCTGAACTGGTAGATATCGTCGATGAAGAAACTGTTTCAAAAAAATCCCGAAAATGGTTAGAAGATGGAAACTATGGTTTCGTGTTTGAGAATGTCGTCCGTTTAGATGAGCCGGTTGAGGTCTTGGGACATATGGGATTTTGGACATTGGAGGGAGACGCGCTCGAAGAATGTCTGGCGCAACTTCCGAAACGCCAGCGTAAAATAATTGAAGCTAATAAACTTTTTTAAATTCGAGATTGATTCGATTATCACCTTGAGAAAACCAAATTTGATCGTGATCAATATTGACGTCGAAAACCATTCCCCTTTCCACAAAGTCCTCAATGTTCTGCCCATCTGAAATCGTCAGATGGGTAATATTGAGGTGATCGAAACGCTGAACCTGATCTTCTATCGACTTGAACCAGTTCTCGCTATTTTGACCATTGTAAGTGAAGATCGAAACCTCTTTGGCCTTCGAACACATTTGTCGGAGCCGCTTCTCTTCCGGCTGGCCAAGCTCAATCCAATGATCAATAGACCCATCGTAATTAATTTTCCAAAGATCAGGCTCGGCATCGGAACTAAGACCCTTGGTAAATTCAAGCCCTTCATGACAATGAAGCACAAAGGCCACGAGCCTGTACATCATCCGGAGGTCTGTCTCAGACGGGTGTTTCGCGATCGTTAAATTGTAATCTTCATAGTGATGAATATTAAGATTTGCGACTGAAAGTTTAACTTTGAATATTGTAGATTTGAGTGCCATTCGAGGGAGTCTACAGCACAAGTGACATTTTGTCCCTAGTCCCACAATGTTCTCTAAATCAAAAACTTTCTTACAATGGGCACCTTTTCGTAACGTGGGAACCTTCAGCGCTGGAAAATGAAAGTGAAATTCAGGTACAAGAAACCTTGTCGCAATCAAGGGGGGACATTCGTGGTAGCAAAAATTTTAATTCTTTCAACACTCTTTCTCGCAACAGAAGCTTTCTCACAAGCAACAATCGAAACGTCTTTAGACGGTGATTCACAAATCCTCGACTACATCGCCAAGCACTTCTCTGGTTCCTATCACGGAGAACTTTATGGGGTTCGTAGAGATGCTTTAAGCGAAGACAAAGCTCAGAAAGAAATCAAAGATTTTAGAATTATGCATAACCCGACTCTCATCTATAAACCGATCGAGAATTGGCAACTTCTCTCTTCAGCAGAATTTAAATTCAGTGACCAGGAAGCGGCCGTTTCAGGCGCAGGCTACCCAAATGGCTTCTACCGTGCCCTCTTCACCCTTACACGCAAAAACATTCTTACAGAAGCTGATCATGGTGTGAAATTAGACGCTGGTATCGGCCGCCGCCAATTCGCCACAGGATCAGCTCAAGGCCTAGAAGGAGAACGTACGCTCACTTCGTATGGTAACAACCGCGTGTTCGCCACAGTTTCAAAAAACATCGGAAACACAAGCCTCTCACTCTTCTCGCAGTACCTACATAACGACATCAAAAAAACGACAAAGTCTCAATGGAAACATTCAGCTGAATTCATTCCTTCAGTTAACGTCCAGATCACAGACAAACTTTCATACTTCTGGAATGACGACATCATCTTAAACACAGCAAAGACGGATGATACTGACTCACCAACATCAATCACGCATGAAATGAACGTGGGATATGTTACCTACCAATGGAACGACAAAATCAGCACGTACTACCAATTGAAATACTACCACAACGAAGGCTTCGCCCGTGGCTTCCAGTCCAAAGAAGATCTTTTCGAGCACTACACAGGCCTCACATACGCTTTCACAGCAAAAAACTCAGTAACGTTTGAAGTGGGCAGCGAACTCGCCGCCGCACGTGACGGACGCGACGTCTTCTCAAAGAAAGTAGGCCTACCGGAACTCGCGCTTTACGTAGATCTTGCGATCTAATCCTTTTGGGTGCCTGCCTTTTGGTGGGCACCTACCTTTCTTCAACACAAAAAAAGGAACTTAAATCAAAGAATTTTTGTTCTTTATTCTTTGACTTTAATATCTGCCTAAATTAAATTCTCCCAATGAAACAACAAAGTTTTATTAATCCAAAAGGCGCCGGGAGACCCGCAAAACACGATCGCGGCATCCGTCACATCGCCCGCGATAACTTCAAGCGCCTAACTGTTCTGCACTTAACAGTTAAAATCGACCGAACAAAATCAGGCCTAAAAAACAAACAAACACTAAAACTCCTTTGGCACGCCATCAAGAAAGCGCGCCTAAAAGGTTTGCGCATCATTCACTACACACTTGAATTTGATCATGTTCATTTACTTGTAGAAGCTGACAGTAAGTCGATGCTCGGAACAGGCATGCAATCCTTTGGGATTACACTCTCGAAGGGAATTAACAAGCTAAAAGGTCTCAAAGGCCAGGTCTTCAAAACAAGATATCACTTTCGCAAATTGAAAACGCCATCGGAAGTAAAAAATGTCATTCATTACATTCTAGGCAATTCAATCAAACACAAAAGTTCGAGTTTCATCAATCAATACAATTCGCTTATTGCTGTTGAGAGTTTTTCAAATCTCTATCCTGGATTTGAGTTGGGATTAATTTCAACGATTGAAGAAAGTGATTTTTTGTACAAGCTGCGGGTTTATTTAAATTCGATCTTGGACTATCCGCAAAGTTTTATGATTGAAAGAATTGTTGGCTGAGTTTAGTCCTGAAATTGTCTCACGGAATTTATTTGATCGAGAACCCAAGTGAATTCTCGATACGATAGTGGTTTACCGCTCAGTTTTGCGCCCTTCTTTAAAGCTGCATGCATCTTTTTATCATCACCTAAAATTCCGTAGGCGAGGGCCCAATGGCAGTATGGATTGTAATATTTCTTATCGACTGAACAATAACCTTCCCAAGCTACAACAGATTTTTGCGCCCAAATTTTAGCACTCTGAAATTTGCCCTTTTTCGCCAGAGTCAGCGCGTGGTTCGAAGCTCCAACTCCTGCAGATTAAAGCTCCCACTTATCACCATTTCGTTTATAACGATTATGTCCGAGGTAATACTGTTTTTTGAATTGCTTAGTTTGATAGTAAAATTCGTTTTTAAAAATCTTTTTTGAAATTTCACTGATACAGCGACCTGAAATCCTTTTTAAATATTTCTTCATGCCTGCAATTGCTTCTGCATGAAGTTTTTTGAATTTCAATCCATCACTCGTTAATGCATAGTCGGCCAATACTGAATAATAATTTAAATAAGCATATGTATCGTCTGGAAAAAGATGAAGACCACTTTCAGCAGAAATAACTGCAGCTTCATAATCAGCATTATTTATATGCTTCCAGTATTCTTGATACCACATCATTCTTAGAAATAGATATTCGTTAGAAAATTGCGGAATTACTCTTTTCAATTACAACTATCCTTAGATAAATGCCCTATTCTGAAGCACCTTCCACTGCAGGGAAATAGCTCAGCTTCTCCCCGATCTTATGACCAGCTGGAATCGCAACTCCGAGCTCATCAAGTGAGAATACAGATTCAGGAAGATTTAGCGATAAACGAACTTTCTCCATCGTCTGTGGGACAAACGGATGAAGCATGATCATCAAATTCTTCAAAATATAAAATGAAGTGAAGAGTGCATCTTTTCTTTCTGTTTCGTCGTGACGGTCGTCGTGTGGTTTGTATTGCACGAAGAAGCTGTTGATGAGACGAGCGTAGTTTTCGATTTGGCCTAGGAGTGTGATGTGATCGGCCTTTTCCATGTTCTTCACATACATTTGCACGATCTTCATTGTTTCTTTTTCAGCTTTTTCGAGAAGCTTTCCTTCGGGAACAACGCCGTTGAATTTTGAGAGTGCAGCTGCGATTGGTTTTTCGATCGCTGCATTCAGAGGGCCTGCGAGAAATTTATTTCTTTCATTGAAAGTTTCGAAATCAAAGTTTGATTGTTTTTCAGCAAGGCTCAGAGTTGAGAGGAAGTAACGGACTTGATCCGGGTGATAGCCCATTTCGTTTGTCAGTTCGTCTGCGCTGTAGAAGTTTCCACGCGACTTCGACATTTTTTCTCCGTTGACCATAAGATGGAAAACGGAATAGACGTCAGTCATAGTGTAGTCTGCAGTGTCTGATCCACGCACGCCTATCCACATCGCTCCTTGCATGAGCACGTAAAAATAAACGTTGTCTTGTCCGAGGAATTGGAAAATTCGCGCTTCTGGATCTTTCCAGAATCTCTCCCACTCATTTGGATCGCGACCTTGCTTCGCTAAGGCCACTTTTGAAAATGAAATCGGAGCAATGAGAGAATCAGGCCAGACGTAAAGTGTTTTACCTTTCATCTCTGGATCGATGCCTTCTGGTACAGGAATTCCCCAAGTCACATCACGTGTGATTGAACGGTGGGCCCAACCATCAAGCGCTTCACATGCAATGCCTTTTTCTTCCATCGCTGATTTTCCAGTCGCATAGTCTGCAAGATTTTCAAATTGCACGACCACTTTTTTTCCTGGAGCGTATCGCGATTTATGTTTTGGAAGTGCTGATCGCATTTCTTTGAATGCTGGTTCATGGGGGTTGTCGAATTGAAGTGCTGGTTGAACTGTCTCAAACACTTCATTGAAAACACCTTTGCGCCATTTATTTTGTTTTGTTTTAATCCATTCAGTAAGCTGATCTGAAACTTTCCACATATCCAGCCACAAGTGATTTGTGTCTCTTAGCTCTGGAGTTGCATCTGAGAGTGATGAGCGTGGATTGATGAGTTGTGAAGGATCGTAGTTTGTATTACACACTTCACACACGTCACTGTATGCTGATTCATTTGAGCAATTTGGATTCGGACATTTTCCTGTTACATTTCTATCCTGGAGAAAACGACTGATCTTTGGATCGAACCATTGTTTTGTCGTTTTCTTTTCCAGCATTTTATTTTTCCACAGTCTTGTCATGAAGTCCTGACAAGTTTCTTTGTGAATCGGATAACAATCTGGTTGTGATGTTCCCGAAAAAATATCGTAAGAAATTCCATAGCGAGTTGTCGTTTGAACTTGTTTCTCATGGATGTGATCGATGAATTCTCGAACTGGCATATTAGCTTTAATTGCTGCTACTTCTGATGTCGATCCGTGATCGTCGTTTCCACTTACAAACAATACATTATTTTTTCCAACCCACATGCGAGCGTAACGGGCCATGATATCCGGCGGAACCATTGCTCCTGCCAAGTGACCCAAGTGAAGCGGGCCATTTGCGTACGGCATACCACCTGTCACAACGATTGTTTTTGGTCTGTGAAGGCGTGAGAGGACATCTTGAACGTTTTGTGGGGGTGTAAATGTAGGTTTATTCATGGAGGTATTGTATCAGGACTTTTTCAGTTTGACGATAAGGCAAGTTTGCTTTGAATTGTCTTCGCGGTATAGCTCGCCGCCATGATCTTCAATAATGGCGCGTGAGATTGAAAGGCCAAGCCCAGTCCCTTTACCGACTTCTTTAGTGGTGAAAAATGGATCCATCATTCGCAGTTTCACTTCTTCCGTCAATGCTGGTCCGTTGTCGCTGACCTTTAAACAGAAGTGATGCTCATGATCTTCAAAACCGATTTTTATCCATTTCCCCTGCTCATCTGAATTGTTTTCCACTGCGTCCGCTGCATTAGTCAGCAAATGGTAAAGCACGTGAACAATTTGCGATCGTCTACATGAAAAATGCACATCAGGAATATCATCAACGATGAGTTCAATATTTCTTTGTTTAATTGTTTCTTTCGTAAGCTCCAGCGTGCTTTGAATCAATTCGTTGGCACTAACGTTTTCATAACTACTCTGTTCATCTGAACGTGAAAGTGATTTAAGACCATCTACAATGCCGGTAATTCTTTTAACCGCACGAGAGATTTTTTCAAATATTTCTTTTACGCTTTCGTTGTCCTGCGAAGCCTGTTCCATCTTTCTTTTCAAAAGATGCAGGTTCGCTGAAATAATGACGAGTGGATTATTAATTTCATGAGCGATACCGCTTGAGACTGTAAAAAGCGAAGAGAGGCGCCCACTCATGGCAAGCGTCGCATGTTCAAGCGATTCTCTTTGCTGTTGTAGTTTGAGTTGTGAAAAATCAGCGAACGTGACGAGGATATGATTTGCTTCACCTATTTCGAGTGGCTGGATATTTACTTGCAGCCATCTTTGATGTTCGCCATTCAGACCAAAACTCATAATTTTATTTTTAAAAGCTTTTTTCTCTTTGAAAGATAGTTCCAGCGGATGATGATCAAGTGAAAAAGGTAATAAATTTTCTTGTCTCGTATGTGTAAAAAGATTTGTTTCTTTATACGATTTTCCGATTTCATTTCCATTGAAAAAATTCAAAAGATATTCAGCAGTCGGATTATAAGTCACAATTTTTTCTTTATCATCGATGACAACAACGCCTTCGTGCATGTTTGAGAGAGTTAATTCAAATGATTTATGACTGCGTTTTAACCCATTCAAGACATTAAAGTGGCGAATGGAAGCAACCATAAGATAATGCCCAGTCGTAATATATGTCAGCACGATGAACCATGGAGTGATAGATTGGTAAGAGACAAAAAATGAAATGAGAATAACGACAGCAAATTTTACATAAGTGTAAATCTGGGCCATTCGCAATGTGGGAAATGACAACACGATATATGGAAACTGAATGATGTTGCAGATAATGTAGAAAGCATTGTCAGCATTTTTCCAATATAAAAAAAGCAGATGGTATGAATAGAGCCACGCGAGAAGATACACGTATTTTGTGTACTTCAAAAAATCTTTCATCAAAAAAGTTGCCGCAAAGAAAATAAGAGATACAGAAGAGAGCAATAATCTTTGCCAGAGAGGATCATAAGCTTCAGGTGATAAATAGCGCATCAGGTACCACCAGATGAGGTAGCTGATTGCCGCAGAGATTGTAATGACTCGAATCTTTTTTAATTCTTCATGTTTTTCTAAACTAAACGAATCGGTCAAGAATGTAGAACGCGAATACATAAGTGGATTATAGCAATATTCAGGCCTTTGGTACTTTAAGAATTCTTGAGCTTGACACCCTTGTAGGTGATGGTATATTTAACCAAACAGTTAATTAACCAAAAGGTTTATTATGGGTGCTATTGATTATTTAAGTCTCACATTTTCAGCGCTGGCCGACCCTACTCGCAGGGCGATTCTGGCCAAACTTTCAGAGGGTGAATCCAACGTCACAGACATTGCAGAACCTTTTCTTAAGGAAATGAGCCTACCTGCAGTTACCAAACATCTAAAAGTTTTAGAGAACGCGGGCCTTGTGACAAAAACGAAGGATGCTCAATTTAGATCATGCAAACTCAATACTGAACCATTGAAAGAAGCAACTGACTGGATGGAGCAATATCGCCAATCTTGGGAAGAAAGTTTTGATCGTCTTGATGAATATTTAAAAACTGTGACCGCCAAAAAAAATAAGGGGAAAAAAAATGTCCGCAAAAAATAAACCAAATGAAATTTATCTTACTCGTATTTACGATGCTCCTGTTAATCTAGTTTGGGATGCCTGGAGTGATCCAAAACAAGCAGCGCAGTGGTGGGGGCCTCGTGGCTGGTCTATTACAACTAACAGTAAAGATCTGCGTCCGGGTGGTACATGGGATTATATTATGCACGGACCAAATGGTGAAACATTTCATAACATAACTAAGTATCATGAGGTCGAAAAGAACGCTCGTCTCGTTTACGATCATGGTGGTAATGATCTCGAAGAGAGACCTGCTCTTTTTAGAGTGACTGTAGTCTTCACTCCTTTAAAAGGCGACAGAACGCAAATGGAAATGACAATGGCCCTGGCGACTGCTGAAGCAGCGGAACAAACAAAAAAATTCATTAAACAAGCTAGTGGAAATTCTACTTGGGATCGCCTAGGTGAATATTTAGAAAAAGAAACAAAAGGAAATGAGCCCTTCATTATTCAACGTTCATTCAAAGCTCCCATCGAAAAAGTTTTTGAGATGTGGACGAATGCCGAGCACTTTGAAAAATGGCTGCCTCCTACTGGTATGACCATGAAAAACACGCATGTTGATATTCGTGAAGGCGGAAGCATTGTTTATTGCATGGGTAACGATCAGATGAAAATGTATGGAAAAATCGAATACCTGAAAATTGAAAAACCATACAGTATGCAATATCTCCAGAATTTCAGCGATGAAAATGGAAATGTTATTCGTGCGCCATTCTCAGGAACATGGCCGCTTAATATGAAAGTCACACTGACTTTTACCGAAGAAGAAAATAATTATACGCGTGTGAAAGTGCAAACTGATATTGATAAAAATTCAACATCTGAAGAGCTCGCAACTTTTACTGGTGCACGTCCAAGTATGATGATGGGCTGGACGGGATCATTTGATAAATTGGAAGAATTGTTAAGCTAACGGAAATGAAACATAGAAAGTGGAGCCCTTACCGACTTCACTTTCTACCCAAATTTCTCCTTGGTGCGTCCGAACGCTATCTTCAACAATTGAGAGTCCTAGACCAAGGCCTGCACTTTGCGGAGGACTTCCTCCGCGCTCAAAACGATTGAAAATTTTGTTTTGATCTTCTTTTGAAATTCCAATTCCGTTGTCTTTAAACGAGACAATGACATTTCCAGACTGGATCTTCATCGAAACTTCTACGGGTTTTTTATTGCCGTATTTGAGCGCATTACTTAGTAGATTAGTTATGACTTGCTCAATTCTAAACACATCAAAAAGTCACAAGATACAAGTTATGCGAGTGGTGCAGATGTTGGTCCATACAATGATTCTATGGCGCTTTTTAATTTTGTCTAGCTTCTGAATTAAATACTTTTTAGAAGTATTGCTAAAGCTTCATCGACCGTGGCCCTATCGATGTTGAGCGCTGGAAACATCGTGAAGCCTCTTTCAGCTTCAGATAATAGCAACCCATTCGTACGTGCTTTTTCTACAATCTTTGAACCGTAATTCCCTTCCCTATCTTTGAAAGAAACGCCAAATGCCATACCTTTATGACGGATAGTAGGCTCAAATTTAAATTCCATGAGAGAGAGTTGCTCGACGATATAGTGACTGATTTCTCTAATGTTCATTTGGAGAAAAGCAAAATTTTTCTGCAGATAATCCAACGTGCCTAGTGCTGCTTCCACACTTAGTGGATGCCATCCATAAGTAGAATAGTAGCTACTGTCATAGTGCATGGCCTCTGCTACTTCATCAGTCATCAATGTTGCTCCCATCGGAGCGAATCCCCCACTGATCGCTTTTCCCAAACACATAATGTCCGGTTGAACATTGTAATGTTCCGATGCAAACATTTTTCCTGTTCTCAAAAAACCTGTGGCAACTTCATCCATGATTAAAAGTGTTCCATATTTTTTACAGGCCGTTTGAATGTGATTCATAAACTCCTGAGTAGGAATTGTTACACCCTTATTGCAAATGACAGGTTCCATAATGATCGCAGCGATATCTTTATTTTTAAGCCACAGTTCCACGTGCTCTGCACTTCGGGAATCGAGCGGCGTGCGCATTCTGTGTGCACTGAAAGGGTTGCGATACCAATCACCATAGTTTGGTGAACCGATACTGCGAGCAACAATGGAATCGCCATGGTAAGCGCCATCAACGGAAATAAATTTTGTTCGTTCGGTATAAGACATCGCCGCGGATAAAGCGATTTCTACAGCTTCAGTTCCCCCCGTGGCCCTAAAACTTTTTTTTAGTTTACCAGGAGCAAGAGCGTGAAGTTTTTGGGCGAGTTCAGTCCACGGTTTATACAGATGATGGGGACTCACATAATCCGGACCTTTAAAGTTTTTTAGCCGATTTTTTATCTCTGGATTATCCCAACCAAAATTCCCCACACACCATCCCATGACGAAATCGATATGTGTTTTTCCATCAGCTGTAAAAAGTGAACTACCCGCAATTCTTTCGACTTCTATTTTGTCTGAATCTGAATCACGCCCTAAATATTTATGATCAATTTGTTCTGTTCTCATACTTAAATGAGAAAGCAACGATGAGGCCAAATGTAATTTTCGAGAAAAATTCTTTGGGCCGTTACAGACGCGTTTGTGCTATTTAAAGTGTGAAATCTCTCTTCTGTCTAACTGCTGCACACCATATACTACATTCACAAAACACAAACTAAAGAAAACTTAAAAAATAATTTGGACAACAAAATAAACTCACACGATTTGAACATCTATTATCCATTAGATTCTCATGGATATACACAAGCGTCTTTAAGCGAAATCAGAATTGATTGCTTGAACGATCGCATGGTCCCAAATGTTTTACTTCCGCATAAGCACGCTTTTTTTCAAATTATTATATTAGAAAAAGGTAACGGCTCTCACGTCATCGATTTTAATAAACATCAGATCAAAGGAAACCAGCTTTATATTTTAAAGCCAGGTCAAGTTCACCAATGTGTTCTAGAAAAAGAATTAAAAGGTTATGTGATCGAGTTTAAGCGTGAATCCTTAGACGTGAACGTTCCTATTTCCAGCTCACTTATCAATCAATTAATGATTGCAGAGAACGTCTTTGAATTGAGTAATAACGAAGTAAAAAATCTCCTCACGATTTGCCAGGAAATGCACCGTGATTTTAAAGAAGCGCAAGATTTTTACGATATCAGCTTACAGGGTTATCTCACAGGACTTCTAGTTCAAATTGTTCGCATCGTAGGAAAAGGTACACAACAGTTTCTCCCTCAAAGTTTATCTGAAAAATTTATCGATCTCGTGAATACTCATTACAAAAAAGAGCATGCTGTAGAATTTTATGCTCGCAAACTAGGTGTAACATCTAAAACACTTATCGCTCACCTTAATCGCACTCACCGAAAAGCTCCTCGCTTAATGATTCAGGAACGATTCATTCTTGAGGCCAAACGTTTACTCAGTTATTCGGATCTAACAGTTGCTGAAATTGGTTACGAAGTTGGATTCGATGATCCAAACTATTTCTCGCGTTTCTTCAGAAAGTGCGAAAACATGACACCTCTTGAATTCCAAAAAAAGCTCAAAAAAATTTAGTTGAACTCTAAGCATCTTTTAATGGCATCGATCTGGCATTTTAAATGCCGGAGGTACTATTATGGGAACAACAACTTGGGCCAACGGGACCGCTAAGGATAATTCGCGAGGGAGACAGGCCACGAAGCCATCACAAATTCCGGCGAAAGGTTGGAAAGATACTATCTTCAGAATCAAAGACGAAATTGGTAACGACCGTTTAAGTCTTATTTCAGCGGCCATGTCCTATTATGCATTTTTGGCCTTTGTGCCTGCTATTACTTCTATTGTGCTCATGTATGCATGGATTTCTGATCCAGGAGAAATTTCAAATCATATTTCTAAAATCGGACGATTCATACCGAACGAGTTTCAAGAAATTCTTCGCAATCAACTCACAACTCTATCAGCAAAAGCGAGCAGCACATTAGGATTTTCTACTATAGTTGCACTTCTCCTTTCGCTCTATTCATCATCTAAAGCGGCCAGTGCGATTATTGAGGCGACAAATATCATTCATGATGAAAGAGAAAAACGAGGATTTGTAAAAAGAAATCTCGTCGCCATAGGATTAACATTTTTAGGAATTGTATTAAGTGTTGTTGCAGTTCTCGTTGTCATAGCACTTCCCGCTCTCATGGGAAATTTTGAATTTGGAGACACGATCGAAAAAATTGTCGGAGCTTCAAGTTGGGTTGTTCTCCTCGGACTTTTTTCACTTTTCCTCTCAGTCGTCTATCGTTTTGCTCCCAGCAGACATAAACCAAAATGGCGTTGGGTTTCATGGGGTGCTGTCATCGCGTCTGTTTTATGGGCCATCGCTTCGCTCGGATTTTCATGGTACGCTTCCGAGTTTGGTGAATTCAATAAAACGTATGGCTCACTTGGTGCCTTCATCGTTCTTCTTATGTGGCTCTACATTTCAAGCTTCGTTATTCTTCTCGGTGCCGAGATAAATGCAGAACTTGAACATCAAACAATGAAAGACACGACGACGGGTTCACCGAAACCAATGGGTGAAAGAAATGCAACGATGGCGGATACTATTGGGGAAGCACGAAAGTAGTTTCTGGATCTGACTCTTCTTCAAGGTCAGCAGTCTCAAATGAATCGCGTTGAGCAAAAGTGTATTCTTTTAAAAGAAGAACAGGATTGATGTATAAGTCATTTTTCAAAACACCAAAATGAAGATGAGCACCAGTTGCATAACCTGTTCTTCCTACTTCACCGATTTGATTGTTAAGCTGGACTCGATCACCAATTCTTAAACCTTTTGTAAATTTACGAAGATGATCATAAGTCGTTTGATAGCCATTATCATGTTCAATAAGAATATAATTCCCTTTTGCTCTTGTCCTTCCCATCGCAATGATAGTTCCCTCGAGAGCTGGGTAAACAGGCGTTCCGCTTTTAGCAACAAAATCAATTCCATTGTGAGGCTGGATTCTTCTTTTTACCGGATGTCTTCTGTTAAATTGAAAAAGACTTGAAACTCTGTTTGATCTTACAGGAGCGTAGAATATTTTTTGAAACTCAGAAAGTTCGCTCGTTAGTGACCAGGTGAGAGTTTTTAAATCTTGCTTCAACACTCGCTCTGAAGTGGCACGACCGACAACAAGTTTTGCATGTTGAACATCACCAAACTTAATGAATCGACCGTTTTCAAAATACTCAGTCACTGACAATGAGTATTGAGCATCGACGATGAGTCCTTTTGTTGTGGAAAAATCATCTTTGAAAGCTTCAGCCATTTGTCTGGCCAGTTTTTCACTACCAGTTTCTTTTTGAATGGTTTCAAAAAGAGTTCCTTGAATGGGTCCAGTAAATTCGCGAACGTTTATTTCAAAAGGAACAAAGGCCTTTTCAATACTCACGTTTTCATTTTGTAGTGATTTTTTTACAATATAAACATCGTTAGAAATTTCTGAATAAAGCTTGAGCGTGAATTCATCATCTTCAGTTTGGGCCACATATTCCGAGGCCACATCCAGAACTAGCAACTCTGGAAATTTTAGAAAAACTTCCACTGATTCTTTTTGCGAGAATTCATACTGCTCTAAAATCGCAGGTGCTTTCACGCCCGCAATGACAGACAACGGCAAAAATAAAAAGCAAAGTGAGAAAAGTTTGAACATAAAAACGATTTTAAATAAAATGCTTTGAAATGTCCCTTTAACAAGTCTTACATCTGAGCTCTATCTAGTTGTAAATAGTAGATGTACATTTTCATAGATGTGCTTTACGATCTCGTCATATGTACAAACTCCGCGATTATCAGCAAGAAGCTGTCGATAATACAATTAAGTATTTTCAGAAAAAAAGAGAACCTGCTCTCATCGTTCTTCCAACGGGTGCAGGGAAAAGTTTAGTTATTGCCGAACTCGCTCGCATTGCTAAAGGGCGAGTTCTCGTTCTCGCCCACGTTAAAGAACTCGTTGAACAGAATTATCAAAAGTATAAAAGTTATGGTCTTGAGGCCGGAATTTTTTCTGCAAGTTTAGGAAAAAAAGATTGGGATCAAAAGGCCATTTTTGGAAGTGTTCAATCTGTTGCTCGCGCACCAAATGCTTTTTTTGAAGACTTCTCACTACTCGTTATAGATGAGTGTCACCGAGTTGCAGAAGAAGGCGCCACTCAATATCAAGATGTCATTCGCAAGCTTCAAGAGCGTAATCCAAAACTTTGCATTTTAGGCTTAACTGCAACTCCGTATCGCCTAGGACTTGGTTGGATTTATGAATACTCCAATCTTGGAGAACTTAAAACAGAACAGAATCGTTTCTTCAAACAATGTGTGTATGAGCTTCCACTCACCTACATGATTAAAAATAAATTTCTCACTCAACCGGTAAAAGTGGACATTCCGGTTACCTGTTATGATTTTTCAGAACTCACTGAAAAAAATCGAATGTACACGCATGCGGAAGTTGAAGAACTTTTAAAAAATCAGAAACGTCTCACTCCTCTTATCGTTAAAAACATTGTCGACATTACTGAGCGCTTTAATCGCAAAGGAGTCATGATTTTCAGCAGTACTGTAAAACACGCTGAAGAAATCATGACGTATTTGCCTGAAGGTGAAGCGCGATTAGTTCTAGGTGATACAGACATTAGTGAACGAGACAGCATCGTCGAAGATTTTAAGAATAAAAAATTTAAATACCTTGTAAACGTTTCCGTTCTCACCACAGGATTCGATGCTCCTCACGTCGATGTCATTGCGATTCTTCGACCGACGGAATCTAATAGTCTGTATCAGCAAATTGTTGGTCGCGGCCTTCGCTTAGAACCTGGTAAAAGTGATTGTTTTATTCTCGATTACACCGGAATGGGACACGATATTTATACTCCAGAGATCGCAGATAAAAGACCAACGAAAGATACGGTTCCTGTCATCGTCTCCTGTCCAGAGTGTGATTTCCAAAATCATTTTTGGGGTTATGTCGATTACGATGGTGATGTGATGGAACACTTCGGACGCAAGTGTAAAGGAGCTACCCAAGATCCTATTACTATGAAAATCACGCCGTGTGGATTTCGCTTTCGTTATAAACTTTGTCACGCGTGCGGAATTGAAAATGATGTCACTGCACGTGCCTGTGAAAAATGTGCGGCCACACTCATTGATGCCGACGCTAAACTTAAACAAGCGAAGCTTTCAAAAAATGCTCACGTTCTCACGCCGGAAAAAATCACGTTCGATGAACGTTTAGATAAAAACGGAAATCCCTATCTGGATGTTCGCTACTACGATGTTGATGGGCAATATGTCAGTGAAGCCCATTTTTTCAGTAATCCAACTTCCGTAAAAAAATTCAACATCAACTTCTTACGTTCCCATTTAAGAAAACCGGAGCTTGCTGTTGATCTGGATAATCCAAAAGATGTCATTAAGTATCAAAAGCTTTTACGTCTTCCTTCTTTTGTCATTGCTAGAAAACAAGAAAAATTCTGGAAGATTACAGAAAAGATTTTTGCCGAAGAACTGTCTTAGTCTCACCTTTATGTTTTCACGTTAAAATGTTTGCATGAAAAATAAAGTCGAAGAACTTTTTGCAACACTATCTTTAGAGGACCGAGATCGGATCGTACGCATGTGCTGGGAAGACCGCACTCCTTTTGAGGCCATCCAAGAACAGTTCGGTCTTACGCCTAATGAAGCCGTAAAATTCATGCGAAAGGCACTGCCACTTAAAGATTATGATCGTTGGAGAAAACGGGCAAACAATCAAGGCCATCTTAAACATTTAAAAAAACGTCCAAAAGAAATTAATCGTTTTAAATGCACACGACAGAATATGGATGGTTCAACGAAGGGATACAAATAAATTAGTGCATGATGGTTGTCATCACATCACCTAATTTTTTAAAGGTAATCGGCTTAGGCATGAGGTGAGTTTCCTTCATCAATTCTGGTGCGATATCAAACGTACCCATCTCGCCTGAGATCATCACAACTGGCGTATCTTTGTTAAGGCCACCACCGCGAAGGACTGTGAGAAGATCCACTCCATTCATTTTCGGCATTTTATAATCGAGAAGAATTAAATCGAATTTTTCCCCGAGACATTTCATTAAAGCTTCGACACCATCCTGGCTAAAAGTGAGTTTTTCTTTGTTCATCAGATTGAGAAAGTCTTTATACATTTCTCTGATTTTTTCTTCGTCATCTACAATTAAAATCTTCATTCATAGAGTATAACCCCCAATTATCTTCCCAATGTAAAAGCCTGGACTTGGCCAGGCTTCTCTCTGAATAAAGTCAATTTAATGCCACAAAAACGGGCCATGCCTACATGTAGGTTTTCGACATATCGTCTGCTCTTTTATAGGCAGGTCGATTGATACAGCGATCAACGTATTTTTGTAACGTCGGCGTAGGCGTTAACATTTTCGTGAAAAAATACCAATTGAGGTTAGCACTTAGATATAAATCAGCGGCCGTGAATTGTTCTCCGACCAGATAGTTTTCTTTTACCGCACTTTCAAGCGTACTCATCGTCAGATCAAAAGATCCATATCCTAATGAGGCTGCCGGAATTTCTTTTGTTCGAGGAATGACGTGATCAAACACGGCTTGTTCGACACAATTAATGGTGAAGAACATCCATCGGTAATAACTTCCGCGACGAGGATCATCAATCGCAGGCGCCAATTTGTTTTCAGGGAAAGCATCCGCAAGGTACGAACAGATCGCCGCTCCTTCAGTCACCACAACGCCTTTATGGACGATTGTAGGAACTTTCCCCATAGGATTAAGCTTTAGGTACTCGGGAGTTTTTGCTGTACCGTCTTTCCAGTCAACGATTTTAATTTCATAAGGTGCACCACTTTCTTCCAGCATCCAATGTGAAAGACGCGCGCGTGACATAGGATTGTAGTAGAACGTTACTTTATCAGTCATAGTTTTTTCCTTTGCAACATTTGTAATAAGTCTAAGTTCAAGCGTTGTCTAATTGCAACTCCCAGTGCGCAGACGTAAGTTGAAGCCAAAGGAGGTATCATGAAAAAACTAATTTTAAGTCTATTGACTCTACTTCTCGTCCAACCGGCCTTTGCTAACACGCCATTACCAACTGCTTCTAACGTCGACATCGCTCGCTACGTTGGTAAGTGGTATGCGGTTGAATCGTTGCCGCAATTTTTTACCCGCAAGTGTGTCGCTCAAACGGCGGAGTACGGAATCCTTAGCGCTCAATCAATCAGTGTTCTTAATACATGTATTAAAAAAGATGGGGATACAACGGACATTGAAGGTAAAGCGGTTGTAAAAGATTCTCAAACCAATGCTCGTTTAGAAGTTACATTCAATTCATTCTGGACAAGACTTTTCCGCGTGAAAGGTGAATACGTCATTATTAAATTGAGTGACGACTACGATACAGTCATGGTTGGTTCAAGTGACAGAAAATCTCTTTGGATCATGTCACGCCATCCATCAATTGAAGAAAATGTTTTGAAAGAATATAAAGCTTATGCAAAAAAATTGAATTTTGATGTTTCGAAGTTAGTGACGTCGCAGTTTTAATTTTGGAGGTGCACTGTGAAAACAGTGCCCTCTTTCGGACAACTCTTTACACTGACTTTACCACCGTTGGCTTCAGTCAAACCTTTTACTAAAGTTAAACCTAACCCCCATCCACGGGCCGTTGCTTGAGTGCTTTGAATACGTCTGAATGGCTCAAAAAGTTTTGATTGATCTTCGGGGGAAATGGGATTTCCTTCGTTATGAACACTCACAGAAACAATTTTATTTTCTTTATGTAGTGTGATGGTCACTGGTGTTCTCACATCACCGTACTTAATGGCATTGGTACAAAGATTTTCAATAATTCTTTTAAGAGACTCAGCATGCCAGATGCCATTAATGACATGTTCGTTGGTGATGAAATTGAATCTGTTGCCATAGACTGTTTCAAGATCAACTAATGTTTCTTGGATTAGTGAATTCAATCCAACTTCACTCTTATCAAGTTCAAGATCTACTCCCGCCTTTATTCTATTGGCATCGAGAAGATTTTCGATCATCTGATTAGCACGATTTAAACTATCGACAATTCTTCCCGCTAATACAGTTTGTTTCTCGGGACTGATATTAAAGCGACCAATCATTTGAGCACTTGTTTTTGCGGCAGTGAGAGGAATACGTAAATCGTGTGTTAATGTATTAACAAAACTTTCTCTAAGTTCTTTTTCCAATTCCATTTCATTAATGGCGTTTTCGATTTGAATTCTTGTCTGTGTTTTAGGAGTTACGTCATGAACGATGGCAAATATACCGATGATTTTTCCTTCATTGTCTCTGAATGGGTAGTAACCAAAATCAAGCCATAAATCCTGAAAGAAAACTTCTTTTCCAATATAAGGAACGCCTTTTTGATAAACATCATTAAGAATTTCCACAAAGGGATAAACTTTTTCATGCGAAAACGAATCGATAACTTTTTTTCCCACAGCGACGCCTTTAAAAAGTTTGGCGTATGGTGGATTGACCATAGTGAAAACGTGATCCGGTCCTTCGAGAATAACCATGGGAAGTGGTGACTGCATGTAAAATTCATGCAGAATTTTTCGATGTGTTTCTGCTGCAGCATAAGCTTCTTCAAGTTTCTGCTGGTGTAAGACTGTGTTGGTTGTCTCGGCAAAGGTAACTAAGATACCTGCAGGATTTCCGTCGTTGTCGGGCACAGGGCTATAGGAAAAATTAAAATATACATCTTCCGGATAACCGTAGCGCTCAATCGTAAGTTTAAATCCATCGAAACCAATGGCCTCGCCTTTCCAAACCTGGGCCCACATCGGGCCAATCGTGGACCAAATTTCATCCCACGTCTGTGGAGCTGTCGACCCCATCGCTTTGGGATGTTTGTCTCCCAATATAGGACGATAAGCATCGTTATAAAACTGAGTGTATTCTGGTCCCCAGGCAATGTACATTGGAAGTTTGCAGTCGAGCATAAGACGAAGCGCTGTTCGTAAACTACTCGGCCACGATTCAATTGATCCGACAGCTGTCTTTGACCAATCAATTGAACGGATTAGTGATCCTGCCTCTCCGCCACCAGAGAGGAAGGATAATTTCGATTGATCAATCATCATTAGAGTTTGAGGCCTATCCTGAAAGACGTCAATCTATTAAAAATTTCGAATGCCCCATTCTCTCATCATTTTCTTTTCTGCTGCTGTCAATTCTGGTTTTTGTCCTTGAGATCCCAGATATTCGCCTGTGCTCATATCAATCGTATGATTAATCCAGCCAGTAGGTTCTTTTCCAACAAAACGACGAAGTACAACTTTTCCCGGAACGATGATGTGCGATCGGTGATAAGTGACAGCGAAAATATCGCCATTACTTCTTTCCATAAAAAAACGAACAACTTCATTATCGTTAGAATCAGGTGAAGTTAACCACAACAGTGTCATATCTGGATAATTGCGATAAAGCATATAACCGCCAATGTCTCCGTGCGGTTCAAGCACATCCACTTGAGAGCGAAATGTATTCCACTCCTTAAGAATTGTCTTCGCAATGATTTCACTACCAAAAGATTGACCTGCTAAAACTAACAATAGAACGAATAAAATTTTTTTCATACTGTCTCCAATTTATGTTCGATGCGTGTATCGGGAATAAGCCAGATAAAAGCTACAGTTGCATAAAGAATATAGGACACAAGCGGCAACCAAAAAGCAATGGCGACTGCGGCGATATAAAGGCCCATTGAGAGAATGCCTTTTTTATCAGATCCAATAGCATTGGCCAGCGTTGATTTCGGACCGTGATGAGCGATTAGAGTTTTAGTGAGAACAGTGTAGGCCAAAGCACACATGAGCAGATTAATTCCATAAAGAAGAACGGGGCCACTTGCCATATTATGTTCTCCCATCCATCCCGTCGAAAAAGGGACAAGTGAAAGCCAAAACAGTAAGTGGGTATTAGCCCAGAGAACTTTACCATTTACTTTTTGTACGGCCTGAAACATGTGATGGTGATTATTCCAGTAAATTCCAACATAGATGAAACTTAAAATATAACCAATGAAGACTGGAAGAAGTGAGAGTAAATCGTTAAGCGATTCTCCATGATTTTTTTCCTTAATAAGGTGATCATTAAGTCTAGCATCTTCTTTACTAAAATTTAAATGCACTTTAGTCTAAAAGGAGTGAATTAAAATTAAGGAGAGAGACATGCAGAAAGTATTTTTAGCAGCCAGAATATTATTGGGACTCATGTTTACGATTTTTGGTTTGAATGGTCTGATGATGGTGTTTACGGGAAATGGTTTTATTCCCAATCCTCAACCACCGGAAGTCATGGTGACGATCATGACCGGTTTCATGGCGGCCAAATATTTCATGCCTCTTGTTTTCATCTGTCAGTTCCTTGGTGGAGTAACTTTATTGAGCGGATTTTTTGTTAATGCCGGATTAGTTTTTCTTGGTCCAGTTATAGTTAACATCGTGGGCATTCACTTAGCAGTAGAGCCAACGGGATTGCCAATGGCGATCGTAGTTCTTGTGCTTTATCTCGTTGTTCTTGCTTCTCGCTGGAGTGATTTCAAACAACTTCTGAAACGTTAATTACTTTTGGGTAACTACGGTTACCCATTTTTTTTCCAAATTCTTCGTTGGCGTCAACCTGCTTCAAATGGTAAGGTAGCCGAATGAAAAATGATCAATTAGAACCTCTTGCTCTTAACGAAAAGCTCATCATCACTGTTCTTTTCTTTGTTCAATTCACTCACATGGTAGACTTCGTAGTCATGATGCCGCTGGGGCCGAAACTAGTTCGCGCTTTTGCACTGACACCGAATCAATTTTCATATGTCATTTCATCTTACGCATTTGCTGCTGCAATAATGGGAGTAGTCTCATCTTTTTTCGTTGATAATTACGATCGTAAAAAAGTGTTGATTGGTTTTTATGCTGGTTTTTTACTGGCGAATGTTTTCTGTGCGCTCTCAATTAATTATTTCATGCTTATCTTCTCGCGCATTTTAGCGGGAGGATTTGGCGGCGTTTTAGCAGGTTTAACTTTTTCAATTATTGGTGATGTTGTTCCTGAAATCCGTCGTGGTAGGGCCACTGGTATTGTTATGTCCGCATTTGGAACAGCTTCTGTTGTTGGAATTCCACTCGGGTTGTATCTTGCTGATCACTTTGACTGGCACTCTCCATTCTGGCTTATTTCTGTTTTAAGTTTTCTCGTCATCATCGTGACTGCCATTAAAATGCCGGCGATCACTGGCCACATTAAATTACAACGATTCAAGAAGAGCGAAGAGCTGCAAAAAATTCTCAACCTATTTAAAGAAAAAAACTGCAGAAGCGCATTTTACCTTTCATGTGCATACATCATTTCAGGATTTCTTGTTATCCCATTCATCAGCCAATACTTGGTGAAAAACGTTAAACTCGCTGAAGAAAATCTCTCGCTCATTTATTTCTCCGGCGGTCTCTTCACACTATTCACTTCACGTTGGATTGGAGCGCTCGCTGATCGCTACGGAAAACATAAGATGGTTAACATCCTAGGTCCACTATCCCTTATTCCGATTTTCCTGCTAACGAATATGCCGGAAATTCCACTGGCCGCAGTTCTTTTTATCAACACAACTTTTTTCATTTTGATTTCAGGTCGATTTGTTCCTGTTATGGCCATCATCACTTCGAGTGTTTCAAAAGCAAATCGTGGTGCTTTCATGGGAATCAATTCGAGTTTGCAACAAATGTCGATGGGACTCGCGAGCGTGCTCGCAGGTTTCATTATTCAATACAATTCCGCAGGACAAATTGAACGCTTTAATGTTGTTGGATACATTTCGATGTTTATGACATTGGTGTTTGTGTATTTATCTGCGCGAGTAAAAATCGTCGAATAAAAGATTACCAGCTGATGACGACCTTTCCGCCAGCTCCACCTGTTCCGTTAAATTTATTAGTTCCGCAAGAAGGTCCTGTTACTCCCGGGGCACCAGGATCTAATTTAATTGTTCCGGAACAATTGAAGTAATAGGTTCCAGAACCGTCTTGAAAATATCCCGAATAGGCCATGGAGTTTGTTCCATAAAAACCTGCCGTTTTCGTCCATTGACTGGCACCTGTTGCCCCACCTCCACCGAAACCGCCTATTCCTCCAGAAGCGCCACCGCCACCTCCTGCATTTGTACCTGCGGCCCCGCCGGCCGTCGCTGTCCCACCCACACCACCATTTGCTCCGGTTCCACCAGTTGACGAAGATGCATTTCCACCAGCGACCGTGCCAGATGCTCCACCGCCACCTCCATAATCTTGCCCACCGGTTCCACCGGCCGCAGAAGAAGAACTTCCTCCTGCTCCTCCAACACCACAAGGACCATAACCACCTCCACCACCTCCATTATTGGCCGTAGCACTGTAGCCGCCGCCACCGCCTCCGCCACCAATGAGAACTGTTAGAGTGTTACCTGGAGTAACGGAAACAACTGTCGTTGTAACATTTCCTGGCTTCCCAGAAATTTCATTATAATTGGCTCCGCGCCCTCCATCGGCTTCAGCAAGAACTGTGGTTCCATTTTTTAAACAGCTTCCACCGCCACCACCACCAGCGAAATTATATGTAGTACTAGTTCCACCACCACCCGCACCAGTCACTTGAACTGTAATTTTCGTTACACCAGTAGGTACAACCCAAGTGTCATCTCGTAGAAAAGTTACACTTCCACCTAATGATGGGCTACTTGATGAAAAAAATTGTGAGAAGTTTGAAGCTTCAACGGAAGAAATTGAATAAAGAGCAATCAACAAAAAAGCCTTCATTATTTTAATCTCCATCCGTAGGTTGCATTGTAGTAAACCAGTTCGAATGAAATATTTTTGTTAGCAACAGTCATGTCTTCTGAAAGGCCCATAATTTTTAAACCATTTCTTCCGACAGTTAAATTGTTTGTATCAAATGATCCTGAAGCATCGATAACCTGAATCGTATCACCCATTGCTGCAGCTGCAGGCAATGTCATCGTCACCGCACCACCTGATGTGTTGACCATGTATCTGCCATTTTTAACTGCTGTGAAATTTGAAGTTTGTTCTGTCCACGCATTGGGAGTACTCGCAACAAGAGCATTGATCTGATCTTGAACATTGCTCGATAAAGTTGAAAGATAACCTAAGATCGTTGTTGTAATTGAGCTCGCTGTTAATTGTCCTGAAGCATTTGAGACAACAACTCTGCTTGCACTTCCTACGTTTACACGTGTTGGTTCAATTGATTGCATTCCTGCGACTGTCCAATCAACAAATGATGAAGAATCTAATTTTCCTGTGAGATCAGTTGCTGTTGCATAAGTCGCCCATGAAAGATTTCCACTCCCATCTGTCATGAGTGCTTGTCCGTTTGTTCCAGCAGAATTGGGCAATGTCATTGTCCATGATCCTGCAGCGGCCGCTGGTCTCACTTCAACATAACCAGAAGTGTTTCCATGAAGACGTAAAGTTCCTAATGTCGTTCCGGCAGTTCCGAGATCAAGTAAACTATCTGGTGCCGCATTTCCAATACCAACTTTACCTGCGCCAGAAATCGTCATGCGCACATTTGCATTTGTAGCAAATTGAATTGGGAGTGCGGTATTAGTTCCGAAAACTGAAGCATTGGAAGTTGTTCCATAAAAGACTGTTTCTGCAGTAGAATTTTCTGAACCGATGATAGTTGTATTGATACCGTTGTTTAATTTTACAATTGCCTGATTACCAACTGTCGTTGATTGCACTTGAAGGCGCCCTTCTGGTCCACGTACATCAAGAAGATGCGTTGGTGATGTAGTTCCAATTCCTACGAAGCCAGTGTTTGCACCATTGATAAGAACTTTTCCATCAGCTCCAAAACCAGCTTTCGATCCTGCAGAGATAGATACGTTTCCACCATTGCCGTTTGTTCCTCCGGCACCCGCCGTAATCGAAACAGCACCACCATTTCCGTCAGTAGCAACACCAGCTAAAATATTAACGGCACCACCGGCCCCAGAAGTACTCCCTCCCGCTCCGGCAGCGATGATGGCATTTCCACCCGCTCCTGTAGTAGGTGCTGGTGAACCTAACATGTAAGCGTGTGCTAGCGATCCTGGAGTTTCACAAATTCGACAATCAACACCGTCACATGAAGCTGAACTTGGTCCAGTTGTTGTTGGCCCTAAATCTTTCCAGTCTGTCGGACATGTTGCTGCCATTAAACGTGCACTTTGTGGGATCGTTGAAGCTGAGCCAGGTGATTGACAGGCACGATAATCAAGGTTCGCTCGTCCTGCAGCTCCCGGACCACCACCAATTCCTAAATTCGTCCAGCCAACTGGACACATTTCCATAAGCACAATAGTGTTCGCTGGAAGTGTTGTTGCCGTCACTCCATTTTCGCAAATTTTACAAGCAGTACCGTCGCAATTAACGGCTGCTGGACCAACGCCAGTAGCACCGTTTTCAGTAAATCCTGCTGGACAAGTTTTCATGAGAAGTTTTGCACCACCAGGAATAAGGTTTCCAATTCCTGCTGAGTAACTGATACGAGTATCAACATAACTTTTATTAGTAACATCATCGCCGTTCACTGGTGTTGGAATACCGTTAATTGTACCAACCGTGAGTGATCCACCCGTTGTTCCAACTTTTAAAGCAAGAGCATCGTAGACTGCATTTTGCGAAGGTGCGATATCAAGCACACCATCAACGATAGCATCAATGACGGAAGCCGCTTTAGCGCGCGCATCTGTAAAATAAAGTTTTGTTCCTTCTGCAACTGCGTCTGTATTCAATGTCGCAAAAGTTTTATCACCACGATAATAATCAGCAGATGTTGTTGCAGTAATTGCTGGTTCTTTTCCAGCGAGCGCTGTAACAAGACCATTTACTTTTGCTTGCGGAATATCTCCGTCAGCAAATGAAGTTCCCGATGTCGTTGGTAAATTCACCCATGAGAGAATTCCATCTCCATCAGTTTGTAAAACTTGATTGGAACTTCCATCTGTTGTTGGGAAAGTTAAAGAGACATTTCCAGCAAGTGCAGGAGATTTTAATTCAACGTAGTTTGCACCATTGTAGATTCTGATCTGATCTCCTAAGAGATCGGTGGTTGCTGCAAGGGTCGCTTGTTTTGCATTGATTTGCGTTTGAATCCCGCTCGTTACTCCACCAACATAACTTAATTCTGTATTGGTCACAGCAGAAACGGCTAAATCACCAGATGCATTGGTCACGACAACTCTTTCAGCTGTTCCCGAAAAAGCTCCTGCACCAGCATTGTCAGTGACACATGAAAAACTTGTTCCATCAGATTTTAATACTTCACCTGTACCACACGTAGGAAGTGTAGCTGAAAGTTTTGCATTTAATTGTGTTTGAATACTTGAAGTCACACCAGACACATAAGAAAGTTCAGTTGCTGTCACAGTAGAAACAACTGGTGTTCCTGAACCGTTTGTCACGATCGCTCTGTTTGATGTTCCAAGATTTAATCTTGTTGGCTCTATCGTTGGAATACCCGTTGTCGACCAATCCTCTGCTCCTGCAGGAAGATTGACCCACGAAAGAACTCCGTTCCCATCCGTTTGTAAAACTTGATTGACGTTACCATCTGTTGTTGGAAGTGTGAGTACAACATTTCCAGCGAGAGTTGGCGATTTTATTTCAACATAGTTCGCACCATTATAGAGACGAACTTGATCACCAAGAAGATCTGTTGTTGATGAGAGAGCTGCTTGTTTAGCATTGAAGATCGCCCAGTCTGTGGCCTTCAAATAACCATCATCAGAAGTTGTGGCCGGAGGGAGCGTGATCACAGGATCATCCGCAGTTCCACTGAGATCAAGTGGCAAAGTAGCGACTAAACTTTTTACTGTCGCTGGATTTGATCCACCAGTAACTCGTCCTTTTGTATCAACAGTTACAGATGTATAAGTTCCACCTGTCACACCAGTTGTGGCAAGAGCAAGTGCACCTGTATTTGAAAGTGTGGCATCACCAGAAACAGTAACTGCCGTTGCCGCACCACCAGCGCTACCCACTAAAATATTTCCACTCGCAAGTGTTGTTGAAACTTTTCCTGCGAGCGCAGTTGTGAGTCCTGAAATTTTTGATTGAGCGATATTTGCAGAAGCATTAATGTCGTCATCAACAATCGATCCATCGGTAATGGTTGCTGAACCAACCGCTGTATTTGGATCTACCCATGATAAATTTCCTGAACCATCGGTACGTAAAACATATCCGGCAGTCCCTGCTGTTTGCGGAAGAACGAAATTATAATTAGCAGTCGTTGCATGCGCTTTTACTGTTACATAATTTGTATTACCAGATCCCTTTATAAGTAAATCTTCATCGAGAGTTAAATCACCAGTGAGAGTTCCACCAGACTTCGCGAGTCTTGTATCACGTTGAGTATCAACATAAGCTTTGTTAACCGCTGAAGTCATCGTAAGCGGAGTTGAATTAACAATGATATCACCAGTAACAGATGCAGTGATCACACTTGTAAGTGAAACATTTCCAGAGAGTGTATCAGCAGCTCCTTTTAATAAATAATTACTTTGAGCAGTTCCGAGAGCATTGATTTGGCCTTGAGCTTTTCCAAATGCTTCGATGAAAGTATCGCCGTTTGCAATCGCAGAATTTGTAAGAACTAACCCAGCAAGGGGAACACCTAATGCTCTCGCATTCGTGAAATAAAGATTGGCCACGTTTTCCGGAACAGCGGCAGTATTCAATGTCTGCCACGAACCATCACCTCTGAAATAATGGGCCGTAGTTCCACCAGCAGGAAGAGATGATTTTGAATTAAAAGTTGTCCAGTCAGCTGAACTTAAATATCCACTTGTCGTGCCGTTTGCTTGAGCAATAGTGATGGCCGGTGTAGTACTTCCATTTGTTACACTAAGTGGAAGTGATGCTGAAACGGAAGTCACTGTCCCCGCTCCCGCAATCGAACCTGGCTCCCATTTTCCTGAAGTCGAATTCCATTTTAAAACTTGATTATTAGTCGCTCCCATTTGTGAGAGTTGAGAAGCCACTTGCGCGTATGGAAGCGAGTGCACAGCTTGGAAAGAATATGTTTTAGAGTTTGTAACGTCTATAATTCGAATAGCAATTGATTCACCAGCTGGAGCTTGTGCGAGAACTTGATTAAGTGTTAATCCGCTTGATGAACAATCAAATTCTAATTTTAAATGAAAAACACCTTTTGTAAGAACGACATTCGGAATGTCCTTAGTACAAAGAATTGTTGAGAGAGCGTTAGTGTAAGCAAGTTGTGCTCTTATTGTCACAGGCCCAGCAACAGGTGCTCCGTTAGCTTGAACAAGTCGACCGGAGTAACTCAGAGAATCGGCCGCAAAAGAAAAACGAGTGATAATAAGCATCACTAAAAAATGATAAATGAATAATTTCGATATGCCCGTTTTCAGCTTCTCACTCCTAAAAATGAAGTCACTTGACTATTTTCAGCCTGTAACCAATAAAAACATAGAAGGAGGCAAATGATACTGTCCCGATTGAAATACAATCTTCAGAGTGTGAAATTTGCTGGGGATCTATGAGTGAACAAACGCCGTTGCTAAAATTGAAGTTTTCTTCACAAGTTAGAAGAAACAAAAAACGCCTATGATAGTTGGCGATTTATTTTGATGATTTTTGCTCTATACGATCAAGACGTTTCTTCATGTCTAAAAGATCTTTTCTTAATTTTTCGTTTTCATCTTTAAGCGAAGCTATTTCTCGTGATTGATCTTTGCTGTCTCGATCCATCGATTTAATGGACTCAATGATCGGAGCGATAAGCATAGAATAGGCCACCGATTTAATCCCCTTTTTATCTGTAGAAACTGCTTCAGGAAAAACTTTTTCTACTTTTTGAGCAAGTACTCCCATTTCTCTGCGTTTTGATAAATTCATATCGGGATATTCTTCAGTCTTAAAATGATAAAACACACCATCGAGTGAAGTGAGTTTTTCGAGAGCATCTGGAATTCTTCTAACATTTCTTTTCAAACGCTCATCGGAAGTATTTACGTACGCCGAAGTTCCGGCAACAGCTCCATTGACTTGTAGCTTGTATGAAATAGATGCCGTTCCAATCCCAACATCTCCAGCATCTGTGATTCTCATTCGTTCAGTAGTATTAGAGCCATGAAGCCTAGTCATGAAACTCATATGGGCCCCATACTCTCCATCAACCGCATTTGTTTTTATACTTTTAATTCCGGCCCATTCTGCCTGAGTTCCTGTGGAAGTAAACACACCACCAAGTGAAATTCCCCCTCCTACTCCTGCTGCTAGTGCAGAACCATCTCTTGCAGTCATAATCGCTCTATTGTCACCAGAGATAACTGGCGTACCTAATACATATAGAGGGGTGCTAATTGTGGTTGTTCCAATACTAACATTACCGCCTGTAGGCTGCAGAGTTAATCCATACACAACTGAGTTATTGTTTAACTGACGATTTTGGATATAACTTACACCATTATCAATTGTTCCCAAATTGATTCCAACTGAACCTCGGCCAGCACGGAAATTCGTCGTTGCATCTGTTGCACCTGTCGTTGCTACTGTTGCACCTGAACCAGTACCGTAAACATCCAATTTTGTGACAGGAGATACTGTTCCTATGCCAACGTATCCAGACGTATTAATCGCAAGTCTTGTAGCTCCGGCAGTATAATCATAAATTTCATATTCACCGTTACCGGTCGAAAGATTGAGTGCAGTTCCCCACACCTGCGCCACTCCATCATTTTTTTTCCCGGCATATCTATTAAAGACGGCATTACCATTGCCAGCGCTTTCCATATTAAAGCTTGCATTTGCAGCTGCCCTATATACTGAAAGAGAATAAGATGGTGTTGCCGTTCCAATGCCTACATTTCCTGATCCCAAAATTGACATCAATACGGCATTGTTTGAATTCACAAATCTAAAATCACTTGCTGAATCAGTAGTGTTTTTTAAATAGAGAGCACCTGAGGCTTCCGTAATACGATAAGTTTTCGCGTTCGATTCCGTACCCTGCAAATCGAACGTTGGATAATCCATTTTAATAGTTGTTGTTCCTGCAATTTCAAGAGGACTAGAAGGCGCCGTAGTACCGATACCAACATTTCCATTTCCAGTAATAGAAAGTCTCTCAACTGGATTACCAGATTGCCCAACCCAGAATCCCATGCGGTAGCCGCCAGACTGACTCGAGTATGGATTCATCGTAATGGCCATCGAACTATCGCGAGAAGCATCTGTACCATTTCTTTCAAGTGAATCTGTCGTGCTGTTGTATTTAGTGTTTACTCCGATGATTGAAAACTGCGCACCGAGAGTTGAAGCAGAAGAATATCTTCCTCCATAAGAAAGAGATAACCCACTCATCAGATTGGGCCAAGAGCCACCTGAAATGAACAGCCCATTACTCGGTCCGAAAGACCCATCTGCTGTTCCAAAAATATCGAACTTAGCATTTGAAGTATTTGTTCCAACGGCAACGCTGCCCGTGTTGAAATAAATATTGCTACCACTCGTTGTCCATTGTGATGAAACTTTATTGTTCAATTGCGTTTGAATACTCGAGGTAACTCCGGAAAGATAACCGAGTTCAGTAGATGTCACAGAAGTAGCAACAGGAACTCCACTGGCATTTGTAGCAACAGCTCTTGATGCTGTTGTTAAATTGAGTCGCGTTGGTTCCAGAGTTTGTAATCCGGCCGTTGACCAATCAACGAAACTTGATGCATTTAATTTTGCATTGATTTGACCTTGCACTTTTTCAAATGCTTGTAGAACAGAATCGGTGGCTGCAATGGCTGAATTTGCACCAGTAGAAAATCCAGTGAGCACGGAATTAATAACGTCAGTTGCAAAAGTCGAAAGTGATTTGTCACCACGAAGATATTGAGCAGTTGTTCCTGCAGTAATCGTTGGCTCTTTGCCGGCTAAGGCCGTCACTAAACCATTCACCTTTGCCTGAGGAATATCTCCGTCAGCAAATGAAGATCCACCCGTGATCGGAAGATTAACCCAAGTTAGAATTCCATCTCCGTCAGTTTGTAAAACTTGATTAGCACTCCCGTCTGTTGTTGGTAATGTCAATACAATATTTCCACCGAGGCCAGGTGATTTAAGTTCAATATAATTGGCACCATTATAAAGTCGAATTTGATCACCTAAGAGATCTGATGAAGATGTTAACGTAGCTTGCTTTCCACTAATCTGAGTTTGCACACTTGAAGTTACACCTGAGAGATAGCCAAGTTCAGTTGAAGTGACTGAAGAAACAGTTGGAACTCCACTGGCATTTGTGACGACGGCCCTTGATGCCGTTGTTAAATTAAGTCTTGATGGCTCTAGTGTTTGTATACCTGCAGTTGACCAATCAATAAAACTAGCGCTGCTAAGTTTAGCATCAAGTTGACCTTGAGTTTTAGCAAATGCTTGCAGCACAGAATCTGTAGCAGCAATAGATGAATTCGCTCCTGTTGTAAATCCTGTTAGAACAGAGTTGATAACATCAGTAGCGAATGTTGAAAGAGATTTATCACCACGAAGATATTGAGCTGTGGTCCCTGCTGTTATAGCGGGCTCTTTTCCCGACAAGGCCGTCGTTAATCCATTTACTTTTGCCTGGGGAATATCACCATCTGCTAAATTTAATTTTGCATACGTGACACTTCCATCTGCAATCGATGGAGCAGAAGGAGCAACCCAAGTAAGATTACCATTACCATCTGTTTGCAACACTTGATTAGCATCACCATCATTAGCTGGTAATGTAAGAACAACATTTCCTCCAAGCACCGGTGATTTTATTTCAACATAGTTTGCACCATTATAAAGTCGAACTTGATCACCAAGAAGATCTGTCGTTGATGAAAGTGCTGTTTGTTTAGCATTGAAGATAGCCCAGTCTGTAGCTTTTAAATAACCATCATCAGAAGTTGTGGCCGGAGGGAGCGTGATCACAGGATCATCCGCAGTTCCACTGAGATCAAGTGGCAAAGTAGCGACTAAACTTTTTACTGTCGCTGGATTTGATCCACCAGTAACTCGTCCTTTTGTATCAACAGTCACAGATGTATAAGTTCCACCTGTCACGCCTGTTGTAGAAAGTGCAAGTGCACCTGTATTGGAAAGTGTGGCATCACCTGAAACAGCAACGGCCGTCGCCGCTCCCCCTGCACTCCCCACTAAAATATTTCCACTCGCAAGTGTTGTTGAAACTTTTCCAGCGAGCGCAGTTGTGAGTCCTGAAATTTTTGATTGTGCGATATTAGCAGAAGAGTTGATATCGGCATCGACGATTGAATCATCAGTAATAGTTGCTGAACCAACCGCAGTGTTTGGATCTATCCAAGATAAATTTCCAGAACCATCTGTTCGTAAAACATATCCGGCAGTACCTGCTGTTTGAGGAAGAACGAAATTATAATTAGCAGTCGTTGCATGGGCCTTTACTGTTACATAATTTGTATTACCAGATCCCTTTATAAGTAAATCTTCATCGAGAGTTAAATCACCTGTGAGTGTTCCACCAGACTTCGCAAGTCTCGTATCACGTTGAGCATCGACATAAGCTTTATTAACCGCAGAAGTCATCGTAAGCGGAGTCGAATTAACAATGATGTCACCTGTAACAGATGCAGTGATCACACTTGTAAGTGAAACGTTACCTGAAAGTGTATCGGCCGCTCCCTTTAATAAGTAATTACTTTGGGCCGTACCAAGAGCGTTGATCTGACCTTGTGCTTTTCCGAAAGCTTCAATAAATGTATCAGCATTCGCAATCGATGAGTTCGTGAGAACTAAGCCCGTCAGTGGAACTCCGAGAGCTCTTGCATTTGTAAAATAAAGATTCGCTACGTTCTCAGGAACAACAGCTGTGTTCAGCGTCTGCCATGATCCATCACCTCTGAAATAATGTGATGTCGTCCCACCCGCAGGCAGTGATGATTTCGAATTAAAAGTTGTCCAGTCTGCTGAACTTAAATATCCACTTGTCGTGCCGTTTGCTTGAGCAATAGTGATCGCTGGAGTTGTACTTCCATTTGTTACACTGAGAGGAAGTGATGCTGAAACAGATGTCACTGTTCCCGCTCCGGCTATTGAACCTGGTTCCCATTTACCAGAACCTGAATTCCATTTTAAAACTTGATTATTGGTTGCTCCCATCTGTGAGAGTTGTTCTGCAACTTGTGCGTATGGAAGTGAGTGCACAGCTTGAAATGAATATGTTTTTGAATTCGTAACATCGATAATTCTAATGGCAACTGACTCACCCGTCGGAGCTTGCGCGAGAACTTGATTGAGGGATAATCCTGAGGCTGAACAATCGAAATCCAACTTCACATGAAAAACACCTTTTGTGAGGACAACGTTAGTTATGTCCTTGGTGCAAAGAATTGTTGTCAGTGCATTGGTGTATGCAAGTTGCGCTCTAATTGTTACAGGCCCTGCAACAGGGGCTCCATTTGATTGAACAAGACGGCCAGAATAACTTAAAGAGTCCGCTCCAATGGCAGAGGAAGCGATTGAAAACATCGCTATAAATGAAATCCAGAATGTGTCTCTTAATGAGATTCTCATTACTAAAGTCTATTTTCCGCCATAAACAGTCTTTAAAGCTAATGGGGAAAATAATACTGTCCCGTCATCTTTCCTTTCAATCCGTTCCAGCTTTAGAAGCTCAAGCTTTTGATTTGTTCTATCGATAAATAAGGGAGGCACAGAAGGGGTTTATAATAGCTGTATGTTTGATTTAAGTAGAAGAATACTCTCATTTTTATCGCTTAAATACATCACCTACACTGTGACAGGCTCAGTTGCTGTTTATGGGGTCAGTACATACCTCTCACATAAGCCAGTCGAAAACGAGCAGACTATTGAGAAAGAGGTAGAAATTGCCGATAACCAAACTGACGTAAAAAAGACGCAACGTCGACCATCATCTACAAATGTTACTCATGCAATTCAGTCAGAAAATAGAAGATCGATATACAGTCCTACTCCCCGCTTAGCTGCTAAGAACGAATCCAATTATGTTTCAACAAACGCGAACAGCGGAAAAGAAGAAAATGAAGATGATGACAGCGCCTACAGAAATATGGCATCTGAGTCGCGCGCAGGAAATCCACCACCATCCGCTCCTATTGGTTTCAATCAAGGTGTTACTAATTCTTTTGATCCTGTTCAAGATGAACCTGTAAGAGAAAATACCCGCGAAGTTTCAAGTGAAGGTCCGAAAAGTAAAATGGCCAGTATTTTCGAAACAGTTTCTCAAGGGATTGCATCAATTCCCAAAATGATTGTTGGAAATAAAACTGATAGCGATTCAAAAAGCGAAACATCAACCACAAATACACCAACAACTTCAACTGGCGGTTCAACAGCTCCTGCTCCAATGGCATCAAACACATGTTCATCAAATATTATTGGTGGTTCATTTGGAAATCCATTAGGTGTAACGATCAATTGTACATACAGCTCGCAAATCAAATACTGTCTTGCTAAAGATGTTTGTTGCGATCCGGACTCCCAAGGTGTACCTTATTCATCTAAAATTATCGTAGGAAAAAAAGACGGTACTTATTGTTTAAGTTTCTATGGAACATCGGATTCTGCCGGAACTTCAACAATTGTTCAGCAGAACTATACAATCAATTCAACACTACCAAATTTAAGTGTAGGAACACCTAAAACATATTTTCAAACAACTGAGTTAAGTGAAAATACATTTGTGACAAGTTTGGATTTTGGTAAACCTAATCACATGATCGGACAAATCAACATGCAAACTCATGACCCAGGATCAGCTGATTGCGCGGAGATTGTCGAAAGTGATCACTCGATGTTGTCTCCAATGCCTCTTGATATTCTTTCGCTTTTTGATGTGAGTACGGCCACAGCTAGCACACAAGTGGAAATTCCACTTCGCCCTGATCTTCTCAGTTACGGCGAAAACTTTGTCACTAGCTTCATCAAAAACAATGATTTCGAAGCACCACTTTATTCATGCTCAACAAGTGTTATTACGCTCGAAGATTTCCCCTACTTTCAAATCGATAATTCGCAAGCGGAATTGGGTGACAATTCGGTCCGTGAGTTTGAAGGTCAGTTCACTGCCTATGGATTTTTCGAAGAGGATTCAAACGTTTATCGAGGTCCTGCTGGTGTTTCCTCTGAGACCAAAACAACATCTAGTTTAAAATCAGGAATGCTTGGTATTTTCTACTAAGTTATCGCTTTTCCGTCTTTTTTATGACATGAACATCTCATGGAAAAAGACGACCTCATTCACATGCAACCCTCTCCTATCAATTGGTTTCCAGGCCACATGGCAAAGGCCATTAAGGACATCAAAGAAAAACTTCATCTCGTCGATATTGTTTTTGAAATCAGAGATGCGCGAGCTCCACTTGCTTCGGGCAATAACACTCTTGATGAAACGCTCAGACAAAAATCAAGACTCATCATTTTCAACAAGGCCAATCTCGCCGATCCAAACAAACTAAAAATTTGGGAAGATTGGTTTGCAACATCTGGATACAACTTTGTGTTCGTTGATTGTTTCGATAAAGGGGCCATGAAAAAAGTCATGACACTCGCTCGTTCAATCGTTCAGAAAAAAAGAAATGAATCAAATCCAGGTCAGGCTGTTAAATCAAAAATTCGAATCATGCTTTTGGGTTTACCTAATACTGGTAAATCAACCATCATCAATCAGCTCGCAGGTAAAAGTGTTGTGAAGACGGCCGACAAACCAGGACACACACAAGTTCAACAATGGATCGTCGTCGATAAAGATTGTGAGCTTATGGATACTCCAGGGGTCATGCCTCCAAAAATCGCACGCGAGGAACACGGTCTTTGGTTAAGCGCTATTAACGCTATTCCTGATGACGTCGTAGGCATCGAAAAACCCGCCCTCTATTTAGTTGAGTACTTTAAAAATCTAAAGTCCAAACAATTTCAGACCCGTTATAAATTAGAGTCTCTTGACCTAAGCGTAGAAGAAATAATCGAAAAAATTGCCAAGGCCCGTGGTTGTATCAAACATAAGGGTGAAATCGATTTAGAGCGTGTTTATAAGCTTCTCCTGCTCGATTTTAGAGGTGGGGAACTTGGAAAATGTTGCTTCGGAGTTCCGCCTGTTGTAGAGTCCGCCCTATGAAAAATCTAAGAAATTTATTGTTAACTTTAACACTTTTATTTTCGGCCACTATCAATGCTTGTGAAATCAGCGAAATTCAATCGGCAATGAGTTCTATTCGACGTCATGTGGAAGTTCATCCAAATGCAGCTGATACGCTTGAAGGCATTCACCACTTCTGGATTGAATGGCCAATATCACAACATCCTCACATCAGCTGTACATTTGTGGCACTCACTGAATTGGAAACTGAAGGCCTGATGGAGCGATTCCAATTTTCAAACAGAGAACTTTGGAGACGTCGCCGTTAATTTTTAATCTTAGATGATTGAGAAGCAATCGCTGCTGCGAGAATGTTCTTAATCAAATCTCCTGGTAAAAACGGCAATACACCGGCAATAAACAATTGGTCTTTTGGAATGAAAAACGAAAGGCCAAACACTCCAAACGAAAAAATCATCATCGATCCGAGATAACAAGCAGCAAAGGCGTTTTTAAAGTTAGAGGCCCATCCTCGATCACTTAAGCGGCCAACCACGATAGAAGCAATTAGCATGCCTCCAAGATAACCAACAGTGGGTCCAACTGTTAAACCTGATATACCTCCAGCAAAAATGGGAGCACCGATCCCACCAAGAAATAAATAAGTCGCAAACGTAGCTAGTGACAAACGACTCCCCCATAACAGAGCGAGGACCGCCACACCAAAAGTCTGTCCAGTAATTGGGACAGGTGTCCATGGTAAAACTATTTTTACTTGAGCGAGCAGACTCAAAAGAACAACTCCCCCTATCACTGCCGCAATGGTTTTTATAACTTTGGAATCAGATTGAAGGACATATGAATGTATAAGTGCTTTTGAATGAGTCATTGTTTCTCCTTTGCACTTAAAATTAAAGAGAGAACAATTGAAAAACAATCAAAAAACATATAGTTTAGTCCTAAACTATTTAGGCTTAAATATAATGAAAAAACCAAAACTAGATAAATTCCTCAATGAAAGTTCATCTATGCTCATTCTTTTTACTGGGTTAAAGATTCAGAAACAGCTCAATGAAAACTTGTGTGAACACGACCTCAATCTGAATCAAGCATTAATATTGCTGGCCATTTACTTTGAACCGGAAAAAACAATTCGTTGGAATAACCTTGCAGAACTTTTTCAAATGTCGAAGGGAAATATCAGCCATAGCACATCAGCTCTTGAAGAAAAAAAACTCATTAGCAGGAAATTGATTCAAGGTGATTTACGGGGATTTGAATATCAGCTTACTCCCAAAGGAAGTAAGCTGAGTTTAGTGCTGATAAAATTTTTTGATAAATTAGAAACTAATGTCGATCAAGCATTCGGCTTGCAGGAACTCAAGTCCCTTAATTCTGTTTTAAAGCGCTTTATGGAAACATCCATCATTTTGTAAAACACCGCCCGTGAGCGTTCCACAGCCGCAAGAGAACTCAAATGGCTTCCCTTCTACATCAAATGTTCCTTTCTGACATTGTTCCAGTGATCGATCAGGAGTTTCATTTGGAGAGAGCTTCAAGAACCTTCTCATGTCTTCATATGAGTTGTTATGGCCCATTTGCGGACGAATTAAACGTTCTTTAGATTTAGATGTAATGGCATTATACCATTCAAGATTAGATTCAAGAATCCACTTTCCGAAACCATCTGTAATTTCTTTTTCGCCCATGATTACGTGAAAGATTGTGTTCGGGTAATCTTTTTTAAGATCTTTTTTAAGTAATGAAAGTCGGTCATTTTTTAAATCATCACAAACTTTCTTCGCTGGATCCTGGTAAGTCCATCTTGAAAGAAAATCTTGCATCATATTTACTTGCTGTGGATTACTCAACCAGAAGTGTGATGAAGAATTTTTGTCACATGCCTTTTCTAGACTTGGTAGGAAAGGTCCCATCTGGAAAACGACACGATCAAAATAAGTATCAGCGTTGTAGCGGGCCATTGCTGAAGCAAGCAACATTGTTCCGTTACTTCCTCCCATATAGTTCAAGAAACTTCCGTGAATAAGGTTTTTCTTAACAGCAAGTTCAAACGAAGCCATAAAGATTTGAGCAAGAGTTTCATAACCACCGCCATGAATCCAGTAACCGCCAGCAAGTGGAAATTCTGGTTTTTCATCAAGCATTTCGAGTGCAACAATTCTTATCTGGTCAATTTGATCAAGCTGGTCCATCACCGCTTTTGAAGGAGCATCATCCAAGCTCTCTCCCATTCCCGCGCCACCGATACCGTAGAAGACTGTTCCGCGCGATTTAACATTTGGACGATTCCATTTTAGGACAATTTTATAATTTTTACCTTCAAGTGTTCTAATTGTAGTTTTTAAGCACTTCCAGCCTTTTTGAGAAGGAAGAGTACAATCAGGTGTTTCTTTATCAGCAGCGAAAACATCTTTTGAAGATTTGCTTACAACTGTAGAAGCGATCGACATGTCTCTAGAAATTTTAGGAAAGCCAATAGTGCTATCAACTGCAGAAATGACTTCACGAAGTTTTGCGGCCTGTGCTTCTAAATCTTTGAATGATTTCACGAGAACTTTTAATTCTCCACAACGACCTTTGAAAGTTTGTGGAACTTGTCCGGCACAATCAACACTGTTACCAATTTCGCTTGTTGCGAGTGTTACACCTATCGATTCACGAAGTACCTTAATTTTTCCAACGATTGTATCAATATCTTTTTGGACTCTATTATAGAGTTCGAGATTTCCTTTTACTTGTTCACTTACACCACTGTTTTTAGAGTCACCGCCAGCAACTTTATCTTCTTCGCCTTCTTCGACTCCTTTACCTGTTGCCGGATCAATTTTTTGAAGTTTGTAATCACCATATGGTTTTTGAGCATAATCAACGACATTATTCTTTTCTACAATTCCATCTGGAGTCCATGCATGAGTGCGAAGCCATTCAGACTTATTAATATTTTTATCGAGTTGAATTTCACCAGTATAAAGTTTTCTCGCAAGTACAGGGTCATGACCGAAACCTTCTGCGGCCAAAAGCTCTGCTGGATTTTGCTTATAGTACTCTGCGATTTCAGGTGGAAATTTAGACAAGTCACTTTTAATCATTGAACTTCCGTCAGTAGGAAACTTAGAAAGTTCGCCTTTATGAATCGCTTCATAGTCTGCAGCATATTGCGGATTATTTTTTAGAAAACGATAACGACTCTCAGCCGCTTCTGGTTCATTTCGCCAAAGTCCGATGAAGTAGTAGTCAGGTGTTTTATAGTTGGGGTGAAATCTAGCGTTCATTCTAAAATTTCTTTCCCACGTTTTGAATTCTTCTAAAGAATTAAAAGGTAGTTCTACTCCGAACAAAGAAAACGAAATTGAGAAGAGTAAAAGCATTCTTAAAAAGATAGCTTTGAATGACATAAAAATTCTCCGAAAAGTTTATATCTTTTAGTTTAGCTTCTTTCGGAATTTTCACAGCATATGGGACTTTTTTCACCTTCTTATCTGTCCCGTTTAACTTATTCTTAAGGATTTAGAGGCGAATGCTCTCGTCTGAGATTCGCCTCAAATTTTAGGCATTACTGCTTAATCAGTAGATCATATTGAGCTTTTTCCAGAAGATTAAATTTCTCAAGTACATCATTTGCCCCCTCTTCAAAGAGAGAAGGAAGATCGATCTTTAAACTTAGATCTTTATTGTACTGACTGGCATACGTCCCCATTCCAAGTGTATCGACCTGGCCATGAGTTAAAACGGTGACTACATAGTTCCCGAATTGAAAAGCCTCATACTCGTTGTTAAGAGTGAGAAAATCACAAAATGATCTAATTTTATCTGCGTGTTTTTTTTGTGCTGTGAAAGCGGCACGATAAAATCTACCAAGAACATCATTCTCTTTTTCCAAAAATGCTTTTTGAAATTGAGCTGAATGGCGAGTCTCATGAATGAGAAGCATAAGGGCAGAAAAAGGATTAGGATCTTTTTCAAGTTGATCTGGATTGAGAATAACTTTGCCAGGTGTGGGATTTTCTATGTCAAAATCAAAATATGCCTGACCTTCAATGGCGGTATTGCTAATGATAAGTTCCGGAGACTTTATTTTTAACGCCTGAACCTCAAGCCTAAAGACTTCTCTCAAGACAGCTTCTTTTTCACTCCACTCCAGATCTTTGAATTTTTCTATCTTTGAAATGAGTAATGCCTCTTTGGAGATTAAATCTAGCAGTTCATTCATCTCATCCATTTGAGATTGTGGGAGATGCGAATGAAACTCAGCTGTTTCCGGCTGCAAAACAAAAGCTTCAGGTGCTAGCCTTTGGACTTCAAGATTAGCGAAATAGCGTGGATTTAATTCGTCCGCAAAACTTGTAAAAGACAGAACTAAAACAATAACTGCAACAATCTTCATAATGACTCCTTATTGTCGCTACATTCTCAATAAAACATGTTTTTGTCTGTTGACTTATATCAATATTGAGTTAGAAATATATCAACATGGATCAATTTTTAATTTCTCCAGACGACTGTCTTATTTTGCGGGCTCTTAAAAGCACAGCTTCACTGCGTGAGGCAGCTAAACTTTTAAATTGCGATCCTGCAGGACTGCAAAGAAAAACGATACGTATTTCTGAGGAATATGGTTATCTCCAAAAGATCAAAGGTCATTGGACGCTAACAGACGCGGGAAAAGTTCTTGTGGGATGGCTGGAAGAAAGCATCATAGCTCAGAAAAAAATTCTTTCTGGTGATTCACGCATACGTATAGCCGCCACAACATGGATGATCGAACAGTTGTTGATTCCAAATTCAACAGCACTTTTGAAAGCATTAGGGACTAAATCACAGCTGCAATACTCCACTCCTCTGGATTTCGAAACGCATTTGATAGAAGGTTCATGCGATTATGTTGTTGTTTGCCATCCCCCAGAAGATCCGGCGATCGCTCATCGACAATTGTTTAAAGAAGAATGGGTTGCTGTCATTCCCGCTTCATGGGGATTAAAAAAAGCTAAGATCAGTGACCTTTTGAATAGGCCTTTTATCCGTCACGAACAGATTAATCCGGACATTTTCAAAGTTGCTACTGTCACCTTAATGACGACAGATAATTTGATATCAGTTCGCTCGGCCGTTCAGCATGGATTAGGCTGGAGTATTGTTCCTAAAATTCTCGTGAATGATTTAATCAAGAGAAAAGAAATCATCGCTCTTCAGGAAGAAATTCCCATGGATCGGAAGCTTTGTGTTTGGTGGCTCAGAAGAAGATTAGAAAGTAAAAAAATGGCCAGTCTGCTCTGCAATTTTATTCAGAATCTATAACAATTCGAGGAAGTTTCACAGTAAATCTCGTTCCTTCATTCTCATTACTGTTGACAGAAACATCTCCATTCATGGATTGCGCCAATCCACGTACAATCATCAGTCCGATTCCCCAACCTTGTTTACTGCTTGCTATAGCACTATCAGATCTTTGGTATTGAACGAAGAGATTTTCACAATTTTCACGACTAATGACTGAACCGTAATTATGAACCGAGAAAAATATTTCATTCTCAGACGACAGAGCGGAAATTGTTACTGGAGAATTTTCATCTCCATATTTAATAGCATTGGTTAATAGATTTTCGAGAATTCTTCTAATAGCTTCACTATCCCATCGTCCGTCGATATTTTTATCTGCTTGAACTACAAATCGATCACCGTGAATAAACGACAATTCTTCGATAGAGTTTTTGATAATTTCATGGAGATTGTGATTATCAAGATTAAGAATAAATTTTTCGCCAGCTTTTATCATATTGAGATCTAGCAAATCACGGATCATTGAATCAGCACGATTCATACTGCTTACAATTCTATTGGCAAGCATAAGCATTTGGGAATCAAGTTTTCTAGCGAGCATTTGAGCATTGATTTTTGCCGAAGTAATTGGTGATCTTAAATCGTGGGATAAGGCCGAAATAAGACGCTCACGAACAACCTTCTCTGCATTTAATTCTGAATTACTGAGCTGCAATTCTTCTGATTTAAGCTGGGCCTGAACGATCCCGGACGTAAATTCAGCGAGTGAATTGAGAAGTCGAAGATCTTCACGATCAAATAATTTATAGTCTCCATGTGAGACAACCCAAATCGTACCTATCGCTTGACCATCTTGAAAAAATGGAACCAACAGCGCTTCAAATAAATTTAAACCAAGAATTTCGACGTATTTATAGTGCTGAACCAGTTCGCGCATGAGAATCGGTTCACTACGTTCGCAAACCTCTCCACACGGGCTAAAATGGCGAGGCATAATACCGTTGATAAATGGTGAGAGAGTTCCAGCGATCGCATGCCAGCGAAAAATCTCATTTCCATTTTCAACTTCTGCGATACTAATTCCAGCGGAATCAGCACCTAGTAGTTTTACAATTTGTTCGACGAGGCCATTCATCGCTAACTTGGGTGAGAGACTCAGTAGTTTAGCGAGTTCGCGGTAGGCTTCACTTTCTCTTTGGTAATTAGGAATTCGCGATGGACGATAATTTAACTCGTCTGTCACAATGATTTCGGATAGTGGAAGCGGTCCAGCTGGAAAATTCACCAGGAATGAATTTTGTTCAATAATTGTTTCCACATTATGTGTTTAGCACGCCTAACAATTTAAGCAACACCACTGTCTTTTTTACATAGGTTCCAAACATTTTTAGATTTGACCGAAACCACCATCGGCCATTAACTCTGCACCGACAACGTAACTTGAATCATCACTTGCTAAAAAGAGCGCTGCCTTTGCCATTTCTTCTGGCTTCCCCATTCGTTTAATAGGCGTCGATTCACCGATACCGTGAGCTTGCTCTAGTGGAAGACCCATTTTATCGAAGATTGGCGTTTGAATCGGTCCTGGAGAGAGAACATTGAAGCGCACATCAGAGACTGGAAATTCCGCCGTCCAGCTGCGAGCGAAGTTTCTCACTGCTGCTTTAGTTGCAGAGTAAACGCTTGAGCCAGCGAAGCCTTTGCTTGCAACAACTGAAGCCGTCAGTACATTCTATGCTTCTAACATTTGCGATGGGAATTTGTTTAAAATCCAACGCCGGTAAACATGAAGAACTTCAAAAAGAAGTCCTCGACTTCATCAATCTGATGAAGTCATCGAACCAATAACAATTAACTATTGTCTTGATCAATTTATAATAATTTATTTTTTTACATGAAAGATCGATACTCAAATTGTAGTTAAACAAAGAGGATCAATCATGGAATTTCTAAAGGCCGTTACATTCGGAATATTAGTTGCTCTGACTTCAGTAGGTTGTTTTGCAGCAGATGAAGCAGAAGAAAAACCAGTCGTCACACAAGAAAGTAAAGCAGAAAAGAAATTATGTAACGAAGACGTGTCGCCAAAAATTTATTTGCTTAAAGGTGGACGCTTAATCTAAGCCGCGATGCTTAGTTTGTCCCGACAGCGCAAAGCAAATCGACCTTTATAGCTTTTGTCTATGCTGTCATCTAGTTTTGTTATTTGATCATTATCTTTTTCCTTCCTATACTTTTTAAAACACTTTAGGGGGAAAAAGATTATGAGCAACAATCCAGTCAAAGACGACACATCAAAGAAAAATCGCACCAACAAAGATTGGTGGCCTGATCAATTAAATATAAGCGTTCTTCACCAACATACACCAAAAGCAAATCCACTTAGCGAATATCGATACGCTGAAGAATTTAAAAAACTGGATCTCGATGCGATTAAAAACGATATCAAAGTTTTGATGAAAGATTCTCAGGATTGGTGGCCGGCCGATTATGGTCACTATGGTCCACTCTTCATTCGTATGGCATGGCATAGTGCTGGGACTTATCGAATTGGTGATGGTCGTGGAGGATCTGGTTCCGGCAGTCAGCGTTTTCCTCCTCTCAACAGTTGGCCTGATAATGCCAACCTCGATAAAGCACGCATGTTACTCTGGCCTATCAAACAAAAGTACGGAAAGAAAATTTCATGGGCCGATCTCATGGTGCTCGCAGGAAACTGTGCCCTTGAATCGATGGGTTTAGGAACGTTTGGTTTTGCTGGTGGACGAGAAGATGTTTTCGAACCGGAAGAAGATATTTATTGGGGCCATGAAAATGAATGGCTCGGTGAAACTCGAATTACAAAAGACAAACAACTTGATAACCCACTTGCTGCTATTCAAATGGGTCTCATCTATGTAAACCCAGAAGGACCTGGTGGAGTTCCTGATCCAATGGGATCAGCGAGAGATATTCGCGAAACTTTCGCAAGAATGGCGATGAACGATGAAGAAACTGTTGCACTCGTTGCTGGTGGACATACATTCGGAAAAGCTCACGGTGCTGGAGATGCAAAACATGTTGGTCGCGAACCGGCAGCAGGAACATTAGTTGATCAAGGAATGGGATGGAAAAATGCGATGAACACTGGTCACGGTGTTGATGCCATCACATCGGGAATTGAAGGGGCATGGAAACCTAATCCTACAAAATGGGATTCAGGTTATCTTGATATGCTTCTCAACTACGAATGGGAATTAACCAAATCTCCAGCAGGAGCCCATCAATGGAGACCAAAGGACCGTGCAACGGATACGCTTGTTGAAGATGCTCACGTTAAAGGAAAAAAACATGCTCCGATGATGACGACTGCGGATATGGCGTTGAAGATGGATCCTGAATATTTAAAAATCGCCAAAAAGTATCATGCTGATCCAAAGCTTTTTGCAGAATCATTCAGACGTGCCTGGTTCAAACTCACTCACAGAGATTTTGGCCCGAAAGTTAGATACTTAGGTAAAGAAGTTCCGAAAGAAGATCTTATCTGGCAAGACCCTATTCCAAAGTGCGATTACACATTAAGTGAAAGTGATATTAAGACACTTAAAGAAAAAATTGGAGCGAGCGGTTTATCAGTGTCTCGTCTTGTTTCTGTCGCTTGGGCATCAGCTTCATCGTTTCGCGGATCAGATAAACGTGGTGGCGCGAATGGTGCTCGCGTAAGACTTGAACCACAAAATAAATGGGAAGCCAATCGTCCTCAACTTTTAAAAGAAGAATTAGAAATTCTGGAAAAAGTCCGCAAAGAATCAGGCATTAAAGTTTCACTCGCAGACATGATTGTGTTGGCAGGATCAGTTGGTATTGAAAAAGCAGCTGCATCTGCTGGCCATAAAATCACTGTGCCATTTCATGGTGGACGTATGGATGCCTCTGCAGAACAAACAGATGCTCATTCATTCGAACCACTAGAGCCAATCGCAGACGGGTTTAGAAATTATCTCAAAAAACAATATCGTTTAACGGCCGAAGAACTGCTTCTTGATAAGGCCCAACTGTTGAAACTATCTGCTCCTGAAATGACCGTCCTCATTGGAGGAATGCGCGTTCTTGGAACAAATAGTGATGGATCAAAAAATGGTGTGTTTACTGACAAGGTCGAAACATTAACAAATGATTTTTTCGTCAACCTTCTGAACATGAACACAAAATGGTCTGCTGTTGATGAAAAAGAACAACTCTTCGAAGGTCGTGACCGCAAATCAAATGCGCTCAAGTGGACTGCAACAAGAGTTGATCTTATATTCGGTTCGCATGCTCAATTGCGTGCGATTGCTGAAGTCTATGCGGCCGAAGATGGAAAAGAAAAATTCATCAATGACTTTGTGAAGGCCTGGGTAAAAGTTATGGAGCTCGATCGTTTTGATCTTGATCCAGTTTATAAGTAAGACTTCAGATAAGTTCTAATCGTCGATGACAGATACGTGGATGGCCGAAAGACCTTTCGGCCCTTCACTTATTTTAAATTCTACGCGGTCTTTTTCAAACGGCACACTATCATTGCACGCTGACTTGTGAAAAAACAAATCATCCATATCTTCATCTGGCTGAATAAAGCCAAAACCTTTTTCGACATCAAAAAATTTAACAGTTCCTGTGAATCGTAGTCGCTGATCCATTTTTTCTTTTCTTGCGACTTCTTTAATTTGTTTTTCATCCCAAGTGAGTTCATGCAATTTAACGAACGTTTCACCTTTGTGGATTCTTTCTAATTGCGCGATCACCGCTTCTTCACTTTGGTCATCAACCAACATATCTTTGCGTTTGCGATTTTTAGTTTTACTCATGTCGTAGCGGACAAATTGAACTTTAACTCTTTTCATAATTTCCTCGTTTAGCGGACTTTAGCAAGAGAAGCGTCAATTTGATATGAAAAGGTAAATTTTCTAGTGTGTGGAATGGATGGGGATCCAGAAAGTGAAGGTTGAACCGACGTTAACCTGGCTTTGAACCGAAACTCTCCCGCCATGGGCCTCTATAATGGCCTTAACATTGGCGAGCCCTAGGCCTGATGAGGTTTCCCCTGAAGTTGGCTTTACGCTTGTTTTACCGAACTCTTTAAACAATTTATCTATTTCATTTTCAGGGATGCCGAGACCTTGATCAGTAAATGAAAAAAGGAGTTTATTGTCGGTAACTTCAACGTTAATCACAAGCTTAGTATTGTTTTGAGAATACTTAATGGCGTTTGAAACCAAATTTTCAATCGCCCTTTTCAAGTACTCGGGATCTATATTGATGGCAAAAGGTAGATTCGAACCACGTTCAAGCTCTATCGTAATATTTTTTTTCTTCGCCATATTAAAACTATCATTCATTATTTCTTTTAAAAATACATCCAACTCACAATTTTTAAGATGAACGATTTTCTTGCCGGATTTTATCTCGTTCATTTGAACAAGATCATTCACCATAGAAATCATCGCTTCTGAGTTTCGCTTCAACGTATGAAATGATTTTTTAAGATTATCATTAAGATCATCGAACCATCCTTTGCGTTCTAGGATATCCAAAGTCCCTTTTATAACAGCAAGCGGATTATTGAGATCGTGAATAGTGGCGCGGAAAATTTTTTCTTTAGTTTGATTGTTGGCGATGCTTTCTTTCATGAGGGATTGCTCAATGATCAAAGAAAGGCCTTGAGAGATTTCACAAAAAATTTCACTATGTTTAAGATTGTAGGTATGCGGGTTTTTACTCGAGAAGAAAATACATCCGATGGCCTTATCGTTCACCACAAGTGGGCAAGTTAAACTGGATCTAATTCCATCCTGAAGAATGTGACGAGTAGATTCAGACTCAGGGTGATCTTTTAGATAGTCTTCCAAATCACCTATGATCCTCGGTGCTTTGTTTGAAAGAACTTCCTTTAAACTGCTGTTAACGATCGAAGCTTTGTATCCTTTATTGACTTCTTTTATTGGGAGTTTTGATTTTACCCATCTAAGGGCCATGGACTCATTGTTATTTTCGAGAAGTCCGATGCCGATGCGATCAAAAGGAATGACTGAATCAAGAGGAGTGAAAACACTTTCTAGAATGACTTCATAAGAAAGCCCTTGATTCATTTTCTGGTGAATCGAATTAAAAAGTGATGCTATTTTTAATTTTATTTCAATGGCCGTGGGGAGCTCGCTCAAAATATTTTCAAGCTCCTCAAGATCATTGTCTGTCGCTGATGGACTGGGCTTTTCCATACAAGGCTCCTCCAAGCAATTTTACCTGAAGGTGCATTGTTATGTTACCTGCATGGCAGAATGAATATGCTCTGTGTTTCCAAAAACCCAAATTAAGTCTCCAGGCTTTATCACTATAAATGATTCAGGATTTAATATCCTTTCAGTATTTCTTTCAATCCCGACAATAAGAATTCCTAAATTTTCACTGAGCCCAATGTCACGAATAGATTTGTTGGCCAGCGGTGATTGTTCCGTTATCTCGACAGTTTCAAGTTTAAACATATCATCATTTTGAGATTCATAATCTTTGTTCTGCACTTCGATCAAAGCTTGGGCAGCTGAAAGTTGTTCATCTGTTCCGATGAGATAAAGTTGATCATTCGGAAGTAGTCGCTCTGATCTGCTGGGTGTGAAGATCCTTCTGCTTCCACGAACAATCATCGCGATTGTTGCACCAGTTTTCGTTCTAAAACGCGACTCTTCTAAAGTAATACCCGCCAATGCAGATTCAGATGTAATGGTAAAATCAACAAGTGTTGCATTCCATGGAGCGAGCTCTGGAAGGTTAATCATCTTCTCCATTTCTGCAATTTCTTTGGCATTGAGGTTGTTAATAAATCTCTTCTCTACAGCAGAATAGATTGGCTTCAAAAATTTTCTAATCGAAATGAGTAATATTGAGGAAACAATCGCTACAACGAGGAAAAGATTTTCCGTTGTACTAAATTGTTTAATGACAAAAACGATGAGGAAAAATGCAATCAGCACACGAACGAGCAAGATTGCATACTGTAAACTTTTTAAGCGTGCGAGCGTAATCCCCTGCTCTTCTGAAACATCTTTTGGTGTCTTTAAAATAAGAGCACCCAGAAAAGGAGCACAAACAACTAACGTAAGTAATGCTGCTCCAAACCTCATCGCGAGACTATCACCGAAAGTCGTATATAAGAAAGGTGCAACATATGTCCCTGCGAGAAGTGCAATGGCAATGATCACAACCCCGTTCAAGAGAATGAGCAGACCATAAATTCTCCACAATAGACCAAAGAGGCTTTGCTTTGAATTTCCGTTCATAAGTTTTTCATATTTTTCTAAACTGACGAGAAAACGTTCAGGAAGTTTTCTTTCAACCCAATTGTAAACAGGTTCCGATAGTTTGATCATGTAGGGTGTAGTAAAAGTTGTGACTGCTGATACTGCAATGACGATCGGGTAAAGAAAAGGACTCGTCACTTTTAGCGTCATCCCCAGCGTCGCAATGATGAACGAAAACTCTCCGATCTGCGCTAAGCTCATCCCCGCTTGAAAAGATTTTCTCAAACTCTGTCCTGAGAGAACGGCGCCGAGACCCGAACCTAAAAGTTTTCCAACAATAGTCACAATCGTAATGATGATGACGACAGCATAATTTTCTTTAAGAACATTCGGATCAATCAACATACCAACCGAAACGAAAAAGACTGCTGCGAATAAATCTTTTACTCCGATTATTAAATGTTCGATGCGCTCACCTTCTTGCGTTTCGGCCAGAATTGAACCCATGATGAATGCACCTAGTGCAGCTGAAAAACCCGCTTTAGATGCAAGCACGACCATCAAAAAGCAGAGACTGATTGAAACGATGAGCATGATTTCTGATGAAAGCAAGTTGCGAAATTTTTTAAGTAACGTTGGGAGCACATAGATACCCACAAGAAACCAAGCGAGAAGATAGAATCCTAAACGTGCTGTAAGGTAAAGAATATTTCCGCCTGAAAAATTTCCAGATGAACTTAACTCCGTCAGAAAAACCATCAATAAGATTGCTAATAAATCCTCAACAATGAGAATTCCAAAAACAAGGCTGACAAACCCCTTCCCTTTAAGCCCTGCTTCACCAAAAGCACGGATGATAATGGTCGTTGATGACATGGAAAGAATGGCACCGAGATAAATGCTATCCATATCATTCCAGCCAAACGCGCGGCCTAATAAATATCCAACCCCCATCATTGTGATAACTTCACAACCAGCGGCGATGGAGGCGCTCTTACCTACCTGAGCTAATTTTTTAAAGCTAAACTCAAGGCCTAATCCAAAGAGTAAAAAGATAACGCCAATCTCTGCCCATAACTTAACTCCCTCAGTATCTACAACTGTGGGCCATAAATGAACATGTGGTCCTACCGCGAAGCCTGCGATTAAATAACCTAAGACAATAGGTTGTTTGAAGCGACTGAAAATAAGAATACTAATTGCTGCGGCAGCGAGGATGATAGCGAGGTCTGTGATCATGAGTGGCAAATGATGCAAAAAATTTCTCCTGAAATCGTGAGATAACATATTAATACATAACAAGGACTTTGAAACTACGTGACGTCCCAGAAAAACTGTTTAATAATTTTATTTATGAAAAAATTATTAATGATGTTGTCTCTGATTTCATTGGTTTCTTGTGGCAAAGGAAATTTGCATTACGAAGAGCCTAAGACTGAAGTTGTTCAGAAAGAATATGTTCGACCATTCATGATGTCGACGAACACAAAACACATTGGAAAATATAAAGTTATTGCGGTTGTTGATCTTCGTGACGTCATTTCTGACTTTGATAATTTGCCCGTTACTCAAGAATCTTACACTCAAATTTACGATCTACTGAAAGTCGATCATCAGCGATACTCTGGATTTACAGTTCTGATTAAAACAGATGATTGCCAGGCCTTGCTGGGAGTTTGCAAGGCGCTTTATATTGATCGCAGTTAAAGCTTGGTTGTCACACAATCAGTGACTTCTTCCAAAAAACGCTCAGACAATTCTTCTTCATTTTCTATTAATTGATCTATTGATTTATAGTTATGGAAGGTACAAGACACTTCATTTTTTTCTGCAATGGTAAAATCCAAAACACAGCGATTGTCTTTTTCAAAATCACATTGAAAAGTCTTAAATTCAATCGCGACTTCATTACACCACGTTTTCTCGCAATAATTGGAAAGCAATTTTGTGACATCAGATGAATCAGCGGAAAAAGCAGGATGCATAAGAGTTATAACGATCATTAAAATTATGTTTTTCATAAAAACCTATTTGGCCGAGAACACCCTTTTTTTCAATGATAAAGATTAGATCGATATTATATGCCTATTAAAAAAGGCACTGGTTTTGGCCAGGTTCAATGAGTTAGCTACTCTTTTAGGAGTTTAGGAACTTCTCAGCGATGATTGTTAGAAGCAAAATGCAGGGGAAAATTATGAAATCATCTCTTATTATTCTCTCAGTCCTCACTTCTCTTTCTGTATCAGCAACAGATGTTCAGGATAGATATGAGAATCAGGATTTTTCTCCCATTGCAGATGTTTCTATAAGTAAAGAACCCACAAAAGATTTTGATAAAATGTCACAAGGACAGCAAGCGCACATCAACGGGCTCTATGAAAATTACGATAAAAGTGTAAAAATGTGTAATGGTACTGCCAGTTGCGTGAACAACCTCGATCGCGGTCTTGCTTTAGAAGTTAAACAGATCTCACGATTGAGCAAAGAACAATTCGATGCTTTTAAAGAGTATAATGAAAAGCAACCGACTTCGATGTATATCGCACAAGGAGCTACTTCCGTTCTCAACCCTAATTATGATCCTTGCTATGAAATTAGAAATAATACAAGTGGTGCTAATACACCAGAAAACATGGCCGCATGTTCAGGTCAGGCGGTGCCACAGCAGACATCAGCATCAGCTGTTACTAAAAATGAAGTTAATGTTTTAAGCGAGCAACTTCAGTACATTGAGTTGGGAAAACAATCACAATTTGAAATTCTTGTTGAGGCCACAAAGAAGTATGAAGCAGGTCAAATGTCTGTCACAGAATATGCTTTGATTGCTCAAAAAGTTTCAAAAGTTGTCGATGCTTCCAATAAGATTATCGCGGCAGGTTTATCAAATTCTTCTAATACCAATAATAGTGGAGTGAAAAAAGTCAAAGGTGTTGGACGTGAACCAATCCTCCCACCAAAATCAATTCAATACACAAATAAGTATGTCGCTAACAACTAACCCTTTTGCGGAAGTAATAACTCGACTAATGCATTCAGTGCATCCGTCGTTGTAAAAATCCCATAGAGTTTTTCTTGATCATCAAGAATAATAGCTGAACCTTTTTTCTCACAAGATAATCTATAGGCCACATCCCCTAGTTGATCATTAGCATGGGCAAAGAGTATTGATGTACTCATCACGCTTTTCACGCGCATGAATTCACTCCACGGTTTTCCGTAATTGGCGAGGATGTCTCTTTCTGAAACGATCCCAACAACATCTTTTCCGTCCATCACGGGCAAGTGACGAATCCCTTTATCTTTCATCAATTGGTGAGCATCTTTGAGTTCAGCATTGAGACTTATCGTTTGAGGCGAAATGCTAGTGTATTCGTCTACGGGTAAATTCATTTCATTCATAAGCGTACTCCTTCACATTCATTCTAAGAAAAAGGTGCCTGGATAAAAAGACTCCAGGCACACTTCATAACCTTTCGCTTAAGCTTCTACGACATCAATCGGTTCAGATTCAGTAACAGTTTCTTTTTCAAAGCTCCATCCATAATAGATACCGAGGGCGAAATAAATTAACTGAGCAACTCCGATAAGAAATAGAGTGTCACCCACGACGCGCATCCAGCGCAGCACTTGCATATGTGGTAGTTGTAAGAAGTCAGAGCTTCTCGCAAACCACAATCCTGTTTCCATACTCGCCATAGTCTGCATGATACCGATTGGTAATAAGCTTAAGAAGATCATGAGAATAAGACCAATATTCATACACCAGAAAGCAGATTTGATGTGTAACTCTTTCCACACGCCTACTGGTTTAAGACGACGAAGAATGAAGAGCACGAGACCAAGAGAAAGAAGACCATACACTCCGAAAGTTGCTCCGTGAGCGTGAACCGCAGTAGTGTTTAATCCTTGCATGTAATAAAGCGCGATTGGTGGATTGATAAGGAATCCGAAGATACCTGCACCAAGAAAGTTCCAGAAAGCAACACCGATGAAAAATCTAATCGGCCATCTGTATTGTTGCATCCAGGCCGCTTGATGTTCCATTGTGTAAGTTTCATAAGCTTCAATACCAATGAGTACAAGAGGAACAACTTCAAGAGCACTAAAACATGCACCGATTGCAGTAATACTCATCGGTGTACCGCTGAAGTAAAGGTGGTGGAAAGTTCCGGGGATACCGCCGAGGAGAAAGATGGCAGTAGAAAATAGAACCTGACGAGTAGCAAATGCTTCTTTAATCAACCCTAGGCGAGTGAAGATAAAAGCAAGTGAGACAGTTGCAAAGACTTCGAAAAATCCTTCAACCCAAAGGTGAACAACCCACCATCTCCAATACTCCATGACTGACAAGTGAGATTTAGCACCGTAGAAAAATCCTGCTGAATAGAAAAGTCCGATCGCAACCGATGCACCAGCGAACATGACAATTAATTCTTTTGGAACATTTACTTTTTTAAAGACTGGAAGAAGTGCACGAATCATGAGGAACAACCAAAGAAGGAGACCAACAAAAAGTGCAATCTGCCAAACACGACCAAGATCGGTGTATTCATAACCTTGATGTCCAAACCAGAAACTTAATTCCAGAGGAAGTTTTTGGTGAATAGCAAAGAACTCACCTGCAAGAGAACCGAAGACAACAACTAACAGTGCACCGAAGAGAACATCAACACCAAGTTTTTGTCCTTTAGGTTCTGCTCCTCCAACCATTGGAGCTAAGAAGAGACCGATGGCCAGGAATGCAGTTGCAATCCAGAAAAGTGCAGTTTGAATGTGCCAAGTGCGTGTTAGAGAATACGGAAGATATTGTGAAACCGGAATCCCAAAAAAATCTTGTCCTTCAACAGTATAGTGAGCAGTCAAAGCACCCAATAAACATTGAACACCGAAGAGTAAAAGAACTACAGCACAATATTTCCAGAGAGCTTTCATTGAAGGAGTTAGAGTAAATTTCCCTAATGGATCAATGGCAGGTGGAACAGTATCGTCTTCATGTTTTTTCTTGAAAGCGTGATAGGCCACTAAACCTCCAAGAGCAAAAAGCAGAAGAACTACAGAGAGAATAGACCAAAGAGTATTTGCTGAAGTTGGGACGTTGTCGATGAGTGGTTCATGAGGCCAGTTGTTTGTATAAGTAAAATTCTTTTCAGGACGATTTGTTGATGCTGACCAACTTGTCCAGAAAAAGAAATGCATCATGAGATCACGACGCTCTTCACTTGTTAAAACAAGATCATGAATTGCATAATCCTGACGATATTTTTTGTACTCAGGGTTGTTACTAAAAATACCTTTGTAATGTTTACTTAATTCTTGAATCGCGAGTAAACGATCAGGTGAAATTGTGATCGCTTTTGTATTTGGATCATAACGATTTGTACGCAATTCTTGTTTTAGTTTTTCTTTGAGTGAAGCTTGATCAACACCTGAGAGATCAGCGTAATTTTTTTGATGATCTCTTTGGGCCCAAAGATTAAGTAGGAAAACTGATTCGCGATGAAGCCAGTCTGCTGTCCAGTCTGGAGCTTGATAGGCACCATGCCCCCATATTGAACCGATCTGCTGACCACCAATAGATTGCCAGACAGTTTGACCAGTGAGAATAGAATCTTTGGTCATGACTTGTTGACCATCAGTAGTAACAACTGATTCAGGTATAGGTGGAGCTTGACGGAAAATTTCTGTTCCGAAAAAACCCAGAATACTAAAAGTTCCGAGTAAAACAGCGAAGAGTAAGACCCATAATTTTTTTGTCGATTTCATTGACTACGCTCCTTTTTGCACAAGCGCGCGAGGGAACAGAATATTATTCTCAAGATGAATGTGTTCCATTAATTCTTCTTCGAGTTTTTCAAGACCTTTATAAAGTGCCTGCCAAGTCGGACATGCATCAGCTGGAGGAGCAAAATCATTTGTTAAGATATGCAATGATTCCAAATGATCACCATGAGCTTCATGTTCTGCCATCATTACCTTTACTGGCATTAGTGCCAAACTTCCTTTTCCTGATTCAATAAGCGGAAAAAGAATATTTTCTTCTTTCATCATGTGTTGAAGCATCTCTTGATGCATATGTTGAAGGAGCGCCGTCAACCCCGTTGGACAATCAGCATGAGTTGAATGAACTTTTTCAACTTTATCTGAAAGCGCGATAAGCTCAGGAAAACGTTTTTTCAAATCAAGATGATAACGAAGAACAATGTAATGAGTGATGTTCTCAAGTGGACTAGATTCAAATTCAAAGGCGTGATTTGTTTCGAGCTCACGCAGTTGAACAATGATCTCACTCACGTTGAGATTTTTTTTCTGACAAGCTTCCTCTAAAGTTTGTTTCCCTCCACAACAAAAATCGAGCCGGTTTTTTCTAAAAAGCGAAGTCGCCATTGGAATGTTGATAGCGAGTTCCGCAAGGGGCATTCGAGCGTAATTCATAAAACCTCCTGGGTAATTACCCTCCTCAATCGCAAGGGTTATGCCAGGTTTCTAGATGTGTATTTTCATGGAGTTATCATTTGCAGGATATGTTTTTTACATCATTTAAAAGCTATGTTTTTCACATCATGATGTATATAATACATCTATGCAAAATCTAGATGTTTTACTCCCTATCGCCCTCAATTTGAACGCTACTTTATCGAGCAAAGATCGATTCAATGAGATGTTGAAAATTCTCAAACAAACGATTCCTTTCGATGCCGCTACCTTGATGTTGCTTGAGCAAGAAAAGCTCACAACACTCGCGAGTTTTGGTCTTGCTCCTGAAGCTGAGACAATGGCCTATCCTCTAAAAACAAATCCGCGCCTGGATATAATTTCTCAATCAAAATCACCTGTGCGTTTTCCGATTGATTGCGATCTCCCCGATCCTTTTGATGGATTAGTAGCGAGTGATCCACATGCACTTGAGCATGTTCACGCTTGTATGGGATGTCCGCTGATCGTTGAAAATAAAACGATTGGTATTCTGACTGCTGACTCTTTGTCACCGCATGCTTTCGATCACATCAGCGATGATTTTTTAATCGCACTCTCTGCGCTTGCAGGTGCCACTCTCCGCACATCACTGCTTATAGAGACATTAGAAGAAACGACTCAACGACAAGATCATGTTGCTCAGGAACTAATGAATCAGGTTTCGGCTAAAGGTGGTGGTGAACTCATTGGGACAGGAACTGAACTTGCTCAGTTAAAAAAAGATTTAAAACTTGTCGCTAAGTCAGATCTTTCTATTCTTATTTTAGGAGAGACAGGGACAGGAAAAGAGTTAGTTGCCCGTGCCGTTCATTCACACTCTAATCGTGCACATCAACCACTCATTTATCTCAATTGTGCTGCTCTTCCAGAAAGCATTGCTGAGAGTGAACTCTTTGGTCATAAAAAAGGATCATTCACTGGAGCAATTCAAGATCGTCTAGGAAAATTTGAAGTCGCCCACAATGGAACATTGTTTTTGGATGAAATTGGTGAACTTCCACTCTCCATTCAAGCAAAGCTCTTAAGGGCCATTCAAGAAGGCGAAATCCAGCGTGTGGGTGAAGATAGAGCACGCAAAGTAAATGTACGAATCATTGCGGCCACAAATAGAAATTTAGAAGAAGAAATTAAAAGAGGAACGTTTCGAGCGGATCTGTTCCATCGTTTGAATGTTTATCCACTGCAAACACCTCCCCTTCGTCAGCATTTGCACAATATCCCATTGCTCGCCGGATATTTCTGTGACTATTATCAACGACGTCTGGGATGCAAACCTTTTCGTTTGAGTCCTGAAGCACTTACAAAATTGCATGAATACTCATGGCCGGGTAACGTTCGCGAATTAAAAAATATTATTTCTCGTGCGACACTACACGCTTCTCAAACGCGAAATCATGATGGGCCAATTATCCTTATTGAACCACAACATTTATTTTTACCAGGCGATCTGCCGTTAAAAATTCCAACTGATAAAAAATCTTCAGACAAAAAAGCAAATGACAATCTTACTTTGCAAGAAGCTCTGCTTGATTACAAAAAAACATTAATCACTAGAGCTGTAAAACGCAATAAAGGTAATTGGGCAGCGGCCGCCAAAGATCTTGGTCTCCATCGAAGCAATCTTTATCATTTGCGAGATCAATTGGGACTTAAAGTTTGAAAGAAGGTGCCATCACTGACACCTTCTCAAAAGAGAACTAGTTAATACCGTATTTTTTGAAAATTTCAGCGAGCTTTCCGTTTGCTTTGATTTCAGCAAGACCTTTGTTGAAAGCAGCGATGATTTCAGCGCCATTCTTATTTTTCTTACCAGTCGTAATGTGAAGTTTGTTCACTGTAAGCGCATTTTTTGTAAATTCAATTTTCGACAGAAGCGAAGGATCTTCTTTTTGAAGAAGAGCACTTACCACGATTTGATCATCAAGAGTTAAATCGATTCGTGAAAGGTTAAGCTTCTTAATGTTTGTTACGATATCTGTTGAAGCATCTTTCTTGAACTTTGTTGATTTTAAGAATTCATCTCCATAACCATAACCTTGTACGATACCTACTGTTTTACCAGCAAGACTATCAATTCCATTGAATTCGAAAGCATCGCCTTTTCTTTTGATGAATTTTACTTCGTTTGAAGCGTATGGATCACTGTAAGTTAGATCTTTCAATCTCTCTTCTGTTAACCAAGTATTTGGGAGAATATCAGTTGTTCCCGCTTTAACGTCAGCTTCCGCTCTAGCCCAAGGAACAAAGTTCATTTCAACTTCAATTTTTTGTGTCGCCATGGCAGCGCGAATGATCTCAAGTGATAGACCTTGAGTTTTGCTGTTTGGATCAACAAATGGTGGCCATGGATCTGCTGCTGCAGTAATTTTTTTAATTTCCGCACTTGCCATTAGGCTTGTACACAGTAGGGCCGCGAGTAATAAACACTTCATACTAAAATTCCTCCAATAAATGAGCTTTATTAATTGGAATTTGATTTCGTATTTTAGTCAATGCACGTATTAATCAGGAAATTTATGCCAAAGCTTTAGAGAGTGTTTATTGTGTTCGCAAATTTGGAATCCGATTGGATTTTTTGCTTCATTCGATTGATTCCGTACATGACAGAAGAATGATCACGCTTAAAAATTTTAGCAATTTGAGGGTAACTGAGGTTAAGTCGTTCGCGAACGACAAACATGGCCGCATGACGGGCAAAAACGTATTCGTTTTTACGGCTGCGATCGAGAATATCCTCACTTGTAATTTGGAAGTGTCCCGCGACTTTTTCTACAAGCTCAGAAAAATTGTCGACCGGTTTTTCTACAGGAATAATTTTTGCCTCGATTTTTTGGGGAAGCTCAGCTTTTGCAATTTCCATTGTGACAACAGAATTCCCGCGCGAGCTGATATCTTTCAACTTGTGAAGGACATTCTCCAAACCATAAGCATTGAACTCAATATTTTCAGTGACGAGATTACTCACCTCTGCTGGCAAATCCAATTGAATACTTTTACATTTGCTGGCGACAATTGAACGTGCGAGAGCTTGATCCATTTTTCCTATCACTTGTGAAAGTCCGGCAGAGAGTTTTCCTTTAAAACGATCTTCGCAACGACGAAGATCTTTAGGAGTCGCTCCACCAGTTATAATAATTTTCATGGCCCCCATTTGGGCATAGTCGAAAAGCTGGCAAAAGCTTTTTTGAAGTTCTTCTTGTCCGCACACTTCTTCAATGTCATCGATCAGAAGAAAATCGTAAATTTTTAAGCTGTTAAAATTTTCCAGCATGTAGTTCATCATGAGAGGTGAACCGATATAAAACGATTTTTTCGATTCACGAAGTTCATTCGCAACTGCGTGGAGAATATGCGTTTTACCTAGTCCGCTCTCGGCCATGAGATAAACTAATCCGTAATCCGATTTTTCTTGTTGGATAAAACGTTTAATCGCTTCCACTGCAAAGTAGTTAGAATCTCCTAAGCAGAATGTTGCAAATGTTTTTGTGCGATCAATGTGTCCGTGAAATTGCGGCCCCGCAGCTTTAGACGATGGTGCGCGCTTTTCTCTCGCCATCACTTTTGAGAGTCCAAGCTCGTCAGAAACAAAACTCAAAAGATCGAGTTGATGTGATTGTTCGAGTGGTAGCTCAGTGAGAATTTCTAATTGGCGAGATGCCGATCTATTTCTTGTCATAACTTCCATGCTTCTTGATTTTGAAATACCAAGGAAGTTTAAAGAGAAAAAACAAAAGGTCAAAATAAATTGAGCGAAATAGTCTGAATAGACGCGCGAAAATGTTTGCAGTGATCCTTTCATGAAGAAAGTGGGTGTGATTTTCTAAATTGTATCCCACCTATCTCATCATCAAAGGAGTTGAGCACATGGATATTTATCAAAATCTAAAAAAAGATCACGAAGAAGTTAAAGCTCTTTTAACAGAATTACTTTCACTAAATGAAAACGATGAATATCGTCACACAATCATCGAAAAGATTGCTTCAGAATTGATTCCGCATGCTCGAGCAGAAGAAGCTGTCGTTTACAATTCAATCCGCGCAGCTGACGTGGATACTGGAGTTGTCATGCACTCATTTAAAGAGCACATGGAAGCGGAAGGCTTTCTAAGAATCCTGCAAACGAAAGATAAAGTAGCAGGAAATTGGAAAGAGACAGCACAGAAGCTGAAAGATTCCCTTGAACATCACATTCAAGAAGAGGAAACAAAAGTTTTCGCTCAAGCGAGAAAACTTTTCTCTGAACTTGAGGCCAATCAAATCTCAGCAGCGTTTGATCAACTGAAGTCAGAATACAAAAAACAGGGCGCAATCAAAAATTCAATCGATATGGTCATCAACTTGATGCCAGCTCGTTTGGCCAACAAAATAAATGGACTAGATTCAAATCCATAATAATGAATAATGGTTCCAACACACTTTTCTTGTCGCTCAATAACAAGAAAAGTGTGTTGGAACCTCCTATTTGAACCAGCATGAAGCGCGTTTTTCGGGAGCACGGAATGTTTCGTACCGACATTGTAAATCGGGATAGGTGTTGATCAGCGTTTGGGGTACTGTTTTTTTGTACACGTGATGCCTGATAATTGTTTTGTCAGCGCTGTTGGAATCAAAATCTTTAAACGCCCACATCATTTCAAAACCGGCCGCTTCGATTTCTTCTTTAATTTTTATATCAGCGATTCCGAGTGATTTAAAATAGCGAGGCAAACATACACTTGCTGCAAAAAAATCTGATTGTCCTTCAGAGGACGACCACTCTGCTCCTGGTATAGTTTGAAAAGGAGCTCCACCAATCATATGTCCTAGTTCATGACAGACAAGGGCAGCGTAAGCTTCTTTAGTCATACCTTGAATCCGAGTCGTTCCTCCCAGAATCATGAGCGAGAATTGATTATTGTAAAGTGAGACACCCGCTCCAAAATATGGACTCTCCCAGCGAGCATCCAGTGCAAGCGGGTATTTCAGAGCGCTCAATTCTTTTTGAAAGAGTGACATTATTTTTACAGGTATGAGATAAAAGTCTGTTTGTTGAATGTCAGAGTTTGGTGCCATCTCCGGAGTGATACAAAAATAAGTTGGATCAACTTTCGGGCAACTGACTTCAGCACTCAATAGAGTTGAAAAAATCAAAGTGTAAATGAACAATAGCTTTTTCATGAGATTGAGATTTTCTCATAGCTAAGCACCCTGTGGGGAAAATTGAAATTTTTACATACTAGACTTGAGACTCTCGGATCATCCGTCTCATCTTAATGAAAGCAGGGTCTTTCTTGACGTTTAATTTCCCGAGCTTTGCTGAGTGTGCGAGTACTTCTTCAGATTCTTCAAGTCTCCCCTGCACTCCCAGGGAAAGAGCATACCAGTACCAAGCATCGTGATAATCCGGAGAAACTTTTTTAAAATAGCTGCGCCAGCATTTCTCAGCTGTCACTGCCCATTTGATGGCAAGTTTTTTCTTACCTTTTAGAGCGAATTTATAGGCATGAAAAGCGGCCCCCACTCCGGCAGAATAGTATCCACCATAAATTTTTTGTTTGAGATTTTTTAATCCGAATAGATATTGTTTGTGATGTTGTTGAGAGAACCAATAGTATTCGTTGATGTTTCGATTCCTTAGTGCTTCACTTGCTCCTCTTGCTGAATACAGAAGCTTTCTCAATTTTTTTGCAGCAATGGCGAAGTCACGGTTCATTTCCTTGTCACTTAAAACAAATGAATCTTCCGTGCCCAATGTCGCAAGCATAGAAGCAATGTAATAGCTATTGGGAAACTGAGAATGAATTTTGGTAAGATACTTGTGCGCTTTTTTATATTCGGCCAGGTGAATATGAGAGCGCACTTTCTCTCTGATTTTTTGAATGGCTTCAGTTTGGTCTAGGGAGTGATCGAATTTCATAGAGCGTTTTTCACGAGTTCCTTAACTTTCGCTAAGTATTCTGGATTCGTGATGCCATCAGTTTCACTGAAATTTTGATTGAAACTCGGAAGGCTCATTGATCCCACAATTTCGGCTCCATCGAATGGAAAACGTTTTAAACCAATCTCAAGTGAAGAGCTCCCGCCGCGACCACCAGGTGAAGTTGAAAGAACTAATAATTTTTTTCCATTCCACACTTTGCGATTAGGAATTCTTGAGACCCAATCGTAAAGATTTTTAAAAGCAGCGCTGTGATTGCCGTTATTTTCTGAGAGTGACATGACAATTAAATCTGTGCTGTCGATATGGGCCGCAAATTTTGTTGCTTGATCAGGAAGAGGAAACTCTCTATCCACAGAAAAAATAGGCATTTCGAAATCATTGAGATCAAGAATCGTTACTGTTGCATTTTCAAAAAGACCTGCGACAAAAGTCGCAAGTTTTTTATTGATTGAATGTTTACTCGGGCTCGCCCCAAAAGCTAATATTTTCATTTTAATCCTATTTAAATTTTTTAAGTGTTTCTGCTTTTTCTTTTAAATCAACATTTAAGTATTGATGAAAGTCGAAAATAAAATCACTGTCGTGATAGTTTTTAATCCATTTTTGCTTAAGCATGTATGTTTGAGTATGAACGGTGAAGATGACAACAACTTCATTCGTTAAATACTGAACTGCTTTTTCGTAAAGGGCAGTTCTCTCCGGAGTGTTCTGCATTTTAGCGACATTTTCATACATTTTGTTGAACTCAGGATTGTTGTAGTTGGCGCTGTTTGCACCAGGAGAAGAGTTTGGTCCATAAAAAATCTGCAAGAAGTTTTCTGTATCAGGATAGTCACCGATCCATCCGTAATCGATCATCATGACTGAGCGTTTTTTAATTTTTGCTTGCAGTTCAGGTGAAAGGTTTCCTACAACTTTAATTTTGATTCCGATTTTTTCCATTTGTTTTTGGAAAAATTCAGCTTTCTGGCGAGCACTTGTCGAGCTGAACGTATCAAGAGTTATTTCTGGAAGTCCTTTTCCTTCAGGGTAACCTGCGAGTGCTAGATGTTTTTTGGCCAATTCAAGATTAGGGCCTTTCCATGGATTTTTGAATGCAGGATCATTTCCAGCTACGCCTGGAGGAGCGACCGATTCTGCAGGTACACCTGTATTGTTATAAAAAAGTTCATTCATGAGTTTTTGATCAAAAGCTAAACTCATGGCACGTCTTAAATTGATATTCTGAAAAATTTTGTGATCAAAGTTAAAACCGTAGAAGTAGACATCTAGGCCAGGAGTAATAGAGAGTGAGACTCCTTTATCAGTCATCTCTTTCGAAAGTTGATTATTAACAATTGTAGTACTGTAGTTGTCTTTTGGAATGCTGAGATAGTCCACTTCACCTTTGTTAAATTTAAGCCAAGCTGGCTGCGATTCAACGATGATGTCCACTACGATTTTATCCACGAGAGGAAGCTTTTTACCTGCATCGGCCAGCATGTGCTTAAACTCGGGAGAAGCATCCGACGGATAGAATTTTTCTCTGAAAGTTGGATTCTTCGTGAAGACAAGACGTTTTCCTTGATCGAAAACCGGAAGAACATAAGGTCCAGTACCAACTGGATGATTGATAAATTCTTTTCCATATTTTGTTACAGCTTCGCGAGGAACGACGTATGAAAAAGGCATTGCTAGTGCATAAAGAAATTGTGGAAAAACCTTCGCGAGTTTGAATTGAAGAGTATATTTATCGAGCGCTTGAATTCCTTCCACGACTTCGTCGTAATTCGCTTCAGGAAGTTTTTCGTATTTGGTTCTCCATTCGTTTAGACCTTTAATTTTTCCGTCATATAACCACCACCCCGTCGATTGATTTTTTGAATCAGCATGACGTTTAATGGAATAGACAAAATCTTCTGATACAAGCTCGCGTCCTTTACCATTGGGAAAAGAAGCATCGTCTTGAAAGAGAACTCCCTTTCTGATTTTAAAAGTATAAGTGAGACCGTCGGCAGAAACTGTTGGCATCTCTTCAGCAAGATTAGGAATCAGCTCATACGGAAGTTTGAACCAATGATAAGTCAAAAGACCTTCATAAATTTTAGCAATCTGAGCTGCGGATCCCACATCACTGGCCATCATAGGATCAAATCCTTTGACGTCACTTGGAGCCGTTAGGTTAATGACTCGTTCACTGGCATTTTTGGATTTGCTACAAGCTGAGAACAATAACAATGAAGCCAGAGCGGCCAGCGACAGAAAATTTTTCAAAGGACTTTCCTTGGGTTAATTTTGATTCAATAACTTTAATAGAATCATCGTCATTTGAGAATTCTCAGTGCGAAATTTTATGTGAAAAGTTAACAGCTTAGCTTTAAAAAAGCTTAGATGTTCTCCAAAGGATGATTCCGTGATATGCTAACAATATGATCAAATCATCTCGTCATTACCTAGGTGTCCTCACCTTTCCCCTCTCTTAGAACAATTTTAATTGTTCTCATTCTCATTTTTTTAAATTTTACCCATTAACTTTTTGTTTCACATGGACCAAACATGAGAAAGTTTTTTTACATCACATTTGTGGTGGCCTTTTTTTCAAATATTGTTTTCTACTTTACGTGGACGGCTGGTCTGTATTCCATTGCCTTCCTCGCCCCTTTTTTCCTGCTTGGTTTTAGGGACATCTTCCAAAAAAGACATGCCATTAAATCAAATTTTCCAGTGCTCGGACATCTTCGCTATCTCTTCGAATCGATACGACCTGAGATCAATCAGTATTTCATTGAATCCAACACCGATGGAAAACCATTCAGTCGTGAACAACGCTCAATCGTTTACCAAAGAGCTAAAAAAGTACTGGATACCGTTCCATTCGGAACGCAACATGATCTCTATGCCAAAGGGTATGAGTTCATCACACATTCGATGTATCCCAAACATGTTGATGTAAAAAATTTAAGAGTCACCGTTGGAAGTAAATTTTGTACTCAACCTTATTCACTTTCCATTCTCAATATTTCGGCCATGAGTTTTGGATCCCTTTCTCCAAACGCCATACTTGCCCTTAATGGAGGGGCAAAAGACGGCAACTTCGCTCACAACACCGGTGAAGGAGGGATTTCTTCTTACCATTTATCTTCTGGCGGAGATCTCATCTGGCAAATTGGAACTGGATATTTCGGTTGTCGAACACTAGCAGGCGCATTCGATTTAGAGCTCTTCAAAATTAATGCAGCTCTTCCGCAGGTCAAAATGATTGAGATTAAACTTTCTCAAGGAGCTAAGCCAGGTCATGGTGGTATTCTATCGGGAAAAAAAGTTACGACCGAGATCGCTAAGATTAGAAACGTGGCCCTTGGTCGCGATGTGATCTCGCCTCCCTCTCACTCCGCATTTACGGATCCGAATAGTATGCTTGATTTCATCCAACTATTGCGAATCCATTCAAGAGGAAAACCTATAGGTTTAAAACTTTGCCTGGGTCATTTACATGAATTTGAAGAACTCGTTCAGGCGATGGTTGAACGACAAAGTTATCCAGATTTTATCGTTGTTGATGGGGCTGAAGGTGGCACAGGAGCCGCTCCACTGGAATTTAGCAACTACATGGGCATGCCAGGAGTAGATGCACTAGTCTTCATAGTAGATAGTCTTAAAAAAGCGGGATTAAAAGACGAGATCAAAATCATTGCGACAGGAAAAATTACGACGGCGTTTGATATTGTAAAACTACTCGCGCTGGGTGCTGATGCTACCTATGCGGCCCGCTCAATGCTGCTTGCACTTGGATGTATTCAAGCGCTTCGCTGTAACAACAACACTTGTCCGGCGGGTGTAGCCACACAAAATCCTGATCTCTATGCCGGTATTCATGTGCCCACGAAAAGATTGCGAGTTAAAAATTTTCACAATGAAACACTATCAGCTCTTGCTCATGTTATTGGGGCCATGGGGTTAAGCCACGTTAATGAATTGAACCGCAAACATCTATATAAACGCACGGATGATAATCGTGTGAAAACGTATGACGAATTATTTCCTCATATATAAGTTAAGGAGATTCAAATGAATGAAGTAGCTATTCTTATTACTGAAAAAGATTTACTCCGCATCCAGCACATTCTTAGTTTTCAAAAGTCTTCAGACTTTGAGAATTTAGAGATTGAATTAGAGAGGGCCAAAGTCATTTCTGATGATGATGTCCCCGCTGATTTAGTAACGATGAACTCTAAAGTTAAATTTTTAAACGTTCAAGACAACAAAGAAATGATTATCACAATTGTTTATCCTTCAGACGCTAACTTTGCAGAAGGAAAGATTTCTGTTCTTGCCTCAATGGGGTCAGCGCTCATCGGACTTCGAGTAGGACAAGAGATCAACTGGATGTTTCCAAACGGAAAAACAAAAACATTAAAAATTTTAGAAGTTCTCTACCAACCAGAAGCTAGCGGAGATTGGCACCTCTAAAAGAGGTGCCCTTATATTTAAGCGGCCTGTTTCTCATCGCCCATCACTGTTTGAAATAGAACATCAACTTGAACTCGCATAGAACTTGCCTGGTTTGAAAGTTCTCCGGCCGCTGAAGCTGCTTGAACAGAACTTGCGGCATTGATCTGAGTAACTTGTTCAAGTTGATTCATGGCCCGATTAATTTCCTGAACACCAAGCGATTGCTCACGACATGAATTCGATATTTCATTGGCCATTCCCGTGACTTGATTGACGTTCTCAACGATTTCTTCCAAAACATCGCTGCACTGATGAGCAATTTTAGTTCCAGTATTAATTTTCGTTTTTCCATTATTGATAAGCTGATCAACACTAGTTTTTGTCTCGAGAACAATTCCCTCTACTTTTTTAATGCTCGAATCGAGCATTACTGTAATTTCTTCGGCCGCACGCCCACTCATCTGTGCAAGATTCCCTACCTCTTCGGCCACTACAGAAAACCCTTTACCATGTTCGCCGGCACGTGCAGCTTCGACCGAAGCATTGAATGAGAGGAGTTTTGTTTGAAAAACAATTTCGTTAATGACCTGTGTTTTATTACCAATGTCCGAAATAACTTTAACTATGTCTGAAATCTGTTGATTGCTTTTATTTATTTGCAACATAATCTGATCATTACTTAGACTGATATCATCTATTGCTTTGATCATATCTTTTACAACTTCTTTCCCTCGTTGAGCACTTGAACTACTGCGCGCGGAAACTTCAGATGCCTTGCGGGCATTCTCCGCATTGTTTTGAACCATTGTGCTCATCTCTTCGATTGATGCAGCTGTTTCAACGAGGGATGCAGATTGTTCCGTTGTGGCCTGGGAAAGCTCTTCAGAAGAGGCGGCAATGTTTTCAGCTGTATTAGTAACCTCTGAAGAATTGTTCTTCAAAGCATCGATGACTTTTGCAATTGCATTTCCGACTGCTTTTAACATTAAATAGGCCAGCACGAGTGAAAGTAGAATCGCCACGATACTTGTCGTTATCATTATCATTTTAGAATCAACAAATAGTTCATCACTTTCTTTAACAGTTCGATTAACGAGTGCGATATTGAAATCCATTACAGTTTTGAGTTTATGCTCAATTTCCAAACGAAGCTCTCTTCCTTCTTTCATCGATAGTGCAATCGCATCTGCTGAATGACCTTCTTCAGTTTTTTTCCTTATACTTTTATTCAAAATAAGAAACTTATCATATGAATCCATAAAGGATTTGATGTTAATTTGATTTTTAGGAACTAACTGAGGATAAACCTCGTTATACATTTGCATGAGTAATGTATGTTGTTCTTCAAAATGCTGAGCATGCTTAATTTTGTCTTCGGTATGACTTGCGAGTAGATAATTCTTTTCGTTGATGATCTGCAAGTAATAAAAGCCTTGGATATCCAGGAGCATTTTTTGGCGTTTAACAGGACCTTCTGCTAAACGATGCATACTTTCATTTAAAATTTTAAGTTTTCCAATGGCGAGAAACGAAATCATGATCGCAGTAAAAATCATGATCCCTATAAGTGAGTAGATCTTTGCATTCAGACTCCAGCGTTTCATTATTTTTATCCTTGTTATATTTCAGCACAACTTGAAATACGATTCGGACATTTTCTCGTTGGACAATAAGTCCTTTATTTAAAATCGTGTGAAATGTAATTCACACGATCATCACTGCTAAAGAATAGCTGATCCTGGTCAGATTAAACGGCGATATTTGCCAAGCTTTCTGCGATTAAATAAATAAACGATTCTTCTTTCTCTATATGATCAACATAATTACCAATAAATAAACTTAGATCGTAGCGTATTGAACCTACCGTCGGTGCAGGTTTATTTTGAAGATGGTTTTCAATATCATTAACAATTTTTTTAGCAAAATCAGAAAATGCATTGTGATCATCTATAATTTTCTGAATGAGCTGGGTATCAGAGTTTTTATTTTGTTTCACCATCCAGTTATAGAGTAGTTCCTCTTCTCTTTTATGGTGAATCTTGAAAATAAAATCTTCAAAGAACTTCAGCATTTCAATAATCTTAGGAAAGTTATCTTCAGCTGGCAGATTGATCAAAGCGTTTAATTGATAGATCTTTGCCGATACAATTTCATGATCCTGATTGAGTTTGGCAATAAGCTCTCTTATGTTACCTTCCATACATCCCCCGAATACATCAGATCTTTAAATGAAGTTTTTCCCTTCTTCTCTGTCACATTCTTCAATTGCTCCATCATGTCTTCGTCATAAGTTGTCGCCTCTTCTTTGACAAAAATTTCCCCAATCGCCATTGGAAAATGTGGTGGATTACTGTATTCCAGCAATTGATAAGCAAGAATCTCATTATGTTTATCATGAACAAGAATATCGTTTTCGGTAATTCCATTCTCTCCGATTATTACAACTTCCAGTGAAAAATTGTTCAGTCGAATTCCTTTATTTTTATCTTTACCGAAAATCATTCTCTGTCCGTGCTCTAGATAAAGACAATTATCATCTCTTGTTCCGCGATTAGTATAAACATCGTGAACCTTATCGTTGAAGATCACACAGTTTTGGTAAATTTCCAGGAACGAAATTCCTTTATGCTGATCGGCCTTCACCATCATTTCCATCATGTGCTTTGGGTCTGTATCAATAGTTTTGATAAGGCAAGTAGCTCCAGACCCCAATGCCAGTTTTCCTGTATTGAAGGGACGGTCAATTGATCCGTAGGGAGATGATTTTGTCACCGTACCTTTCTCAGTTGTTGGTGAGTACTGTCCTTTTGTGAGACCATAAATCTCATTATTGAACAGAAGAATGTTCATATTGATGTTTCTTCTCATGGCATGTATCAAATGATTCCCACCGATCGACATACCATCTCCATCTCCTGTAATGATCCAAAGAGAGAGATCAGGATTGGCCAGTTTAATGCCTGAAGCGATTGCCGGTGCACGCCCGTGAATAGTGTGAAAGCCATAGGTGCCCATGTAATAAGGAAAGCGAGACGAACATCCGATTCCTGATACGCACACAATATCTTCTTTTTTCTTACCTACTTTTGTCAGGGCAAGCTGAAGACTGGCGAGAATGGAATAGTCGCCACATCCCGGACACCAGCGAACTTCATTGTCGTTCATAAAATCTTTTTTCTTATATTCTACGCAATTGTCACTCATAACATTTGTCCTTCTTTTAAAGCATTAATAAAGGCAGTTTCAAGTTCGGAAATCTTAAACGGCAGACCTTGCATTTTATTGAACCCAGTTGCGTTTACATGAAATTTCGCATTCAAAAGATCTTTCAATTGACCTTTATTAAGTTCAGGAACAATAACTTTCTTAAAGCCAGTTAAAATTTCCTGAACATTTTTCGGCATTGGATTGATGTACTGTAAATGCATATGAGAAACTTTTAAATTTTTCTGCTGAAGTTTTTTTACGGCCATGTGGACAGCTCCGTAAGTTCCCCCCCAGCTTACAACTAATAAATCACCAGCTGATTCGCCTTCAACATTTTGAAGCGGGATATTTTCAGCAACCATTTGGATTTTTTTCTCTCTGAGATCTGACATTTTTTGGTGATTAAGCGGATTGTGAGAAACACATCCCTTCACTATATCTTTTTCCAAACCTCCGATTTGATATTCAAATCCTTTCATTCCGGGCACAATCCACTTACGTGCGAGCGATTCTGGATTTCTATTCGTCCATTTAGTTGTAGCAGGATCATCTTTCTCCGGATCAATCAGACATGTGTTGATCTTGAGATAATTATTATCCAGATCAGGAAGTTTCCAAGGTTCGCTGCCGTTAGCAATGTACCCATCTGTTAAAAGCATAACCGGTGTCATGTGTTCGAGAGCAATGCGAGAAGCTTCATAGGCCATGTGAAAACAATCGCTCGGGCTAGAAGCGGCCATAACAACAATTGGTGCCTCACCATTTCTTCCATTCAGTGCTTGATTAAGATCGGCCTGTTCTGTTTTTGTTGGAAGACCAGTTGAAGGCCCGCCTCTTTGTACATTCACTATGACAAGTGGGATTTCATAACTCACGGCCAATCCGATAGCTTCACATTTAAGAGCGACACCTGGTCCTGATGAAGTTGTGACAGCGAGATCACCGGCGCACGAAGCACCAATCGCAGAGCAGATACCTGCAATTTCATCTTCTGCTTGAAAAGTTTTTACTCCCAAATGTTTTTGTTTTGAGAGTTCATGTAATATATCTGTTGCGGGAGTAATCGGATAACTTCCCAGGAAAAGTTCAAGTCCAGCTGATTCAGCAGCTTTAATAAGTCCCCACGCTGTCGCTTGATTTCCGTTAATCTGACGATACATTCCGGGAGCAATCTTCGCTGCTGGAATTGTGTAAGATGAAACAACAACCTCAGATGTTTCCGCAAAGTTTCTTCCTGCTTTTAAAGCCGCAATGTTGGCATCAATCATCACAGGATTCTTTTTAAATTTATCTTGAATCCACGCGACGGTTGTATCGATATTGCGGTTATAGAAAAAGTAACACATCCCAAGCGCGTAGAAATTTTTACAGCGATCTTTTGATTTATTATCAATTGCGATTTCTGCTAAAGCTGCAGTTGTCTGTGTTGTGATAGCAACAGGAATAACTTGATATTTTCCTAACTCTCCAGTCTCCAGCGGATTATTCACGTAACCAGCTTTCTCCAGATTATTTTTGTTAAATGCATCGATGTTCACAATGATGTGTCCACCAAGTTTTAAAGATTCTAAATTTGCTTTTAGGGCCGCAGGATTCATGGCCACGAGCATGTCGACTTCATCGCCCGGAGTGAAGATTTCCGTTGAACCAAAATGAACTTGAAATCCGGAAACACCTGCGATCGTTCCCTGAGGGGCACGAATTTCTGAAGGATAATCCGGAAAAGTGGAAATATCATTTCCCATGATTGCTGACGTATTTGAAAACTGCGTACCAGTCAGCTGCATTCCATCACCTGAGTCGCCAGAAAATCTGATAATGACGCTTTCTAAAGTTTGCACACTCATATAAATCCTCTACAAATTAAAATTAAAGTCCTGAAGGTTCATCAACATTGTCTTTATCAACTTCGGGTTGATCGTCATCAATTGTTTTATCAATGATCGCTTTCACCATTGAAAGATGATGTAGCTCTTCTTGTTTGAGTTCATTAAAAAGAGTTCTCACCGATTCATCTGTTACTAAACGAGCTGATCGATCAAAAAATTCAAATGCTTTTTGCTCACTATCTAGCGCAATTAACAACGCTTGTTTCGTCGACATAAAACTATGTGCGCGATCAAATTCAGGAGCTTCAATATTTTGGTATTGGTAGAGTTTTTCGAGACTCATACGAGAAGGAAGGTATCCAAAGAGTTCCGAACGTTTCTTTTTTAACTCGGCCCCATGTTGAGCTTCATTGCGGGCCATTTGAGAAAAAAATTCTCCGGCATCTCCTGGTCGACTGGAACCAATTTGACGATTAAATTCTTCGTAGCGTTCTTGCGCTTCTTGCTCTACTAAGATGGCCAAATCGAGCGCATCTTGAAGGCTTAGGTCTTCGAGTTTTATTTTGATCAAGGTCATTGAGAGATCTCCTGCTTATGTTTCTTCCCAAGCTTATGACTGACAGCTTAGACGAAACATGAGGGAGATCACTTTATTGTGAGATATTAAACAGGTGCGTTTTTTTTACTTGCGTAAACAAATCAGGTTCCAACACTTTCAAATGTTGGAACCTGCATTGAGATTATTCACATGTTACAAAACGGATATAGCTTCTATCGAAAATATCAACGAATGAAAGTTGGTAACCAACTTCAAAAGCAGCATCAGGATCGAATGAAACATCTACAGGTACGAGAGCTGGACTGAAAGTCTTTTCACTATCCAGGAAATCGCCAGATTGGTCTACTCTGTCATCTCCCAAATCTAAAAAATTTCCGCCTTGTAGCCAAACAGGATCAAGACTATCAAATTTAATTTTTCCAGTTGTTTCAGTCCAAGTAGCTTTAGAGATAGAAGCTTTACATCCTGTTGTTACAGTCCCATTCGTCCCTGTTAATGTAACAGTAGGAACACTGACTGACATATCCTTTGGAGTCTGAATGAAGAATGAGGTTGTCTTTGGATTGTAGCTGTTAGCTGGATCTGGATATGTAGCCGTCACTTTTGTAAATTGTCCGTTAAAAAGTGCACCAGACACTTTAAGGCCTTTTAAACAATGCCAGCTATAATTAGAATTAACTGCCGTTGGATCACAAAGTTGGTCTGAAACATCCGTCGTGCGAAATTGTCCAAAGATGTCTAATGTACCATCAATTGTTAAATCAGATCCACTCACCAAATTATTTCCATGAAACTTAAGTTGGATTGGCTTATTATTAAGTGAAGTATTTCCACCTAAACCAAAATAATATCCTTGAACGCTTGCTCCAGAATCAATGGCCATGACAGATGGATATAATTCAACATCATATTCAACTTGATTTCCATAAAGCTGCCATAATCCACTTGTTGTATTCTTCTTCATTGGCATCACAACACCAGCTCGCGCAAGCGAAAATTCAGTCTCCCCTGTTTCTTTGATGAAAACATCAAAGGCCACCCAAAAATGAGTTGCTGAAACTTTTTCAAGAATAACTGGTCTTGAAACTTTAAGAGTCGCAGTGGTTGCATCCATATAATCTAAACAGCCAGCATTTCCTTCTAATTCAGAGTCTAAAAAGTCTGCGTGACAGTAAGGAGAAATATCTCCTCTTGCCGCAATTAAACGAAGTGCTGCTGTGATGTCTCTTTGAACTTCATCTAGTGCATCCATTGCTGAAGAAATATTTGTCACGGCATTTGTTACTGATGTCGCCAATGTCGTTGCTGACGTTAAATCAACATTCGCTGGTACTGTAACATCTGTTCCATCCTTTAATTTCAATTTTAGATCTGTACCTGTTGCAGGTACTACGGCAATAGCATCGAGAACTCGATCTAGTCCCTGGCCATTGGCCTTAAAAGAACCTTTCATGATGTCTTTGCTCTCAACTCCGAATTCACTTAAAAGCGGCTGAACAATCTTTTTAACAATGTCTACTTTTACAGTAATCGAGTTACCTGTAACACTCGCAACAGTTGTACCGTTTGCATTTGAGAGATCATTGCTTCCAAGAACTAATGAGGTCACTAATGATGTTAATGGACTGGCATTTACAATATCTCCAACATCATCATCAGTAGCGAGTGAATAAACAGTTCCCAACGAACCTTCAACTTTTACAAGATATGGTCCTGCACATGTTCCTAGTCCAATTGTAAAAACACCATGAATATTTGTTGTTCCGCTTTTTTCACAACCAGAACCATAAATAGTAACGGCAGATTTTGCGAGTGGAGCACCAATCGCCGCTGTACCACTCAAGGAACCACTCGTCGTGACTGGCAATTCTTCATCAGTTGTTGTGTTGTTGGTTGTAAGCACTGGATCTGATTTACCAGAACAGCCAGATAAGACCATCAGGCCCATCACTAGCCAAGGCATAAGGCCTTTGCGATTTCTCATGATTATTCCCCTTAGGATTAAATAAAGTTGATAAAAATTGCGGTAAATCAATTTCGGTTAATACCAACGATTCAATGAATTTATAATGAAAAAACCCATGTTTTCATGAGCTTACACAAGACAAAATAATCCACTTTGAATAAGTCGGGACAGCTATTTGAGTAATTTCTTTAAGGCCTCATTAAATTCTAGAGGTCGCTCCAACATTGGATAATGTCCACATTGAGTAATCACCTCGAATTTAAAATCTTTGATGTATTTACGATTGTTGTCTGCATTCGTTGGATAGAGATCAGCATTAATCGCTCTCACGGGAACAGTCACTTTACTCGCAGTCTGCTGCAGATCCATTTTATAAAGTGGACTCAGAACTTTTAAAGCATGTTCAACATCAGTTGAAAGCAGAGCTTGTTGAACTTGTTTTTTAATTTCTGGCGGTGAGTGTGGAGAAAATAGTTCATTCGATAAAAATGTTTCAACGGCTTCTTTATAATTTTGACGGCAAGGCGGAAACATAAATTGCTCTGCCTGCTCGAAAGTAAAAACTTGGTCCAAATCGATGAGCATGTCGACTGAAACAACCTTCTTAACTTTAGTGATAAGCGGTGCCGCTTCGAGAACATAAGCTCCAGACATCGAGTGACCTATGAGTATAATGCTGTCTGCTTTAATGTCATCAGCAACTTGTTTGATCGCCTGGGCATAGAGGGCAGATGAATATTCTTTTAGATGTTCTGATTGACCATGCCCCGGCAAATCCATAGTGACGACTTGATAATCTTTTGAAAAAAAATCACGTTGAGCATCCCACCAAGAGTGGTTGCCTTGCCAACCATGAACAAAAAGAAGTGCTGTGGATCCGTTACCTGATGTTTCTGTATAAATTTTCATTCCTCAATGGTGCCATCACACATTTGGTGTCGCAACCATGAAAGAGAGAATTTAAAAATTTATTACACTGTAAGGTTCTTTATAATTACCTTGCTCCATTCCTGGTGAACCGATAGGCATTCCGGGAACAGCGATACCACGAGTCTTAGGTTTGGTTGAAATCATCTTTTTAATATTTGCAGCTGGAACGTGTCCTTCTACTAGATATCCATTCACCACGGCCGTGTGACAAGACTGCATTTGCGGAGGGATTTTGTATTTTGTTTTTATGGCCGAAACGTCATCCAAGAGTTCCGTTTTAACAGCGAAACCATTGCTCTCCAGGTGTTTCACCCATTGATGGCAGCATCCACATGTTTTAGAAGCGTAAACAGTGATGTCAGTCGTTTTTGCCTGAACGTTAGCGATCATAGACATCAAACAAAAAACCAGAATTTGAACGTATCTCATAAGGTCTCCTTGCTGGGAATACGTCAGAGGGGGCATTTTTGTGACCTCTGATGAGTAAAAAATATAGTGATTTAACATCAGGGAGCGGAAATCAGGTATAACAGCCTTATGAAAACTTTGATTTTAGCATTACTGACTTGTGGGTTTGTTCAAGCTTCTGAATTTCAGATGCTCGAAGGACAAGAGGCCTACGAACTCTACCTCACTCTTCCAGGAGTTCGTTGTGTAGAGTGGAATTCCAAAGATTTTATTGTCTACACAAAATATCAGACAAAAACATGTTCAGAACGAGGTGACAGCACTAAGTGGACATGTACGATTCAAGTGACAAAAGCTCAACCTAAGAAATTCGATAGCGCGAGCTGCACACGCGAAATTCCTTAATGGAACCGGCCAACTTTTTTGTAAGTATCGTTATCCCTACTTTTAACCGCGCTCACTTAGTTGCGAGAGCGATTGAATCTGTTCTCAAACAATCATACAAAAATTTCGAACTGATCGTGGTTGATGATGGATCGACAGATGATACGCCCATTCATTTAAAGTCTTTGATCGAAAGTGGATCGATCCAATTTCATCAAAAAGAAAATGCTGGTGTAGCCTCAGCAAGAAACTTTGGAGTTTCCAAAACCCGTGGTCAATGGCTTGCCTTTCTCGATTCAGACGATGAATGGTTACCGCACAAACTTCAAGATCAAATCGAATTTCTTAAGGCCCATCAACATTTAAAAGTCGTCTATGGTGAAGAAACATGGATGAGAAATGGAGTTAGAGTTAATCAGAAAAAACATCATAAGAAATCTGGTGGATATATTTTTGAAAAATGCCTCGAGCAATGTTTAATTGCCCCATCCTCTGTGCTCATAGAAAGAAAGCTTTTCGATGAACTTAATGGCTTCGATGAAAGTTTTATTGTCTGCGAAGATTATGATCTATGGATAAAAATTTCTTCGCAACATGAGATTGGCTTTATAGAACATCCGTTAATTCTAAAATACGGCGGCCATGAAGATCAACTCTCAACCAAATATTTTGCTATGGATATGTGGCGTTTAAAGGCCATGAACAATCTTCTTAGTAAAACATTTCTCTCTGATGAATATCAGGCAGCCGTTAAAAAAATCATGTTAATGAAAGGTACTATTCTCATCAACGGTTACCAAAAGCACGGTAACTCTGAAGAAGCAGAAAAAGTCAGACAGATCCTAAATAATCTTAGCTGATCACAATCATCATTTTTAATCAGAAGAAAACCCCGGCCCTAAACGATAAGTAATGAGATCGAATAGTCATCCGGGATGTTTAAATGAAAAGCAAAATTAGCACTTCAATGTTTTTTAAAGTCCAGGCATTGGCCATAATTCCCTGTCTGTTGCTTTCAATATTTTTAGGCTTTCAGAGTTATCAAAACAAAAAGAAGGCCGTCATGTCTGAAAAAGAGCAAAATCTAAAGGCCATTATTGATAGTGCCTACAGCATTACGGAACATCATTATCAGGAATATAAAGATGGAAAAATGTCTGAGAAAGAAGCGCAAGAAGAAGCTTTAGAAGTTATAAGCAGTATGCACTATGGTGAAGATGGTAGTGAATATTTGTGGGTGAATAATTTTCAACCAATGATGCTCGCTCATCCGAAAAAAGAAATGCTTGGAAGAGACCTGTCTGACTTTACTGATAATAATGGAAAAAAAATATTCATGGAATTTGTGGCGGTGGCGAATTCTTCAGGAGCGGGTTTCGTTGATTATATTTGGCATTCAAAAAAAGATAAGAACGAACTTGTTCCTAAAAAATCTTTCGTGAAATCTTTTAAACCTTGGAAATGGATCATAGGAACAGGAATTTATATTCAAGATGTCGAACAAACTTTGCATGATGACCTAAAAAGCACAATTGTCTCCTGTACTCTTTTTTTCATTGTTATTTCACTTATCATCTTTGTTTGCATCAAATATTTTTTAAACACTCCTTTGTTGAAGATTGTGAACTCGCTCAGTTCACGAGTCGAATCATTAAATGCATCATCTGACCAAATTTCAAATACAGCTCATTTTATTTCTGAAGGAGTTAGAGAACAGCATGAAGGATTAGATCAAGCTCAAAAAGTCATAAAAAATGTTTCAGATATGGCGCTTGAAAACGAGGACAATGCTACCGGTGTTCAAAAGAAAACTCAGGAATTCGTACGAATTGCTGAAAATGGTACTCAGACAATTAAAAATTTAAACAGCTCCTTCGATTCAATTCAATCAGGCAATTCTCATTTAATGGACACGTTTCAGAATAATCAGAAAGATCAGCAAAAGATTGCAAACATGGTTCAAGAGATTGGAGTTAAAACTGCCGTCATAAACGATATTGTTTTCCAAACTAAACTGCTCTCTTTCAATGCATCTGTCGAAGCCGCCAGAGCTGGAGATCAGGGAAAGGGTTTCGCAGTTGTTGCGGAAGAAGTTGGAAAACTTGCGACTATGACTCAAGTTGCAGCATCAGAAATTACCAAGATTGTCGAAGAAAACAAAATGGCGGTAGAAAAAATTATTCTGGAAACGAATCGTTCTATCAATGCTGCTTCATCAAACATGCGCCAAAATATTTCAGCCGCTGACGAGCAAGTTAAATTGTGCTCAACTCTGTTCGATCGTATTTCTGATGAAAGTCATAACTTGAATAAAAACGTTGAGGCCATCATGGCTTCTTCTGCCCGACAGAAAGCAGGATTCAATCAAATGTATAAAACGATGGATGGGCTCATTGAATGTGTTCAACAGAACGCTCTTCTCGGCCAGCAGGCCCAGCAAGCAGCAACTCTCGTAGACACTGAAAACAAGCAACTCGTCACTACAATTTCGGACATGATGGAATTCATCATGAACAAGAAACAGGATACTCAAAAATCAAACTTAGTGACCTTGCAATGGAGTTCTAAATTCGCTCTTAACATCGAAGAAATGGATCATGAGCATCAACAAATTGTTGATGGTATTAACATTCTCATAAAAGCAGTGAATGAAAAACGCGAAAGCGAAGTCGCTAAAGGAATTGAAGCCCTATTTAAAATTGCGGTCATGCACTTTGCCAACGAAGAAGCTTTTTTAAAGAGAATCGATTATCCGGACTACACTTCTCATAAACGCATTCACGAAGCCCTGCTTGCGCAATTGCGGGAATACAAAGCAATCTTTGGAACGCCAGAATTTGATAATCGTAAGTTCATCCGTTTTGTTCAAAATTGGCTGCTCTCTCACATCTTAGGTGTTGATAGCCAGTACGCAAAACATCATCATGAAAAAAATAATAAGTATGCGGCTTGATTAAAAATCACCGCGTAACCCAACTGTAGCATAGTGGAGCCAGGCAAAGTTATAAACCTCATCGTTGTCGGCTCCACCCTCCACCATTCTATATCCGGCCAAAACAGAATAATGCTTTTGAACTTTATATTCTATAAAAAGAGCGGCATCGAACGCACGCCCCTGAGGTGCGGCCAATCCATCTAAGTCAAAACGGAAATTCCAATTTTCTCCCAACGGGCGCAGGGCCTGGAAATTAAGTAGCGGAACAAATCCCGTATTCTTTTTACTGGAAATCAATCCACCTTGTTTTAGTCTTACTTCGGCTTCGCGAATTTTTGCTGATCCACCAAAGGCCAACTGCCAATCCTGAACAGGATCAAAGTGGTAAGCATACGTGAGGCGATAGGAATTAAATTTGTAAAAGGCATCAGCAGCACCGGGAGAAAATGTTTTTCCATTAAAGGCAACTGGTCCGTTTAGCGTTGCTTGAATATCAATCTCAAGAGGTGCATACAACGCACGCACCTCATGACGATTATTAAAAATCTTTCCGACATATAATCTGACAGCTTCAAAAGCACCTTGATCAAAATCACTTAGATCAAATTGAGTTCCACCTACTCCGGGAATTCGTTGGTCGTTGCGGGTTTGATAGACTAATGATCCTTCAAACTGAATGAAGGTATCTGATTCCGCTTGGGCGATTAAAGGCATCACAAGAAGCAAAAAGAAAATTTTAAGCACGCGAATGATCTCCATGAAATTTATCTTGATGGGCCTTTTTAGGAGGCATCATCATTTTCTCCAGTTTTTTAACAACAGCTTCTCCTACTCCAATTGCACTCGCAGGGTTTTCACCTGTGATGAGGTGATCGTCTTCAACCACATGAGCGGTTTGCGGAAGTATGGCTTTAGTATATTGTGCACCTCTTTTTTTCAGTTCGTCTTCTAAATTATAGGGAACAGCTTTTTCTCGTTTTGCTATTTCTTCTTCTCGCCAAGAAAATGCCGTTAATTTTTTTCCCATCACCAGATAATTACCATCGGAAAGTTTGGCATCAAGAAGCGCGCAAGGTCCATGGCAAACACCAGATACAATTTTTCCTGATTCATAAAATTCAACGATCAGGTTTTGTAAAACTTCATTGTCTTTAAAATCAAACATCGTTCCGTGCCCGCCCGAGAGATAAATGGCATCATAGTCTTCAGCACTAATTTCTTCTGTCAATTCTATGGTGTCGCTTAAAAGATCCATAAATTTTCGATCTTCATATCGTTTAGCAATAGCATTTTGATACCCCATGTTTCCTGCAACCTCTGTCAGCACTAAACTCGCTGGATCAAGGGGCACAAAACCGCCTTGAGGCGAAGCGATGTCCATTTTTATTCCTGATTTTTCCAGGACGTCATAAAAATGCGTGAGCTCAGAGAGCCATAGCCCTGTGCGAACTCCGCTTTTTTGGTATTCAGCTACATTTGTCACGATAATAAGAACTTTTTTTGTCTGCTTCATAAATTTCTCCTTGAAGATTACCAAGGACAACAGAGCAATGGATGTGCCTAAATTTTTTCTTCCATGTACTGAAGGAATTTTTTTAGCAAGCGGTTATTGACGTAGTTTTGCTCTTGGACAAGATAGAGCTGATTATGAAGAATTCCATGATCGCTAGAGACGATTTTAAGCTCTTTGAGAAGCTGTTGATCGAGAAGGCTCTCGGGAATAACGGCAAGTCCTAAACCCGCTCTTAAAGCGGCCAGCATCGTCTCAACGTTATCAATGGTGTTGAAATGCGAGATTTTAACTTGTCGTTTGTAATGCTGCTTATACCAACGTTGCACGAGTGGAAGATTGCGCGAATAATCCAAATGCGGAAGCTCTTTTAGCGTCGTGATCGAACTCATGGCCTTAGAATGCTCTTTATAAAATGCATTTGAACAAACCATCACAAGTTCTTCTTGAAACACTTCACGTTTGGCAAGTTTGCTCAGGGCCTCGTGTGGAATGGCATCATCGGTTATGGCAAAATCCATATCGAAATTTAGAATGAGATCAACGAGTCTTCGGGTCTCTGCGATTGTAAGATGAAAGCGCACATTGGGATATTCTTGCTGAAAACTTTTTAAGATCGGAATAAAAATCGACTTCGAAAAATTGAGAGGCAACCCCACTCTGATTTCGCCTTCAAAACTTTCACCAGACAACAGTGACTTGTCCTGGAATTCTGAAATATCCCATAAGAAACGCTCGAAGAGCTGCTGAAGATTCATTCCTTCTTCTGTCAAAATATATTTCTTCCCTGAGCGGAAAAAAAGATTCGTCTGCATATCTGCTTCTAATTTCTTTATTGATTGATAAACAGCGGATGCTGTGAGGTTGAGGTGTTTTGCCCCTTCTAAAAGAGTTCCTTTTTCTGCTACCGCTTGAAAACACTTCAATTTATTAAGATCGAGATTATTTAATGCCATTAAAGATAATCTTAAACATATTTATATTGATTTTAAAGTGGCCTTGAACTATTTTCCCTCCCATCAAACCAATCAGGAGTATCCATGAAAGCTTTAATCACTTTACTTGCTCTTTTTTCTGCTACTGCATTCGCTGAAACTGGAACTAATTTAGTTAAAGGCGACCTTAGTCTTTCTGCTGCTAAAGGAACAATCGTTTCAGTAAGTGAAATTTGTCCTTACAATCCAAATGGATTTTCATGTATGGCCGTTGGATCGAAAGTAGTTATCAATGTTGGACTACACGGATGTCTTGATCGTTTGGGTGGATACTCGAGCAAACTTGAAGTAGTTGATGGAAAAGGCGTTCTTTATTTCAGCGCGCTTAATATTCACAATGAAAAATCACAACGAGTTCGTTGTTTAAAACAACCTTCTGAAACAGTAACAATTCACACTTCATTCGAAGGTGAAATTGAACTTGTTAATCTAGACTTTGTTGGAATCAATAAATAATAGATTTAAATAGCGCCATCTCGTCAAAGAGATGGTGCTTATTTTGAATGTTCTTTGTCGTATAATTTCTGAATTAATTTACATTTCCCATTCGCAGTATCCTGCAAATCGGCCTGAGCAAGCAATTTATTAAAACGATCATTTCTCTCATTCCAATTTTTGCATTGTTTTTTCTGCAGGGCCGTCGTTTCTGAAGAACATCTTAAATCTTGTGGCTGATTGAGAAGACGATCGCACATCTCAACTCTTGCTTCCATACAGACATAAACTGTCATCGCCGTGATCATTGAACTTTTAGTTGTGATAATACAAGACTCGCATGAAACAGCATCATGCTCAGAGATCTTGAAATTTTTTACGGGGTCGCCGTTTGATTCAACTTTATCAAGAACGTTTTTAGAAATGATTTTAACATTCCCTGGGTAATTATCGTAGAAACCGCCGGCATCTTCAGTTGAAATTTTACAAATGGGATCACCGTAGGCAAATGCATTCAGGCTAAAAAGAACCGTCAATAAAGTAAAAATTTGCTTCATGGTATCCTCTTCAATTAATAGATATTGAGTAGAATACCATGAGCAAATAAGGCCATTTTACGAAAGAGAAGTATTTACAGGGCCGTCAAAAGTTTAGACGGCCAATAAAGACCAGCCTCA
>CAMLKK010000008.1 GCA_946480715.1 uncultured Bacteriovorax sp. | reverse complement strand
ACTCGTTTGCGGATCTTATTACTTCATTGGTGAAGTTCAGCGTTTTATTCTTTCTTCTCCAAACTAATCTTCAAGCACGAGAAACATTCGAGTTTAATCTCGGTGAAAAAATAAACATTCTCTCAGACAAGGCCTTTCGCAAATCCAGTCAAAATGAATTTGAAGCTGTTGGCAATGTTGTTATCACTCATTTGAAGAATTCCATCTATGGCGAGAAAGCGAAAATCAATTTTACGACGGGTGAAACCGAAGTTTTAGGTAACGTCCGTTATATCGCGCCTGAACTTACTTTGTACGGTACAAAACTCAATTACAATTTTCTCACAAAACAAATAGATATTTATAATGCTCGTGTGCTCTCAGATAATTACGTCATCACCGGAAAAAAAATTACTCAGACGACATCGAATTTTATTTTTGCTGAAGAGGCCGAATATACAACGTGTAAAGACTGTCCGGAATCATGGAGCATCTCGGGTAAACGAATAATTATAGAGATTGGACAATACGTTCGACTGCAAAATGCATTCATTAAAATCAATGGCGTCATCGCGATGTATGTTCCATACATTATTTTTCCCATCAAACAAAAAAGAGAGACAGGATTACTTTTTCCTGCTCTTGGTTTCAGCTCTGATGAAGGGTTTCGTTATCAGCAACCTTTTTTCTGGGTGATCGACGACTATCGAGATATGACGATAACACCTTCCACTTTTGGTAATCGCGGACTCGGTGGACAATTCCAATATCGACAAAACATCAAAGAAAAAACATGGCTTGAACTCAATACACTTCAGATTAATGATCGCATCTATGAGCCCTATAAAACGTCAGAAGAACTCTCAGGCAAAAAAGAATATAGGCATTTTAGTAATTTTGAATCTCACTTTATTCACAAACAATTTGTGAATGGACATTTTTATTTCAACGATACGTCTGATCTGGATACAATCCGCGATATGAATTTTTTCTCTAAAGAAAGAATTAAAGGAACGGAAGTAGGAGGCGGGGGATTCCTAGAAACGAGAAATTCTCTTTTTTCTTTGAGTGCACAGTCCTATTATAATAAAAACTTACTTATCCAGGATCCGTCTGCATTCGATGATCAATATGTACAGATTCTGCCGAAACTTACACTTTCAAGTATTCCATATAATTTGATTCATTCGAGCAATCCTTTTGTTAAAAATTTAACATTTGGTTTTACCGGTGATTATACAATCTTCAAACAGAATCATAGTGCAACCTCGAATGTTATTCGTAATGCTCATCGATTAAATCTTGCGCCTTATGTAGACTGGCAAATAGGAACTTTAGGTCCAGTCCTTTTCACCAATCAAACCAAACTGGATTTTCAAAGTTATCGTTTACCAACTGAAACGCAAAAAAACTTCAGTAAAAAAGGTTTGATCTTTGAAACGGAAGCGAAATTTGAGTTAGAAAAAGTTTATGGATTGGCCTACAACGAACAAAGACCAATTAACTTCAATGCCAACGGAGAAACTCCTAAAAAAAATTCTCCTGAGAGCTCAATCGTAGGTGAACTTCCGAAAATAAATGCGACTCAAGGTCAAGAGACGATGACAGTTGTAAACAACAGCTATCGTCACTCACAAGAATTTAAACTGAAACATTATTTTCTTTCTGATCAAACATTTAAAGGAAATGCAAAATTCAGGAACCAAATAGAAAACGATGCAGGACAATTTGATTATCTGGATGCGATCAGAACTAAAGAGCACTTATATAACCAAACAACGGCAACAGATTCACTTCCTCTGAGCAACACTGTTGAGTTTCAATGGAATAATAGTCTCATTCAAAAAACTGCGCGCAAGTTTGATCCATTCGTTGATGGCAGGTACTTAAAAGATAATTTTGATTATCGAAATATTACTTATTTTGAACTTTCTCAAGGTTTAGACTTAACTGTTGATTCGGATGATCTCAACGATCGATTGACAAGGCTATACATCAATACTGGTTTATCGCTCAATCGATTATCATTTTCAGTGCAAGAATTTTATTTTCACCGAACGAAAGAACATAAGCTAACTTCAAATGTTTCATATGCTCTTGATCGTGCTTCTCTTAGTTCGAAGTTTACTTACAATTCATTCAATTCATCAAGTATACCGATTTCAAAGTTGATCGGGTATGGACTCACATTGCAAATTAGTGATTTACTTACAATTAAAAATGCTCTTGATTATGATATTGAAAGTCGTTTAATTAATTCGAGCAGCTACTCTGTTCTCTACAGTCCACTCAATAATTGTTGGAAGCTTGAATTAAATTATGCTCGAGACTTAATCGATAAAAAATTCGGATTCTTGTTTTATATCAATTACAACAACAACAGTTTCACATCAATCAATGTTAGATAAAATCCTTATTATCGATTTTGAAGACAGTTTCACTTACAACATTGCAAGTGTTCTGTTTGAACATGAACCTTCCTGCAAAGTTGTTTCCCACCAGGATTTTTTTGAAAATATGGTAAGTGACTGGCAAGTTCAACTTGGGAACAAGGCCATTATTTTAGGGCCAGGTCCAGGGCATCCAGACCTTTATAGAAAATATATTCCTGCCATTCGCGAATTAATGGCAGACGAAAACGTTTTTTTGATGGGCATTTGTTTAGGACATCAAATCATTGGTCTCTTAAAAGGTTTTCAGGTGAAACCTGTGGCCGATCAAGTTCACGGTCAAGTGGTGCAACTAAAATTAAACGGGCAAGATGTCTTGGTTCAAAGATATAATTCATTGGGAGTTTTCAAAAACAACCTTGAAGAAATTTCGTTTCAATGGGATCGGGGAGTAACATATCAATTTCATCCGGAATCCATCGGTACTGAAAATCAGATCACTTTCTTCGAACCTCTTTTAGATTTTATAAACTCATAAGAGGCAAATTCTGACCAAGCCTGAAAAGCGAAGCTGCATAAGCTAAGCTGAGTTATGGCCAATCTTCTCAAAATTGACGGAATATATGATGCTCGAACCTTGAAATTTTTAAAATCTCACGGTGTGGCCCATTTTGGTCTCGACTTCAATCCTCGAAGTATGAATTTTATCCAAGAGTATGTTCTACTCGAACAACTTGTCCCACTTCTTTCTGAAAAAGATTTCCTCACATTATCATTTACTCGTTCTGATGATCCTATGATTGATAAAGTGATTCTTGATCTTACAAAGGCAGGAATTAAACGCGAAAATCTTTCTCTTGAGTGTATGGAGTGGAAGGGACTACCAGAAGAGAGAGGACTTCATTACTATGTTGTCTTTGATCCTCATCTTGACCGTGCCCTCGTCCAATCAGCACTCTTTAAAGGATTTGTATTTCCATACGGACTTTTTGCAGAGATGCAGTCTTCAGGAAAACTTCAAATTTTTCTCTCTCAATTTTTTAAACAATTTTCTGCGGTCACAACAGAAAAGGAATTTGTTTTAAGAGCTGAATGGTCTGATGATCTTTTTCCGAGTCTAACCGACATGATGGACTTTGACCGGCTGGCCCTGCCCATTTCATCTGAAATTGAACTCTGTTACAGAAATGTAGACTTAAAAAAACTTGAAAAAGAATTAAACGTTCACTCATTAAAAAAATCTTTTATTCATAAGCAGGCGTTCTAGTGACAGCAAGTAGACCTACAATTGTTCTTGTAAATGATGATGGTGTTCATGCTCCAGGAATTAACATTCTCAAAGATACATTAAAAAGTATTGCTAGAGTTATTGTGGTCGCCCCTTTACAAGAGAGATCGACAACAGGTCATACGCTGACACTTGATCACACCATTCGCATGGAAGAAATTGCAGAAGACATTTATGGCTGCAGCGGTTTTCCAGCTGATTGTTCGTTAATGGCACTTGGACATCTTTTTAAAAATAAAGGTGCCAAATATGCAGGAGAAAAAATCGATCTACTCGTCTCGGGAATCAATCGTGGTGCAAACTTAGGACAAGATGTTTTTTATTCTGGTACCGTGGCCGCTGCACGCGAAGCTACTTTTCATGGCATTCCATCTATTGCTGTCTCATCATGCATGGATTTCAAATCAACTGTAAAAAACAATGATTATTATTATACTGCTTCAAATTTTATCAAATCTCTTGTACAATCAAATATATCTCAATCAATTCCGCCGATGACATTATTGAACGTGAACGTTCCATGGTGTAGTGAAGCGGAGATTAAAGGCCTAAAGGTCACCAAAGTTGGACTTCGCAAGTATTCTGAAGAGATCGATGAACGATTAGATTTCCGCGGAAGAAAGTATTACTGGATTGGTGGTGTGTATCGCGGATTCGAGTCTTATGATGACTCTGATTGTTTGGCGGTAGAACAAAAAATGATTTCTCTCTCGCCTGTAAAGCTCTTGGATTATGGATTGTCCAGTGAGGCTTTGATGACAGATCTAAAGAAATTTTTGGATCATATCAATCCAAGGCAAATTTAAGAGAATCACGGAAGATGATAATAAGAATGCTTTTCAGAAAAATTTTATTTATTTTACCTCTCTTTTTTACAGTTGCTTGTGCGAGTGTAAAAAGCGGCCACTATATTCAAGTTAAAAATACAGATACTCTCGATACACTTGCCAAAGAGTTCAACGTACCAAAAGAAAAAATTGAAGCATCAAATGCAGGCAAAGCTATCAGACCTGGCGAATGGGTATTTATCCCTCTTAAGCGAGGCCTAGTTGAGCAAGAGTTCGAGACAAAAGCATTCGATCCTCACCGTTATCTTCAGTCGGGAGAGTTTCTCTGGCCCGTTCCAAGCAGTAATAAAACGAGTTCAGCTTTTGGGCAACGTTGGGGAAAAAACCACGAAGGAATTGATATACCTGGACGTGTTGGTTCACATATTGTGGCGGCAAGTGAAGGGGTTGTTGTCTATTCAGGTGATGAAATTGGTGGTTATGGAAACATAACAGTTATCGCGCATAAAAATGGCTTTTTTACCGTTTATGCTCATGCCAAAGTTAATTTTACGAAAGCGGGTCAACGAGTATATCGCGGGCAAGTAATCGCTCAGATTGGAATGACTGGACGAACTTATGGTCCACATTTGCACTTTGAAGTTCGTCGCAATGGCGAAGCTATCGATCCGGCCGGATTCCTGGCAATCAATTAAGTTGCTTTCTTTTCGAACATCTCAAGAAGTTTAAGATACATCAAGGCGGTATTTTTAGCGTCTTCCAAGGCCGTATGTTTGACGTCTCCCATATTGAGAAACTTCATCAAGTGAGATCCTGAAGAACATTCTGGTGGGATAAATTTTAAATCAATCAATGTATTTGCCGTTGAAGAAAGGTCGAGATTACGGTGGTGAAAATATTTACGCATAAATTCCCACGAAAGATCTCTTGTAAGAAACGGTAGATCAATGGCACTCATTGATTTACCAAAGAGAATGATTTTTTCATTGCGATCGTTTTTAAAATAATTTTTTACTTCACGACTAATGAGATAAGTTTCAAGTTCATCTTTGAAGCTATCCATATGCAGCCCTGTCACATGAGCTTTATGAATAAGCATTTCATTGTGTTCAATAACCCATTTATCAAGACGTGGTTTCAATTCTTCGAACGATGGGCATTTAATATAAAAATTGCGAGCGAGTGAGTCTTCGATTTTTTTTGTTTCAGTACAAAAAGGAACCATTCCGAATTCGATCATGTAGTCGTTTTCAGCAAGTCCTGTAGCTTCAATATCAATCGACAAATAACGCATATTTTTTACCAATGTTAGTGTTTACACACTAGGCTATAATGGTGATTTCATCTTGTCTACAAATAAGAAAATGTGACTGTACAACTCGATTGAGAGGCCAGTAATTCACGCACTTTTAACTGACAACTGAGAAGTATTTTTGATTCGATTGTGACTTTGCATTTTAAGCAAACACCATCGCCGCTGCAACTTGAGGCCACGGGTATTCCGTGATCTTGCAGGAAAGTCATGAGGTTCTGGTCTAGATCACTTTCTAAAACATCAATAGTTTTTACCGTTTTTTGTCTAGCTGAACCAAAAACAATAATTTTTTTCATTTCAGACAAGTCACTCTCGTTTGTTCACGATCGTCGATGATTAGTGACGTACGCTGACCAGATTGTTTATATGACATGCTTCCGAAAACATCTCCTAAACTTTCAGCGTGATAAATAGGAAACTTCATTGCTAAAAAAAAATCGAGCTGAGTTTTTCTTCCTCGTTTAGATTCATACAAAATTCGATCAGGATCATTGAGGAATAAGTGACGAGAAAATTTTAACAATTCATTTAATTCGTCCGGAGATCTGACAATACCAACTTCGTATGCAATGAGATGTCTCAAGTGTTGAGCAGGACTTCTTCCCTTGGCCGAAAATAAAGCGATTGTTCTTTCAGAATCACTTAGTTCACATAGTGGCGAGGGAAACGGCAAAGGTCGCATTTTCATGAAGATAAAATTTTTTTCGAAGATCAATGGTTTCTGTAAAAGTCCTGAGCTTACCGCTAGAAAGACATTTTCATTTTCGATCAGACCCATAGTATGAATGCGGCTATTTTCAGATCCAAGAATATCATCTGATAACGAAACTTCCTGATTGAGATTAACATTGCATTTAATGGGAAGTGATCCATTTTTCTGTTCAAAGGGAATGAGGGGGCTTTTATCATTTGAATATTCGTCCGCCTTCATTTGTATTGGGGTAAATCTATTAACAATGTTTCTAAAGCTCATACGATGGAAAGTTTCGTATCGAGTAATCGTTTCATCGCCTTTCATAAATCGAGAGGCCATAAGTTCACTTTGCGAGAGCGAAGATTTGTTTTTTGCTAAGAATTGCTCGAAATCTAAACTGACTGGAAGTTGTTGTGGAATGGAGGCGTCCAGATCATCTGCAATTGTCGCTAGCTTAGTTTGGACCAGGAATTTTTGCGTTAGAGAGTTTAAACCATGGAGATAAGAATTCTTGGTATCATCTTCGAGATCACGCGGACGAAAGTCAAAGTAATGGGTAGTTCCTTCTAAGCGCATATAAATTTGAAGGCGTGAAGAAGGGGAGAGTTTATCAGGACGGCGATTGAGCTCCAGCAGGGCCATCATAATGCCCTTTTGAACAAATGGAATTTTCTTATTAAACAATGGCTCTAGTTGTTTATAGAATTTTTGAGTCGCTTCATCTTCTGTCAGATACTGCAAACGACTTTTTTCTGAACAGAAATTAATTTTTTTCGTTTGTCCATCAATCGGTTGAGTGCTTTTAGATTCGGCGAGTGTATCAATTTTACTCGAAAAAAAACTGCATGAAGAAACCAGAAGAGTTAAGCAGAAAACTAAAATTCGAAAAAACGTCATAGCTCTTGGGCCTTATCATCAATGTAGTAGAGTCCTTCAATTTCTTCTTTAACATTCGCTTTGGAGATGAGTGAAGCCGAAAACTCGTCATTCAGATTTAACTTTTCAGCTTCTGCATTTGTAGCCTGAACAATGAAAACCAACCACATTCCCGAGTTATTTTCTCCGGAGATAGACTGAGTTGTGAAATTCAAAATCTTGTAACCACGGTTGATAAACTCATAGAAAAGTTTATCGAATTGTTTTTCACGGTAACCTGTAGACCTTTTAGGAGGGGCAGGAACGAAGAAGGTAAAACTTTGTATTTTATAGTCATTACTTGCGGTTTTAGCGCCTTTAAAGTGGTTTAAAATCCAATTAAACATAAAGATCCTATGCTCGCTTGAAGGAAATTAGCTTCAAATTCTCCTATTATGATAACTCAATTTTTGGGGTTTGATGGAAAACTTTACCTACAAAAAAATATTACAACAAAAAATTTAAATACGGTTATAATCGTAATTGTAGGGGACAGGATGTTCTCGACGGATGGCAGGATGCCAGAAAAAATGGGGCCTTTTGCAGGGGGCCCCTTTTTTATTTCAGCTCAAAAAATCTCATCAATTCAATTCAAAATTAACGAACACAAAAATTAAACTTCATATCTGTCGGCATGCGTTTGTTCAATTCACAAATATGTGGTGAAACAGCAGGGAAGACATCCCAATTTGAAAATACAGTTGCTGCACGTCCTTTAACAACAGCAAAAAGTTTTAACTGATTATTGATTGTCATAAAAACAGGTGAGCCTGAATCACCTTCTTCAACTCTTACTGTCGATTGAGAAGTAAAATGATTGTTGCTCCATTTTACACTATTGAGATCACCCATTCTTTTAGTATCCATGCTCATGGTGCTTAAAAAATTAATGGATACAACTTTAAGTGGGTAGCTTGATAATGATCGAGTGACCTGTGCGTGCTCTGCTTGTGTAACAGGAGTTGCAAAATTCATATCGGCCAATTCTGGCGTTTCTTCATTCCACCATACAAGAGCAAAATCTTCAGATGGTTCAATGCGTGCACGTTGACCCTGTCTAGCGAATTTATCTTTTAGAGATTGAGGGAGTTCGATGTTTACGTGTTTGCTGAATTTATTTTTTTGAACATAACCAATACGAACTCGTTGACCGTCTGGTCTTGTGACATATTTATAATATCCGGTTTGTAGTTCAACTAATTTTTCACCAGAAATATGAGCGAGTGCCATACAGTGAGCGGCGGTAACCATGACATTTTTTGCAATAAAAGTAGCATTACAATAAGCAGGTGTTGTGTCCCCAGATGCATCTGGAGCTTCCGACTTAATCATCACAACTGAATTAAAAGTTTCGTTTTCAGCAAACACGGAATTTGTTAGAGCGTGTGAATTGAAAGAGGCGAGTGCAAGCACGAGGATGGCATACAATTTCATAAGTTCTTCCTTGCTATGAGTAATTTCTCATGGGAATCATATCAAGGAAGCGTTCTTATAAAACTAACATTTGTTGACAATTAAACTTAGGTATCTTGCTGCAATTTACAAGCTTCGGGCGTTACACCTGGTGCGAGTTTAATGATCTCGAATGTTTTGCCATTTGGTTTAAACACACCCAATTCTGTGACAACAAGGTCAACGACATCTTTTCCGGTGAGTGGTAGAGAGCAGCGCTTTAATAGCTTGGCCGCGCCGTCTTTACTGAAGTGGTTCATCATGATGATGACCTGCTTGGATCCATTCACGAGATCCATAGCACCACCCATGCCTGTCACTTTTTTACCTGGAACCATCCAGTTTGCTAGATTTCTTTCAGCATCGACTTCCATTCCACCAAGAACACAATAGTCAATATGTCCGCCTCTGATCATTCCGAATGAGAGAGAACTATCAAAGAAACTTGCTCCAGCACCTATTGAAATTGTTTCCTTGCCAGCGTTAATTAACGTTGGAGAAACTTCATCTTTTTTAGGACGTCCACTAACACCGAGAACACCATTTTCAGAATGAATCATAATATTCATTTCTTTTGGCATTCTTTGCGCGATTACAGTTGGCATCCCAATTCCTAGATTGACTGAAGTATGGGGTTTGAAAAAACTAATTACAACGTCGGCCATTTCTTCATTTGTCCAACTCATTAGGCACCTTCCGTAACAAGAAATTCGATATCATTTTTATAATTTTTTCCCTGGAAAATTCTTTGAACGAAGAGCCCTGGGAGGTGAATATTTTCCGGTGGAAGTTCTCCTACTTCAACGAGTTCTTCAACTTCAACGACAGTAATTTTTGCGGCCATCGCCATTAGAGGAGAAAAATTTCTGGCAGTTTCTTTAAACCAAAGGTTTCCGTAGGTGTCGCCTTTTTGAGCTTTGATGATGGCAAAATCAGCATGCAGGGCCGTTTCCAGTACACAAGGACGATCAAAATTTTTGACTTCTTTTCCTTCAGCAACAAGAGTTCCATATCCAGTAGGAGTGTAGAAAGCACGAATGCCCATTCCTGCTGCACGAATGCGTTCAGAGAAAGTTCCTTGCGGAACGAGTTCGACTTCAATTTGTTTGTTCAGCATACGAACTTCAAGATCGGGATTTCCACCGACGTAAGAGCAGTAGGCCTTGCTGATTTTATCTTGAATAAGAATTTTAACGAGCCCACGTCCACTGTTTCCAATGTTGTTTGAGATCACAGTTAAATTTTTTACATCAATTGTAGTGAGAGCATCGATACAGTTTTCAGCAATACCACATAATCCAAAACCACCGCTCATGAGAGTCATGCCTGATTCGATACCTTGAAGCGCACTATGCGCATCAGCGAAAACTTTGGGATATTTTTTTTGATCAAATTTCATTTCGATTCTTCCTTCAGAACATCTGCAATTAAAGTCATCGCTTCATTTAATTCATTTTTAGTTATGATGAGAGGTGGAGCGAGGATGATTCTATTAGCATGGGCCACAAGATAGAGACCTTTTTTATAAAACTTTTTCCACTCAACGGGATGATTGATATCAACAGCAGCGAGCATTCCTTTTACGCGAATGCCTTTAACCACAGAAAATTTTTTCAACGATTCAAGATGAGCGGCAAATTCTTTTTCAATAGTTGAAAGATTACTTAAAAATTGTTGATCGTGAACAATATCGAGAACACCTTTCATGGCCGCTACGCCGAGTGGATGCGCATAATTTGTGAGCCCACAAACAAGAACATTTTCTTCATAATGTTCAGCAATTTTTTTATTCGTCCAAAGCGCACCGAAAGGAATCATCCCGCCAGTAATGCCTTTTGCGAGACAAACCATATCAGGAGTCACATTGTAGTGCATGTATCCGAATGGTTTTCCTGTGCGATGAAAACCACAAACAACTTCATCCATAATAAGCAGAATGTTGAATTCTTTACAGAGGCCACTGATTCCATCCCACCAGGCCTGATCGCCGTAAAAGACGCCGTTGCCACCAGTGATGGTCTCAATGATAAAAGCAGCGATGTTTTGTGGTCCGGCCTTAAGAATAATCTCTCTCGTTTTGGCGATCGCATTTTCTTCTGTTGGTTCTGGAAAACGAAGAACCCAATTTTCTGGTGTCATATGAGCTGGATTTCTCCAATCTCCCGTTGCACCTAGTGCACCTAAAGTAGCTCCGTGATAAGAATTAGAACGTGCAAGAATCATTTTCTTTTTAGTGAAATCGCGAGCGATCTTCAAAGCGTTTTCAACTGTCTCAGCTCCACCAGTTGTATAGAAAATTTTTCCATCTTCTTTTTGCATGTAAGTGAGAAGCTTCTTTGTCGATTCATTTTTACCAGGATAAATTCCCTTTGGAGAACTCATGGGAATTGAATCGAGCTGATCTTTTATGGCCTTAATGATCGTTGGATGATTGTGACCGAAGTGCGCTTGATAGCTAATTGAAGTCATATCAAATAGGGAATGACCTTCTTCTGTTTTTATTTTTACACCATCAACTGCTGCGATCTTGAATGTCGTGGCATTATGCTGTTTGCTCCACGATACATAATATGGCAATTCATTCATGTGAAACTCTTTATGGTTTGATCAGTTTAAATTCTTCGCCTTCAACCTGGAATTCATATTCTTTATAATCTTGATCGTGGGCCGCGCATCCTCGCCAGAATATATGTCGACCGGCAGTTAGATCGCTGATCCCTCCGCCACAAGTAAATGAAGGATCCTGTACGCCTGTTTCATAGTGTGAACAAATCGATCTAGGGTACTCGTCGTGATCGCTCAGTAAATTTTTAAAATCTTCAAAATCGCGCACTTTGTGAGTTTTCTTTGAAAGCAGCGCCCATCTGCTGAATGTCGTTGAGCTTATAGATGTTTTGTCTTCCAGTTTTTGAATTTCCGAACCCAAACAATGATTTGTATGGAAAATACCACCAACTTGTCCTTTAGCGAGTACTCCAACTTTTTCTGCAACAGATGGGCTGATTTCCAAATGCTCACCGCCCTCTGGGGAACTGATCAGATAATTATGGCCTGAGGTGACCGGCGCGTTCATAAGAACGGAACGCATATCTGCTAAATTTTTTTGATCGAGGATTCGTCGTACTAATAATGGCCAAATTAATCCTGTCTTGGCATTAATGGTATTGATGTTGTTTACTCCAATGAGTGTGTTTTTTGTCGTCACACCCATAAGCCCTACGCACCCAACTAGCGTGAGGACAAGTTGAGAAGCGTGGTCAATGGCGGGTGGAACATGCAAGAGACACATGTAGTTCTTTGCCGAGCGGTGCATATCCCATGTTTGTCCAGCAAGAACACGATCAGGAGTTTGAATGTGTACGCTCGAACAACCTTCATCTGGCAAAATGATATCTCTGAAATCTGTATAGTTATTGAGAATAACAATATCAGTTAAAGAAATGGCGGCACCTTCAGCGATTCCTTCTAATTCTGCAGCAATATCAGGAGCAAATTTATAGGAGTGATCGTATTGTTCGCGGGCAAGATCATCGAGTTTTCTTGCAAGCGTCGGATTCTTGGCCAGCATTAAAGTTTTTCTGATTTCAAAAAGCTCTTTAATCGCCTCTCGATAAGATTCACCATGCATTTGTCCCCATTGGCGTGGAGATTTTCCTTTTTCATATTCAATCAGCGGGAACATACAGTTAGTACTCATGCGTTTAAATACTCCTTCATAGCATCGTAGCTTGGGCAAACGATATAGTGATTGCCTTTATGAACAAACATCTTTGCCATTGAATTTGGAATTGATCCTTTGAAGAATCCGAAGCCATTTTCAATTTTGAGGCAATCAATTTCAAATCGAGAAAGGTCATCAACTAATTTTTGATGGAAGGCCTTTGCTGTTTTCATATAGTCTTCTTGATTTTTCATCACGTTTTTGAATGCATGATAGTAGCTCAAGAAGTGATACTCATCTCCATCCCATGTACTGATCATCATGAGTGGTTGTTCTAAAAAGTATTTATCAGATGCGTAGGCGATACCTGATTGTCCCGAGAAATAAACCATTCCCGCATCAGGCGCAATTTCATCGAAACTTCCGGCCATGAAAGCTTTTGAAGAATAACGGAACATTTGTCCGGCCGTTTCATTGTAAATGAGGGCAACACCGTTTTGCTCGCACAGTTTCTTTAGACCTCTTAAGAATTCATAAGGAACTTTTTCCATGGTCTTTTGAAGAAGTGGTTCAATCCACACGGCCAAGTGTTCTTTCTTTTTAAGTTCAGTCTCAACTGATTTGAGTACAGTTTCGTAATTATTTTCAGTTGGATTTTCTAAACGAGTAACCTGAAAATATGGATCAGTCTCAATACTCAAAGAGCGCGCAAGCATTGAACCATTACCAAAGTAGTGGTTTTTGAAAGTGAGCATTTTGTTAATATGTTTGTCTTTAATTTCCTGCGGGCTTTTTACCCAAATCGTCTTTGCTAATTTATCAACACACTCCGATTGACCAGATGTCGTATAGCCGTGACGAAGGTGAGCAGGTAATACTGAAAGAAAATCTTTCACACCTGCAAGGAAAGGAACACTTACAAAATTTGAGAGACAAACTTTATTGATGAGATAAGGAAGTTGTTGGTCAATATAATCATGATCCAAACTTTGTAGAGAAAGAGGAACTGTAGTTCCATGCCCTAAATGAACAGTTGGTTTTTTCCAGTCAGCTCTTGAAGTGTAATAGAAAACATCGCGGTAGTTTTCGAAATCCGGATAATCTTCGCTTATGTAATTTTGTTCAATAGCACCTAGTGAAAGGTTGATGTTGATCATCGCTCCGGCTAAACGATCACGGTTTCTTCCTTGAATACGTTTAGTTCCTTTTACAGAGGCCATGATTGAAAGAGCATATTTTAAGTTTCTTCCGATGCCTGTGCCTTGTAACGTAGGGTGAATAGTCACATCCAACATATAAAGCGAGTCACTATCATTGTAATGAGGGTCGTTACGAACTCCACGCTCTAATGGATAAAGTTTTAAAGGACCAGCAAAGGCAATTCCCACTAATTTTTTATCAGCATTTATTAGACCGTAGCAGAGTGAATTTTTATCTAGTACCGTATGTTCAAATTTTTCAATATCCGTTTGGCGAGCAGGTTCATAGACTTCACGCTGAAGATTGATAATATCCTGACGGAATTCTAAAAAATTTCCAGCATTGATTTCTATCAATTCAACTTCAGCACCGGTTGTAATAAGAGCGTTGATACGATCTTTTACTTTTTTAGGATCTACTTTTTTCCCTTGGGCCCGATCTAATTTAGTTTGAATGAGGAGCTGGTGCCAATCATAATGTTCTGCTGGAGAGTTCGCTTCCGTTTCAACAAACTTTGGAAGCTCTGTCGTTTCATTCAAAAAAAGCTCGCGGCAGATTGCATCGAGACGATCGAAAAGAAAATCCAAATCCTTCGTTCCGTAGGCCGTATTTAATCTGAATCTTAAAGTTTGTGATCCAGCAGGATAATAGAGAAGTCCGTGTTTAAAACGAAGATCGACAAACTTATTTAAAAATGACGGATCGATAACATCAAAAGCAAAAGCAAGTCCGTTCGTACGAGGACGACGAACAAACTGTGAATGCTTTTTTAATAAATCATTCAGACGAGGAATGACTTGCTTTTCAAGCTCATGAATTTTGCTCTGACATTGGTCTAAGGAAATTGCATGCGCGTATCCACGGAAGGCTGACGCTACTGAGAGCTCTTCACCTTTAAAAATATTTTTTGTTTCAGAGTGAGAAAGAACAATCCCCAGCTGAGCTTTTTTAGCACAAACAACATAGTCAGGATTTAATTGTTCGCCATTCAATCCTTTCATGTTTAATTGACGATGCCAGAAGAACTCTCTTCCTAAATGGAATCCTGTTTGAACTTCGTCATGAATAACTGGAACTTTGAATGTACGGGCCATCATCAGAAGTGCAGTATGAAAGCGATCTGAAGAATAACAATCGCCACCTTCACATTGCATAGGCTCTACGAGAATGGCGAAAATCTTTTTCGATAGAAGCTGAGAGCGAACACTTAGAAGTGATTCAACTTCTTTTTTTACCATTGGATCATTCGACCATTCAGTTGGAATGACAAAATCTTTAAGAGCAGCTTCGTTCCACGTTTCACGCCATTTTGTGGGAAACAAAACATTGATGTTGCTGTCTTCAAGCTCTGGGTATTTTACATATTCAGCGAGATAATTTTTCCATTCAAATGGTTCACGTTTACTTTTGTTCCAAGTTGCGGCCAATGTAACCATCATACGACCGTGGAAAGATCCTTCAAAAGCTAAAACTTTATTCGCTTCCGGATTGATCCTTTTTCTATAACAGTAACCAAGTGCTGTTTCATTGGCCTCTGCTCCTGAATGCACGAACGTCATGTAAGTTTTTTTCCATCCTAATTTTCTTTTAAAGAAATTCATGAAGGCCAAACGCATGTCTTTAAATTCTTTCGTCGATGAATCGTTCGTCCAGCTCTCTAAAAATTCAGATGTCCCAAAAAAGATAGAAGAGTTAAATCCATGTCCCAATGTTGCAATTTGCGAAGCTGCATCTTGCAGATAGTGAGTGCTCCCATCATCAGCTTCAATTCCCATGTAAGGACCCACTGAATCTTTCAATTTAGTCAGGTAGGTTTTTTTCTCAGCAGGAATCATTTTGTTTTCATAATATTTTTTGAGAACAACATTCCCGTGATCAGAATCGAGTGCATTGATAAGTGGTAGTTTCATAGATGTCCGTTCTTTCATTTTTATCTCTACTTTTTTTAAAGAATATTTTTACTTATGATCGCCTTTAAATAATCTATGTAGGCGTGTCCGTTGTTCTCCATCATTTTTGGGAACATCGAAATAGGTGTTGAACCTGGAAATGTATTAATCTCGTTAAGATAAATATCTCCTTCATCTGTTAAGAAGAAATCAATGCGTGAGAGATGGCGAAGCTTCAATGCCTTGAACGCCTTAATGGCCATCATTCGCATTTTTTCAACTGTCTCTTTTGAAAGTCCAGGGGCCACAACTTCAGTTGTTGTCTGGCTTTTAGGATTATATTTTTCTTCGTATGAATAAAATTTTGAAGGGCAATTGATTTCACCAGGAACACTGGCGTGAATCTTTCCTTCGAATTCATAAGTTGAAATTTCAAGTTCACGTGCTGAAACCATTTTTTCGACAAGAACATACTCAGAATATTTGAAAGCATTTTTTAAAGTGTTATCCAGGTCTTCTTTTTTGAAAACTTGGTAACAGCCAACACTTGATCCTTGAGAGGCGGCCTTGACGAAAATTTTTCCGTGCTTTTCATAAAGAGCATGAGCGCGAGGAGCGTCTTCCATACTCGTGAGGAATTCAAAGGGAGTATTTGGAATATCGAGAGCATTCAACCAAAGTTTATTCGTGACTTTGTTAAAACAGTTGAGTGAAGCTTCTGGACCACAACCCATGTAAGGCAAATTAATGAGATCAAAGAAAGTTTGAATCTCACCCGTTTCACCAGGAGGTCCGTGGATACAAGGAATCACAAAGTGAAGATCATGTTTAAAATCAGGACCCACGAGCTGACGATGAAAATTAATTTCTACCGTTGCTCCGTGCGAGCCGTCTTCATGCATGACTCTCATCGTTTTGTCAGTTGAGTTTGGTTTACCCATTTCAACTTTAAAAACATTGTAGAGGCCGATGTCGGCCAATTGTTTTTCAAAAAATTTTGCAGAAACAAGTGAGACTTCATGCTCAGTACCGCTTCCTCCGCAAAGAAGCAGAATATTTTTTTTCAACATACAGTCACCTTATCCTTGGTCGAAGTTGGAAGTTTTTTTATCTTAAACGAGCTGGTACTTTTTCCAGATTTAGTTTTGCAAACATCTCTTTAAGATCAGTGAGTGCCATCGATTTCGACCCTTGTTCACCGTAGGCACGAATACTAACGGCCGCATTCTCCATCTCTCTATCGCCCACGACAAGCATAAAAGGCGTTTTCGATTGTTGAATTTGGCGAGTCTTGTAACCCATAGTTTCATTGCGATCATCGACGCGAACGCGATATCCTAAATCTTTTAGATCTTTTGCTAACTGCTGGCAGAAACCTAAATGTTTATCTGTTGAGACAGGGACAATAACGGCCTGTTCTGGTGATAACCAGAATGGGAAAATTCCCGCAACGTGTTCAAGATAAACTCCGAAGAATCTCTCTAGTGATCCAAGAAGAGCACGGTGAATAACGACCGGACGTTCTTCCTGACCTTGATCATTTGTGAAGTTGAGATCAAATCTCTCTGGTAGTTGGAAATCGAGCTGAATTGTACCAAGCTGGTGGTATCTTCCGATAGCATCAGCAATCTGAATATCGATTTTTGGTCCGTAGAAAGCGCCATCACCTTCGTTAATATGGAAAGCTTGCCCTGATTTTTCTAGAGCTCCACGAAGAGCGTCTTCAGCAATGTCCCATGTTTTTTCATCACCGAGTTTGCCTTCTGGTCTTGTCGAAAGACCAACTTTGATATCTTTAAAACCAAAGTGATCGTAACAAACAAAAAACATATCCATGAGTTTGATAATTTCAGCTTGAATATCTTTTAGCGCGATGAAGATGTGAGCATCATCCTGACAGAATGTACGAACGCGAGTAAGTCCCGCAACAGCGCCTGCTGCTTCAAAGCGGTGGAGACGTCCAAAATCCGCATATCTCATAGGAAGATCGCGGTAAGAATATTTATAGTGTTTGAACATCATCATGTGGCAAGGACAGTTCATCGGCTTAACACCGTATTCGCGCTCGTCGGCGTGAGTGATGTACATATTCTCTTTGTAGTGAGCGTAGTGGCCTGAAGTCTTCCACAATTCTGTATCGAGAACTTGGGGAGTAATGACTTCGTCGTAATCGTATTTTTTGTAAATGCGTCTCATGAAGTCGATAAGTTCGTTATAAACAGTTGTTCCTTTCGGCATGAAGAATGGTGAAGCAGGAGCGATTTGATCGAAGTGGAAGAGTTCCATTTCTTTTCCGAGTTTACGGTGATCGCGTTTTTTTGCTTCTTCCAAGAAAGTTAAATGATCTTCAAGTTGTTTTTTTGTTGTGAAGGCCACAGCGTAAATACGTTGAAGCATTTTATTTTTTGAATCACCTTTCCAGTAAGCCCCTGCGACACTTTGAAGTTTGAAAAACTTCGGAAGGTGACCTGTGTTTTCAACGTGAGGTCCACGACAAAGATCGATAAATTCTCCTTGTTCATAACAAGAAATTTCTTCATTAGCAGGAATGCCTGAAACAACTTCAACTTTCAGTGGTTGGTGTTTTTGTTTCCAGAATTCTACGGACTCATCGCGAGTGAAAACTCTTCTGCTGATAGGAAGTTTTTCGTCGATAATTTCCATCATCTTCGCTTCAATCTTAGGAAGATCTTCATCCAAAATTTTGGCGTTCATATCGATGTCGTAATAAAATCCATTTTCGATGACCGGGCCGATACCGAATTGTGGGTTTTGATCTTTATAAAGGCGGCTAACCGCGTGCGCCATTAAGTGCGCCAATGAGTGGCGGATAGTGTCCAAGTCGTATTTGGCCATTTAAGTCTCCGAAAAAGGGTCATTTTTTACTTTTTTACACTGGTAGAATAGCAGTCGTACCCTTATAAATCAACGAGTTGAATCTTACTTTTGAAAAAATCTTACAATGGCCTTTTGACGCTCAATTCTGGTCGTGGTATGACCTCACAACTCGAGACTTTCTTGGTCAGAATTAATGGCCAAAAAGTGAATAAATATTTTGGAGACAGCTATGGTGACAACTCAAGATTTAGGGATCGACACTGGATCTAACGTCAATGAAATCACGCCTTCTCTGGGCCTTTTGCATGACGATATTAAGCTTGATAATTTAGTCACAAAAACACAGGTTGCTCGTTCGTATTATCAACTCGGAAAAGTCTATTATGATAAAGCTGATCTTGATCGTGCCGAGGAAGCTTTTGTTAAAGCTCTTACATTTGCCGATCCTATTAGAGACGGTTTTTCCATCTTGAAAACTTACGGATTCCTTATTCGTATAGCGTCAGAAAAATTAGAAGATTCAAAAGCGCAAAAATACATCGGCGAAAGTGAAAAGCTGATGGATGTTTTAAGCCGTGCTCTTCCAACATTAAACTCAGAATTTTTCTACAACTTAGGTGTGGTAAAAAACTATAGCGGTAACTTCGAAGAGGCCAAGGCGAACTTCGAACTTGCTTACAAAAAATCAACAGAAGAAAACGAGCCAGAGCTTCTTTCAAAATGTCTTCTTTCTCTAGCGACAAACGCTTTCTACAGAAAAGATACAGAGCTTTCACTTCGTTACTTAGATCAATTAAATGATCTTCTAAAAATCATCAAAAAATTCTACCTTTCAGGTGCAATGTATACGTACTACGCTAAAATTTTCGTTGAATTAAATGAAAATGAAAAAGCGCTTAATTACTACAAACTTGCTAATGAATATCTACAAAGCAAAAAGTGCTGGAACCTATACGGTTACATCCTTTTTGGAAAAGCAAACGCGCTTAAAAAATCGGGCAACTTCGATGCTGCTCTTAATATGTTCCACCTTGCTCAAGAATCAATCGATACGACAGTATTCAAACGTCTGAATCATTTAATTGAAGCAGAAATTGAAGATGTAAACGATTCGACAGTTGATCTGTATTTAGATCGCACAAACCGCAAAATTGTTGAGCGCACTTTAGGAACAATCGATTTCAAACATAGATTCGTTCTCCTTGAAATTCTCTTCCTTCTTTCTAAAAATCCTGGAACATACTTCGACAAAGAACAATTGGCGAAGATGATCTGGAAAGACGAATACAACCCACTGATTCATGATAAACTGATTTATACTTCAGTTTCTCGTTTGAGAAAGCTAATTGAGCCGGAAGATGCAGATGCAAAACGCAAATATATCATCCGTGGAAAAGACGGTTATACATTCAATCCACTAGCTAAAATTCGCTTCCACATGGAAGTAAAAACGAACTCAGAACGTTCAATTGGTAACGTTGATTTAAGTTCACCTGTTTAATAGACGTGGACACTCATTTTGAAATCTTAACAAAGGCCGATGATTCAAACTCATCGGCCTTTTCATTTTGTCGTGATCTAGACCTAGCTTTTTTTCCTCAACCATGGACTGAAAAAGATTGGAAGGAGATTTTCCAATCCGAACAGGAGCGCTTCTTGTTGGTCAATGAAGGGGGCTTTGCTCTTTTTAATATTTCGAGCGCAGATTCCTTTGCTCATTTGTTAAAAATCATTGTGCATCCTGAGAAAAGAGGACAAAAACTCGGAGAAAAACTTCTTCAAGAAAGTTTGCGGCTTCTTTCGCACCGGGATATTCGTCATTTTTATTTGGAAGTCGAAGAGGGAAACATAGCGGCCATCAATCTCTATGAGAAATGCGGCTTTCAAAAAATTCATGTGAAGAAAAACTTCTACAGTAATGGGTCTTCAGCAGTCATTATGTTGCGCGATTAGATGCAAATGTTTGCATTTGATAGAATTTTTGTTATAGTGACCTCGTAATGATTTTTATTTGAGGTGTTTTCAAGAGTTCTTGAAAAGTCTTTTATCAAAAACATTACCTCCGAAAACGAGTATTTAAAGTACTAAATAGTAAGGGTGGATTTTTAAATTCCGCCCTTTTTTTTTATTATGGGTTAAAAAAATGGTGCTCAAAGGCCCACGTCAGGGAATGGAACTTAAGTTTTATGAGCTGACTCAAAAAATTCTAGCAGAAAATAATCTCGAACTGTACGAGATGGAGTGGCATGGTCCATCGGGCAACCTCGTTGTCTACATCATGAATCCAGAAACAAAGACGGCCGTTCTCGATGACTGTGTAAAAGTCGATCGTGGATTTAATCCGTATATGGAGACAGAAACGTGGATCCCGGAAAACTTCACACTTGAAGTTTCTTCTCCAGGTCTCTACCGCGGGCTTTCGCAGCTTTCACATTTTAAAGATGTAGTAGGGCAGGAAGTTCAACTTCATCTTGTGAAAAAAATCGATGAAGAAAAATATCCGGATTTTCCAAAAGCTCTTCGCAACAATTTAAAAATTAAAGTGAAACTTCTTGAAGTGACGGAGCAGGGAATCGTTGTGGACGCTAAGGGATCGCGCGTGGACATTCCTTTTGAACAGATAAAAAAAGCAAATTTAGAAACTGATATTAACCATAAAGAATAAGATTATTTTTTAATTAACATAAAGAGGAAGGTTCAGATGAATTTTTCAGAATTAGGACGAATGATTGAAACACTAGGAAAGGATCGTGGAATCGACAAGAGAGTCGTCGTACGCGCTATCGAACAAGCTTTCTTAGTAACAGCTAGAAAAAAATACGGAATCCAAGGCGAGTACGAAACTCGTTACAACGATGCTGAAGACGAAATTGAAATCTACCAATACAAAAACGTTGTAGAGTCAGTTAAAGATCCGATCATCGAAATTACACTTAACGAAGCTAGAAATCTTGATAGCGAAGTTGAAATTGGTGACCAGTTGGGTATTAGAATTGAAAACCCTAACTTCACACGCGTTGATGTTCAGACTGCCCGTCAGATCATTTTCCAAAAAGTTCGTGATGCTGAAAGAGAAATCCTATTCTCTGATTTCAAACACAGAGAAGGTGAACTTGTCACTGGTATCGCAAGAAGATATGAGCGTGGAAACGTTATCGTTGACCTTGGAAAATCAGATGCAGTCCTTTCACGTAAAGAAATCATTCCTGGTGAAAACTTCAAAACTGGTGACAGAATTCAGGCCTACTTATCAGAAGTAGTTATGACAAACCGTGGGCCGGAAATCCGTCTTTCACGTACGTCTCCAATGTACCTTGTAAAACTTTTTGAACAAGAAGTTCCAGAAATCCTAGATGGAAACATCGAAATTAAATCAGCAGCACGTGAGCCAGGGCAACGCGCGAAAATCGCCGTGTTCACTGCAGATCGCGAAATCGATCCAGTTGGTGCTTGTGTTGGTATGAAAGGATCTCGCGTTCAAAACGTTGTTAACGAACTTCAAGGTGAAAAAATCGATATCGTTCGTTGGAACTCAGATGTTGAAGTTTTTGCTCGCGCAGCACTTGCTCCATCAGAAATCGCTAACATTCAAGTTGATCACAGCAACCACTCTATGGACGTTGTTGTTGAAGAAGATCAATTGTCTCTTGCTATCGGTAGACGCGGACAAAACGTTCGTCTTGCAGCGATGTTAACAGGATACAAAATCAACATTATTTCTAAAACTAAGCTTCAAGAAAAAATCAAAAAGGCCGTTGAAAGCCTTATGCAGATTGTTTCAGTTTCTGATGCTCGCGCACAGATGATGGTTCAATCAGGCATTATGTCGATTGGTGATCTTGCTGCAATGGATGCTGCTACATTAGCGGGAATGCTCCACGGTAATGAAACAGACGCTGCTCAGATCTTAAAAGACACACACGAAGCTATTGAAAAAGGCACAATCAGTCTGGATGACGATGAAGATGAATTGGTTTCAGCTTCGGCCGTTCCTGCTTATAAAGGTCTACTGGATAAGCATAAAGAAGATAAGACAGCTGGTGGCGAAAAAGACAAGTTCTCTGATGCTGAAAGACGCTTAAGAGAAGAACTTGCGGCCTTTAAATTGAAGTAAGTATGAAATAAATCGGAGTTACGAATGCCTAAAAAAATATTTGAACTGGCAAAAGATTTAGAGATGGCGCCACTCGACCTCGTCGAAGCGTTGAAAGCGAAAGGTTTCGCTGTTCGAAATCACATGACAGAATTATCTGATAGTGATGTTGAAAAATATCTCTCAGAAGTAAAAAAAGAAGAAGAAGAGAAAGTTGCTGCTTCTGGTGATACAAAGAAAAAAGCTGTTCGTAAAAAAGTAGCAACTGCTGCTCCAAAAACTGTTGAGAAAAAAGTAGCTGAGCCAAAAGTGGCAGCGAAAAAAGCATCGACAGAAGAAGGCGAAGACAAACCAGCTGCAAAAAAGACAGTTAAGAAGAAAGCAACTGTCATCCGTCGTAAAACGGATGATCAATCAGAAGAGCAGGAAGAAACACTTCAAGCAGCTAGCGAAGAAGAAACATTCGAACCTCCGACTACTGCAGTTGTTGAAACTGAAGAACAAGAAGAAACGGAAGCACCTGTTGAGCAAGAAGAAGAGCAAGTTGTAGCAAAAGCGGGAACAGAACCTGCGACAGCAACAGCGGCCGCTACTTCTGGCTTAAGAGTTGTCGCGCGTCCTGAAAAAGTGGCGCCTAAAAAAGATCAACCAAACGAGCAAGGTGTTATCACTCGCAAGGCCGCTGACAAAGCAGCACTTGCAGCGGAAAAAGCAGAAGAGCGCAAAAACGCAATTGATCGCCCACACCGTTTTACTCCGATCTATACGCCATCTAAAGATCCTCTTTTTAAAGAAAATCAGGAAAAAGAAGCGGCGGCTAAAGCAGCTGCGGCAGCAGCTAGAGCAGCGGCGCCAAAATATCCATCAACTTCAACAGGGCCTATGACTGAAGAAGAAATGGATGAGAAAAAACGCGGTGACGAAGAAGAAAACAAGAAGCGTATGGGTGGACTTGCTTCACTGATGACTGGTAAAAAAGTCATCGCAAGTAAGGCCCAGGCCATTACAATGTCTCGTGCAGAAGAAGAACTCAAATCTTATACTGCTCTTAGTGGAACGGGACGTCCGATCTATACTCAAATTTTGAGAAAAAAGGATTATGTGGGACCAACTCAGCAAACTGAGATTACAGAAGTAAAAGAAAGTAAACGTGTTGTTCAAATTCACAAAGGTGTGGAGCTTGGAGAACTAGCTAAGAAGCTTTCAGTAAAGTTCAAAGATCTTCTTGATGAAGCTCTCAAACTTAATCTTCTTATCAAAGAAACTGATTACGTTGGACCAAAACTAGCAGCGGATATTGCTGCTCTTTATAACTATCGAGTTGAAGATCGTGCTTTCAATGAAGAAAAAATCATTAAGAAAGCTGCTGTTTCAGATGATGAAAAAAGTAAATTTCCAACTCGTCCACCAGTCGTTGCGATCATGGGACACGTTGACCACGGTAAAACAACTCTTCTTGATACAATCAGAAAAGATAAAGTGGCCGCTGGTGAAGCAGGTGGGATCACTCAGCACATTGGTGCTTACTCCGTAAAAGTTGAAGGCGGAAAAACTGTTACGTTCCTCGATACTCCAGGCCACGCGGCTTTCGGGGCCATGAGACAACGTGGAGCTAACGCTACTGATATCGTGGTTCTTGTTGTTGCTGCAGACGACGGAGTTATGCCACAGACGAAAGAATCAATTCGTTTCTGTGAGAACGCTGGAACTCCAATCATCGTTGCTGTTAACAAAATGGATAAGCCAGGTGTGAATCCAGATAAAGTTAAACAAGAACTAACAGAATTCAATCTTCTTCCAGAAGACTGGGGTGGATCAACTCAATACGTTCACGTTTCTGCACTTAAGTCGCAAGGGATTGATGAACTTCTTGAAGCGATTCTTCTTCAAGCTGAAATGCTTGAACTTCGTGCTGATCCAAAAGGAGCAGTTGAAGGTGTCGTTATCGAATCTAAAATCGAACAAGGTAGAGGGCCAATGGCCACTCTTCTTATCCAGGCCGGAACTCTTAATAAAGGTGACTACCTCGTTGTTGGTGAAACGTTTGGACGTGCTCGTTCATTGAACGATCATTTAGGTGCTCAACTTCAATCTGCAGGTCCTTCAACTCCGGTTCAAATCCTAGGTCTTGAAGAAACTCCAGCTCCAGGTGACCGCTTAAACGTTGTGAAGAATGAAAGAGAAGCGAAGAAAATTGCAGAAAACCGCGTTGCTGAAAGAAAACTTCTTCAAGCAACTCCAGAGAAGAAAAAAGTATCTCTGGAAGACTTCTTCTCGAATGCTTCTAAAGAAGGTGAAGAACAAAAAATTCTTAACCTCATCATTCGTTCAGATGTTCAAGGTTCATACGAAGCGATTAAATCTGCTGTTGAATCTCTTGGAAACGATGAAGTTGCCGTTAAAGTTATCGCTGGTGGCGTTGGTCCGATTACGGATTCAGATGTTCAAATGGCATCAACTGCGAATGGATTCCTCATTGGCTTTAACATGCGTCCAGTAACTTCAGCTCGTAAAATGGCCGAAGATAAAGGCGTAGATATTAAAAACTACTCGATCATTTATGAACTCATCAATGATGTTAAACTTGCTCTTGAAGGTCTTCTTGACCCTGAGTTCGTTGAAGAATTCATTGGTCGCGCAGAAGTTCGTGAAGTTTTCAACATTCCTAAAGCAGGAGTTATCGCTGGATCATATGTTATCGACGGTAAAATTGCTCAAGGGTGTGGTATCCGTCTTCTTAGAAACGGAAAAATCATGCACGACGGGAAACTTTCTTCTCTTAAACGTTTCAAAGACGATGTTAAGGAAGTTAAAAATGGTTACGAATGTGGTATCGCACTTGAAGGATACACTGACATTAAACAAGCTGATATTTTTGAAGCTTACATGATGGTTCAGAAGAAACGTACTCTTGACGATGCAACAGGTATGACTCAATCAGGTTCAAAAGAGGCAAGACCAGTCTTGTAATTTATGGCGAAAGCAAAACCGAATCAATTTAAGAAAGAAAAATATGAAGAAAGGCTGTTGAATGAAATCAACGGCCTTCTTCGTTCTCACACGAAAGATGATCGCTTAAGAAAAGTGAGCATCACAAAAGTTGAACTCTCTCCTGATTATGGATATGCCACAGTGTCGTGGGATACCTATGACTCAGGAACAAGAGGGGATGCAAAAACTGCGATCGAAGCTTCGAAAGGATTTCTGCGCTCTGAACTCGCAAAAGTTTTGGACGTTCGTCACGTTCCTTCGCTGTCATTCGTTTACGACAATCAGTTCGAAGAAGAAAAAAAGATCATGGATTTGATTAACTCTGAAAATCAAAAATCCCATGACGACAAAGATGACGAATAAGACGAAAGATCTTAATTATCAAAAAATTCCGCTCGTTTTTAATGTCTACAAACCGTCGGGCCCATCATCGTTTAAAGTTGTTCACCACTTTAAACGTAATCTCAATTTTGATTTTGGGAAAATAGGACACTTTGGAACTCTTGATCCATTCGCAGAAGGTGTTCTTCTAATTGGGATCAATGGCGCTCAAAGGATGAATGAGTATGTTCATCAACTCCTGCCAAAAACTTATCGCGCCGTCGGATGTTTTGGCATCAAAACAGACAGTGGAGATCTTGAAACGGCCGTCGTTGCTGAACAACATATCGACGAAGACTATCAAAAGTACTCGCTTGAAGCGCTCGAAGAAAAACTTCGCAAGCATTTTTTAGGTGAGTATTGGCAAGCTCCTCATAAATATTCCGCTTCAAAATTTGAAGGCAAGCGCATGTATCATCTTGCACTTGCTGGAAAAGAGGTCGCCAAAGAAAAAGTAAAACGTGAAATTTTAGACTTTAAAATTTTGTCTTATGATTATCCGACATGTGAATTTTCAGTGACGGTGAGTTCGGGAACTTATATCCGAAGTCTTTTTGAAGAAATATCAGTTTTATTGGGTGGGCATGGTTCACTCAAAGTTCTTGAACGCACGGCCATTGGCGAAAATTTAGCTGAACAGGCCATTAGAGAATCAGACTGGCCGAAAAGATCTGAACCTTTCGATCTGGAGCGTTGGGGAACACCACTTGATCATGCCGTGAGACTCGACAATATCGATCTCACTTTTGAACAAACAAAAACCTACCTCAGAGGCCATAGATTCCGTTTAAATGAAGTTCAGAGAGTCGCTAACGATCATCCAGACGATATTGTCTCGGATGAGCTCTATTGGGTTTATAACGAAAATAAACATCTTTTAGGTCTGGCCCGTCCTGTCTCTAAACCAGAAGGGGACGAACTACACGCCATCTTTAATTTAAAAGAGGCAATCGAAACATTTATCCCCGAATCAGTTGGGTACAAATAAATTTTCCATTGTGCAAAAATCACATTTTTTTCTAAACATCTCGCATCTTTATGCTAAAATAAATCGATTCGATAATTGATTAATTGACTCGTTTAATGAGGGAGTATTCTGGTGAGCACAACTTATATTGCCATGATTGTGGCGATCCTTATGGGAATTGGTTTATTGGTAACAATTGGAGCACTAAGCTTGCTTTCAGGTGCCTTAAATTTTCTTTTCGTTAAACCAAAAGTTGAAATTCTAAAAAGTAAATTTGGCAAAGAAGGTTTCGCGTTTACATTCCGTTGGGATCAAGATGCTGAACCTGTTCGTTTTAACCAAGTTAAAGTTAAACTTCTCAATCCATATGGAACACCAGCACAACTTGAAATCATCCGTGAATTCGACGGCAGTGATGTAGACTTCGTTCGCGATATCGAATTTGGCGCTCCAATGAACACAATCCTTACAGCTTCAAATTTAGACAAAGCTCTTGTTGAAGTTGAATTAATGGCGACAAGAGATAATCAAGCTCACACAATTACTTATAAAGCACACGACTTCGTTGAAAAATTCAACTCAGCTACTCAAACAGCTGAAGACGTTGCTCCTAAGTTTGTTGTAGTAAAAGAGAAAGCTCGCTTTGAAATTCCTGAGCGCACTTTCATTTCACCACCACTTCCAAAATCATCAAAAATGCTAAAGCTAGCAACGAACCCAATCTTCGCTGGCGATTTCGCAGGTGCTGCTGCTGGTGGGGGAGCCGCTGCTCCTGCTGCTGCTAACTACTCTGTTTCAAAAGTTTGGATCGAACCTGGATGTATCGTATGCGACGCCTGCGAAGCGATCGCTCCACAAGTTTTCGAAGTCACAGATACAACTTGTGTTATTCGTCCGGGGGCTCCGCTTGATGACGGGTTAAGAATACAAGAAGCGGCCGAAGCCTGCCCAGTTGAAGTTATCAAGTTCACAAAGATATCTTAATAAAAAAAAGGCCTCCGTTAGGAGGCTTTTTTTATGGGATTTTGTTCATGATGTTTACTAGTTTGGATGCTACGTTTTTTACGGTGTCGACAACGATGTAGACTTTGAATTTTCTCTCGTTGTTGACTACGCAACGTGAGTGGAAATCATCGATGGCAGCTAGAGACCATTTGTTAGTTGAATTACCGTACTGGCCAGAGCCTCCAAGGTTGAAGCGGTACACGGCCGATCCATAATTACTTCCACAATTTCTCATGGCCTCTTCTGAAACATAGACACCCATTGCATAGTTTTGAGATGAATCAGAAAGAATAACTGGGTCGTAACGATTTTTGATTCCATCTTTAGCTGCATAAGATCCATTCGGGAAACCCATTCCCACTAATGGTTGCAAATCATTCGGGCCATACTCTTTAAGTGTTTGGGTGATTTTATCCACGTAATAAAAACGTGTGAACTCACTTGTTAAATAGCCTGTTAAAAATTCGTACGTCACGAATTCTCTCACGTTATCTTTTCCGTGATTGAACTTAATGTCGTAGCCAATAATATTTGGATCACCGAATTCACCAATGTTGATTGTTTTTTCGATAATGTGATTTGAAAGAGGCGACTTTGCCCTTGGGTCTAATCCTTTCCAACATGCACCCGTTACTCGTCTGTAAGACCAGAATGCCATTTGAGATTTTGTCGTCATGTTTGCTTCAGAATTTTTTACTGCTGACAAAATTCTCGATGATGTTGTTTGCTTCTGATCATCTTCTTCACTACCGGCTTCAGTTGGGTTGTTACATTCACCATAACCATCGATTTGAATGGCCGATTGAAGCTGGCGTCCATGATCATGAATGTTGATAAATTCTTTTCCATTCCAAGTTACACTTGAAACGGCTCCAGCGAATCGATCATTATCAACTGTTACAGTAATTGGCTGAGCACCAGGACCTTTAATCGTAAGTGTTGATGGAGGTGGAGTCGTTGGAACAGATGAATTCTGATCACAACCTGCAATTCGTTTTTCCGCTCTACCATAACGATCGTAATGCTCTTGGGCCTTACGTCCATAAGCAACCCATCCAGAGACGACATCAGGATATCTTTCGAGGTAACAAGCTTCATTGAAAACTGTTGGATCGAATTGTGGCGGAGTTGTTGGTGTTGTGGGAGTAGTTGGAGTTGTCGGCGGAACGGGAGAGTTCGCATCACATCCCGGTTTTCTTCCTTCTCCTTTTCCATATTTCGTCCAATGATCAACGGCCTTTTGACCTTTGTTCACCCATCCGGTTACCACGTCAGGGTATCTTGCTAAATAACAAGCTTCATTGAAAACATTTGGATCAACTTGTGGTGGAGTTGGTGTTGGAGTTGTTGGAGGTGTAGGTGAGTTGGCATCACAATCTGGTTTTCTGCCTTCTGCTTTTCCATAACGATTCCAGTGATCGATGGCCTTGCCACCTCTATTCGTCCATCCTGAAACAACATCAGGATAGCGTGCTAGATAACAAGCTTCATTGAAAGCAGGAGTAGGATCACACTCGCCATTTCGTCCTTCTGCTTTTCCATATCTATTCCAATGATCAATGGCCTTACCACCTTTATTCACCCATCCAGAAACAACATCTGGATAACGAGCGAGGTAACAAGCTTCATCGAAAGCGAACAATGATTCCGTAAACGTCGACATCACAGCAATGGTGATACCTAACTTTAAAAGTTTGTTCATAGTGACTCCCTGACATTTGATGACAACAAATGCTTCTCGGGAGTGTGAAAATTTATTGAATACTAAACGATGTCCCGTCGGACGCTATCTATTCTCTAAACGTTTCTATTGTTTTAGTCAGGAATAGTTGTTTGAACGCTTGTTCGTTTTCATTCCACACAGATTCAAGAGTCACTGTGTCTGAAAGCACTGGACATTCAAATGTAAGGACAGGTGCTTTGTAATGTTGAGGGCCGTATTCACCAAGTGATCCCGGAGTTGGATGCGTGAGGAAATCGGCTTCAATGGGATATTTGTTATAGCTAGCGAGGAAGTCTGCCACTTCTTTACATTTTCCATTGTAGTTAATAACCGGGTACCAAGAATGGAAACTGATGATGAAGCGTGGTGGGAATTTATCAAAGAGTGAAACAAGAAATTTATTTTCAGGTTCTGATAGAGGTGCTGTTCCTGGAAAATACTTTGGCTCGCGCGCTTCTGGAGTCCACTGGGCGCTTGGAAGATTGCGGTTTAAATCGACGCCGTTTGCGTTTACACGTGTTCCAGCTTTATAGCCGTCAACGTTTACGACAGGAACGATGATCACCGGCATATTCACTTCCTGAGTTTCAGCTAACCACTCATGCATTTTTTTTGCTAAGTGAGCGCCTTCAACTTCATCACCATGAACGGCTCCCAGGATGTAGAAATATTTATCAGCTGCTACATCTGATTTGTAAGCGTGAATTTTTTCACCTTTAACACTTGTACCATGGGGAAGTTCTGTGAATTTCATTGTGACTCCTATTCCTTGAAGAGTGTATATACTGCTGACTGTCCTGGCGTTTCCTCGACTTCAATTTCGAGTTCGCTGAATTCAAATTTGTATTGTTCGAAAACGGCACGTTTAATTTCACTTCCAATATAGGCCGCAATTCTTTCGGCCGAAGTGTTTTCGATTGGTAGTAATAATACATCAGTCTTTGGGATAGAAAAGAAACTTCCATCTTTTGTGATGATGTTGAAATTTTGCTCACGGTCTTCAAGTGTTAAAGACGCATTAAGTTTTGGAATGAGAAGTTTATGATCAAGACTATCGCAGATTTTTCTCACGATTGGTTTGATGTTTAAAAAATCAAAAACCATGTCATCATCAAGCTCATTAATCTCTGGAGCATTGCCTTTAACTTGTACACGGTAATTGTGTCCATGAAGAGGTTCGCGGCTTCCATCTTTAAAAAGCATGAAATGAGAAGAAGCGAAGTTAAAATATTGTTTGTAGACGCGAATGGAAAATGCTGTTTTCATGGCCGAAAAGATAACATAAAGGCTTTGAAAAGAGTATTAATTAAACTAAGATTTGAGTTCATGAAAAAATCTGAAGTCCTTAAAACTCTTAAAAAATTACGCTCTGTGTACGAGTCGATTCCAGCTGGATTGGACGCTCTCGATACACTGGAAAAATTTGTCGGTGATTTACCGGAACAAAAATCCTCTAAAGAATTGGATTGGAATTCGGGCTTTCCACTGCCAGAAGAAATGCAGGAGCAAAAAAGTGCTTATGCTATTTTTGCTGATGGTGCCTGTCGCGGAAATCCTGGACCTGGTGCCTGGGGCACAATGATTCAAGATGCAAAAGGGGAGATCATCCTCAAATCTTCAGGCATTGATATGCCAACGACAAATAACAAAATGGAGCTTGAAGGTGTGATTCGCGGTCTCAAAGGGCTTGTTGAAAAATGGGTTGAGGAAGGCGTTTCAGATCGTGAAAGTCCCGTTTTTGTCTACAGCGATTCAAAATATGTGACCGAAGGAATTTCTTCCTGGGTTCCGGGATGGAAGTCTCGCGGCTGGAAAAAGGCCGATGGCAAAGAGCCAGAAAATTTAGTTTTATGGAAAGAGCTCGATCAACTCACCAATAATTTTTCTCATATCAAATATCTTTGGGTGAAAGGTCATGCTGGTCATCCGCAAAATGAAATGTGTGATCGAATGTGCAATCTTGCTTTAGACGAAGCAGGTTTTTAAAAGGGAGTTTATATGCGTTCTTTATTAGTCATCATTTCCATGATGGCCGTTTTCTCTAGTTGTTCAACAAAACAACATCACAATAATCCGCATCCGTTTAATCCGCGCGAATATCAAATTGGTGCTTACCTTTGGCAACAGACAAGTGGTGAATATAGAGCACTCACTTATCAGGCCTACAATCTTGCTCGCACGCTGATTGAGCGCGACTTACAAAACAAACACAATAAAAAACGCGCTGTGATTTTTGATATTGATGAGACGATTCTCGATAATTCATATGGGGGCGCTCGCGAAATTCAAATGCGCGAACCATGGAATGAAAATCAGTTCGCTAATTGGGTGAAGCTTAAACAGGCCGTTGCTATTCCGGGTGCGCTGGATTTCATTAAATTCCTGGAGCAAAATCGCGTAGAAGTTTTTTATGTTTCAAATCGCACAGTGCCTATGCTTGAAGACACGATTGCCAATTTAACGGCCCAAGGTTTTCCAGTTAAAAGAGAAAATGTTCTCTTGAAATCAGACAAGAGTACGAAAGAGCCTCGTCGTCAGGAGATTGCGAAGAAACATGAAATTGTTTTACTCGTAGGTGATAATCTCACAGATTTCCACCAGGCGTTTGATGACAAAAAGGCTGCGGAGCGCAATGCAGTGACAGATGCAATGAAAGCGGAATTTGGAACACGATTTATTGTTCTTCCAAATCCTCTTTATGGAGATTGGGAGCGCGCCCTTCCGTGGGACAAAAGTCGAATTGAACTTTTAAGACCCAATCCTTAATCCTTGATCTTAAAGCAAAAAGAGTTTAGCCTTTAGTGGTAATTAAAATAGATGTTCACTCATAACTTACAAGGAAGATGATCAATGAAGAAGATTTTATTGCTTGCTCTTATCGGAGCTGTGTCTTTTGGATGTTCGAAAGGAAAAGATCCAAAGACTGAAGAAGAAAAAACATTTTACTCTATCGGTACAATGTTTGGTTCACGTTTAACTCAATTACAAATGACTGATGCTGAGATTGATTCTCTCGCTCAAGGTCTTCGTGATGCTGCTAAAGGTGAAAAACAAAAAGTAGATCCAATGGCGTACCAACAAAAAATTCAAGACCTCTTCAAAGCTCGTATGGAAAAACAAGCTGTAGAAGTTAAGAAAAAAGGCCAAGAGTTCCTAGATAAATTCATCAAAGACGGAGCAACTAAAACAGCTTCAGGTCTTGCTTACAAGCACATCAAAGAAGGAACTGGACCATCACCAAAAGAAACTGACGTAGTAAAAGTTCACTACCACGGTACACTTCCAGACGGAACAGTATTCGACTCTTCTGTTGAAAGAAAACAAGAAGTATCTTTCCCTCTTAACCGCGTAATTCGTGGATGGACTGAAGGTCTTCAACTTATGAAAGTTGGTGGAAAAACAAAATTCGTTATTCCTTCTGAACTTGCTTACGGCGATGCTGGTGCACCTCCAAAAATTCCTGGTGGCGCAACTCTAGTATTCGAAGTTGAACTTCTTGGAATTGAAGCTGCTCCAGCTGCAGCTCCAACAGCTCCAGCAGCACCTTCAAAAAAGAAGTAATCTAAATTTTTTTAGAATGACTTATAAAAGGGCCGCTTTATGCGGCCTTTTTTTTTGTCTTAGATCGCGAGGATTAAATCTATGATGAAACTTACTTTTTATGTTCCCTTAGATTCGGCAGAGGCGGTTAAAAACGCCCTTTTTAGAGTGGGAGCGGGGCGAATAGGCAACTATGAACATTGTTCATTTGAAACTCGTGGAACAGGCCAATTTAGGCCTCTCGCAGGAAGCAATCCAACGATTGGAAAAATCGAGAATTTAGAAAAAATTGAAGAATTGAGGGTTGAAATTGTCTTTGATGATACTATCTTAAAAGAAGTAGTGGCCGCCTTGAAGGAGAGTCACCCCTATGAGACGCCGGCCTACGATATTATTAAATGTATAATCTAACGATTAAATATTTTGTTGAGGGTTAGTGAAATGAGAAAAAAAATCGCACTTTGCTCAATCTTGGTTGCTGGACTTTTGAATACTGGATCTGTTTTTGCTCAAACGTCCGAGATGCAAAAACAAATGGAAGAAATCATGAAAACGCGAGAAGAAATGTTTCGCATGTTGCTTGATGATTCTTCCACAGAAGCTTTCGATAAACGTTTTGAAGATATGGTGAAACGCTTTCAACAAGGCGGAGGCTTTGGAGGCCTTGGACTCGAGCAATTCGATGATCCTATTGTCGGCGAATATGATTGGATCAAAACAAACACTCATAAAATTCTCAAATTAAAAGTTAAACAAGTTAAAGACAAACCACTCGATATAAAAATTGAAAACGGAATGATTCGTTTGAAAGGTGATGTGGAAACAGTTGATGGTGACGTCAGAAGAAAAGTAAGTTTTCAGCGCGCATTCACGCTTCCAGATGATGTTGATCAAACAAATCCTGAATTTGAAAACAAAGACGGCAGTATGCTGATCAAGTTTAAATATAAGCACCTCTCAAAAACGAAAAAAGGTGAATCTCCCGAAAAGACTGAGCCACCTAAGGATGATCGCGTTCCGCTAAGTCCTGATAAAGACGGCATCAGTATCTAGTTAAAGCTTTTTACTCAGTTATCCGAAAAGTAGACTATGAAAACTCTATTTCTAGTCGTTCTCACCATTCTGGCCATTATAAGTACGAAAGAAGCTTTCGCGCTTCAAGAAACTTATCACCAGGCGAGAACGCTGGATGTTCCTTACCGTGAACAAGCGGTGATCATCGGAAAAGAGGGTTTTTATCCTAACCGAATTAGTGTTTTCAAAGGCGAGAAAGTGCGCTTTTTTGTCACGAGTGTAGGAGTGGAATCGGCCTGTTTTAATATCCCAGATAAAAATGTTTTTACTTCTCCTAAATCGGAAAAGATCGTGGAAGTCGAAGCGTTTTTCGATAAAGTCGGTGTGTTTTATTTCAATTGTCCAAACAATACCTTCACAGGGAAAGTTATGGTTCTCGAAAAAGCATCCGATAGACAGGAAACGATGAGAAGAGGTCTGGCCTCTGATCTCGTGAAAGTTTGGAAACCAAAAGAAACTCCGAGCGAATGGGTGCAAATAAAAAGAGAAGACCTCAAAGAAGATATTCTTGATTTAGATGTGGAAAGACCTGTATTGCCAGAGCGTTCATTAGGATCAGAGGAAGCAGAATAATGTCAGGAGTATTTAAGGACGCCATTGACCAGTTCCTTTATCCGATAAAAGATTTATTGGAAGATCCAGGCGTTTCCGAAATCATGATCAACGGACCGAAAGAAATTTTTATTGAAAAAAAAGGTCTCGTTTATAAATCAGAAAATCAATTTCATAACGAAGAAGCATTAGTATCGGCCATGCGTGCGATCGCTCAGTCAGTTGGCCGTCGAATTGATAAAGATAATCCGCGTCTGGATGCGCGTCTTCCGGATGGATCACGTATCCACGTTGTTCTTCCTCCAATGGCAAAAAACGGAACGACAGTTGCCATTCGTAAATTCTCCAAAGAAAAATTAACTTTGAATGATTTGATCTCATTCGGATCTCTTTCAAAAGAAGCCGCTCGTTTTCTCGATATTTGTATTTACCTGGGAAAAAACATTATTGTTTCAGGTGGTACTGGATCGGGGAAAACAACAATGCTGAACGTACTTGGTTCTCGCATTCCTAAAACTCAGCGTTTGATCATTATTGAAGATGCGGCAGAACTTCAAGTTAAAGCAGAACACGTTGTAAACTTCGAAACACGTAAGGGAGACCCTGAACGTGGAACAACGGAAGTTACAATTCGCGATCTGGTTATTTCGGCCATGAGACTTCGTCCAGATAGAATAATTGTCGGAGAGGTTCGTGGAGAAGAAGCGCTCGATCTCATTCAAGTTATGAACACTGGTCACGATGGTTCAATGGGAACTGTTCACGCTAACAATCCAGTTGATGCTTGTACTCGTCTTGAAACTTTATGTTTAATGGGTGATACAAAAATTCCACCTGATGCTGTTAGAAAAATGGTGGGATCAGCGATGCAAATCATCGTTCAATGTTCACGCTTCCACGATGGTGGACGTCGTACATCGCACATATCTGAAATCATCGGTGTTGATAAAAACGGAAACTATATTTCACGTGATATTTTCAAATGGATCCAAACGGGAAAAGATGCGGAAACGGGAAAATACATTGGAGAAATGGTTCCATGCAATTATGTTCCTACATTCTTTGAAGACATCGTCGTTAACAAACTTCCTTTTCCTAAGAGCAATTTCTTAGCACCTGAATGGTATAACCAAAAATTAAAAGGTGATAAGGGAGAAGCGGCTTAATTAGAATTCGATATCAATTCCATCCGGCCCAATGTCGCATTCAATATCTTGTGATTCTTCTTTTTTTGCCTCTGCCACAATGTTTTTGAGATCTTCAATACTAATTTCCGGATCGAGATCAAAGTCCAGCGAAATGGCATTGATTAGATTGTGTAGAACTTCATAATCGCGCAAGGTTTTAAATTGATCCACTTTTACACAGATTGTGAATGTGTGGTCTTTAGCATCTTGGACAATATCTAGCTTCACGAAAGGCCTCCAGGCTTTGCCTATTGTTTAATCTCTTTGATTTCCATAGTCGGAATAATCGCGACAACTTTTATCTTTTTTTCATTTTTTAATCTATTTTCTAACGTTGCTTTCAATTGTTCAAACTGTGGATGGGATTTTGGTAAACGATAAATGGCCGCATGGAGTGCAAAACGGATCGTTACTTCTTTATCTTCATCAGTGATTGATTTAACTTTGTCTTCAAACGAATCTGTGATCTCCGCTTTTCCAGGTGTCCCGGAATAAGTTTGTCCCGAGAAAAGAAGCGAGGCCATAATGACGATGAGTGATTTCATAAAAATCCTTTTTATTTTGATGACTCGATGTCTTTCATGACATCTTTTACTTTTTTAGGTTCCATTTTCAGTAGATCTAACATTCGACTATATTCACGATTGTATCCGCGAACGAGATCTTGATCTTCTTCGCTATACTTTGTGTAAGTCGCATAACGATCATCTGGATGCAGATTAAATCGAGGAGCGAAGTATTCGCCCTGATATTTTGATTTTGGATTTTTAAGCAAAAGTTTTTTCCATTCTTCAAATGGCACAGGTCCTTTAAAAAGTGAGGGATCGAAAACATAAGGAATATTTCCCTTTGTAGTTTTCACCATAACCATCGGAGCGACATGATATTGCCAGCGAATGTCACCAAACATTCCGGCCTTTACATGCAAGTCGCCTTCGACGGCGGCCTTCACTGATATGATTCCCATCTCATCCATCATCTGGTTCATGGCATAGGTGCGGGCGAAACATCCTTCAATTAAAAATTCATGAGGAATGTCTTCATTGCTAGCTACTGCTTTAAAAACTTCTTTAGCTTTCTCTAACGAGATCACACTCACTTCGATGGATTTTTTTAATTTAGATGATTGCTGAATAGTCGTTTTTTCAAAACGTGAAAAATCAAAACACTGCAAACAGGGAGGGGAGCCTGCTTCTGAAACTTCGCGATTGAAACTGGAGATATGATCTCTGAGTCCATCAGCATCGTCTGCAACACTTACATGAGTGACAATGAGAAAAACCGACAGAAAAATGCGTATGAGAGAACTCATCATTCTTCCATTCTAATCATTTATTTCTTATGAAAAAACAGGCATTATTATCTGCATGAACATGAAACAAGAAAAAGCGGACTATATCGCTCAGAGATTAGAAGAGCTTTATCCGAATCCACCAATCCCATTAGATCACAAAGATCCTTACACACTCCTTATTGCCGTTTTGCTTTCGGCCCAATGTACTGACGTTCGTGTGAATCAGGTCACACCAAAATTGTTTAAGGAAGCTGATAATCCAAAAGATATGGTGAAACTTAAAGTTTCTGTTATTGAAGATATCATCCGCCCATGTGGGCTCGCTCCACGGAAAGCGAAGGCCATTTGGGAGCTCTCTCAAATTTTATTAGACAAGCACCAGGGATTTGTTCCGCAAACTTTTGAAGAGCTCGAACACCTGCCGGGCGTGGGTCACAAGACCGCTTCAGTTGTGATGGCCCAGAGTTTTAATATCCCTGCCTTTCCCGTTGATACCCACATCCATCGTCTGGCCCAACGCTGGGGACTGACGAATGGAAAAAATGTGGAGCAAACGGAAAAAGATTTGAAAAAAGTGTTTCCGGAAAAATTGTGGAATAAACTTCATTTGCAAATTATTTTTTATGGTCGTGAGTATTGTACAGCTTCAAGTTGTGACGGAATGACTTGTGAAATCTGTGCGGCCGTAAACTTTGATCGCAAATCACCGCCGAAAGTTTTTAAGCCTTAATTACAAATGAAAACCTTTTGAGCAAACGGCAAGAAGAGCGGTGAGGTGATCAAGCATTTCACGTTTTCTTGCAGAGTAATCTCCAATCAGAGCAGGTTTGACATCATCAAAATTTTCTTTTGCACCTTTGTTGTAAATCATCACTCGCATATCATGATCGTCTAATAACATGAAAGTCATATCGAGATTAAAAGCAATGAGACGAATTTCTCGCTTTTGTGTTTTAGGATTTAATCCGGCAAAGAATGTACATTGAAAAAGAAAATCCGGATTTGTAAGACTCTCTACAATTCCTCGCTGAAGGACTTCGAAACTTACGCGCATCCACTCAAGGGCCTTATCTTCTGTCTCCATCTGGCGCATGCTCAATTGGCCTTTCGTAAAACCTTCCTGGAACCTTCGCAGTTGATCTTCGATGCGTTGGTCTAGGAGTTCATTGAAAAGATTTTTACAAAACTGCTGTTCGCTTGCATCGGCAACGAGGCCGTTGAAGAGAGGTTTTTTACCTCTGTTGACCATGTGAAAGTGGCCGTCTTTTGCTTCTGCTGTTTGCCACGAAAATGATTCGTTTTTCTCTGTGAGAACCAGCTCTTTTGTGAGGTGACTTTCGCGAAGTGTGCGTTGATTAACAGCAAACGCCAGCCATTCTTGGTCACTCCCGTTTTTGAGAGCAGTGCGATAGTAGTCCTCTATGTTTTGCAGAGTTGGTTTTTTGAAGGATTGAAAAAATTTAGAGAGCAAGGTTTAATCCCGGTGATTTTGTGAATTCAACTTAACTTTCACGAGTTCTTTTATTAAGATAATGAAACTTATGGAAAATGTAGAGAGAAATTCACCTCTTAACAAAGATCAGAGTAAACCAAAAATTGGTCTTTTTGATTCTGGAATCGGAGGCTTCAGTGTCCTCTCTGAACTCCTCGAACAAATGCCAACGGCCGAATTTTTCTATTACAGCGATGATGCTCACGCGCCTTATGGCCCAAAAAGTGATGAATATATTACTGAGCGTGCTTTTGTCATCACCGACGAACTCATCAAAAAAAATGTCGATCTCATTGTCGTCGCCTGCAACACGGCCACAGCAGCTAGCATCGATACTTTACGCAAAAAATATTCTGCAATGACTTTTGTGGGAGTTGAGCCTTACCTAAACGCCTACTACAAAATACCGGAAAAAGGAAAAATGGCGGTTCTCACGACAGAATCTACAGGAAAGAGTGAACGTTTCAAACGTCTCAAGGAACGTCTCGATCCCGAAGGACACATCGATCATTTTGCCCTAAAAAAATTAGCAAAAAATGTAGAGAACTTTTACAACGATGCTAGTTTTGAATCCGAGTTTGATCGCGATTTAGAAGAAGAATTAAAACCTCTTCAGAATCACGGATACACTCACGCTATTTTGGGTTGTACTCACTATCCGCTTGTCCGCAGAAAAATTGAACAGATTTTAAAACTCACGGCCGTGAGCCCTTGCCGCCATGTCGCTCAACGAGTTGTAGAACTCAGTAAGGATAAACTTGGTGAGGGATCGTTATCAGAAACTTTTCATTTCTATTCAAGCAGCAACAATCAATGGGTCGATAAAAAAAGGAATGAGTTCCTTGGCCCCTTTTTAAAAAATAAGGATCATTATGTCTAAAATCAAATCAATTAAAGCTCGTCAAATTCTTGATTCACGTGGAAACCCAACAATTGAAGTTGATGTTTGGACAGAAAAAAATAATTTAGGAAGAGCTGCTGTGCCATCAGGAGCATCTACCGGATCTAAAGAAGCATTGGAACTTCGTGACGGTGATAAATCTTTTTACATGGGAAAATCTGTTCTTAAGGCCATCAAAAATGTAGAGAGCATTCTTGCTCCAAAACTTATCGGAATGGAAGTTACTGCTCAAAAGCAAATCGATTCGATGATGCTTGAGATGGATGGAACAGAAAATAAATCTAAATTGGGAGCGAATGCACTCCTAGGTGTTTCAATGGCGTGTGCACGTGCCGGCGCTCTTGATGAAGGAATGGATCTTGTTAAATATCTTTATGAAAAATGTGGAGCACCTAATCCACAAAAACAATATGTCATGCCAACTCCGCTTATGAACATCATCAACGGTGGTTCTCACGCTTCAAATAATCTCGACATTCAAGAGTTCATGATTGTTCCGCACATGAAGAAATCTTTTTCAGATAACCTTCGTGCAGGAGTAGAAGTTTTTCATTCACTTAAAAAAGTCCTTACTGATGCAGGATACTCAACTAATGTGGGTGATGAAGGTGGATTTGCCCCTGATTTAAAATCACATGAGGAAGCTATAGAGCTTATTTTAAAGGCGATTACAAATGCTGGTTATAAACCAGGCGTAGATATTTCCCTATCACTTGACTGTGCAGCTTCAGAATTCTTCAAAGACGGAAAATATGAAATGCAAGGTAAGTCATTCACTTCAGCAGAGATGATTAATTACTATTCAGAATTTTGTTCAAAATATCCGATCTACTCTATTGAAGATGGTCTTGATGAAGGCGATCACGCAGGATGGGTTGAGCTCACTCGCGCCCTTGGAAAAAAAGTCGTGTTAGTAGGAGATGATCTCTTCGTAACTAACAGAAAAATTTTCGAGGCCGGAATTAAAGCAGGTGAAGCAAATGCCATTCTAGTGAAGGTTAACCAAATCGGAACATTAACTGAAACGTTTGAGGCGATGGAACTTGGATTTAAGCACAACTACAAGGCCATCATTTCTCACCGCTCAGGAGAAACTGGAGATGCTTTCATTGCGGATCTGGCCGTAGCTACTGGTGCTGGTCATATTAAGACTGGTTCAGCAAGCCGCTCGGACCGAATGGAAAAATACAATCAGTTGCTCAGAATTGAAGAAACACTTGGCACGAAGGCCGTATACCTCCCAGTAAAATAATTCTTGGATGGCGGCCTTCAGCAAATATCTGGAGGCCGCTTGATAAAAAAAATCAAAAAAAAGACAAGCGATGAGCGTCTCTTTTATCATGATGTCACCAATCATTTGCATGGACTATCACTCTTTTTAGAAAGCAAAGAACAGAAGTCGAGTGGATTAACATCATCTGAACTCTCGCAAGTCAAAGAAGAAATTGTCCTCCTGCAAGCACTCTTTAAAGAGCATTCTAGTTTTAATCATCGCCATTTAGAAATTGCTCAAACACATGTTCGCGAAGAAGATCTCACTAGAAGAATTGATCATCTCCTAATGCTTTATCTGCCGGCCGATTCATTTCTTGTAACCACGAGTTTAAAAGGATCTCTTAATGGCGAAGTCCAAGTGCCCTGGTCACTCAATGTGTTTTCAAGAATCATCACAAATCTCGTAAAAAACATTGCGGAAAATTCAGGGAGAGAGGTTTTAATTGAAATAGAGTTGACCTCACATTCACTAACATTTTTAACTCGCAACTTAGTACTTGAACAAAACAAACAGGTACATCGGGCATCTCTTGGACTCAAATCCACAGCTCAACTTTGCCATGAGTGTGGTGGAGAATTCTCCTATGAAAAAAGAGATGGGAGCTGGTTTAACCAAGTCATCCTTCCGCTAACAGAAAAAGCAATTATCAAAAAAGCTGCTTAAACACTTGTCACAAGTCTTGATTGTTCTTAAGCTAGTACTTAGGAATATTCTTTCAAGGAGTGAGCATGGAATGTTTTATCGGCTTAACGTTTGACCCAAGCTCAATCCACCATAACAAAGTCGAAAGCTTTCGTAAGCGTTTCGACTCGAAGTACGCGAAAGGCGAGCAGCTACAGCTCACTGTTCTCCCACCATTCACCATTGATTTTAAAACAAATGAAGAGATGAAAGATTTCTTGGAAGAACTTTCTGAACTTCTCGAAGGTCACTTGCACGGTTTAGCGGAAGCCGCTCAAATCGAATTCAATGGGATTACTTTTTCGATGGGGAAGAAAGGACATTTAGCTCTCACTCCGATCATTTCTCCCGATCTGCTTCACTGTCAGGAGTCTTTATATTTCTTCCTGAAAGAGCAGGGAGCAAAATTTAAAAAAACTAAAAATGCTTTAAATCCACTTTTGGCCATTGGTCGCTTTGATTACTTTGATCAATTAGAATCGGCCATTGAAACGGCCAAAATAGAATTCTCTTCTCCGTTTGTGATGAATGCCATGAGTTTCATCCTCTTTGAGAAGACCCCCCAGCAGTGGACAGCAAAAAATAATCTATTTGATTTCGATATTCGGAATCATTTTTTTTTCGTAGACCAATTATGCTTAAATGCCTGATTCCGATTTCTATAGTTACACTTGCCACGAGCGCTTGGGCCTCACCAGACAGAAGATTAGACGCTGAAGTGCTGAACAAAAGCGCTTACGCCGCTTCTATAAAGGGATCAATTTTTCAAACAGCTTCTTATCTTGATCAAGATGGTGAAGAAGTTGAGATGGCCGCTGATTCCGATTTCCGTATGATGGATTTGGATCTCGCCGTTTCATATGGTGTGAGCAGTAATATTGAGATCACAGGATTCGGACGTGTTCGAAATGTTAATTCATCTTTTGCCACAACATCAGCGACGAAGAGCGGACCTGAGTCGATTGGTGTGTATGCGAAGTATGCTTTTGCTCCATTAGGTGAAGCTCGTTACGCCTTAGGTGTCCATTATTCTCAAACACTTTATAAAAATGAACTTTATGCGACAGCGGTGACCATACCTACTGATGAGGCCATATTAGGTGATTCTGGAAGTGAGTATGGAATTGATTTGCTTTTTTCTCACGGAAAAAAAGCAATGAAATGGAATGCCCGCATTGGTTACAACAATGCTCCCAACGATATGTCTGAAGAAATTCTTTTCAAATTCGAAGGGCTCTATCAATGGACAAAGTTTGCACTCTTTGCGGGTGTCGAAGGAATCGTTTCTCTTAAAACAGATCCTTTCACAGATAATCCTTCAGCGAAACCTTTGCAGGCGAATGGGGCCACTCGATTGTTCAATGCCATCAACCGCGAACGAACTATCCCTTATGGTGGATTCACGTATGGTTTTGATAAATTTTTACTCACGATGAAGGGTTCAACCATCTATCAAGGTAAGTCGACTGATAAAGGTAATCGTGCTGAGATTGGCATCTCATGGGCGAGCGAAGGAATCACTAAAGAGTCGATTAAAATTGATTCGTTCAAAGAATACACAATTGATGGTTCCGTTCTCAAAGTTTCCGCTCGTGGAAACTTCCTCCGTATAGATCAAGGTCTTTCGACAGATGTGGAAAAGGGCATGCGATTTGATGTCTACCAGACAGATTATTTTGGCGGTAACGTCCTGGTCGCTTCGGGCATTGTCTACGATGTTGGATCAGATTGGTCAGTCATTAAACTCACGAAAAAATACAAAGAGATTGAAATTAAGCCAGGATTTGCGGCCCGAGGATATGAGAATCCCTAGGCAATGAATTAACTATTTCATTAATTTCAACTTAGTGTAACATTAAATAAATAATTTTATTAACTCTAAACATAGAGATGACAAATGAGAATCTTGAACATTTTAGTACTTCTTACGGGTTTAATGTTTGTATCAACACAAGGTCATGCAAAAACTTTCACAAGCCAATTCTGTGAATTCGAACTTCCAAACGGATGGGAATGTGCTCTTGAAGGATCTGAGTGGGTTTGTCAAAGTGACAACAAAGACCGCAAAAAAGAAGCGATCATCATTCTTGCAGCTAAGTATCGTGGAGAGCAAGATTCAATTGATCAATATCAAGCTTACTTAAAACAAGCGAAAGCATTTCAACTTCCAGGCGGAAAGACACAAATTTCGGAAGCAAAATCTGTTCAACTTCGTGACATCAACAACCAGAAATGGGTTGATGCTCTTCACTTAGCTTCTGAAGTTCCTGGCTTCTACACAAGATATCTTGCCACTGTAAAAGAATCTCTTGGTATTGCGGTTACATTCTCAGTCGCAAAAGATCATTACGATGCTTACCAAGACATCTTCGAAAAAATCATCGCAACTCTAAAAGTTTTCGATCAAAAAGCAGCTGCTGGTGGTGAGTGGAAACCAAAAAATGCTAACGAAGAATTATTAGACAATGGAACTTATATTCCAGACGCTGGTAACAAAGCTGACATCAATGCTAATCAAAATAAAAAAGGAAGCGGTGGTGGAGATGATACAACAACGATCATCGGTCTTGTCGTTGCAGCGGCCGTAGCGTTCTTCTTGATTAAAGCGCGTAAAAAGAAAAAGAAATAAAAAAAGTAGGGCGGTTTAACCGCCCTTTTTTTTTATACTATATTTAGTTTTCTAAGAACTTCCTGCCTCAACTGTTCCGCACTTTTAACTTCTTTCCATTCAGTTTCTGTGGGTGAGTTTAAAATCACTGCAGGATTATGAAAATTTTGATCTGTGAGATAGGGTGAATTAGTAGCATTGGTGATGGGTTCTGTTTTTTTTGCACTCTCATCGTTGAGGATTCGAAGTTCACTTTTAATCTGTTGAAGCTCGCGAACCATTTCTGACGAAGATCCACCTTGTCTTCCATAGTGAAAGGTTCGAAGGGTCTGAATTCGCCTCATGGCATCGTTGCTCATAACCACTCATCGGCAAATTTGTCCGACTACTTTAATCTGACAAGATCGGTGACATAAGATGCTGTTTCTTTGGGATGAGTCTTGTGCGGATTATGGCCTGCCTGATCGATGACAGAGAGGTGAAGCGCCATCTTTGAGGAGACTTCTTTGTAGTGCTCGCAATACTTCACGTCTAAAGCGCCCACAAGCCCGTAGACGGTTAATGAAAGCGTTTCAAGAGCATTCAGTGTCTGATTGAGAAGTGGACCTTTCCCGGGTGAAAAATACTCTAATGACGTTTGCCATTCATTTGGTGAATGGTTCAACTTCTTGTTTCGGTCTTCGGAATATCGATCAGAATTTTTGTACGGTAAAAAGAAAGAGACGTTATACCACTGATCAAAAAAATCAGAGAGTGATTGCTCGCCACTTAAAACTTTTTTAAAAAGTTGAGAATCATTTTTCATTCTGGTTTGGCGTTCTTCGTTTGATGAAAGCCCAAAACTTGCTGACTCCATCAGAAGTTCTGTGACCGATAATTGTTTTCTGGTTGCGAGTTCAATCGCGATTCTTCCACCCATAGAATAGCCATACAGATAAAGTGCAGATGAGCCTTGGTACAAAGTGATCAGCTCTTCTAACGCTCTAAAAATAGTTTCACGCGAAAAAAAATTCTCCGTTAGAGTTTGTCCGTGTCCAGGTAAATCTATAGTGAGAGTTGCTGTTGATTCATCGATTTGAATAAAATTTAAAAATTCATTCATATCTTCTTTTGAACCCATGAACCCATGGAGCAACACCAGTAATTTTTGTTGTTCATTTTTGGCAGGAACAAAAGAATGTGACAGCGATCGGATTCCATAGGCCTTTAGTGCTTCTGTTTTTAACTGGTGGCGCGATGGTTTACCTAATTGAGTTTGAAACTCATAAGGAAAAAAGAATTTAGGAATTTGATAGGGATGAAGTTTCTGCTTAAGTGATTTTTTACATTCTTCAATATTGAGATCGAAACTCTTCCCATTATTAAATTCAATCATACAAGTTGCGGCCCATGTCCATTTGGTATGAGGAAGAGCAACGACGATGGCCTCTTTGACGAATGGAAGCTCTTTTAACGTCTGCTCGATCACTAATGGATTGATGAGTTCACCGGCACTTTTAAAAAGGAGATCGGCCCGTTCTCTAAACTCAAAGTCACCATTGTCTTTTTTAATTCCATTATCTTGAGTTTCGTAAAATCCATCTGAGGTAAGTGGAAGTGCAATGTATTGTCCGTCCCGATAATACCCAGGAGATAGTGAAAGTGTTTTGATAAAAAAACGTTGATCGCGAAGTTCTATTTCAACATGAGGGAGAGGTCTTCCGTTCAACATGACGGCCGCAGCTGTTTCCGTCATGCCGTATGTTTCGTAAAAAGAAATATTGTAGAGTCTTGCTTTTGCTTTTAGGTCTTCGCTGAATGGGCTTCCCCCAATAAGAAGTGCCTTCGCCTTTTTCAATTTTATAAGATCACGGGAGTCTTCCATCATTCTTTTTAATTGAAGAGGCACAAATGAAGCATAATCGAAATTTTCAGTATCAGTAATAATCATTCCTTCTGATAAATACGATCTCCAAAGAGACATCATTCCGCCGATGTGCCAGAGGGGGAGATTGAGAAGTGTGACTTCATCTTTTTTCATGAGCAATTCATTAATCATCAAACAGGCAGAATGGATGAGCGTCGTCAGTGAATGACCAATTGCTTTTGGCGCTCCACTTGAGCCAGATGAGAGCAAATAAAGATAAGGTGTTTCGACATCCAGATCTTGTTTTAAGATATCAGAACCATCTCCGTCAGGAGTGATTGTTTTTTCTGATAAAAGTTCCTGATAAGGAATACTTTGTTTAATGTTAGCTACAGCTTGAGGCGGAAGCTGCGGCGATAAAAAAAGAATTTTTTTCTTCGCCAAAAATGCGGCCAAGGAATATGTGAAAACATGAATGGGTGAATGAAGTTGAATAGCAAAAAATGATTCCGGTTTTTTTTGCCACTCTTTAGCGAGTTTCAATGCTTCAGAGTTTAAATCTTTAAAGCTAATGATCGTTCGCCCATATTTAATGAAGATATGATCACATTTTAGGCCTAAAGCCTGTTTAATTTTCTTCTGGGCAAAAGTTGGATTCATGGAAAGAATTTTACCAGACTATCCGCAAAGGGGAAGAAAACTTAATTGAACAGGGCAACTTTCATCTGCCGTGAGAAAACGAACACCAACTCCTAAGAGTCGAACAGGGGCATTTTTGCGAAGGAGAGTCATTCTTAAGAGCTTAATGTAATGCTCAATAACGAGAGTGTCATCCAGGTCTTTTTCGCTAAGATCAAATGGGGTGATTGTCTCTTCACTCGTGAGTTGTTTGAAATCAGCGTACTTAACTTTGACGAAAACTTTTTTGATTTTTTTATGTGGCTCATCTTCTAAATGTTCTATGAGTCTCTCTTTCATTTCTTCGAAAACTTCTGTCAGAGACTTCTGCATTTCTTGAAAGTCAGTGATGTCTTTAAGATAAGTATTTTCAACACTCAGTGATTTTCGCTCCCATTCTGAAACAATTTCCCGTTCATCAATACCGCGAGCATATTGATAAAGATCCTGGCTAAATTTTCCAAAAGATAAGGAGAGAATTTCAGGCGGTGTTTGGCGCAGGTCACGACACGTTTTTATTCCTAAAGTCTCGAGATGTTCAGCACTTTTTTTACCGACACCCGGAATGAGCTTTACAGGCAGATCGACGATAAAATCTTCAACTTCATGAGGTCTAATGACAAAAAGTCCGTTGGGTTTTTTCCAGTCGCTGGCGATTTTCGAGAGAAATTTATTGGGAGCAATTCCTACCGAACAGGTAAGACCAGTTGCTTCGAATATGTCTGCTTTAATTTTTTTTCCGATATCCGTAGCACTGATTGCGCCTGAAACATCAAGATAAGCTTCATCAAGGGATACACTTTCAACGACACTGGAATACTTCCAGAAGATAGAATGGATGATGTCGGAAGCTTCCTGATATTTTTTAAAATCGGGAGGGAGAACTACAAGTTTTGGACAAAGTTTAACCGCAAAATCCGTAGGCATCGCAGACTTCACGCCATATTGGCGAGCAATATAATTGCTCGTGCAGAGAACACTTCTTGTTCCCGGGCGACCACCTATGGCCAATGGAACATTTCTAAGTTCAGGACGATCACGCATCTCGACCTGTGCGTAGAAACAATCCATATCAACATGGATAATTTTACGGTTCATCATTTAAAAAATCTGCAGGGTTTAGTTTCTAATAAGAGCGCAAGAGTCCCACTAAGTTTCCCACAATTTTGAAATCACCAACAGTTTCATCGACCACTATTGGAGAATAATTTTTATTCGAGGGAAGTAGTTCAATCGATTTCTTTTGATAGCTGATTGTTTTCACAGTGGCTTCACCATCAATTACCGCGACAACGATTTGTCCATTGCGAGCTTCTTTAGTCGAGCGGCAGACAATGACATCTCCTTCGAGAATGCCGGCTTCAATCATAGAATCACCTTTAACGGTGAGGGCGAAATATTTGTAACCGCCTTTTAAGAAGGCGCGAGGAACTGCAATAGTGTTCGTTGGATTTTCAATGGCCTCAATGGGATTTCCGGCCGCAACTAACCCAAGAAGAGGAATGTGATCAGAGTCGGATTCAACTTCATCTTTAATTTCAAGTGAGCGACGTTGATTCCATTGGCTTTCTAACAAACCTTCTTTCGTGAGGTATTGAAGGTATTTTTGAACGGAGCCAAAAGATTTAAGACCGAAGTGATCTTTGATTTCTTTTTGCGTTGGAGAGTGGCCATGCTCTTGGTTGTAGGCCACAATAAAGTCATAGAATTCTTTTTGTTTTTTTGTAAGTGCCATATACTTTAAGCCTAGGCGTACTTTTTGCGTAAGTCAAGCCTAGGCCAAAAATATTTTCTTATAACAAACAAGTCACTTTTTTCGATTCAGCTTTATTTCTGTAATTGTCTTCGATGTAAATCACACCAACTGGTTTTCCATCGTCTTCACCTTCTTTATCGTCTTTCTTTAATAGCGTGACACTTGCTGCTCCAACTTTAGTCGGAACGATTTGTTGGAAGAGTCCGTGGTTGTAACGGTTAAGTCCTAGCTCTGTATTAACAACTGGAGGGTGACCAAGATTCCAGATGAGAGCTTCAACTTCAACACCTGCAAATTTTAAATCTGTCACGGGAAGACGCTCAGTAAGCGGGTGGTGCATGTTATCTTCAAACCACATGTCTAAAACTGTAAACGAGCAGGCAGAGCCGTTTTGATCGCGTCCTGTATATTTTCCTGGTTCAACGTGAGCAAGAGCTGTGAATGAAAGTGTGGCCAATAATAGGACTGAAAAAGCTTTTAGCATTATGTTCTCCTTGTGCAAGTTTGAGGACTCAAACAATTAATCGAAAAACAAAACAAGTGCAAGTGAAAACTTTAACTTTGTAATATTTTTGACCAATAAGAACTATGGCGGGACAGCTCAGCAACATAAGGAGTGATATCAGATTTAAGCTCAGATGGGAGCGCTTTAAAATCCAGAATGTGTTCTTCAGGGACATATCGAAAGGTGAAATTTATTCTTCTCGTTTCAAAATTCTGAACATTAATATCGAAAACTTTTTTCAATTTATTTTCTACTCGCTGAACGCGGTGGAAAGCGCGGTCTTTGTAGAGATCCCCACCAAATATTTGTAAGCTGCAATCTTCTAACCATTGCTCGTAGATAATATTATTTTTTAAATCTTTTTTTCCCATGACAAATTGAAAGAATGCTCGTTCACCGAATGAGAGTGAAGCTACGGGGCCGAGTTCAAAATCTTTGTGGTCACCAACACGTGCTGTATCTTGTTTTTTTCCTTCTTCATCTATCTTTGTTCCATAGAAGTTAATCAAACAAGTGTTGAGCTTCCATCCTTTTGGGACTTCATGCCTTTTGAAATGAGTTTTTGTAATTCCTTCTATGACTTCCAACATTTTTTTAAGAACCGGAGGATAGTCTTCTGCGCGAATGCAACGGTTATGAATTCCTTTTGGCGGATGATAGTAATTGAGACAAGCAAATTGCCAATTCCCTAACCAGTATACAGGTCTTAGCAATTGTCTTTGAGTATCACCTTCTGGTGGTGGCATATGCTCAGAATAGCGCATTTCCCAAATAGGGTGCAAAGTCGCAAGCCAAGCGAGGATTTTTTCACGTTCATCTTTTTTGACGAAAGTCGGATGATAGAAAAGACCATCTTTTCTGGTAATTGTTTTTGTACGGGCCATGAATGATTTGTAGTGAAAATGTTTCACTTTATAAAGAGAAAAGCTCTAAAGCTATGTAATTTTTACTAATGAAGGCGAGTTTGATTGAGATTTTTCTGATTTACCGTTAAACCTTGGCGGAACAAAATCCTAGGGGGATTCCATGAATAGTAAACTGACCCGCGTTTCATTAGTTGTCTTAACAATTGCTATGCTCACGAGTGCTACGACATCTCAAGCTGGTGTGACGAAAATCAGAAAACTTGGTAAAAAAACAATTAAGGAAACTCTTCTGACAAGCAGAAAAGAGGCCTTAACTGATCCATACTTCCAAATCAAATCAGTAAAAATCAAAGAACTCACTGATGAAGAATCATTGGAATTCAATAGCATTAATCTTTCACCAAAAAATGTAACGGAAGTAGATGCTGATGGTGAAGTGATCATCAACAAAAAAGATAAAACAAATAAAGGTAATCCAAAAATTCCTCCTACTCCACCATCGGCACTTGGTGATTTAGTTGCAGCAGAAGGGGGAGGATCAACTCCAACGACAAAAGGTTTCCTTGATGGCGTGATCATGGTTGTTGATAAATTGATTGCTATCGGACAAAAAATTATTCCAACAATTGATAAAGGTAGAGCTGTTGTAAACAACAACCCAATGGCCTCTGTATCAGTTCTTCCAAGATTAGATACAAAAGATCCTGTTGTTCACGAAATGGGGGGATGGTCTCTTCCTGTAACAAAACACTACAAGATCGTTTACACGAACGGTTTAGGTGTTGAAGTTATCTCTTTCGTTTACAGCGTAACTTTCCAATACGGTGGTCAGTACGAAGGAAAAGGAAAATACTTAACTGGTATCAGAGCTTCTGCTAGAAATATTGTGATCTCTTGGGGATTTGATCTGGATGCTTCATCTCAGCTTATCCAAATCTCTAACATCGGAACACCTTCTAACGTAGTGGCCGGTGCGACAGTTGAAATCCAGTACACAGTTAAAAACTGGACGAGAAATATCACGACAGCAGAATCATTTTTCGTAACTGGTGATGGAAGACTTTTAAAACTTGATTAATCAAAAACTAAAAGGCCCGCTTAATGCGGGCCTTTTTATTTTCTAGAGTCCAAACTTTTTAAAGAATTTTATTATGAGCGCAGTTGCATCCGGACCTTTTGGATCATTGTACGGAAGGTTTGCAACACCGCCGCTCCAGCCATGTCCTAAATCATTAATCATGTATCGTTCAATGATGACATCTCTATCTTGATCAATGATGGAATACTTGTTGTAACCGTAAGTTTCTGTCTCCGGAACGTTGTCGACGCTTTTATTAAAGAAATAAGAATTATCTCTAATGCCGTTGTCGAGAAGATCGTTGAAGATCTTAAACTCAGACTCAATCTGAAACGCGTGCATTGGACTCATAAGCGGACTTTGCATGCCGTGGAAGATAATGATGGGCATTTTTTTCGGACGGTTTTTAGAAGCACTGGCGCATGTATAACCATAAAGCGCAGAAACGATCGCTGGAACCGAAGGACCACTTAAAACAACTTCCGCGAAATCCATTCCGTAATAAGATGAATAGTATTGAGTACCATCGTGCGAGCCCAGAGCTTTAAATCTTTCCGGATAACAGTTTCCAAGAATATTCACCATTGAAGCACCGGCGCTCATTCCGGCCGCATACACACGATCAGCATCACCATTATATTTCGTGATCACTTCATCAAGCATTTCAATAATTACTTCCGATTCACCTAAGCGTGAATTGTTCGATGGGATGATCCAATTCCAACACTTGAAGGGATTATATTTTTGATTTTGTTCAGGAAGAAGAACGATGAATCTTTCTTTGTCGGCCCATTTTGTAATTCGCGATCCGCGTGCGAAATCTTCAGCATTTTGCTGACAACCATGAAGCATGACAACGACAGGAAGATTCTCATTTTTTTTAAAATTTTTTGGTACGTAAACTTTGTAATTTCTTGTGCCGTAGATTCCACGGTAGCTTCCGGTTTGCATTTCCGAGACAACTTCTTTTGCTGACACAAAAGAGTTTGTCATAAGAAAAGAACACATCAAGGTAAAACAAAATTTCATCATAAAGAAACCTCTAAAGCGCAGAGTCTAAAAAGAATCAGATACTAATAGAGGGCCACCTATTCGTCGAGTAAACGACATGGTTCTCCGTAGTGATGTTAGAAAAAGTTAGATCGCAAGTTACATCTAAAGTTACACCAAATACATGATGAGACTCACCTTGACAAAATTCACTCGGAGGTGAACTTTACTTGTTTCTTTTTTTCATTTTTTTCATGTGAGTTTTTTATGAATCTCCATTCTGTAAAACGAGATTTCGGTGAAGTGGCCTATTTTAAAACAGGCCAAGGACCTTATCTTCTGGGTCTCTCTGGATTTGGCTGCACGCACTACAATTACATCGATCTCGTCGATGAATTGAAGAAAAATTTTACAGTCATTTTGATTGATAATCGCGGGACTGGAAAATCATCGCGAACATCAACTCCTTATTCAATCAGCGATCTGGCCCAAGATGCTCTCGCTGTTATGGATCAGGAAAAGGCAAAAACATTTGGTCTCATGGGAATTTCCATGGGCGGATTTATTGCTCAGGAACTTTGCGTACTTGCTCCTGAACGAGTGAGCGCTCTCAGTTTGATGTGTACGACAGGTGGGCCTCCACATTTTAGTCACGGACAAAAATTAACTGAAGAAGGTCTTCGTGCCTTCGACGCTTTTGATCCTCTTGTACAAGCTCAATACGCGACAATGGGAACTGTTCATCCTACACTTGCCACAAACAATCCTTCACAATTTCAGCGAATCATTAATCTTCGTGTTGAAAATAAAGTAACGTTGGATGAACTCATTCGCCAGAATAATGCGGCCGTGGCGTTCATCGAAAAAGAAACGGATTATTCTCGTTTCACAATGCCAGTACTTGCTATGTGCGGGCGCGAAGATCGTTTCGTCTCACCAGAATCACCAAACATATTTAAAAATGCTCTGACAAAAACAACTGTTCAAACGGAATGGATTGAAGAGACAGATCATTTCTTCTTTTTAGAAAAACCTGCTCTTGTTGCTGAAAAATTAACGACATTTTTCAAAGGAAAAATTTAATGAGTTTTATTAATATTAAAAAAGCGGCCGTTTGGCTTCCTGATGGTTACGAAGATGCCGCTCATATCGCGCGTGAATCCGGTGTTCCTGCAAATGTAGTCTCATCAAAGATGGGAATTGTTCGCAAGTGCCGCGCAGATAAGGATACGCATCCAGGTGATATGGCCGTGATGGCCGCAAAAAAAGTTTTGAAAGACATTGATCCACTGTCTATCGACATGGTGATTTGGACAGGTTCTGAATACAAAGATTACATTGTTTGGACGGCAGGAATTTATGTTCAAAGAGAACTAGGTTTAAAAAATGCTCGCGCCTTTGATATCTCGGCCCGTTGTTCAAATAAAATTTTAGGTCTACATCTAGCAAAATCGCTGATGCAGACAGATCCAAAATTAAAACGCGTTCTTCTTTGCGGCGGACACAAAACTGGTGACCTCGTAAATTACAAAGATGCGAACACACGTTTCCTTTACAATCTTGCAGATGGCGGTTCGGCCATTCTTCTGGAAAAAAGTGATGTGGCCAACAATCCACTTCTGACTTCTTCTATAATTACTGACGGCGATTTCACAACAGACGTTATCGTTCCAGGTGGTGGAACAAGACATCCATGGCGTGATGGTCTCGATCACAGCATGAGCTACCTGCAAGTTCCAGATGTAGATGGCATGCGCGAACGACTAGAAAAAAGATCGATCGTGAACTTCCTGCAAGTTATTCGTGAAGCTGCTGTTAACGAATTAAAAAAACCAATTGATTATCTCGCACTTTTGCATATGAAAAAATCGGCACACGACGCGATTTTAGAACCAATGGAACTTAAGCAGGAACAATCCATTTATCTTGATCACTACGGACACTTCGGCGCTCCTGATCAGGTTCTCTCCCTGGGCCTTGCTGAAAAAAGAGGGAAACTTAAAAAAGGCGATCATGTTGTTCTTGCCTCAGCAGGTATTGGCTACATGTGGTCAGCAATGTCTCTTCGCTGGGACTCAAATACATTCGACATTAACGATTTAACAGATATTGGATAAGGAGAAATTTATGAAAGGTTTAACAAACAAAAGAGTATTCATTACGGGAGCTGCATCTGGAATTGGTCGCGCGACTGCAGAAAGATTTTATGCAGAAGGATCTGAGCTAGTCCTCGTTGATATGCCAACACTTGAGCAATCAGAACTAAAATCGATTTTTCCAAACAGAATGACTTACATTTCTGGAGACGTCACAAAGACAGAAACACTTGATGCAATCAAAGCTGAAATGGCAAAAGGTGTAGACGTTCTTATTAACAACGCTGGTATCACAAAAGATTCTACACTTTTAAAAATGACGGATGAGCAGTGGGATGCAGTTATTGCAGTTAACTTAACATCAATTTTCAAACTTTCAAAAGCGGCAGCAGAAGTGATGAAAGCAGCTGGAAAAGGCGGATCAATCATTCACGCTGCTTCAGTAGTTGCTCACTACGGCAACTTCGGTCAGACAAACTACTCTGCTACTAAAGCAGGTGTCATTGCTATGGCAAAAACTATGGCAAAAGAATTAGGTAAAGATAAAATTCGCGTAAATGCTGTTGCACCAGGATTCATCGCTACTCCGATGGTTAAAAAAATGCCTGAGAAAGTACTAGCGATGATGGAAGAAAAAGCATCTCTTAGAAGATTAGGTGAGCCATCTGATATCGCTGCTGCGTATGCATTCCTCGCGAGTGATGATGCTTCATACATCACTGGAACATGTTTGAACGTTGATGGTGGTACAATATTAGGCTAGAACTTTTTTCACTTTTAGAAGGCGCTAAAAAGAAGGCGAGTGATCCCACACTAGTTTTTGTGAACGGATTATTCGCGGATACTTCATCGTATGATGGAGCGACTTTCTATGTGAAAGATAAATATCAATACCTCCGCTACGATTGTCGTGGTCAGGGGAAATCTCCTAAACCAGAAGGTGTTTATCATCTCGACGATCACGTCAATGATTTGCGCCAATTGCTTTTTGAAAAGCAGTTAGGAAAAATTGTTTTTGTGGGGCTGAGTAACGGTGCTCGCATAGCGATGGAATATACACGCCGTTTTCCTGAAGAGGTTGCGGGTGTTGTTGCTTGTGATTGTTTTGATATCTCAACACCTATGATGAAAGCTAAACTTGGAAGTTGGCTCATGGCCCACGAAACAGGTGGACCTCTTCATCGTTTTGATATCGCGACTCCGTGGATTTGGGGTGAAGATATTTTTAATGAAAAAAGTGAACTCTTTTTAAGTTATAGAGAAAAAGCAGGAAGTCTTCCTGATCATGTTGTTCGTGGTCTTTTGTTAGGGGCCATGGAAACAGACATTGATGTTTCAAGCATTCAGTGTCCGATTCTTTTTGTAGCAGGAAAAGAAGATCTTCTGACACCTCCCTTTAATCACGAAAAGATGGCGGCCAAAGCAAAAAATGGAACGTTCAAAATGGCCGAAGGCGGTCATGCTGGACTTATTGAAAAACCAGGGATTATGGAAAAACAAATTCTCCCTTGGATCATTGAGGCAATAAATTAATGAAGGCCTGGATTGAATTTTTAGAAATAAATGCAGAAAAGTTCGCTGATAAAATGGCGATTAAAGCGCAAGCTTCTTCTGTTGATCGTGAACGGACTCTGACTTATAAAGAACTCAATGATGAAGTGAATGCATGGGCAGCAGTCCTTAAAAAAGAAGGACTCGCACCTGGCGAATGTGTGGCCTTTCACGCAGAAACGAATAGTCTTTTGCATCTTACATTGATGCTTGCCTGTTCAAAACTAAAGGCGCTCTTCGTTCCACTCAATTTCAGGCTTTCAATAGGTGAACTTGAAAATGTTCTCTCACATTTACAACCAAAGCTTTATCTTGGGTTAGGTGAAAAACTTATTCCTAGCGAAGCAAAATATATCAATGCAAGTTTAGTTGTTTTGGATAAATCTGCAAAAGATGCAGATTTTATCGCAACAAAATCTACACTTGCAGATCCGATTCTCATGTTGTTCACATCTGGTTCAACTGGCCAGCCTAAAGGAGTCATGTTCCACGGGCAAATGCTTCTTTCGAACCAGCAAGAAACATGCGCGGGATGGGGATTAAAATCAACTGACATTACTCTTGTCGAAACACCTTTCTTTCATACAGGTGGATACAATGTTCTCTTGCTTCCGCTGTTATATCTTGGAGGCACAAGTTTATTGGCACCATCTTTCAATGCCGATAATGTTTTCAACTGCATCGAAAATGAAAAGGTGAGTGTCTATTTTGGTGTTCCAACAATGTTTCAAATGTTGCTGGAGAAGCCTCGTTTTCATGAATGTGATTTTTCTTCCATTCGTTTTTTTATTTCAGGTGGCGCTGCTTGCCCGATACCAATGATTGAAGAGTATCAAAGAAAAAATCTTTGTTTCAAACAAGGATTTGGTTTGACTGAAGTTGGGCCGAATTGTTTTTTACTAGACGAAGAATTCGCAGTCACAAAAGCAGGATCAATCGGAAGACCAATGCCGCATTCAAAAGTGCGAGTGGTTAAGTCTGACGGTACAAATGCTGGAGTTGATGAACCAGGCGAACTGATGATTTCAGGTCCGCATGTGACTTGTGGTTATTATCAAAATGAAAAGGCATTCAAAGAGACGATGAAAGATGGATTCTTCTGTACGGGGGATCTCGTGCGCTTTGATCAGGATGGATTTTATTTTGTCGTAGGTCGAATTAAAGATATGTATATCTCGGGCGGCGAAAATGTTTACCCTGGCGAAGTGGAAAAACATATTACGACTCACGCTGATATTTCAGAAGCCGTTGTTGTGGCCGTTCCTCATGAAAAGTGGGGAGAAGTAGGATTTGCTTTTTTAAAGACTGAAAAAAATCTAACGGCGGCCGAGTTGAGAGAATTTTTGAATCCAAAACTTTCTCGCTATAAACATCCACAACATGTTCACTGCTTAAAAAGTTTTCCGCTATTACCGAATGGAAAAGTTGATCGCAAAGTTTTAAAGACAGAGGCCTTGAAAATAATTTCTTAGCGCTTTGTCTTCACTGGAACTTTTACGCGAACTTTTGATTGATCGATATTCGTTTTTGCAACGAAGAAAATCATCACTGCTGCAACACCACCTACAAAAGTAACCAAATCTAATATGTTCATAAGATTCTCCTTGGAGAACTTATCGGAGTGTGCAGAGATTACTTTAACCGAGTAGCGTGCTCGGATAGACGGTGGAAAATTTTGTCTTCGTCCTCGGGGCGTAGATTGAGCAACCATTCACCATCAGGATAGATGACGGCCGCAATCCCATCATCGCATTCCCCTAGACACTTAACTGCAGAAACACGGACTTCGTCCTTAGGGAAGGCTTCACGGGCACGTTTTTTGAGGCATTTCCTCAGCTCTGCTGCCTCTTCAGGATCAGATTCGCGGCCAAAAGATTTTTTATATGTGCAGCTGGTGCAGACGAAGAGGTGAGTTTTAAGATTTGGCATTGGTGTTCCTTAGGCGCTTCAAGTTAGTTTTCGTTATTTGCAAGCGACCTGAATGTAGCTATCATATCTTAGACATCTATACATTTCTACGAGGATTATTATGGGATTAGGTCATCAGCAAAAGGCCCTGGAGATCAATTTAAATAACGACATCTACGGAACTTTTGCCGAAATTGGTGCAGGTCAGGAAGTGGCCCGTCATTTCTTTCGCGCTGGTGGTGCAGCAGGAACAATTGCCAAAAGTATTTCTGCTTATGACATGACGATGAGTGATGCGATTTACGGAAAAGAAAAGTCAGGCCGTTATGTCAGCTTTGACCGACTTCAAAAAATGCTTGATACAGAATATGAAATCCTGATCGAGCGACTTCAAAATATCCGTCATCCACAAACAACTTTTTTTGCTTACGCTAATACTGTTGCTGCAAAATCATTTAAAGGCACAGGAGAAAATCACGGTTGGATTGGAATTAAATTTCAAAATGCTCCTAAAGCTCAGCCTTCACAAGTTGTCATTCATGTGAGCATGCTCGATGCTGAAAATATTCAACAGCAGGAAGCTCTGGGATTGATCGGAGTGAATCTCGTTTATGCTGTTTACAATGAAACTCATGATCGTGAAAAGTTTGTGGCTTCACTCATGGATGGACTGACCACTTCAAGAATTAAAATTGATATGATTCGCGTTTCTGGAGAAGCCTTCAAAGGACAAGATTCAAGACTTCATTGTCTTGAACTTGTAAAAATGAAATTGTGTGAAGCTGTTATTTTTGATCATGATGGCGGAGTTCTTCAGGCTTCAGACGTTCTTTACAAAAAGAATGTTCTCGTTGTGCGTGGTGGATATCGTCCTCCTACAAATCTTTCACTCGATATGTTGGAGTGTGGTCTTCGTAAATTTAAAGCATGCCTGGATAAAGAAGAAAGAGAAAACACAATCGTCATTCCAGAAATTTCAATGTCACTTCTACTAGATAGAGGAACAGTAGATAACGAGGATTTCTTAGCACGTGTTGATCTCCTGTCAGCTCTTGGTCAGCGAGTTCTTATTTCAAATTCTGAAACGTATAGTGACCTCAATATGTTCTTCACGAAATACGCGAAGAAAAAAATCGCCTTTGTTTTGGCCTCATACAATCTTGAAGAAATTTTGAATAAGGCCCGCTATCAAAATAGTCGACTAGGGCTCTTAGGATCGGTAGGAACACTTTTAGAACCCAATACAAAGCTGTTTATCTATCCGGCCTGTGATGATGAATTAAATGAAATCAAAACGCTGGAGTCATTGCAGTTACCGCCGGACCTCCAACATTTGGTGGCCTATCTCAAGGAAAATAATTTAATTCAAAATATCGAAGATTATAATCCAGAAGTCGTTTCAATTTGGTCGCGAAGAGTGCTCAAGATGATTCAAGATGGAACCGAAGGGTGGGAAAAATTTGTTCCAGCTTCGGTGGCGAAAACGGTTAAGACTAAATGTTTATTTGGAGCAAAGTGCGATATATGAAAAAAACATCATTGATACTTTTATTGGCCCTCATGACTTCGGAAGTGCATGCATGGGGAAAAAACGGTCACCGAATTGTTGGTGAAATCGCGCAACTCAATCTCGATAAAAATGCAGCACGTGAAGTAAAAAAACTTTTAGGTGATGAAGACCTTGCACGCGTTTCAACGTGGCCGGATGAAATCAGATCAGACAAAAAATATAATTATACAGCTCCTTGGCATTATGTTTCGATTCCTTCTGGAAAAACATATTTTGATCAAAAACGCGTAGCTGATGGCGATGTCATCTTCGCGCTTTTCCAGTTTGAAGAAACATTAAGAGATAAAAAAGCGACTATAGAACAAAAGAAAGATGCTCTCAGATTTATGGTTCACATGATGGGCGATCTTCATCAACCTCTTCATGTTGGTCTTGCAGAAGATAGAGGCGGAAATAATGTTCGTTTGAAATGGTTTAAGACAGAGACGAATCTTCATGCTCTTTGGGATGAAAGCATCGTTGATTTTGAACAACTTTCTTATACTGAGTATACAAAATTTTTAAATCATTTCACGAAAGATGAAATGAAAACTTTCACTGCCGGAAATTTCATGGATTGGGCACGCGAATCACAAGAGCTAAGAAATGTAGTCTATGATGTTGGTGAATCAGCAGGGTATGAATACCATTTTAAAGTTAAGCCAACATATGAATTAAGACTTCGTCAGGCAGGCATTCGTCTGGCCAGTGTTTTAAATAAGATTTTTAAAGATGAGAAACTCGACAATACCTACTTAGAATTACGTAAAAAAGTAAAAGAAAATATCTAGGACTGTATGACATTAGATAAAAAAGTTCAGCGCGATGTTTTAATTGTAGATGACGACAAGGCCATCTGTGAAATTCTTAAAGAATATTGCGTTCATATGGGTTGTTTTAAAAACATTGTGATTGCAAATGACGGAGTAATGGCCGCGCAAAAATTGCGAAATCAGCGATTCGCCATCATTCTTGTAGATATCAATATGCCTAAGAAAAATGGAATTGAATTATTAGCTGAATTTGATGGTGATGCCATTAATAGCAAAGATTCTGTCCTTATCGTGTCAGGTACCCTGGAGAAAGACGTCATTGCCCGAATTATTCAGCGTGGGGTTAAAAACTTTTTAGTCAAGCCCTTCGATGAACCGGCCTTCCAGGATAAGGTCCTTAAAGTTCTTTCCCAGCTCAAGACTTGACGTTTCCATAATCCATCCCATCTTTTCTTTGAAATGAAATATTGGAATGATTTCATTAAGGAGAATGGCGATGAACAAATTTAATCAAATTGTAGAAGGATCTCTGGCGATCGCTCAAAGTGAAGCATTGAAGCGAAAATGTGCTGAATTTTATCCGGAACTTTTAATGCTGGGATTAATGAATAATCCGCAGTCTTTTTCAAACCGCGCTCTAAAAAAATACAAAAAAGATCTCGAAGCACAAATCGATAGATTGCCAACGACTACGCAGAAAATCGATATGGAGAATCTTCGCCCTCACACAAAACTTAGCGAGTGGCTGACTTATGCTTCATCGTATGCAGTTCAAAATGGGCGAGGAGAGATTACGGAAACGGATCTCTTAAAATATCTTCCTCAGATTTTGCCAAACTTCAAAATCGATTATAACGATCTGAAAGCCGAGAATGCGGAAGGTGCGACTGAAAAACCAAACTTCCTGACAAATCTTAACGAACTTGCTGAACAGGGAAAACTTGATCCCGTTATTGGACGATCGAAAGAGATTCGTGCGGTGATGGAAATTTTAGGACGAAGAGGAAAAAATAATCCTGTGCTCGTGGGGCCTGCGGGGGTTGGTAAAACTGCCATTGTTGAAGGACTTGCGGGAGAAATTGTTAAAGGTAGAGTTCCTGATGTTCTTGAAGGAAAAACAGTTTATTCACTGGATCTAGGATCACTCATGGCCGGTACTAAATACCGTGGCGAGTTTGAAGAACGTCTTCAAGCACTCCTTAAATTCATCAAAGATCAAAATGGACAAGCGATTCTATTCATTGATGAGCTTCATCAACTTGTTGGTGCCGGTCGCACAGATGGCGCGATGGATGCGGCCAATTTATTAAAGCCTGCACTTGCTCGCGGTGAACTTCACTGTATCGGTGCCACAACACCTGAAGAATATCAAAAATATATTTTGAATGATTCAGCTCTTGATAGAAGATTCCGTTCCGTCCCGGTTGATGAACCAACGAAAGAAGATGCGATTGAAATTCTAATGGGTATCAGAGAGAAAATGGAAATCCACCATGGGATTAAAATTTCCGATGAAGCCATTTACAATGCTGTCTTTCTTTCAACTCAATACATAACGGATAAAAATCTTCCGGATAAAGCTATCGACTTAATAGATGAAGCTTCTTCTGCGCTCAAGCTTGCCGCTGAAGCGATGCCTGCTCACTTGGTTGAGCTTGAAGCCGAAATTCGTTCGAAAAAAATCTATGCCAAAACTCAAGCGAATCAAAAAGAGATTCAAAAAGAGATCATGGATTTAGAAGAAAAATTTATTAAAGGTAAAGCAGAGTGGGAGAAAGAAGTACTTTCACTTAAAAAGGTTTCAGAACTTAAACATCAACTGGATCGGTATAAATACGATCTGGAAGTCGCTCAACGCAATCAAGATTATGAATTAGCGAGTAAATTAAAGTACTCACTCATTCCAGATACTGAGCATAAGATTGAACAAGAAAGCAGTGAGTGGATTTTATCACCTGTGCACATAGCGAATGTCATTTCGAGACAAAAAGGAATTCCTGTTGAGAAAATTTTAAAATCTAAACAGGATAACATTTTAGAGCTTGAAGGTTTCTTGAATGCGCGTGTCTTTGGACAAAGTGAGGCGCTTCATGAAATTTCAGAAGTACTGGTGACAGCTCACGCTGGACTTTCAGATCCGACGAGACCATTAGGATCGTTCCTTTTACAAGGTCCTTCTGGTGTAGGTAAAACTGAAACCGCAAAAGCACTCGCTCAATTCCTCTTCGACAATGAAGAGAATTTAATCCGCTTCGATCTCTCAGAATTTTCTGAGAAGCATTCTGTTGCAAAACTGATTGGTGCACCAGCTGGTTACGTGGGCTATGAAGAAGGTGGTGTTTTAACGGAAGCGGTTAGACGTAAACCTTATGCGGTCATCCTTTTTGATGAGGTGGAAAAGGCCCATCGTGATTTCTCTGATATTCTGCTGCAGATTCTCGACGACGGTCGACTGACAGATAATAAAGGCCGAACAATCGACTTTAAGAATACAATTATTTTGATGACGACGAACTCGAAAAACGTTGCAGAAGATTTTAAACCAGAAGTACTCGGACGTATTGATTCACTTCTGACTTACAAACCGCTTGATCAATCGATTATGCGCGACCTGATCAACAAGCAGCTTAAACTGCTTAATGACCGCTTAAGCGAAAAATCGCTCAAGATTGAATTGGATGAAGCCTCTTATGTGGAAATTGCGAAACGAGGCTATGATCCACGTTTCGGAGCGCGTCCGTTACAAGCAGTGTTTTCACAACTTGTTACTCGACCTCTTTCCCGCAGAATCCTGCAAGGTAATTTGGAGAGCGGAGTTCTCCAAGGTCATTGGCAAGAGGAAGGCCCTCAGCATATCACTTTCTAATTATACCTGAGCGGAGTCCTACGACTCCGCTTCTTTTTTTTGCCTCACTTTTTTCTTTTTCAAACTTTGATACACTAATTTTGAACATCCCTAATTTAGGAATAATCGATGAGTGAATCAATCAAGTTGAATCCAGGTGAATACTTATTGCGTGAAGGCGAAGAGAGTACAGAGATGTATTATCTGCAGTCAGGAACGCTTGCCGTTTTTAAACGTAAAGGGGATAAGGAACACCAAATCGGAACGATTATTTCTGGTGAACTAGTTGGTGAAATGTCGTTTCTGGATAAACACCCACGTTCAGCATCAGTGCAAGCGATGACTGAATCGGTTCTTGTCATCATTCCCACTGAGAAACTAGAGGGAACACTGGCCGGTCTCCCAAAATGGTTTACAGCGCTTCTGCACACTCTTCTTGATCGTCTAAGAAAAGCAAACGCAAGAATCAAAATTTAAGCTAATTCGATGTTGTAATCTTTTTCGATGGACTGCTTTTCTTCCAAAGAGAAGCTGTTGTGATTAAGAGAAAGGTGCGCGAGTTTATCAAGAGATTTTAACTTGGGATGCAGATCGCGAAGGCGATTACTCTCAAGATTCAGTCTTCTTAATTCTTTCAGTTCAAACAAACTAGCGGGCAGAACATTTAAAAAATTGTGTCCTAAATCCAAAACCTGCAGTTTTTTAAAGCTGCTGAAAAAAGTCACCAGCGAATCTTCAGTCAGAAAATTTCTTCCTAAAATCAGTTCTTTAATTTGAGTCTGTTCGTAGAGCGGAGGAAGAGTTTCAATGCGATTGTTTTTTAAATTGAGATATTCAAGTTCGGGAAGTTTAAAAAGTTCTGCGGGAAGTTTTGCGACTTTCGTTGAAACTAAACTTAATTTTCTAAGATGAGCAAGTTGCGAAATATCTTCTGGAAAAAATGTAAAATTACCGCCAATAATTTCTAAATCAGTAATGTCCCAAATGTTTAAACATTCAATTGGAAAACGAGTCTCAGTGTCTAAACACTTAATCGTCATCTTTTTTTCAAACAGGGAATCCATCATCTGTTTATAAATCCTGAACGTATTTATTATGCGAGTCGACCAATATGCAACGGGCCTTAATTGGTCTGTCACTTAAAGCGTAACTGAAAATGATAACTTCTTCACCTTTTTTTATGAGAAGGGCAGCAGCTCCGTTAATGCAAACCATTCCAGAGCCTCGTTCACCTGCAATAACGTAAGTCTCAAGGCGAGCTCCCGAAGTATTACTTACGACTGTAACTTTCTGACCGGCCCAGAGATCAACTTTATCGAGCAGATCCTGATCAATGGTGATGCTTCCAATGTAGGAAAGATCCGCTCCAGTGATCGTTGCTTTATGGATTTTACTTTGTAACAACTGTCTTAACATATTCTTGCTCGCGCTTTGTTAGTTCTAATTATTCGGGCCAGGAATTCCCAAAAAGTAGAGAATTGATGTCATCGGCCCGTGACTTAAATGTTGTTGAGCTTCTTTTCTCACAATGTCTTTTGCGTGAAAAGCAATTCCCAACCCTGCTGTCGCCAGCATCGGAAGATCATTGGCACCGTCGCCGATAGCGACAACTTGCTCAAGTGAAATATTTTCTTGTTGAGCAATGAGTTTCACCAAAATCGCCTTTTGGTTGGCATTGACAATCGTTCCGACAACTTTACCTGTAAGTTTATCATCGATGATTTCAAGCTCATTGGCAAAAGAGTAATCCAGTCCGAGTTTCTTCTTTAAAGCATCAGCAAAAAAAGTAAATCCCCCGGAGATGAGGGCCACTTTGTAACCAAGTTTTTTAATCGTCTGGATGAACTCTTCAACTCCCGGAGTAAGAGGAAGATGCTCGAGAATTTCCTGCATTTTGCTGGCAGGTAATCCTTGCAACTTACTTACTCTCAAGCGAAGTGATTCATCGAAATCAATTTCGCCATTCATCGCGCGATGAGTGATCTCTTTTACTTCAGCACCTACACCTGCGACTTCGGCGAGTTCATCTATAACTTCGGCCTGAATGAGGGTTGAATCCATATCAAACACGATCAAGCGTTTATTGCGTCTGAAAACATTATCTTTTAAGAAGGCCACATCTACTTTATGAAGTGTGGAAACTCTCATCAATTCTTCTTTTAGAAATTTTGTATCGAGCGCACGCGGAATTGTGGTTGTAATTTCAAGAGAAGAAAATTCGCGGGGAGAGACTTTATCAATTCTTTCAATGTTGATTTTACAATCAGCGAGAACATGAGCGATATCGGAAATAAAATGTGCCGTGATTGTTTGTGGAGTTACACAAGTCACGATGAATTTTTCACCGGTCATTTCTAGAGTTGAAACTTTTTCTTCAACAACTTTATAACTTAACGTGAGACCCATCAGGTTCGCTTCAAAAAGAAGATCTTTTAAAACATTTCCGTTTCCGTTTTTCTCGTCTGGCTTCAGTCCCAAAACGAATGAAAGAGAAAGTAGTCCATGCGTAACGGCCTGACCCATGTCCAGAACATCAACATCATATTCACTGGTGATTTTCATCAGTCGAGAAGTGATACCAGGACCATCTGGACCCGAAACAGTGACAAGAATAGTTTTATTGCTGAGGTCGTGCGGATGTTTTCTAACCATCGGCCAATGTCCTTTTTAATTTCTTTTTCTCTTTCTGAACGATTCTGATTTTTTTAATCAGTCCAAGAGAATATTCGAGCGCGGAATAAACAGAGATGAGTGAAGATAAATACATGAGGATTGTTCCGATCAACGGCATATCAATTCCCCATGGAGTATCGTAGGCCATGAGGAGAGGAATCCCTACCATCTGTGTGGCAGTTTTCCATTTACCTAAAGTTCCAACAGGAACGCTGATTCCTTTTTCCATCGCCAGCAAACGTAGAGCTGTGATGTACATCTCACGTAAAATGAGAATGAGAACAATAAGCACATGAACGCGATTGAGCGACTGAAGCATGACCAGTGATGAAATGACGAGAAATTTATCTGCGATTGGATCAAGGAAAGATCCAAAGACAGTGACGATATTTTTTTTGCGGGCAATGTAGCCATCAAAAAAGTCGGTGATGGAAGCGGCCACAAAAGTCCAGGCAGCGACATAGTTGAGAAGACTAGTGTGATTTCTCGCCCATTCAAACTGTCCGATCGTAGCAAATAAAGAGAAAATGATGATCGGGATGAGAATAACCCTAAACATAGTCAATCGATTGGGAAGATTGTCTATTTCCCACTCATTGGAAGCCTGAGGAGATTCCGCATTTTGATTGTCCATATTTTCCTTCTTATCTAAATTTGAAGTCTATTTTAACCTAAGAGTAGCAAAGCTTACTAGGAGAAAAAATTGGAAAGACACTTAAGTTTAATCAAAACAGATTTTCAAGAATTGGAGAAACGTGTTTTTCCCCGTTTTCCTTTTGGATTCATGATTTTTAAAGAAGCAAACGACAATCATATGGTCTTTGAAGTTAAAGACATTTCAGTCACGGGAATGCAGTTGTGTTTTCGTGATGGAACGCATTCTTATCGTGTTGGAAGTGATATTGCCGGCGAGCTTCACTGGAGAACGTCGACAATTAAAGTAAAAGGAAAAGTTCAGTGGGTGCGTGAAGCTTCGCTAGGACTCTCATTTGATTCAAGCATTAGTTTCGAAGAAAAGATGCGTGGATTTCTTTCTTACGACAACATTGCTCTGCACATTAAACCGCTTCACAAAACAGATCTTTCTCTCGAGCTTCCGAACAATTTAAAATACTGGCTGAAGGCCGATGGTGTTCTCGATGTTTTCGTGTGGGAGCATACTTCTACAGGAATTTCGCGTTTTCAAATTCTCATGATGGAACATTTTATCGAGTGGGAAGAAGGCGTGGGTCTTAAGAGTGGCCGCGTGATGACTCAAAGAGATTTAGAGACTCCGCTGGCCTTAGAGGATGAATTTGTTTTTCAAATTGATCCCACAGTTGCCCCGGATAAAGTCGAGATGGCGTTAGGCGTTGTTCGCAAAATTTCTCTCGATCATCTTCCCCTCGATGCCAAAGAGTTTCTCATTTATAAACTTGGCGGTTAGACCTTTTTCTTCCCTAAGCTCCTTAATCCCATTATAATCGACCGTGGAAAACGTGTAATTAGACTAGGGAGCTATAAAATGAATCGTAACCTCGCGCTTGAATTTGTTCGTGTAACTGAAATGGCGGCCATCGCTTCGGCCAGATTAATGGGACGCGGAGATGAAAAAGCTGCTGATCAAGCGGCCGTAGATGCTATGAGAGCAATGCTTGATTCAGTTGAGTGTGATGCAACGGTTGTTATCGGTGAAGGTGAGCGCGATGAAGCTCCAATGCTTTATATCGGTGAAAAAGTTGGTACGGGAAAAGGTGCTGAACTTGAAATCGCTCTTGATCCACTAGAAGGAACAACAGTGTGTGCGACTGGTGGATACAATTCAATTTCTGTTATGGCGATTGCTGAAAAAGGAAATTTCCTGCACGCTCCAGATACATACATGAAAAAAATCGCCTGCGGCCGTGAAGGTCGTGGAGTCATCGATATCAATGAATCAGCACGCGAAAATCTTCGCCGCCTGGCCGATGCAAAAAAATGTCGTATTGCTGATTTAACAGCAATCGTGCTTGATCGTCCTCGCCACGCAGATCTTATTGCGGAAATCAGAGAGGCAGGCGCACGTATTCAACTCATCGGTGATGGTGACGTTTCAGCAGCAATTGCATGTTGTGATCCAAACTCAGGTGTTGATATTCTCTTCGGGATCGGTGGAGCCCCAGAAGGTGTTCTCGCGGCTGCAGCGATGAGATGTATGGGCGGAGACTTCCAGGGAATTCTTCAGTGGAGACACGATGAAGAAAAAGCTCGCGCAAAAGCAATGGGGATTACGGATTTAAACAAAGTTTTCAAACTGGATGATCTTGCTCGTGGGAACGTCATGTTCGTAGCGACAGGTGTGACTTCAGGAAATTTCCTTCGTGGTGTAAAATTTAAATCATGGGGAGCGATTACTCACTCTATCGTTATGCGCTCAAGCTCAGGAACGATCAGACATATTGAGGCGGAACATCACTTTGATACTAAACCTAGATATTAAGCAGTACATATTTTTATTTTTTTTAATGTTTTATGGAGGAAATGTTATGGCCACAGCTACACGCACGGAAATTGTCGATGTTGATATCAACAAGCTTTATGATGTTATCGTTGATTACGCAAAATACCCTGAATTCGTCGATGGCGTCTCAAGCACAAAAGTTCTAAGCCAAGACGAAAAAAGTGCGAAAGTTGAATATTCAGTCAACATGATTAAAAGTTTTAAATACACACTCGCGACAAAACAAACTCGTCCGACGAATGTTTCATGGACCCTAGACTCTGGTGATCTTTTCAAGAAGAATGAAGGTGAGTGGAAACTCAAAGATCTTGGAAACGGAAAAACAGAAGTTACTTATACACTTGAAGTCGATTTCAAAATGTTTGCTCCGAATTCAATTCTTTCAGCACTAACATCTAAAAATCTTCCTCTCATGATGGAGTCTTTTTTCAAGAGAGCGAAGTCTAGATAGAAAAGGGAGTCACATATGTCGGACAAAGAAAATAAAAATTCTCCGCTCGATGGCATCATTAAAAAAGTTGTATCAGTCGGCGTAGGCGCAGCTTTCATGACAGAGGAATCTGTTAAAAAGATATTGGAAGATCTTCCTCTGCCGAAAGAAATTCTCTCAGGCCTCGTGCAAAATGCAAAAGGCGCTAAAGAAGATTTCACAAACGGCATTCGCGAAGAACTAAGAAACTATCTTGCGAAAGTTGATGCTTCGAAAATCGCGATGGATATTCTCGATCGCTACGATGTAGAAGTGGAAGCAAAATTCAAATTCAAAAAGAAAAATGAGTCCAAACAAGATTAAGCAAAATATCAGTGCGCTGAAGACCGAGTGTCGAGGCGCACATCTTGTGGCCGTGACGAAATACTCACCGATAGAAGATGTCATTCTTGCTTATGAAGCAGGCATGCAGGATTTTGGAGAAAACCGCACAAGTGATTTGCTTGAAAAGGCCAATTCATTTGTCGAAAAAAAATTGGATAAAGTTCGCTGGCATTTTATCGGTCATCTTCAAACCAACAAAGTCCGTGAGCTGGTAAAAATTCCTAATCTCTATTCAGTTCATTCTGTTGATTCACTTCGTTTATTAGAAGAACTTTTTAAACGTGAGCAAGAGTTTAAAGGTTCTGAGCTCAAGATCTTTTTCCAGGTAAAAACTTCTGATGAAGCAGAAAAATCGGGATTTGAATCGTGGGAAGAACTCTGCAGTGCTGTGGAACTCATTCAGCAGAAAAAAGAATCGAAGCTCAAATTGCATGGCCTTATGACCATGGGATCTATTCGCACAGAAAACTTCGAGGAGTCGGCCAGGAAGTGTTTTCAGGAGCTCAATCGCATTAAGGGTGCCCTGATTGATAAATATCACCTAAGCGATCTCAAGCTCTCTATGGGAATGAGCCAGGACTATAAGATTGCTCTCGAAGAAGGGGCGGACTATATCCGCGTTGGATCCCTCATATTCAAATAACTTAACAACTCTGCACTCAGTCCATCCCTGTGGATTTTACACTCTCATTGCGAGGAAGCTCCACCTATGCGATATCTACAAATTAGATAGGAGAACTATGGGTTTTCTATAACTAGAATTCCCGAACCTTTGCTATAGTTCCACAAAAGTAATTTTAAACCGGAAGAGGATTGTATGACGAAGAGAAAAGTACCTGAACTAAGTTTACTAAGCTACGTGAACGGTTCACAAAACGATAAAATTAAGTTTGTCGACGACATCTTTTCTGGATTGAAAGATTACGGCTTCATCATTTTAAAAGATCACACGATTGAGCAAAAAAAGATCGATCTTGCTTATGAACTTGTTAAAGAATTTTTTAATCTTCCACTTGAAACAAAACTCAAATACAAAATGAACAATGGTGGTCAGCGTGGATATACTCCATTTAAAACTGAACACGCAAAAGATAATAAGAATCCAGATCTAAAAGAATTCTGGCACGTGGGACGCGAACTAGCAGCTTCTTCTCAATACAATGGTGTTTATCCGGAAAACGTATGGCCATCAGAAGTGGCAGAATTTAAAAAAGCTTTCACTGAGCTTTACGATGCGATGGACATGACTTCTGGAATTCTTCTTGAGGCCATTGGTAAAGGTCTCGATGTTCCTTCTTCATACTTTGCCGACATGATTAAAGACGGAAACTCAATCATCAGAACCATTCACTATCCACCAACTAAAGGTGAAGATACAAAAAATTCAATTAGAGCAGCAGCTCATGAAGATATCAACCTCATCACGATGCTTGTTGGAGCAACAGATTCAGGTCTGCAACTTCTCGAGCGCGATGGAACTTGGTTGGATGTTGAAAGCCGTCCAGGTGAAATCGTTGTTGATACAGGTGATATGATGTCGAGAATTACGAACAACGTTCTTCCATCAACAACTCACAGAGTAATTAATCCTAGTGATGATGGATCTGCTCGTTTCTCAATGCCATTTTTTGTTCACCCGCACTCGCAAGCTGAACTTAAATGCATTCCTTCATGTGTTGGTGCTGGAGCAAAACATCCACCAATTACAGCTGGTGAATTCCTTACTCAACGTTTAAGAGAAATTGGTCTCATTAAATATTAATCTAAAAACGCAGGCCGATCGTGGCCTTAAGATTAACGATGTTTGTTGTTTGCTCAGTTCCATCTGGAAATTCTTCAGTCGAGCTGAGCGAATCAACTGATCCCTCAAAGACCATCGCCATTCCCTGAGAAAACGGCATCAGATAACCCACACGTACCTCAGGCAACAACTTTACAATACCACTGCTTGTTTCCCCCGAAACTTCTGTTTTAGATTGTCCGAGACCCACAGCGAGCGTGAGATAAAAATTTCTTTTACTCTCTGAGAAATTTACGAAATGGTATGTGGCACCCAATGTGGCCATCGTTCTCGTGATAGGAATATCTAAATTTTGAGCATCAACACGATAGACATCATTATCAATACGCACACCATAGTTCATTTCAAATTCAGGCATGAAACGGTGATTGAATTCTGCTGAAACGCTGTAACCAAGCCCAGAAGTACTTTGATCCTGAGCAACCGATGAAGCCGATTGCGATAAGGCCTTGTTGTAACCAAACTTTAATGAATAATGATTTTCCAAACGGAAGCGGCGATACTGTTCGTTGATTGAAGATTTTGGAATGAGGTCAGGTGAAGAGGCGATTTCTAATCCAACATTTCCATAAACAACAGAGTTGCTTGAAACGATATCTTCTTTTTTAAACGGTACGAGCAGATCACGTTCCACTGGAACCCATAGCGAGTAATTGCGGTTGACCTCAATCGCTTTACAGACCATGCTTACATTATCATTGGCAAAGATGATTTCTTGATTTTTGAGGATTCCGTCCTTGATTCCTTTTCCCACGACAAAAGATTTTCTATCCTTCGAAACAGTCTGAATAACCGTTAATTCCTCTCGGGCATATGCCGTTGATATTAAAGTCGAAATCAGGATAGCAAAGAGTTTTTGTTTCATGCTTTTATTCTAGCGGAAACCTGTGCCAATAAAAAGTGTCAGTTTGGATAAGCAGGCTTTTCACCCCCCTCTGCAAAATAGGGAATCTACCAGGTGTATACCAGAGCTTCGATGTCAGGGATAAAATAGTAAAGATCCCTATAAGGAGAACGATAAGCTCAGTTGAAGGAGTAAATTCGTCCGAATGAAATTTAAGTTGAACATCACAAAATTGCTTTTTGTTTTTGCGACGACAGTTGCGGCGATTTCGTGTGTTCCAAAAGCAACAGATAAAAAAGCCGTTTGTGGTGAGAACCAGGCCTTCGATAATGTAAGCCGCAGTTGTTATAGCGTTACAGAAATTCGCTATAAACCAGAAGCAACAAAAACGAGTGAAGGTCTTGCTCAAGAGACAGCTGAAACACTCACGTTGACTTATACAGATAAAAATAAAGATCAGGCCATTAGTTGTAGTGTGACTGGTATTTCTTCGAATATTGAAGTGATTTCACCATTGGTAGTGAATGGTGGTCTTTTCACTCAAGCTCTGGATGTGGCAGATGCGGCCAGTGATCTTGCGGACGCTATTCCTGCAGGTGCTGACAAAGCTTCAGCTACAGCTGCTCAGACAGCATTGCTTGCTGCAGTTAATACTGCTCAAAAAACTTATCTTTATTCAAAAATCATTTCTCAAATGGGGATCTTCAAGACGCAGGTTAATTTACTGCTCACTCTTGCGGCGAACTACCCAAGCGATACTTCAGTTCAATATTTCAATACACTCACTCAATCACGCTTAGCTGTTCTTACGCCATTACTTTCAATGGTGGATAATCGCTGTGAATGTACGGCAGGTGTTTGTACAACAACAGTTATTCCTAAAATTAATCAAACAGGCACGGGTGGTTTTACTTATACCGTGACTGATGCAGATGGAACGAGTAATCCACGTGCGGTCACTACAACGATTACAGCGATGTCATCAACAACATCACACTTAAAACCTGTGGCCGAATCAAGTTATGAAATTTTTTCGGAGAGTTCGACGGCAACTGCAGGAACACATTCCTTTTCACTTCCTTCGGGAGATGATCTTTTTGGAACAACATCTTTTAAATATACTTTCGGTGGATCTAAAAACGGAAGCAATCAAGGTTTAACGACTGCTGGAAAAGTTTGGGGATGTATGGACCTGTCTGGTTCATCGGGGTTGACTGATAATACTTGTCTTTATTCTCCAACAAATGGAAACGCTTTTACACCAATTGCTTTTTCCGTGGCCTATGCAGATCTCGCTCTTGGAGATTTAACTTACGATACACTTGCACCTGGTGCTTTCGGTAATTCAATCACTGTTCAATACTACAATATTCAAAACAGTATGATTTCTGCAGATCCTTATTTAACGAAAACTCAATTGTTCGGAATGGTCTCAGCATCAACGAATGAAAGTTTTATCAGAGTTGTTGGGAACGCCATCAAAGTTTTTATTAATCCGGGAATCACGAGTTCAGCTGACATTCGCGACATGATTAATAATCATCCTCAAGCTTCAAGACTGGTGAGTGTTTCTGGTGGTAGTACTGCTACTTTTCCAACGGCAACTTCCGCCACAAATTTAACTGGTGGGGTGGATGCTTTCGATACAGTACCATTCACGATTAGCAGCTCGACATCGACTTCAACGAATACTTCAAATGTCATGATTCGCATGAATCCGACAGATGACGTACCTGTAATGAATTATGTAGCTTCAACATCATCAACTGTTTTAGAAGACGTTACACCGATCAATATCAATCTTTCGTCAACGTTCACTGATGTTGATACAGACGATGTTACATATTTTAATACATGTGAAATTGATCAGACAGACGCAGTCTTTTTAAGTTATTTCACACTGCCAGTAGTAAGCTGCTCATGTGTGCTCACGACATGCACAGCGCAAGTTATTCCTAATGCTAATGTCTCAAGTACATCGGCCTTTACCTTTGCTTATCGAATCGGAAGTTTTAACGGAGTCACGACTCAGTATACATCTTACCGCAGTTACAGTGTGAACATTACACCAGTAAACGACGAGCCGACACTTGCGGGTGTTTCGAATCAGACAATTGCAGAAGCAACTTCGACTGTACCAAATAGTGGTTTTATCGATGTGACAGTAGGAGCGGGAGGTTCAGGATTTGAATCTTCACAAACACTAACTCTTACAGCGACAAGTGGAAATACAACTCTTCTTCCAGATGCGAATCTTGTCATCACAACCCCAAGTGCTGGGGTGAGAAGAATTACTTTTACACCAGTTCTTAATAAATCTGGTTCTGCTGTGGTTACTGTTAAATTGAAAGACAATGGTGGAACAGCAAACGGCGGGGACGATGAAGTCACGCAAACATTCACACTCACTGTTACTCCAGTCAATGATCCACCTTATTTTATTTCCGGCCCGACAACTATCAATACGAATGAAGGTGGAGCTGTTCAAACTGATGCCTTCGTGATTGATGAAGATATGGGTAGTTCAGCTGATGAAAATATCCAGGGGATTGTAATCACCAATGTCGTCTCTGATAACACGACAGTTCTTCCAGCGTCAGCGATCACCATGTTTTACGATTATGATGATGACGGTGTTGAGGACGTTGGAGAAGAAAAAGATATCGGCGATACACTTGAAGCAGCATCAGCAAATGATGTTAAAGATTTTAAACTCTACATGAAGTTTGCTCCAATCAATGGTGTTGATGGAAGTGCCAACGTTACACTTACGATTTCAGACGGAACAACTCCGACAACAAAACAAGTATCCCTGATTGTTCACCCTGTGGCTTCACTTCATGGAGGATGGGAAAACTTATCAGCGATTGGTTTGAAAACAGATAAGTTAGGAAATCCTGTTTCTCAATCAGATACGGTTTGTAATTATAATAAGACGACTGATACTCATCAGTGTGGAACTTCAGACTGTGTCGGAACAACTGCACCTCACGGAACGATCACACCGGATGCGGCCAATACAATCTTCTACGATTCTTTGAATAAAAAATGTTATCGTTCAACTGGAACAACTGCGTTTACATGGGTGGATCTGAAAACATCATGTCCAATCACTCGTCAGTCAGGAATTTGTTCGGATAACAACTGTATTTCAAGTGCTCGTCCGACTCCAACGGCCGAAGGTCAATATCACTACGATACTGATGATGGTGTTTGTAGCGTTTCAACAGGAACGGGAGCAGGTGATTGGGAAACGTTCATTCCTTCTAAGATCACACTCAACTGGAAAAATTTTACGATCTCTGGAACGGGATCATCAAGTGGAGTACAGATTGCGGGATGGAACGTCTATCGTCGCGAATCAGACAGTACTTATAATTTTAAAGGTGGTCATTTAAGAACGACAGGATCGACTTCTGAAATGACAATCACCGATCCAAGTGTAAGAACGTTCACAGATAAAACTGCGGTAGCGGGAAAAGTTTATTACTACCTCGTTCGCCCAGTTGATAATTTGAGAAAATTACCAACGTATACTCCAGAAATTTTTTCTGAAGTCCGTATGCTTGCTCCAACTCCAAATTATGCATTCGTTCACCGCTGGATGATCAATCAAGAAATTTGTACAAGCATGAATATGTCGACAACGACAGACAATGCTATCGATCAAACTGATAATTTCAGCTGTCCATATATCGGTCCTGGTCACAATAGCGGTCGATATGATTATGGTTCAGACTTACTCGTCGATTTACAAGAAATGGGTTGTCCATATTCACCAGCGCCGAAATGCGGACCTGATGGCTGTATTGGCATTGGCAGTCCAGTCGGAGCAGCGACGAATGGTGATATTTATTACGATCGCAACAATGGTGCTTGCCATGTTTACAATGGTGGTTGGTCGGAAATGCAAACGACTGGTTACAACCTGGCGAGTGTTTCAAGTGCGCTCAAATCTGCTTTGAATGCGCCTCTGGTAAGAGTGACACAAACGCGTGCAAGCGCAATCTGTGGTGCTCGTCCGTCGCCTGCAATGTCGGGACTTGATGAAGCGCTGACAGCGAAACTTCCTTCGAAAAAAGATTATATTGCTTACTCCGCTCATCCACTCAATATGAATGATTCGGACATCAGCAATCTTGAGCAAGGGTTCTCGCTCAATATTCAATCGCGCTGTAATTCATCAGACGCTTCAGGATTGGAAGTTGCTTATACCGATTCAAACATTCCTTCGACGAGTTTTATGTATACTCTACCGGGAACGGCCGCATCTGGTATTCGCACGCTTTACACGGGATCAATACCACTGGGTGCTTCGAAATCAACTGAGGCCTGCGTTTCTCGATACGGTATCCAAGATCTTTTTGGGAACGTGGCGGAGTGGACGACTGATACACTTACATGTACGGCCGGAAATTGTGCGGCCCCAGGGACATCTTCATTTGCTTATGACTGGGATACTACGGGAGCTACGAGACATTATGGTTTCGATTTAATTGTTGGACCTTATAATGACGCCGACAACACTGAAACAATAAACACTGCGGGTGACTTTTGGATTGCCGATTGGACATTCGCCGACGAGTTTTATGAAGCTGGTAAATTCTCACTCCCAATTGGTATGCCTATTAGTAATAACATTACAATAAATGCAGACACAAAAACTTCACCTGCCTTGGAATGGGTTTTAGACATTGGTCCTTCATCAGGTATTACCAATGCTCGTCTACATGACGACGGCTTCATTTTAAATGGTGAAGAAGGTTTATCAGGAGCGATCGCGGTAGGAGGAAGTTACGTGTCCGGATCACGTGCAGGACGCTGGTCAGGGGAGCTTGTTCCGTCAATTGGCTATGGTAACGATCTTGGTTTCCGTTGTATTATGCCGATCTCTGAAACGGGATACATTCCCGATTCATACCACGCTTACCCTTATTAAAAATTTGTCTCCAGAGAAATTTTTGTTTAACCTAATTGTATGTTTAATACAATTGGTCTCTTGCTCATTTCAAATCTCTTCATGACCTTCGCTTGGTATGGTCATCTCAAAAATCATCAGCATTCAAAATTATGGATGGTCATTCTGCTGTCATGGGGAATCGCTTTTTTTGAATATTGTTTTCAAGTCCCTGCCAACCGAATTGGCATTGGTCATTTTTCATTGGGACAATTGAAAGTCATTCAAGAAATTATCACGATGACTGTGTTTGCTGCTTTTGCGATTTTGTATATGAAAGTGCCACTTACACGCAATTATCTTTATGCAAGTTTGTGTCTGGTGCTCGCAGCTTTTTTTATTTTTAGAGATAAAGTTCAAGGATAGGAAGAATGGGAAAAGTCATTAGCTTCATCAATCAAAAAGGTGGCGTTGGTAAAACAACGATGGCCTTCAATACTTCTTATGCTCTCGCGCAGAATGGAAAAAAAGTTTTGGCGATTGATCTTGATCCTCAGGCCAATCTCACACTTTTATTTGGAGCTCAAAAAGAACACAACCTTCATCACTTGCTGATAAATTCAGTTAAAGAATTGAAGATGCTTCATGTACCAGCACTCATGAGTGACATTCTTCATTTTTCAAAAGGTGAGACCGTTGTGGATCTCATTCCGGGAGGTCAGGAACTTTCAGGTTTTGATCTCACTGTGGCCGGTATCAATGCTCCGAGACAGTTGATCCTGAGAAAATTTTTAGAAATCAATGCTCTCAAAGATCGTTACGATTACATCATTATCGATTGTCCTCCAACACTTGGACTTTTAGTCATCAACGCCTTGTGTGCAAGCGATGGCGTTGTCATTCCTTTTAAGGCCGATGATTTTTCTGCAAAGGGACTCGAGCATTTTTATCAAGTACTCGAAGATATCAAAGAGATGGGCATCGTGAAGGAGCCTGAAGTCATTATTCATATTCCTAATTTGGTTGATTTGAGAAGAAAGCAGGAGCAAGATGATTTAGGAAAAATCATCGAGGCCGTTGGAACTGAGCAAGGTGCAGGCAAAATGTCGACTCCTTTTCCCAATAAAGCTGGTCTCGTAAAATCTCTTTCTCAACGTAAATCTGTTTTCGATTTTAAAGGGCAAGACTTTACCGATTTAAAAAATCAGTTCAACCAAATTGCCGAAAAGATCGAAGAGTGGTCACAGCACTAGGGAATGAATTATGAAAAGCACGAATCCTTTATACGTCGTCAGAAAAAATGGAGTAGATGTGGAAGAAGCTTCAGGTATCATCGATCTTATCTTGAAAAAAACGGGTATCGATAAAATTCTTCCTATATTAGAAAGCATCATGGCCATGCTTATGGCCCAGGTTCAATCATATGCCATGTTCATGGAAGTTAAAAAAATCATGGACTCGGTTTTCGAAAAATTCATCGATCTTGTTTTTCAAGCTCAACAGATGATGAATTCTTTTAATAAGAAAAAAGAAGCTTAATTTAGCGCGAGCGAATACGACGATTTTTTTCCGCAGGCGGTGGTGTGATCACCGGAATCGTTTTTTCAACGGCCGCTGATGTCGTTGAAACACTATCAAAGAGATCCGCGTTTGCTTCGGTCTTTTCTTCGCTTATTTTATCCACATTCTGCAGTAGCTTTTCGTCTGCTTTAGCGGCCGATTCTTCGATGAAAGTGAGCTCTTCAGTAAGAGCTGAATAATCCATCTCAGGTTGGTTTTCTTCCCCGTTCAGGTCCAAAAACTCAGTGGATTGAGCGAAAACGGGCGTCGAAATCAATAAAAAGAAGGCGAATAAGATATGCATGGGTCTAGTTTTCCATAGCTCATGGGTTTTTAAAAGGGCCCAAGGCGAAATTTTGTGCTAAAAATGCCTCCATGAACAGACTCATTGATCCAGCTGATTTGCTGGTTTCAGCTTATGATTTCGACCTTCCGGCCGAGTTAATTGCCCAACGTCCGATCGATTCCATGGACCGCGCGAAGTCGCGTCTTATGATCTACAACGCTCGAACAAATGAAGTCATTCATGAAACTTTTCACAACATCGGAAAGTATCTTCCAAAAGATTCAACCCTTGTTTTCAATCAATCAAAAGTTTTTCCATCACGCCTGATTGGTAAAAAAGAAAGCGGCGGAAAAGCAGAGCTCTTTTTTTTAGATCATGAACCAAACGATCTTGGTCTTTATGGTGTGCTTATTCGCACGACTTCCAAAAAACATTTGGGGAGCCAGTATTATTTTGCTGACGGATTTTCAGTTGAACTATGCGAGCTTGGCATTGATGGAACTTTTAAAGTTAAAATCCATTTGCCGGAAAAATATAATTCACTCATGTCTTATCTGGAAACACATGCACTCATTCCCATTCCTCCATACATTAGGAAAGGGGAGAGTGATGAATCAGATCGCAAAGACTATCAGACAGTTTACAGCAAACACGTTGGTTCTGTAGCGGCCCCCACTGCGGGATTGCATTTCACCGATAAACTTTTAAGCGACCTTAAGGCGAATAACATCGATACGGCCTTCGTCACCCTACATGTTGGTTTAGGAACATTTCGTCCAGTTTCAGTCGACAATATCAAAGATCATGTCATGCATGAAGAAACGTATTTCATTGATCATGACAATCTGGAAAAAATCAGATCTGCTAAAAATGTTTTTGCAGTTGGAACAACTTCTCTACGTGTATTGGAAAGTTCTCTCAGAGAAAATGATTTCCAGGCCAATAAAATGTTTCACACGTCGATTTTTTTACATCCCGGTGTTGATGTAAAAAGCATTCAGGGTTTAATTACGAATTTCCATCTTCCACAATCAACTCTTCTCATGTTGGTCTCATCTTTGGTGGGAAGAAAAAAAACACTCGAGCTTTACGCTGAAGCCGTTAAAGAAAAATATCGCTTTTTCTCCTATGGAGACGCGATGATGATTATAAGGTGAATAAATGTCGAAGCAGATTTATAAAAAAGTCGGACAAAGTAAAAAAGCACGTGCAGGCGTTATTACAACTGCTCACGGTGAAATCCAAACTCCTATCTTCATGCCCGTAGGAACGCGCGCCTCTGTTAAGTGTATGTGGCAGGAAGATCTGGAAGAAATGAATGCCCAGATTATTTTGGGAAATACTTATCACCTTTATCTTCGTCCAGGGCACGAGCTCATTGAAAAAGTAGCTGGAGGCCTTCATGGTTTTATGAAATGGGATCGCGCCATTCTTACTGATAGCGGCGGATACCAAGTCTTTTCATTATCAGCGATGAATAAAGTGACGGAAGAAGGAGTGACTTTTCAATCTCATCTCGATGGTTCACGCCATTTAATCTCTCCCGAAAAATCCATGGAAATTCAACGAGCACTTGGTTCTGATATCGTCATGAACTTTGACGAATGTCCGGCCCTTCCCGCAACTAAAGAACGTTTGCGTGAAAGCATGGAACTCACTTTAAGATGGGCCAAGCGCTGTCGCGATTATCAATTAAAAGATCATCAAAATCTTTTTGGGATCATTCAGGGTGGGTTGCATTTTGATCTGCGCACAGAATGCATGGAGCGTTTGAAAGAATTGGATTTTGAAGGGTACGCGCTTGGTGGATTATCAGTCGGTGAAAAAAACGAAGAGATGGTGCAGTTTCTCGATCAATTCGTGCACACCATGCCGGAAGATAAACCTCGCTACCTGATGGGCGTAGGAAAGCCGCTGGATATTTTAAACGGGATTAGAGCGGGGATTGATATGTTCGACTGCGTTCTCCCGACGAGAAACGCGAGAAACGGTCAGTTCCTTACAAAACAAGGGCCGCTCAATATTAAAAAGGAGCGCTTCAAAGAAGATCTTCTTCCACCTGATCCAGAGTGTTCATGCAAAGTTTGTAAGAAGTACTCTAGGTCGTATATTCGTCATCTTTTTACAGTGGGAGAATATCTCGCCGGGAATCTCATCACGTATCACAATCTCCATTTTTATTTGCAGATGACTCGTGAAGCAAGAGAAGCGATTATCAGAGATGAGTTTGACGATTATTACACGAAGTTCTATAACTCTTATCAATCAAATTATTGGAATTAAAATTTTTCTTGAAGGAAAACTCATGACTAAATTACTTTCTCTGTTAACTCTTGCTTACTCATCAAACACTTTTGCTCAAGAAGCAGCAGCTTCCGCTCAAAATCCTTTGATGCAGTTTTTACCGTTAGTAGTTGTTTTTGTTATTTTCTATTTCTTGATGATTCGTCCTCAGAAAAAGAAATTCGATGAAGAACAGGCAATGATTAATAAACTTGCTAAAGGTGATGAAATTTACACTAAATCTGGCATAATTGGTGTTATTCACGGCATGACAGACACTGTAGTAACAGTTGAAGTTTCTGAAGGTGTTAAATTTAAAATTTTAAAGAGTCAGATTGCTGGCCTTTATAAATCACTTCAAGACAATGCTAAAGATTCTGCGAAAAAGTAAAACGGAGATATTGATATGTTTGGATTAGGCGGCGGCGAATTACTTCTCATTTTTGTTATTGCTCTTCTCTTTCTTGGACCAAAGAAAATTCCTGAACTCGCAAAAGGCCTAGGCCAAGCGGTTAGAGAATTCCAAAAGGCCCGTGATGATATGATGAACGAGATCAACAAACCTGCTCCGACAACTCCAAATGAATCGAAAAAAGATATCGAAGCGGAAGTGACGAAAGTCGCTGTTCACGCAGACGATTCAGAAGACACTGCTAAAAAATCATAAATTGTTGCATTTGTGTAAAAACTTAAACTATACTTTTTGGATCAACTGAAAAGTATAGTTTTTTTTTGCAATTATAGTTCTTAAAAAAGGGAGTTTTTAATGAAGACCAGCTGGTGGGTACGCTTTAGTGTGCTTGTTATTCTAGTTGCCGTATCTATCGCAGTGATTATTCCAACTGCTTTCAAAATCGACGAGAACGGATCATACCCAATCAAATCTAAGATCAATCTAGGCCTTGACCTTCAAGGTGGACTCTACATGATCATGGGAATCGACTTTAAAAAAGTTTACCGTGATGAAGTCCAAACATACGCAAGAAAAATTGAGTCTCTTTTAAAAGACCAAGAAATTGCGATGACGATTGGCGCTCTTGATGCAAGCGATCCAATGGATCCAAAACAATCTTTTACTCTAGCTAAATCTTCAGATGCTGAAGCTGCTAAGAAAAAAATTAAAGAATACTTCGGTAGCACTATTCGCATCACAATGGAGCAAGGTGAGAACTTTCAAGTAGCACTTGCTTCACCGATTAAAGCGCAAATAGAAGATCAATCAGTTGGGAAATCAATTGAAGTAATTCGTAACCGTATCGATGAATTCGGTGTAACAGAACCAGAAATCACAGCACAAGGTAAAGATAGAATCGTTGTTCAGCTTCCAGGTGTGCGTGATATCGAAAGAGCAAAAGAACTTATCGGTAAAACAGCGAAACTGGAATTCAAAATCGTCAACGATACAATTCCTCCTGCTACAATGATGGGATGGTTGGATAAAGCAAAAGCATCTGGTATTGAATACAAAAAAGGTGAACGTTTTTCTGATTACCTTCGTAAGCTCAATGAATTTTTAGCAAAAGATCTTCCTGAAAATCACGAAATTGCTTTTGAAAAACCAAGCAATCAAGCAAATGCCGAAGCGGCCAATATCCCTTTTGTTATTGAGGCAACCCCACGTATTACAGGTGATGATCTTTCAGACGCTCGCGTACAAATTGATCCACAGAAAAATGAACCATATGTTTCGATGGAATTTAAACCTCAAGGCGCAAAACGTTTTGAAGAAACGACTGGGGCGAATATTGGTAAACGTATGGCCGTAGTTCTTGACGGTAACGTTTATTCAGCTCCTGTTATTCAGGCCAAAATTGCTGGTGGAAATGCTCAGATCACACTTGGTGGTGGAGCAAACTTTAATAAAATTATGTCAGAAGCTCGTGACCTTGCCCTCGTTCTAAGAGCGGGTGCCCTTCCAGTTCAGCTTGATTTCTTAGAGCAAAGAACAGTTGGACCTAACCTTGGACAAGATGCGATCGGAAAAGCGCAGATGGCTTCAGTTATCGGATGCGTTCTTCTCTTTATCTTCGCCATCATTTACTACCGTTTCTCAGGTGTAATCGCCGTAGTAACACTTATTCTTAACGTTCTTTTCACAGTGGCCATTCTCATTTCGATGGAAGCAACTTTAACACTTCCAGGGATTGCGGGTATTGCACTGACCGTTGGTATGGCCGTTGATGGTAACATCATCATCATGGAAAAAATTCGTGAAGAACTTCGTAACGGAATTAGCCGAGTACGCGCTGTACAGATGGGATTTGATTCTGCTCTATGGACACTCCTAGACGCCAACATCACTTCAGCTGCTGCAGGATTTTGTTTGCTTAACTTCGGTACAGGTCCAATCAGAGGATTCGCAGTTACTCTTCTTATCGGTTTAGCGGTTACACTTTATACGGCCTATGCTGTTTCAAAGATTTTCTTTGAACTTTATATGGATAAAAACAACGGCGAATCGCTTAGTATTTAATTTAAAAAATTTTGGAGAGATATATGTTCGAATTAATTAAAAGCGGTACTCGTTTCGATTTCATGGGAAAAATGAAAGTCATTACGATGATGTCACTTGTTGTTTGTTTGATTTCAGTCTGGGCAATTTTAACAAGAATGAATTACGGTGTAGACTTCCGCGGTGGTGCTGAAGTTCAAGCAAAATTTGCAACAGTAGTCAGTCTTGATGATCTTCGTTCTACACTTGATAACGCTGGCTTTAAAGGTGTTTCAGTTCAAACGATCGGAGAGTCTGGAAACAGTGTTCTTATTAAAGTTCAGGCCGCTGAAAATGAACTTGGTGCCGTTACTGAACAAATTACAAAAACACTTAATACATCATTCGCAGGTAACACTGTTGAAATTGAAAAAGTGGATATCGTTGGTCCAAAAGCTGGTCACGAGCTGAGAAACTCAGCGATCAAAGCTATGTTCTGGGCGATTCTTTGTATCATGATCTATGTTTCTGTTCGTTTCGACTTTAGATACGCTCCGGGAACAATGGTTTCCATCATCCACGATCTTCTCATCATTGGTGGGATTATCGCGTTCACTGGAATGGAATTCTCTCTGCAGATCGTAGGTGCTCTTCTTGCTCTTATTGGTTATTCAGTTAACGATACGGTTGTTATTTACGACCGTATTCGCGAATACGAAACTAAAAACCCTAATAAGACATTGATTGAAAACATCAATGATGCTGTTAACGACACGCTTTCACGTACAATTGTAACGGCGCTTGCTACTTTTATCGTTTGTGCGGCCATGTACATTTTTGGCGGTGGAGCGATTAAAGATTTCTTCTTCGTTCTTTCAGTTGGTATTTTCCTTGGAACATACTCAACAGTTTACGTTGCTGCTGGGTTCGTTGTTCTATCTGATGTCGTTACGAAAAAATTTGGTTCAACAAAAAATGAGTCAAAGAAAATTGCAGTTTAAAAAAGTTAAAATCACACTATTAATGTTCACGTTGGGCCTTCTTCTTGAAGGCCCTTCTCTTTCTTTTGCTCAGGACGATTCTTCACAGACTCAGCAAGAAGCTGTTCAAGTCGATGAAGGTCACGACACTAAAGATCTCGAACAGCTCTTAAAACGATACAATAAAGACGCTGATAAAGTGATCGATGATACGTCTAAAATCCAGGAGACGGACTCTTCGATGAGTGAAGTCACAGATCAGGACTTAGAAGAAGCAAAAACAAATGTAGACTTAAATGCAGCGGCAAAAACTCTCGCCGATAAAAAGGCCAATAGAGCAAAAGAGGGGACGACTGGAAAATCCCTCTCAGAAGACATCAGACTCCCTCTAGCGCGTCTGCAGGCCATGAGTGAAGAAGAACTACTCAAACTGCTTAAGGAAAATACAAAAGACAGTAAATTTGCTCCCTACATAGAGAAATTCCCAAAAATCTCCATTCTTTCCGTCAAACTCATCAAAGATAAAGACGCTATTCCAAGCGCCGTAAAAATCATTGAAGACCGCGATAAGCTTGTGTGGTTCGTGGGCATTATGATTTCGACGATTCTCATTGGTTTTCTCTTAGAGAGAATCATGAAACGAAAAGATAGTTCAGTACTCGGAGCTATTGGACTCTTTTTTCTGCGTGTATTGATCCTCACAATCATTCGTCTTGTGATCATTATCGTTTTTTACGGCAAAGAATTAGGGCCTGCCACGAAAGTCGTAAACAACATGTTCTTTAGTTAGAAGATTTCGGAATACAACCAATACGTTTATCAGTCGTAGTTCCTTCAACCGGTGGAGTTGTCGGAATATTTCCTGAGAGTTCATCAAAGCGACGAACAGTGAAAAGTTTACGTCCACCTGAAAGAAGTGGATCGGCCGTAGGACTTGTTGGCCAATAGAAGTGAATTGTTTTCGATCCAAAAGAAGAGTCAGTTGCTTTAATCTTCAACTGATTTTCAATGTAGAATCCATATTTCTTAAGTGTTGTTTCCGTCACAAACATTGTTCCGTAAACTGGCGTATAACCCGATCCGTTTTGAACTGTCTCTGCTTCTTTTTCAGAGAGGAAAAGTCCCTCTGTATCTGAAACATAATCACCCAATACATCAAACAGTGGAACTGTTCCCTGTAATTGTGCGGCCGTTGGACAGTACGATTTTTTCGTTACTGTGTCTGTAAAAGGCACCATGATAAACCCAAGAACACCTTGGTTGTTTGTCGCTGATGTACTTTGTGTTGGTGGCCTGAATGAATAATTGAGTGAGAAGAATAAACTGACTTCAGTGATTCCGCTGTTTGGATGTTCCTGCGCCAATCGATCTTCAATGATTTTTGAGATATGCATTTTACCGCCGTATTCGGCCTTCTTTGCAAATCGACTATCTGATTTATCCCACATCGCAAACGCTTGAGGAATAAGTTCTAAACGAGGATTTTCCGTTTTATCGTTACCTGGATAAAGCTGTTCATCATGACAAACAATTGTCGACTCATTTCCACCGGCCACAGGAGGCATTGGTGCAGGAGTTTCATTTGAAGGGAAGTAGTAAAAATATTTTGAGAATGAATCAGTAATTCTTCTTGTAAGGTTTGTTGTCGGACTTGTCGCCTGACCATAACTGATACAAGAGTACTGGCTAATGGGAGTAATTTTTAAAGCACCAGATGAATTGTCGTTAGTTGTTTGACGTTTTCTTCTGATCTGGAATTCTTTTGATTGCGCTTCTGAACCAGCTTTTGATTCAATCAATTTTACAACGTATGTTCGATCGAGTGCTAATCCAGTTAAGTTAGCAGACCACGAATTTGATCCTGGATTTGTTTGAACAGGAATATTACGAATAGTGTTTGTTCCATCCGTAGCTTCCATCGTACACATTGGATCTGTATCATCACTTTCAATTTTTTGCGTACACCAGTTATGTACGTTTTTAAACATGTCATTCAATTCGATTTCAGGACCAACAATACCGTTCACATAAAGAGTAGGCTCTGTTGTAAAAGGCTTACTTTCACAAATGGCATCGCAATCGTTGATGATATCGCTCTTTCCATTGATACAAGAACAAAAATCATTTCTCACATCAATTTGCAGAGTAGGGCGTTTAACAACAGTGACGTCTTCTAAACAGATATTTCCTGAATTGTTAATAAGAGCAACAAGACCATCATTTTCATCTTCTGTAAGAGCTTTAATGAGCTCTGCTTTTTCTTCAGCTGAAGCTGCATGCAATCCCGCTGGACACGCAGTTGAACATGTATCAGGTGATGACTTATCCATCAGAAGAAAAGCATCAGGACATCCCTTAAACTCTTCTACGATCGAAAAATCTTTTATGCGAGCTCGTTTACCAGTTGATCCCGTTCCCTGCACACAACTTGAAACAAAAAGTGTCACAGCGATTATAAAAATCGACACTACACTTTTGTTTGAACGCATGTGCTTAAACTGACTCATACTAAAACTAATCTCCACACTTCTTGATCGACTTCTGATTCTCAAACTTTAGGCAAGAATATCCACGTCAATCATCCCTTTAATTTTAACAGGAGGACGAACGTGACCGATGAACTCTTTCAAAATGCTCAAAAAAGTGATAAAATTCAGCAAGATAGACGTCATGCGCCTGAAATGAGCTCCAACAAAACTGCCCATTTAAGGAGGCTGACTAAAGTCTTTTAGGTTTCTAACCGATAGAGATTACACAAAGAAAAACTCTGAAGGAGAACGTCCATGACGAAGGCAGATTTGATTGCAGCGCTTGAAAAACAGGCCAACCTGACTCACAAGCAAGCTGAAACAATCATCAATATTACTTTTGATAGCATGATTAAGGCCCTCTATGAGGACGAGAGAATCGAAATCAGAGGCTTCGGATCATTCGCCAACAGAAACTACAAGGCCTACGAAGGACGCAATCCTAAGACAGGAAAAATCGTAAAAGTTCCTCCAAAGAAAGTTCCTTTCTTTAAAGTTGGTAAAGAACTTAAAGAGATGGTCGACGAAGGAAAAGACAAATACGTTATCCGCGAAGCTTAATCTAGCGAAATTGCATTGACAAAAGTGGGGGATTCTTGCAGAATCCCTCTTATCTATTTCATTGGTGACGTGCCAGAGTGGTCCAATGGAACGGTTTGCAAAACCGTAAAGCCGGCGGTTCAAATCCGCCCGTCACCTCCATTAAATTGAAATCAATCCATCTTCGTCGTCACTTCCTCGTCTCAACCTCGGTCACGTACCGTTTGTACGCTCCCTCGATTTCGCTCGTCGTTCCTAGAATCTGAATTGATTTGAATTTAATGGTGTACTAAATGGATTGGGGCGGGACAGTTAAAGAGTATTTGATGGTGATGAAGCTTTTTGAATTTTCTTCTATGCTAAAATTTATGGATGGGGAAAAATTTTAAAATTCTAGTTTTTTCATTGTTGATTTCATCGCAAGTATTTGCGAGCAATTTTAATCAATTTTTTTCTGGTAGTGGTGGATCTTCTTCATCACCAACAATCGATGAATTGTTAGCTAAACTTCCAACAATCGATTCTGGAAATAGTTCAAATATAAAAGTGTCGGATCTTTCTGAGCTGAATACTCTTTTCAACTCTGGATCGGGTATGAAGGCCGTTGCGGCCAGTGCGACAAATATGAATTTAATTGTAGCCAGTACGACTGCGATGAATTCAATCACAGCCAGTGCTACTGCGATGTCATCTATCACTTCCAGTACAACAGCGATGCCGATCTTAGCTGCCAATTCATCGGCCATGAACATTGTCGCCTCTAGTACAATTGCAATGAGTGCCTTGTTAGCGAACTCGACAGCATGGGCAACCATTTCTGGTAGCTCTACGGCAATGACTGCCATCGCAGCTAATTCATCGGCCATGAGTTTAATCATCGCCAACACCGCGGCAACAATTGTTATGGCCGCTAGTTCGAATGCAATGAATGCGGTCTTTAGTAATTCAGTTTCGAGAAGTATTATTTTTGCAGACGCGAGTACTATGACAGTCATTACTGCAATTACAACGGCCATGAATATTCTTATTGGGAACAGTACTTATTATAATGCTCTTTTCGCAAGCACACCTGGTATGACTTCGATTGCTGCAAATTCGAGTGCCTTAAACCTTATCATTGCTGATAACAGTGCATTGACGGCAATGACTGCAAGTTCAACGTCTATGAACATCATTTCTGCTAGTTCAACAGCGATGGCAACGATGGTTGCAAGTACAAGTGCAGTCAATAAAATTGTTGCAAGCTCAACAGCTATGGATGCAATGATCACGAATAAAACAGTGGGCTTGTATGCAATGGCAATCAATGCTTCTGCACTCTCGGCGATGAATGGAAGTACAACGGCCAAAAATTCATTGTACGCTGCTGCTACCAAATTCAATCACGCCACGGGTGTAGGCTGGAATAGTTTGACAAGCATCACAGCAGTAAAAGGTCTGATGGTGAGAATGACCACTTTAGGTAACCCTGCTGGATGGGCGGAAGGAACGATGACTATTCCTTATTTGCAATACAGTGGCTCTACAAACGTCTTTACAAAAGCAACTGCGACTAATCCATACATTCAAGCGACCGAACATCCTCTTCGTTATTTCACAACACTTTCGTATTATGAATATAACCCGTTCGAGCTTGCATATATTTCGCTTTAAGAAAGTGCCAACTATTTGAGTTGTCCCGAATGGAAATAGGACAGTTCAACTTAAGAGAATTGTGTTTGTGACTCGATTAAAAAATTTTCGGCAGATATAATTGTTAAATATAAGTTTGGAGAGTTTGAATATGAAGGCCTTGTTATTGATGTTAGCAACCTGGACACTAAATTCGAATGCGATGGCCGCTGAAAGCTGTCCTTCTGGTTGGGTATGTCCAGCAACTCCTGTTTATACTTCTACGATCGGAGCATGGTATTCCCTCTATTGGTTGAAACCAGATAATCCTATCAGTCACTGGAAAGATTGGACTCGCTACAAACCTGTTCAAGGTCATTATTCAATCGGTGATCCTCATACTTCTTCTGCTCACATTACAGCAATGAAAGGAGCAGGAATTGAATTTCTCATTTTCGATCACACGAATGGAATTGGAAATGATGCCGGAACAATTGAAGCGAATGCCCGCTCTGTTGTTGAAACGAATAATAAATTACCAGCTTCAGCTCAATTAAAAATTTCGGTTGCGATTGGTTATGGACTTTGGGGAGCGAAATCCCTCGAAGCACAGAAAGCTGAAGCAGATCATATTTTTAATCACTACACCAAAGATGCTAATTACAAAATGCTAGATGGAAAACCTCTTCTCGTTATCTACAATTCAATTGAATCAGAGAAAGATTGTTTTGGATGCAATTGGAGTGACCCGCGTTTCACGATTAGAAGAGCAGGTGGAATGGTCGATGGGAGTAATCCTGTTTTACAAAAATATAAGAACGAAGGTATTTGGGGATGGGTTATGAAAGATCCACTCATCGCTAGTCCTGAAGCTATTACAGTCATGCCAGGCTGGCACACTAAACATTTGGGAAGAAATACTATTCCGATTGAACGAGCAGATGGCGAGTACTACATGAATCAATGGTTATTTGCTATCAAAAATAACCCACGCAATATTGTCATTGCCTCGTGGAATGATTGGGGCGAAGAAACATCTATTGAGCCGGCCTTTGCCACTACAGGACCTAAATGGGTCGATGCCTACGGAACAGAAACACCTGATCTCTATCTGCAAATCACAAATGCCTACGGAAATTTAAAAAAAGGTTTAATGCCAGGATATTTTTATAAAGATGAAGACGATGCAACTGTTTATGTAGTTGCTGACGGAAAACTTGTCGCTCAAGGCGCCATGCCTAAAGGAAAGGCAGTCGTAAAATTACCAAGCGGAACAATTAAAGGTTTATTAAAACCTGATGGCGGAGGTGCGAATCCTCCTGCTGTAGCTCCTGGATCAAAAGAAAAGATTACTGCTGGTCTCTTCAAAGTTGGCGCGACTATTGGTTATTCGAACGGAACTTCATACTGTCTGTTTGATAATATGAATAATTACACAAGACTTACTGGGAAAAAAGATGCGGATGGAGTTCCAAATTTTCCGAATCTTCCTGGTGGTATGAAGAATGATGGTATTTGTATTGGTAAGTAGTCTCCCGTTGGAGATATAAATGAAATCTTTGTTATTGATCTTAGCTACGTGGACATTGAATTCAAATGTGATGGCCGCAGAAAGTTGTCCATCAGGTTGGGTTTGTCCAGCGACGCCTATTTACACATCTACAATTGGGGCCTGGTACCACATGTATTGGATGAAGCCCGATCATCCTATCAGTCACTGGAAAGAGTGGACGAGATACAAACCCGTTCAGGGATATTATTCAGCTGGTGATCCGCATACCAACTCTGCTCACATCACAGCGATGAAAGAAGCAGGAATAGAATTTATTATATTTGATCACACCAATGGCATTGGAAACGATGCAGGTACTATCGAAGCAAACGCTCAATCATTCATGACGACTAACAGTCAGCTGCCAGCTTCTTCTCAGTTAAAAATTTCCGTTGCTCTTGGATATCAATTGTATTTCAACAAATCGGTTGAAGCTCATAAAGGTGAAGCTGATCACGTTTTTAGTAAATACGTGAGCAATCCAAATCATTTCAAAATTGATGGAAAACCACTTCTCGTTATTTACAACTCGATTGAATCAGCGACAGATTGTTTTGCATGTACGTGGACTGATCCACGTTTTACGATTCGTCGTGCAGGGGGATTGGTTGACGGTTCAAACCCTGTTTTACAAAAATATAAAAACGAAGGTGTTTGGGGATGGGCCATGAAATCACCGCTTCTTGAAAGCCCTGAAGCGATCACTGTTATGCCTGGGTGGCACACTCGACACTTAAAAAGAGACACTACACCTATTGATCGCGCTAACGGTGAATACTACATGAACCAGTGGCTGGTTGCGATTAAGAACAATCCTCGTCATATCGTTGTTGCTTCTTGGAATGACTGGGCCGAAGAAAATTTCATTGAGCCTGGAGTTGCAGTAACAGGTCCAAAATTTACTGATTCATATGGAACTGAAGTTCCTGATTACTACTTGCAAATTACGGCCGCGTATGGAAACTTAAAAAAAGGATTGATGCCCGGCTTTTATTACAAAGATGAAGACGATGCGACTGTCTACGTAGTCACTGATGGAAAACTCGTCGCTCAAAATGCTATGCCAAGAGGAAAGGCCGTTACAAAACTTCCAAGTGGAACAATTAAAAAAATATTGGGAACTTCAAGTGCACCAGGCGCGCCAGCTAATCCTTCTGGACCTAGTGAAGGATCAAATGAAAAGATCTCAGCAGGATTATTTAAAGTTGGTGCGACAATCGGTTATTCAAATGGAACGACATTTTGTTTGTTTGATAACATGAATAATTACACAAAACTCACGGGTAAAAAAGATGCGGATGGAGTGCCTGACTTTCCAAATCTTCCGAGAGGAATGAAAAACGACGGGTTTTGTATTGGAAAATAAAGTGGAGCGGTTTTAACCGCTCCTTTTTTTAGATAATTGTCGCTTCAGCGTTAATTGAACTTCCAAAATCTTCACTTAACTCATCAATTGATTCACGGGAATTTGTTTCAGAATCAAGTAAACCATCTGGTGAAATGGCGATTTCACTATCTGATGAAATCGACGTTTCTTCACCGCTAATTTTCTTCTGACATTTTACCTTTTCATTTTTCACAGAACATTTCTCAAATGTAGCGACTCTTTCATAGTCAGTTAAGCGACAAACATTTTTTGCATTACATGTATAGAACCCGTTTACAACTTCGAATACGTTTACGCCCCACTTAACGACGAGCTTGCCTTTAACGACATTGGTTCCTTTTACTTTTTTTACATTTTTGCTTTGAAAAATGACTTCATTTTTCATTACACCTAAAGTTTTAACTTTCGTAAGCGTGATTGTTTCAGCAGTAAAGGCCGAAGACATCATGAGTAAACTCATCAAAATCGAAGATACTATTCCTTTCATTTATTGCTCCTTAACGTTTCAGGGGACAATAAAGGTATTCTCATCCTTTGAGGAGGGCATATGTAATTTATACAAACCGACTTTTAAAAAACTGGCGGGACTTTACCTGATTGATAGCGGCCTTGATTTTCTTTTTGAGATCTTCAGGAAGAGATTTTTTAAGACATACGACGGCCGTAAAATTGTGGGTGTTGTTTTCCGATTTATAGGCCACGAGAGAGCTATTTAAATGCGAATTAGTTAGGCTGTATTTCAAAACAAGCGGTACACCACAAATGCCATCGAGTCTATTTTTGTTCAGCATCTCCAGGGCCTGATCAAGAGTCGCAACATCCAGTTGGAATTCTTTTTCTATGTGCTGGTCCATGATGAGTGTGCACGTGCCTGCAATTCTACCAATACGTAAGTTCCTACTGGGCCTGACTTCTTTCTTAAGAAAAATCGTAGGAGTTGAAATATAGAGGGGAGCAGCTACTTCATATTGCCCTTGATGTTTTTGACAGGCATTTTGAAAGAGAATCGTCATTGCGGGATTGACTTCAGGTAATTTCGTCAAGAGGCGCGAGTGTGGATACAAATTGTAATTGAATTTTAACTTGGAGTTATTTTCTATTTGTTTGAGTATGTCATAGTTAACACCTTTGAATGATCCATCTTCGAGATAGCTCACAGGTTTGACATCCGACATGGCAATTTCAATTTCAGGATTTTTTGCCAATGCTGAAAATGAGAATAGGAATAATAGGAAAAGTTTTTTATTCATGAGCGAGAATGAGGATAACACTTTCATGTGAGAGGAGTAAACCCACTATGAAAATGTTGTCCCTTATCTCGAAAAAATTATTCGGCCCAAAGAACTCTTTTAGAAACGAATTTGCATTTGTTTGTGAGAATAACTTCATGTGCTGAATCGCCACCGTGAAGATTTGCTCTCACATTAAAAACGAGATGGCCTGCACTGTTCATTTCGATAAATTGGGCGGGTTTTGTTTGCCCTTCATGTCTCACAATTTTTTCTGCGATCGCTGAACATTTTTCCAGATTTTCTGGAATTGTATTCTTAAGAATAATTGAAGATTCGTCTGCTAAACCATTTTCGATACTACCAAAATCAACGGCGTAAATTTTATTGGCCGAAGTATGTAGTGATAAAATTCCGTACACTTCAGGATTTGTCACGAGTGATTCATTTTCCGTAACGACGACAACACCACGGCCAGTCCACATTTCTTCCTGATAATCGTGGCACTCTTCAAATCCAGTTAAAAATGCCACTGTTTCATTTCTTGTTGCTACTTCAACTAAACACGCATCACCCACAATTGATGGATCAAATTCTGCGATGAGAACACTCTTTATTGTGCCTTCGACTTCCACCATTTGAGCGTTTAGTGGAAGAGAAGCAAGAACCGTTAGTGCCAAGGCAAATATTTTTATTTTCATTGTGACTCCTTAATTTTTTTTCTTCTTTTAACTTCAATTTGCTGGTCTGACTAATCTAAAAATTCCAGCAGGATAAGCTAATTTTGAGATCATTAGTTGAGTCTAATAGTTCAGTGAATTTCACTCTAATTGTTGGTGGGCTAAGCCGATGAGATTTGTATGCGAAGGCCTCTCTTTTTATTAACAGCACTTCTTCTTTTTTTCTCTCTATCTTTTAGGGCCGAGTCTCCCCATGTCAGCGGGCAGAGATTTTTAGCGCAAGAAAGTGCCAGGGCCACTCAACAAAAAATTGGGATTTTATTTGGAACGTTTGATCCTCCTCATATTGGTCACCGCAATCTTGCGCAAACAATGAAAGAGAAATTCAATCTTGATGTTGTTTATTTTATTCCCCGAGATAAAGAAGACTATAAACCAGGGAAACAACCAATAGGGGTTCGCAATAAACTCGTTGAACTTCTCGTGGCCGATTCTCCAGGGCTAAAACTTGTTCCTTCTGATGTGGCCGCTGCAATGAAAGGGCTTCGTTCACAAGAGGCATTCATGACCTTGCGAGAGTTTTTTCCTGAGAATCAAATCTCACTTATTTTAGGTGATGATACACTTCAAAGCTTGAGTCACAATCAAGTTCAAATTCCTGATAATTTCCAAATTCTTGTCTCTCGTCGTTCAGGCAATGAACATTTTGAGTTACCCACTGAAATCGATGGAGTCAAAGTACAAACAGTTGAAGCAGGTGGAGATACTTCATCAACTGTCGTGAGAAAGATTCTGAGTGAAGGCGGAGTTCCGCCGATGCTTCCTCCGAATGTTTACGGATACATTCAAAAACATGGTCTCTATGGAACGAAAGTTCTTCCTCCGCAAATTCTTCCGACAAACTGTCATGAAATGGTTCGAGCGATTAGTTTTTAGAAATTACTTATACGGTATGGCCGGAACATCCTGACAAAAGAGCGGAATGTTTTTGGTTTGAATGGCATAGGCCCTTTTATCAAGTGAATAGGCCCATGAGAGAGTTGCAATTTGGGTTTTTAAAAAACTAAGAAGCAGTGGTTGCGGATCTTCAAGTCCCATTATTTTTGCTTTTTCCCTGTGGCCTTCATGGTTTAGGAGCGAGCGAGCGATAGACTCGACAAAGTGTCTTGTTAAGCAATTTTGATTCACTTCTTTCAATTCACCGTGTTCGAGGAGAATGACGGCATCCATGTAAATGTCATTGAGGAGTCCATCTTTCAAATCTTGTTTCCATTTCGCTTTGATATTTTTGATGTTCAATGAAACACGATTTTTAGGAGAGTTATTATCCTGAAAAGTAGGTTGATAACTTGGTGTCAACTTCATATCGACGAGATCATCGTTGAAAAGACCAATTCCATTTTCCATGTAGATTTTTGCTTTTTCATCCATGTGATGAGTGACTAAGACTGCTAGATTTTCCATAGCGATCAACTCATAAGAAAGCGGCAAACTTAGCCCTTTTGATTCTTTAGCATAGAGAAAAGCGCGCTCACGATTGAGTTTTGTCGCATCTGTCAGATGTTTCCTAATCGCCATTTCACTGGCGAAAGTCTCCAATGAAAAAAGGCAAAAAGCAACTAATGGCAAAGTGAAAAGAGGGCACTTTTTCATGGGCCGAGTCTATCAAAAATAGAAGTGAGGAGTGTTCTTTTGTAATTTTTACAGAGTGTTTTGATCAACATACGGTCGAAGATGCCTGGCCTATGGTTTTCATTGGAGAAAGGTTAAAATTATTGAGTGAGTTTTCGTCATCTTCATTGGGGCAAATGATGTTTTTACGATTTGGATTTTTACTTTTGATTGTGGCCAGTTGTTCACCGACAAGATTTGTGGAAAAAAAGATTGAACCTTCCAGAACTTTTGCCGCTGTTGAAAATGACTATGAAAATGAATTGCGTTCAGTTGCTCTTGAAAAAGGTCAGACACTCGAATTCCCACCCGGCGTAAATGCTCATGAACAAAAGCGAATGTGGCACCTCACTGAAGGTAGTGATATTTATCCCACACTATGGTTATTGAATTTAAAATCATTTCTCTCACCAGAGAAAGGCACGCTCTTTTTCGAAAACCTTGATAAAAAATTTGCAGTCATTCGTAGTCCATATTCCGAAAATGTTCATTCACCTTATGCATGGGTCGGTCTCACGGCCGTTTGGGATGGTGAAAAATATGAAGAGCAAGATTTGATTAACGATGCTTCAATCAATTTCAAAGAACTTCCTCGAACAAAAAAGTTGGCAAACGGTCAAGAGACAATCGCCATGACTGGAGCAAACTGCGCTTTTTGCCATACAGGTTCTGTTCTTCGCAGTGATCAAACTGCCGCAATTATCGATGGGGCCCCTTCTCAAGTTGAGATGAAGGGATTTTTCTATGACATTATCGGTTCCACTTATCAAACCATGTTTGATAAAAAAGAAATGATTGCTTTTTATAATCGTCTCAACGTTCAGAATGCTGACCAAAAAGCATCTCAGTTTGTGGATGATTTAAAAAAAGAACTTGATGTTGAGGATACGCTTTTTACGGCCGCTATCAAAGTTCTCATCAAAACACCTGGTCTTGGAAAAAAAATCAACGAATCAGTCAATGTGAAGGCCGGAAGACTTCTTTATGAGAAGAAAGATGTGCTCACGAAATATCTTGTTCGCATGCTTAAAGAAACTTTCGACTTAAAAACAGTTACTCCTTTAATGCAAAAAAGAATGGAGTATTTGACTTGGTTTGGAGCTCCCAATCCAGATGTCGTCTCGACTCCAGAGGGCCACGGTCGCACTGATGCCTTTGGAAGAATTTCAAACGCAACAATTCGTAAAAAAAGTTATACCCACATTACCGCACCCGTTTCACTTCCACCCATGTATGCGATGAAATACAAAGCTTTTTATCACTACAATGCCAACACTAATTCGCTTGTCGCGAGAAATGTAGGGCAGGCCTTTGGACTAGGAGCTATTGTTCTAAATGATCAATACGCTTCAACGGTAAACATTCCCAATCTCATTGAACTTGAGAAAATTATTCACAAAGTTCCTGTTCCCGAATACACCCAGATTTTTCCTGATAAAAAAATAGATCGTGAACTTGTTAAGCGTGGCTGTAACGTTTATTTGAATAAGTGTGTTCAATGTCACGAAGCTGATGATGAACGCGTTGGTCCTCAAAAACTTCTTATCAATCACAAAATGATTGATATGGAAATTATCGATACCGACAGACAGTACGTGAAAAATATCTCGAAATCTGCTCTTGGACTTCCCTTTAAAACGGCGATTTTCAATTTCACAGATAGTGTGAAAGAAGGATTCTATTCGACCAACAATGTTTCGTCTGATCTGCAAAAGATATATGCACAGGAAAGTATCCGAGGAAAAGAAATTTTTAGAGACTCATTTCTGGGGGAAGATCGCTTCAAAGGTGATCCAACTTTAGATTATACAACACTTAAACCGGGCACGGCCTATGTTGCTCGTCACCTGGCGGGAGTCTGGTCAACCGCACCTTATTTGCACAATGGTTCTGTGCCCAATTTAGAAGAGCTACTAAAACCAGCGGCATTGAGAGTTAAAAAATTTAAGGTTGGAACGAATGTCTACGATCATCAGAAACTTGGTTTTGAAAGTGCCTTAAAAGAAAAAGAATGTTCTGATGACAACGATCCGGCCTGCTTAAACACGGCCCTGGTTGGTAACAGCAATCGCGGTCATGAACCATCGATGTATGGTGGAGAGCTCAAGGCAAGCGATAAAAAAGCACTTGTTGAATTTCTTAAAGTTCTTACACCAGAGCTTGAAACAGCATGGACAAGCTTGCCGTTATATAAAATTCAAAATAACAAATGTGAATTGAGAT